>JAJYWB010000018.1 GCA_021791715.1 Planctomycetota bacterium | reverse complement strand
GAAGACGTTCAAAATTCGGGGAAGGATAAGTCGATTTTGGGAGGGCGGAACGAATTTGGAGGGTGTGGGGCGATCCGATTTTGGGAGGGCGAACCTCCTGGTGAGCCGTTCTTATATTCTCTATTCTTCACGGCAAAACATCTTGAACGACGGCTTGTATGAAAAGAGGCTCACCGGGAGGTTCGCCCTCCCAAAAAAATATCCTGTGAGGAGACATATCCGCCAAATTTAATGCCGTATCCAAAAATGGGAGGCCGAAAACGAGCTTATGAAGACGTTGAAAATTCGGGGAAGGATAAGTCGATTTTGGGAGGGCGGAACGAATTTGGAGGGTGTGGGGCGATCCGATTTTGGGAGGGCGAACCTCCTGGTGAGCCGTTTTTTATATTCTCTATTCTTTACGGCAAAACATCTTGATCGTCAGCTTGTATGATAAGAGGCTCACCGGGAGGTTCGCCCTCCCAAACAAGATAAATAGACATCTAAATTTTTAATAAAGATAGGCGTTGTTTTTGAATTTGCGCCGAAACCGGTAAAATCGAGCCGAGCCGAAAGGGTCTCGGGAGCTTTTCCGGATCGCCTCTTAGAACGAGCCCGCGTCGATCGGTTCGGCGACGGTCGCGAGATTCTCGAAGCGGAAGAACGTTTTCAGGAACGCGAGCTTGATCTTCCCCGTCGCTCCGTTGCGGTTTTTGGCGATGATCAGCTCGGCGAGCCCCGGTTGATCGTTGGGGTCGTAATACTCGGGGCGATGGAGCAGCAGCACGAGGTCGGCGTCTTGTTCGATCGCCCCGCTTTCGCGAAGGTCGGCCATGCGGGGGCGGCGATCCTCGCGGGTTTCGACGGCTCGATTCAACTGTGAAAGCGCGATCACGGGAACCTCGAGCTCGCGAGCCAGCGTTTTAAGCCTGCGGCTGATTTTGGCGATCTGTTCCTGCCGGTTATCGCGACCGTCCTCGCTTTCGGATTCGATCAACTGGATATAATCGACGATAACAAGTCCAATATCGTGGCGCATTTTTAAGCGTCGAGCGTTCGCGGTGATCTGCAGCATCGTCCGCGTGGGGGTGTCGTCGATGAAGATCGGCGACGACCGCAGCTCCTCGAATCCCTTGCCGAGTTGGGCCATGTCTCGCGTGCTTAAGTTCTGACCCGTCTTGAGCTTCTGCCCGTCGATCCTCGACCGCGCGCAGATGAGCCGTTCGGCGAGCTCGTTTTGCACCATTTCCAGGCTGACGACCAGAACCCCTTTACGCAAATTGACAGCAACATGTTCGCATATATTAAGGGCGATCGCGGTTTTACCCATACTGGGGCGCGCCGCGAGGATGATCAATTGCGCGTTTTGCAGCCCTCCCGACATGTCGTCGAGTTCGTAATATCCGGTTCCGACTCCCGTGACGGCGTGTCTCGATTCGGACCGCGCCGCGATCCTGTCCATCGTTTTGCCAAGGATATCGCGGAGTTCGACGGTTTCTCCGGTGACCTGTTCCTCGGCGATCTGGAAGATGCGTCGTTCGGCGGATTCGAGTTGCTCGTCGGCGGTCAGTTTGCCGTCGTAGATCTCCTGGAGCGATTCGTTGCAGCTTTGAATTAAATGTCGACTAATGGATTTTTGACGGACGATATGCGCGTGATATTTGGCGTTGGCGGCGTGGGGGACGCTGTTGAGGACCGCGGCGAGGATTTCTTCGCCGCCGACGCGTTCGAATTCGCCGCGGCGGACGAGTTCGTCGGCGAGGATGATCGCGTCGACCCCCTTGCCTTGATCATATAAATCTCTAATGGCGCGAAAGATCGTTTGATGCGCTTCGCGGTAGAAGTCGTCCGCGGTGAGGATCGTCATGACCTCGTGGAGCATGTCGTTGTTAAGCAACACGCCGCCGAGGACCCCCATTTCGGCCTCGATGTTTTGGGGGGGGAGGCGGTCGGCGAACGACGCGACCGAGGGGGACGCGACCGAACGCGACGAGTGACCGTTAGGCGCGGAGGACATCGTCTGGGCGACTCCGTCCAAATTGTAGAACGAGGAAACGCGATCGAAAAACGAACGGCGCGCGTTCACACGCCGTCGTCGCCCGCTGAACACTAGTATCGACGGCGGGTTCGATTCGCTTCAGCCAAATCGGGGTTGTGGTTGATCGCCGTGAGCCGAAAAGATCGCTCAAACCGATCCCTCGACCCCTTCCAGCGGCGGAACAACCCAAAGCTCGAACTCGGTATCGATCTCGGGCGCAAGGTGCACCTTGATAATATACCGTCCGTGCTCTTTGAGCGGACCCTCGATTCGAATGTTGTTCGCTTCGACCGCAAGATTTCGAGCCTTGAGCCCCGAGGCGATGAGGTCGGCGTTGACCGAGCCGTAAAGGTACCCCTCGGCGTTGCCGTTCGCTTCGATTTTGATCGACGTGCGGGCGATCTGCGCCGAGAGGTTCATCAGATCGGTGCGTCGCGCCTCTTCGATCGCCTGCAACCGCTTGCGATGTTTCTCGACGATCCGCAGGTTGTGGGGAGTCGCGAACGTGGCCATGCCGTGCGGCAAAAGGTAATTGCGCGCGAATCCGGGCTTCACCTTCACCAGTTCGCCGGGTTTCCCCACGAACGGAACCGCTTGTGTTAAAAGGATTTCCATGTGCCCGCCTTTGGCGCGGGTGGGGTGATTTTTGCGCCGTTCGACCCCCGGTTGACGCGGCGGCTCGTTGACCGCGACGGCCTTCGCCGCGGCTTCCTTCCCCTTCGCTTTTGAAGCCGCGGCGGCTTTCTTTTTGGGCTTCGCGGCGGCTTTTTTCTCGTTCGTCTTGGCCATGATTCCGAAAAACTCCCCGGGGGAATCGATCACACGTCGTATCGATTCAGGATATCAATACAAAATAAAATCGCGGTGAATCGTTATAGGATTCGGATCAAAACGGAATGTCTTCCTCATCGGATTCGTCGAGATCGCTCGGCGGAGGCGGCGGAGCGGGTCGGCGCTGGGGCGCGGCGGCGGGGGGAGCGTATCCCGAACCCTGACGACCGTTCGAGGGGCTTGAAGCGGCGGGTCGCGCGGGATATTCGGCGGCGGGCGCCGAACGTCGCGGCTCGCGCGGCGGAGGGGGAGCGAATTCGTCGTCGTCGTGCGGCGGCGAACCGACCCCGGGCGCTCCCGCCGCGGCTTCGTCGCGTCGTTCGAGGAATTGAACGCGTTCGGCCTCAACCTTCACTTTGTTCCGCTTCTCTCCCGTCGACGTTTCCCAACTTTCCGATTTGAGATACCCCTCGACGTGAACCAATCTGCCTTTGCGGAGATACTGGCAACAATTCTCGGCCTGCCGATTCCAAACCGTGACGTCGATGAATAACGTTTCCTCCTTGCGCTCGCCGTCCTTGCTCGTCCACGAACGGCTGGTCGCAAGACGAATGTCGGTGACCGCCGCGCCCCCCGCCGTCCAGCGGAGATCGGGATCCTGCGTCAATCGTCCGATCAAGAAAACTTTGTTCAAATCCGCCATCGGCGCACCCCCGTGCCAGGTCGAAGCGAGTCATGATCAAGCCGAGTGTAAACGGTTGTACCGATCCTACGCTACCATGTCTCGTCGGATCGCTCAAGCGACCCGCGACCGAACCGTCGCTTACCGCCGGGACCGCCGAAGATCGGCGCGATCCCCGACTTCGCGACCCCGAAAGCTCACTCGTCGCGTCGCCTTCGCCGCGGCCGGTCGTATTGCTCCTCGTCGCGCTGCTCGTCTTCGGTCTCGACGCTCGGCGTCGAAGTCATCGCCTGATTCACGAGGTGCTCGACGAGCTTGGGATGAACCTTCAAAATCAACTCGCGCAGGATTACGTCGCTCAATCCGCAATCGTGAACGATGTTCTTGATGTTTTCGCCCCCCGAACGGAAATACGTAAGAAGGTATGTCCCCTTCTTATGACCGTTGATCGGGTAAGCGAGCCGGCGCTCGTCCCACTGCCTGCTCGCGACGATCGACGCGTGATTGCGCGTTAAAATCCCGTGCACGTGCTGGACGGTCTCGTCCCAATTGACGGCGACCTTGTTGCTATCCAGCACAAACATCCCCTCATATGTATTCTCGGACAAGCTACAAAGCCTCCGGTTACGTGGCCGTTCGGTTTCGGTTAAGAGTCGTCCCCTTGTTTCGGGCTAGCCCGTCGCGGGACCGTTGAAGCGATTCATCGCGGCGTCGATTCCCTGTGTGACCCAAACCGCGACGGCCTGGGTGGCGAGGATCAGCGCGTCTTCGATCACGGGGAGTTCGGCGGGACGGAATCGACTCAAAACAAAATCGGCCGCGTCCCGCTCCCCAGGGTCGCCGATACCGATTCGCAAGCGGGCGTATTGGTCGCCGCCAAGGTGCGCCGTGATATCGCGCAACCCTTTTTGGCCGCCGTCGGAACCCGATTTTCGAATCCGCAGCTTCCCCAAGGGAAGATTCAAATCATCGCAAACGACCAACAGATTCGCCAGATCTCCCTCCAAAAACTTGAGCGCCCGCGCGACCGAACGACCGCTCAAATTCATGAAAGTCTCGGGTTTCAGCAGCCAAATCCGATGGTGATTGATCTCGGTTTCGGCGAACAAACCCTCGTGCTTGCGACCGAACGAAACTCCGGAGCCCCCCGCGGCGATTCGATCGACGACTTCAAAGCCGATGTTGTGTCGTGTTTTCTCGTATTTGGACCCGGGATTTCCCAGGCCGACGACAAGCTTGACCATGAACTCGTCCGCGCCGCGGCTCGCTCTCCCCACGGCCGTGATCGCTCCGGCCGAACCACATTATGTTTACTTCTTGTCTTTGCCTTTGTCCGCTTCCTCCCCCTTCTCTTCGGGGCGAGCGCGAATAAGTTCGGGTTGAGTTCCCGCTTCAGCCGCGGCTTCGGCGGGGGCGACCTCGGCGGCTCGGGTGATCACGTGCGCCACGAGTTGATCGGGGTCGGCGTCGATCTTAACCCCCGGAGGAGGCGTGAGATCGCGAATGTGGAGCGCCTGACCCAGGTGCAGCCCGCTCACGTCGACGCGAATCGAATCGGGGATCGCGTCGGCTCGGCATGTCACCGAGATGTCGTGCAAGAGCGCCTCGTAAACGCCCCCTTCGTTCACCCCCGCGGCCACGCCTCGAAAATCGAGCCGAACCTGCGTTTCGATCGATTCTCCCACGTCGACTCGGGAAAAATCGAGATGAATGATCTCTTTGCCGAGATGATCCCATTGGATCTCGCGGATCAAGACCATTTCGGCTTTTTGGCCGTCGTTAAGCTCGGCGAGATGGGTCGATCGCTTGAGGATCTCCCAGGCGTCGTCCCGAGCCAGGCTGATCGGTTGGGGCGTTTGCTTGTGCCCGTAAACGATCGCCGGGATGCGTCCCGAAGCCCGCAGCCGACGAGCGACACGAGTTCCCGTCCCTTTGTTCCGGGCCGAGTCCCGCGATTGTACCGCGATTTTGAAAACGTCCGCCATGCTGTCCACGCCTAAATGAAAAGAGCGGCACGCACGGCGCCGCGAAAGACGGTATTATTTCGACTCGGTCGTCGCGTCGCAAGAGGAAAGCTTGACGAATTTGAGAATCGTTGAGAATTCGAGACTCGTGAGGCACGGAGGATCACGTGAGTTTCCGGAACACTTCGAGAGGCGCGCCTCGATTGTGCGTTTGATCGACACGGGTCGGCGCGATCTTCCGTCGCGGCGTCTCGTTCGCTAGAATGGCGGATCGATTCGCGTCGACGCGTCAGGGACGGAGCGGCCGGCGTACCATGACGCACGAACCCAATCGTAGACGACGGAGAAAGCCAACGGTGTCTCTTATCAAAGATCGCTATCTTTTCACTAGCGAGTCGGTTTCGATGGGTCATCCCGACAAGATGGCCGATCAGATTTCGGACGGCGTACTCGACGCGATTTTGGAGCAGGATCCTCGCGGGCGGGTCGCTTGCGAAACGTTGCTGACGACGGGGCTTGTTTGTCTCGCGGGCGAGATCACGACCTCGGCTTCGGTCGATTATCCCGCGGTCGTGCGGCGGATCGTCCACGAGATCGGCTACACGTCGAGCGATATGGGTTTCGACGCCAAAACGTGCGCCGTGCTGGTCGCGCTCGGCAAACAATCGCCCGATATCGCGGTCGGCGTCGACGAAGACGCGACCAAGGGGAAAGACATCGGCGCGGGCGATCAGGGCCTGATGTTCGGCTACGCGAGCAACGAAACCCCCGAATACATGCCGCTGCCGATCGCGCTTGCGCATCGGATCATCAATCGGATCACGGAATTGCGTCGCGACGGCTCGATCCCCTGGCTTCGTCCCGATTCGAAAAGCCAGGTGACGATCGAATTCGACGGAGCGACGCCCGTCCGGGTTCATACCGTCGTCGTTTCCACCCAGCACGCTCCCGAGATCTCGCATAAGAAGATCGTCGAGGTGGTGAAATACGAGGTGATCGATCCCGTTTTACCTCCCGATCTGGTTGATTCCAAGTTGATTTATCATATCAACCCGACCGGCAATTTCGTGGTCGGCGGGCCGCACGGCGATTCGGGAGTGACGGGGCGGAAAATTATCGTCGACACGTACGGCGGTCGCGCCCGCCACGGCGGCGGGGCGTTCAGCGGCAAGGATCCCACAAAGGTCGACCGATCGGCGGCTTACATGGCTCGGTATGTGGCGAAGAACGTCGTCGCGGCCGATCTGGCGGATCGTTGCGAGATTCAGCTCGCTTACGCGATCGGCGTTTCGGATCCCGTCAGCGTGCATGTCGATACCGAGGGGACGGGGCGGATTCCGCACGCCAAGATCGAGCGGTTGATCCGCGAGCATTTCCCGCTCACTCCGTCCGGAATCATCAAGCACCTCGACTTGCGTCGGCCGATTTACCAAAAGACCGCTTCGGGGGGGCATTTCGGCCGCTCCGAGCCCGAGTTCACCTGGGAAAAGACCGACATGGCCGACGCTCTCCGCGACGCCGCCGGTATCGCCGCGACGGTTTAATTTTGAACCGTGAGATATGATAAACGAACGAAGGCGCGGTACGAAAAACCTTTCGTATCGCGCCTTTTTTTGATCGACGCCAGAGCATTCGTTTTATAAAGACAATCGAAGTAAATAATTAAATTTATGAACTCATAAAACGAAGTGCGAAGCCGCGTGGATCGGAAAAAGAGATTCGCGACATTACTAAAATGTTTTAATAAAGAATGCATATTTGTGAATATTATTAATTTTTGGTAAATGGTTAATGAATGCTTTGCGATAACGGTTGAGCGCGGAGAATTTCTGAGAGTTATCTGAATCGTTCAATTGATTCGAGCTTCGTCGCGTTTGTTTCGCCGAAACGCTTTCGGCCCAATTTGAGGATGATCACTTTCGCCTTTTCGGTCTTCCCCTTCGATCAGCCCTCCTCTTCGCTTTGATCGATCCAAATGCGAATGTACGACGATTCGACGATCAGGCTCGGCGTTTTCAGGTCTCCAAGGAGCCGGCGCGTTGTTTCCATTTTCCAAAACCGATCCAGCCTACATGAGTGTGATCGGCGTCGGCGTACCGGGTTCAGCGCGGGTCGACTTCCTCGGCGGACGTTCGTCGACACGCCGGAACGCCTCGGGGACCTTGTCGTCGGGAACGACCGCCGGTTGAAGTTTTCGTCTTACCGCTTGACGCGGGTTCGAGCGGGGGCTATTTTGAGTGCACTTGCGTTCACAAATCGAGATCGGAAATCGCAATCGGCGCGCCCGGTGCGGGCGAGGGGGAGCGGGATGGCCAAGCGAGGAGTCGCGGTCGAGGGGAAACCGGCGGGTCGAACCGAGGATAAAGCGCTGACCGCGACGTTGAGTCAGATTGAAAAGACGTTCGGCGCCGGCGCGATCATGAAGCTCGGTGAATCGACACATCTGGAAGTGGAAGGGATTTCGACGGGAGCGTTATCGCTCGATTTGGCGTTGGGGGGTATGGGTTTACCGCGGGGTCGGATTATTGAGCTGTTCGGACCCGAATCGAGCGGCAAGACGACGATCGCGTTGCATTCGGTGGCGACGGCGCAGAAGAAGGGGGGCGTGGCGGCGTTCATTGATGTTGAACACGCGCTCGATCCATCATGGTGCAAGCGGCTTGGGGTCGATATCGAGGCGTTGTTGATGAGCCAGCCGAGCAGCGCCGAGGAGGCGTTGCAGATCGCCGAGATGCTCGTTTTATCGAACGCGGTCGACATCGTGGTGATCGATTCGGTGGCGGCGCTCGTTCCCCGCGCCGAGCTCGAGGGGGAAATCGGCGACACGCACGTCGGTTTGCAGGCGAGGCTGATGAGCCAGGCGTTGCGCAAGCTGACGGGGGGGGTATCGAGGTCAAAATGTGTATTGATTTTTATTAATCAAATTCGCGAGAAGATCGGCGTGATGTTCGGCAGTCCGGAGACGACGCCGGGGGGACGTGCTCTTAAGTATTACAGCACGTGTCGAATCGACGTGCGGCGGATCGGCGCGGTGAAGGAGGGGGACGACGTCGTCGGTTCGCGGATCAAGGCGAAGGTGGTGAAGAACAAGGTGGCGCCGCCGTTTCGCGTGTGCGAATTCGACATCATGTACACGAACGGCATTTCACGCGAGGGGGACCTGATCGATCTGGCGCTCGCCGAGAAGTTGATCGATAAATCGGGTTCGTGGTTCAATTTCGGCGATCGTCGGCTCGGCCAAGGGCGTGAAAACGTGAAGGCATATTTGCGTGATAATCCCGATTTCGCCGAAGAGTTGACTCGGCTCGTGCTTTCCAAGCACCTTGGAGGAGGTCGACCCGCAGCCGCGGCGATCGACGGCGCGGCGGACGGCGACGACGACGCCCCGCCGCTCGATTGAGCGTATCTCGCCGGCTCGACCGAGCGATTCGTGATCGTCGCGGAAAGTCGGCTGCGAACGATTCGATCGTTTCGATCGTTTCGGGCTATTCTAGTAAATGATGATCATAAATTAATTGTTCTTTCGGGCGCGGGCGGCGAGTTTGCGAATCGAAGGATCGCGATCGGTTCGAGCGATTGCTTCGAGCGTTTTCGCCAAGCTCGCGGTCGCTTCGGGTCCGAATTTGGGGATCGCCAAGATCGAGGCTCGGCGCACGCGCGGGTCGGGATCGCAGAGAGCGGTGCGAACGACCTGAAGCGCCTCGGGCTCGCTCGAACCGGCGTTCCCAAGTTTAGACACCGCGAGAGCGCGCACGCGTGGATCGTTCGATCGCGCGTCGCGCGTCCAATCGGCGACGGTTCTTCCCCCCACGGTCGTCGGTCCGCTTCGTTCTTGGCCGCATCCGCAAACGATTGTAAATCCAATCGCCGCCAATATATAAACCTTCATAAGGTCAAGCGTCTTTCTTCTAGTAAAAGATTTTGGATTGATGAAACGAAATCGCCGAAGTTGTTCAATTTACGGGGCGTCGTCGATCACTTCGCCGCCGTTTCGGGTGCCGAGAGCCTGGAATTTGAGGTCGGCGGGGGTGTAAATGATCGCGCCTCCGGGTCCGATCCCCGCAGCGTCGGTGAGTCGGCTTCGAAGGAAGTGAACGCTTCCGTCGGCGAAGAGAAAATTGGCGCCCCCGGGGTGATTGCTCGAGGCGTCGTCGAGGCCGCTATCGGTATCGGTATTGGTGTTGATCTGATCGCAATGAGCCAGGACGAGAGTGGGAGCGGGGAACGAGGCGCTATCCGATCCTGGGCACGCGTTGCGTTTGCCGCGGAGGATGACTCCGCCGGGGATCGCGCCGCACCAGACGCCCTGAGCGACGCTCCAGGCTCGTTCCTCGATCGCGATCGTTTGACTTGTGCCGTCGACGATATCGGCGATCGAGACGCGACTGTCGCGATAAAAGATCCCGCGTCCCGCACCAAGGCCGTTATCTCCCATGACGGTGTCGGTTTCGTTCCCGCCGCACGACGCGGCGTAACTCGCGGGAGACGCGAGCGCGACGGTCGCTCCGAAGGGATCGGGGACGGCGTAGGGGAACGATAAAAATTGATCCGATGGACATAAGAATGTTTGGATTGTCGTGCCGATCATGGTGGCGTTGGCGGGGGATTGAATCGGCAGGTTGAAGTTGGCCGAGTGGAACAGCGGGGATTGATCGAGTTGGGGGAGGATCATGGTGAAGGCGCTCCAACCCGGCGCGGTGTCGTCGACTCCGTCGAAGAGGGGAGCGGCGGCGAGATATCCCGCGGGGAAGACGTTCAAGGCGGCGTGATACGCGTTGAGGGCGAGGCCGATTTGTTTGAGGTTATTGAGACATTGCGCGCGGCGAGCCGCCTCGCGCGCCTGCTGCACGGCGGGGAGTAAAAGTGCGATCAGAATGCCGACGACGCCGATTACCGTCAACAACTCGATCAACGTAAACCCTTGCCGTTTCTGGATCATCGTGCTCTCCCTGAATGCGGAATCCAACGTTCGCTTAATTGAGACGAAGTCTCGTTGTGATTGAGACTCAATCTCAAAAGCATAGTCGTGATCGGGATTGGGGTCAACGCCAAGGTGTGGTAAGTCGCTTCGGAGTTCGGTCGTTTCGCGGCGCGTCGATTTCAGCGATTTCTTAATGATTAGAAAGCATTTTACATTCAAGTATTTATATGGATTTTCGGTGTCGCGAGCGAATCGATCGATCGACGATCGCGCCGCGCTGATAGAATTGATCGGGACCGAACGGCGCGAGTCGACGCCTAGAAATAATGGAAAGAATTGATCGACGCGGCGAGGGCGGTCCTGGCTTCCGGGGTTTTTACGAAGATGGCCGATGGACCGTTGGAACTGATGTCGAAAGCGCGCGCCGGTCAGAGCGAGGCGCTGGGCGAATTGTGTTCGCTTTATCGCAATTATTTGCGGATGGTCGTGCGAACGGGTTTGGGGCCAAGGTTGCGGGAGCGGGTCGAGCTTTCAGACGTGGTGCAAGAGGCGCTCGTCGAGGTGGTTCGGCAATTTCCCCAGTTCACGGGTCAAACCGAGGCGGCGCTTGTCGGCTGGCTTCGACGTTTGGTCGGTCAAAAGTTGGCCGATTTGGGTCGGTATCACAATCGTGTGAAGCGCGCCGGCGAGACCGGCGCGGTTTCGCTCGACGCGCCTCTCGGAGGAATGGGAGGGGGTCAACCCTCGGCGAGCGAGGGGGTTCATGGGGGTTCTTTGCTCGATGTTTTGGCGCTGAGCCAAACGAGCCCAAGCGAGGCGGCGAGTCGTCGCGAGCTGACGGTTTTATTGGCCGACGCGTTGACGGCGCTTCCCGAGGCCGAGGCCGAGGTTCTTTGGTTGTATCACGTGGACGGGCTTTCATTTGAATCGATCGGCGAGCGCATGGGGGTGAGCCGAAAGACGATCCGAGGTTTATGGGCGAGGGGTTTAAAGAGTTTGAAACGGACCCTTGAGGGTCCACCGGGCGGTTCCTTGAGGTACGAAGAGCCATGATTCGCCAGATCGATTGGAACGAGGGAGAGCCCGCTCGCGAAGGCGATGGAACCGCCGAATTCGTCAACGGCGGAGTGCGTCGTTCGGGCGAGTCGATCCCCGGCGACGATCGTCTGGGAGACGCGCTCGAGGTTTATCTCGAACTCGTCGAACGCGGTTCGCCCCCCGATCCCGACGAATTCGCGGCGCGGTACGGCCCGCTCGCGGGGGATCTCCGCGCGGCGCTCGAAGGGCTTTCACTTGTTCAAGGGTTGGTGGGATCGGCGGGTCGCGGCGAACCCGGCAAGCTTGAGGCGGGGCGAAAGATCGCGGGTTATCGGATCGTTCGCGAGCTCGGTCGAGGCGGGATGGGGGTCGTTTACGACGCGGTGCATCTCGGGCTCGATCGTCCCGTGGCGCTCAAGGTTTTGGGGATGAGCGCCGCTCCCGACGCGTCGAGCCGACGCCGTTTTTTAAACGAGGCGCGAACCGCCGCGGGGCTGCATCACACCCACATCGTCCCGGTGTTCGACGTCGGTCGGTTGGGGGGATTGTGCTACTACGCGATGCAACGCATCGAGGGATGCGGGCTCGATCGGGTCGTCAAGGGAATGCGCAAAGGAAGGCCGACCGCTTCCGGATCGAATCGATCATCACGTAAACGCGTTATTACAAAAAAGTTTGAAGACGAAAGCAATCGTTCTGATGAAACCGCTCCGTGGGCGCCGGGGGGTTTTCAGCTCGCGAACGATCGTCCGAGCGACGACGATGCGGCGGTTTCGTTCGATCCGCCGCGCGGCGCGGCGTATTTTCGCTGGGTGGCGGAGATCGGCCGACAGGCGGCGGAGGCGCTCGGGCATGCGCATGCGCAGGGGGTGATTCACCGCGACGTCAAGCCTTCGAACCTGCTCGTCGACGCACGAGGCGCGGTTTGGGTGGCCGATTTCGGCCTGGCGCGGCGGATCAAGGATCCGTCGCTGACGCAAACCGAGAGTCTGCTGGGAACGCCACGATACATGAGCCCCGAGCAGGCCGACGGCGGAGCGATCGATCATCGCACGGATATTTATAGTTTAGGCGCCACGTTGTACGAATTGTTGACGCTTAAATCGCCGTTCGACGGCGATTCGGCGGCCGAGCTTTCGCGGCAGATTCGAACCCGCGAACCGATTCCGCCGCGGAAGTACGACGATAAGATTCCCCGCGATCTCGAGACGATCGTGCTCAAGGCGCTCGCGAAGCGTCCCGCGGATCGGTATTCGTCGGCGCACGAGCTCGCGGACGATCTGCTGAGGTTTTCGCATCACGAGCCGGTGCGGGCGCGGCGGATCAGCCCGTTCGGTCGCGTTTGGCGGTTTGCGCGGCGTCATCCCGGAATGAGTTCGGTCTCGGTGATCGCCGCGACGGTCGTGCTTTCGGTGGCGACGTTCGCGTACATTCGGGTTCTCGCCGAACGCGATCGCGCCGTCGCTGCGCAGCGGGTTTCGTTGTTCCGCGAGGCTTCGAGTTTACGCATGTCGCACGAGCCGAACCGGCGCGAACGCGGCTTGAACCTGCTGCGCGAGGCGGTCGCGACGGGCGTCGGGGGAGAACTCGAGCGCAAGTTGCGGAACGAGGCGATCGGGTTTTTATCGCTCCGCGATATCGTTTCCAAGGGGACGATCGCGACCGGGAAATCGCAGGGGATATCGTTCCTTCACGCGCCTTGGGGGTCGAATGAACCGGGACGTCTCGTGACTCTCAACGACACGCTCGACGAGATCGACGTTTGGAATGTCGACCGCAAGGAACAAACGGCGCGGCATCGCCTTTTCGGCGATCCGACGGATATCGGTCAGGCGCCGACTCCGCTGGTTCGATCGGCGAACCGGATCGGCCCGTCCCCGCGGATGGCGATTCTCGACCCCTGGATCGGCGTGGTTCGCGGCGACGGCCAGGGTATTCGGCTCGTCGACGTCGCGACGGGATCGTCGGTTTGTGAAATCAAGACGCCTGGACATGAGATTTTGGCGATTCGATCCGATTTTTTCGGTCGCCGGCTGGTGACGGTCGAGAAGATCGCGGGGGGATCGGCGCGACGACAGGTCGCGCCCGCGGCTGGAACGCGGACGGGGTCGCTTGACAATCCTCCGAGAGAGGGAGCGACGATCGAACGCGCGAGTTTAATGCGGACGAGAGATACGGATCGGACGCGGGGAGGAGATCCCCCCGCGGATCTCGACGCCCTCCCCGAGTTCGACACGTTTCAGATTCGGTTGTGGGATCCGCGTCATCCCGCGGACTCGATCGCCGTTTTACAGCGGTGGGAGGCGGACGACGTCGCGTTCGGCCGCGCTCCGTTGCCGCTGGTGGCGATCGACCCCGAGGGGCGTCGGATCGCGGTGGCTCGGTTGTTCGGTCAGGAGGTTTCGATCTATTCGGCTCGAGACGGCCGCGTTTGGCAAGGCCGCGACGATCAAACGAAGGGAACGATCGCGACGCAAACGAAGATATCGGCGATGACGATCGGCCCCGAGGGGATGCTCGCGGTGGGTGGGGACGGAGCGATCCGATTGTGGGACGTCGACACGGGCGCTTCGCTGACGATGTTGAATTCACATATCGGTTATATTCGCGTTCTTCGATTTAGTCCGAGGGGAACGTTGCTCGCCGCGTCGGGTCCGACGTCGGGGATCGAGGCGTGGGATCCGTCGGCTCACGCTCTGGTCGCGGTGTTGCCGACCGCGGAAACGGTCGACGAGATCGTCTTCTCGGGGGACGGCAAGGTGATGGCGGCCGCCGGCCAATCGACGACGACTTCGATGTGGTCGGTTATCGAGCCGATCGGTCGATCCGAGCTGACCGATTTCGCCTCGCCGCCGACATCGCTCGCGTTCAGCGACGACGGGTCTTCGCTCGCGATCGGCACCTGGTCGGGTGATCTTCGCGTATGTTCACCGAATCATTGCCCGATGCCTGCGTTCCCGCTCGCGTCGGGTATGACGAATCGCAAGGGAACCGCCGAGGAAGGCGCTGCGCTTCCCAAGCCGATCACGGTCGCGTTCGATCCCGCGGGACGGTTGATCGCGCTCGATCCCAAAACCCTCAGGCGCTATCTTCCGCCGAAACCGTTTTCAAAAGCGAAAAACCAGCCTCCTCAGCCGGCCCATCACGGTATGCATCCGTCGTTTCATCCGCGAAGCGAGGTCGTCGAGGAGCGCAAAGCCGCGACGTGGGAGGGAAGTCGCCCCGCTCCGATGGCTCGATCGGCCGACGGCTCGACGATCATCGCGGTTCAAGAAGCCGAACTGCTTATATGCCGTTTCGAGGGGAAAGACGTCGCCAAGCGGATCCGCCTGCCGATCGTCGACACGGCGTCGAATGAAGAATCGGAAGATCCCGCGGCGCGCGCCGAAACCCCCGCGGGCTACTTCTGGTGGAACGCGGCGCTCGATCCCTTGGGAAAGCGTATTTACATCAATAACATTGCTAACGGTAAGAACGAATTACTCGTTTTCGAGATCTCGGGGGATACGGTTCGGCGGGTGAAATGGGGTCTTTCGATCGAGGTTTCGAGTTTGGCTCTGAACGCCGACGGAGCGATTCTCGCGGTCGGCGACCGTCGCGGCAGGATTTCGCTGATCGACACGAAATCGGGTCGAGTCGTTCATGAATATGTTCCCCCGTCGACCGACGACGCTCACGCGATCGTCACGCTCGCGTTCTCTCCGACGGGAGACGTGCTCGCCGCGGGGGTCGACGAACGCGTGATCCTTTGGAACGTCGTTAAACCGACGCGGCGACCGCTCGAGGGCTATTCGCTCAAACTCCTTTGCGAACTTCCCGGACACCGCAGCTCGGTCACCACGCTAGCCTTCTCTCCCAAAGGCAATTTGCTCGCGGGTGGGGGAGTCGACCGCCTCGTCGACGTCTGGGATCTCGACCGCATCCGCGGTGAGCTCAAGAACTACGGCTTGCAGTGGTGAGTCGTATCCTGATCGGATTTATATTTTTACATATATTAATTTTGCGAGGCGAGGTTTCCACGACGATCGGTACGAGCGTACGACGTTTGTTTGAACGACCGAGCGAGTAAGAATCTATCCGAAAGCGCAACGTATCGAACGCGGCTTGATTTTTCGGGTTTCGGCGCAACACAATCAAATAAATCTTATTGTAACAGAAATACTGATTCTCAGTTATTTCTGTCCAGGAGGATGAACGTCCCGCCGAGCCTCTTTTCATAAACGCCGGCGACGAGCGGGGTTACGCTTTGGGAGGGCGAACCTCCCGGTGAACCTCTTTAAAAAAATCGTATTGAAAAGGGGCTTGAATCGCATCTGTTAAAAATCATATTAAGACGGCTCACCGGGAGGTTCGCCCTCCCGAATTCGGCTTCGCCGTTCAATCCCGCCGAACATGCGGCATTCTTTCCGGATCGCCTCATAATCGACGATGTTCATTTCATGACTAAGATTCATATCATAATGCGGCTCACCGGGAGGTTCGCCCTCCCGAATTCGGCTTCGCCGTTCAATCCCGCCGAACATGCGGCATTCTTTCCGGATCGCCTCATAATCGGCGCTGTTCATTTCATGACTAAGATACATATCAATGCGGCTCACCGGGAGGTTCGCCCACCCGAATTCGGCTTCGCCGTCGAAACTCGCCGAAAATCCGGCAATCTTTTCGGATAGACTGAAAGCGGCTCAGCGTGAAAGTTCGGCGACGATCGATCGCGCCGCGGCGCGGTCGAGAAGCCAGGTCGTCTCGGCTTTTCGGGTTCGCAACAGCGAAGCGGGGACCGCGGGCGTGATCGGGCCCAAGATCGCCTCGCGGACCGCGTTTTCTTTGCTCGAACCGAACGCGAGGATCACGATCGACCGCGCCGCGAGGATCGTTTTGATCCCCATCGTGATCGCTCCTCGAATCACTTTTTCTTCGCCGCCGAACGACCGCGCCGCGTCGGCGATCGTCGTCGGATGGAGCGAGACCCGTCGCGTGGGAAGTTCGATCGCCCGCTCGATCGTCAGATCGGAAGGCTCGTTAAACCCGATATGACCGTTGCGGCCGATTCCCAGTAATTGCAGATCGATCCCGCCGTCGGCTTCGATCCAACGATCGTAAGCCGCGGCGGCCTCCTGAACAAATCCCTCGGGAATCGTGCCGTCGAGCACGTGAACGCTCTCGGGACGAACGTCGACCAGGCTGAATAACTTTTGATGCATATACAAGCGATAGCTGTTGCGATCGAACGGAGAGATCGGATAATATTCGTCAAGGTTATAAGTAACGACGTTTTCAAACGATAGCGATTCAAGTTTATGGATAGCGACGAGCCGTTCGTAGACGGGCTCGGGGGTGGAACCCGTCGCCAGGCCGAGCACGGTTTTGCGGCGGTCCGAGGCGCGGTTGCGAATCGTCGCGGCGATCCGCTCGGCCGCCATCGAGCACGCCGACAGCGGGTCGTCGAAAACCAAAATCTTCGCGCCTTCGCGGGACGATTCCAAAAGCGGTTCGGAGGGCATTGCAGTCGATAATTCCTCGGCGGGATCGAATCCGGAGTCAAAACGATAATTAAGTAATTGTACTTTGATCGATTCGGGAAACATCGAATCGGCTCGAGAGCGTCGGTTCGAGGGGGGGGGGAGTAATCGCGCGGGATCGGTTCGGGACTTAGCGAACGGTTTTAAGTCGCCACGGCGACGGCGGGGACGCCCGCGGGGGCTTTAACCGCGGCGGGTTCGGCGGGCGTGCGCAACATGCCGAGAGCGAGCTGGATCGGATCTCGCGCCGCGAAGGCGTTCGAGGGATCGTACGATTCCACCTGGAACAATTCGACTCCGACGAACCGATCCGACGACCGATCACCGCGTCCCGTGAGCGTGTGCCCCTCGGCCCATTCGCGAACGAGCGCCGCGTACGCCCGACCCATGTGCGAGCAAAACTCGGTGTAATCGGTAAGCAAAACCTGGGAAGCGTGGCAGTGGATCGCCCATTCTTTCGTCCGCTCGGCCTCGCCGTCGTAGGTGAAAAACGCGTTCGGCTTGGGAAGCGGTCCCCACGGCGTCCAACCCGTTAAAACGAGCGTGTCGGTGAGCCTGGCGCCCACGAGACCGACAGCGGCGAGCGCTCGAGTCATCCGATGAGCCTGGTGCGCGTCGGTCGCGGGAGGGACGATAATGGCGCCTGGAGTTCGGTCGGCGAACCATTTAACGATCTTATCGATATCGGAATTGGTGGGAAGATAACCGGGGCTACGGTATGCGTCGAGCTCCCAGCAGACCGGTTCCGCGCCCAACACGCTGCACTCGAGGCCGAATTCGGATTCGCGCACCGAAGCCTTTTTCCGTTCGTTAAGCCAGGGCGCCGCGACGTTCCGCTCGCCGCTGAAAACGAGCACTTCGATCACGGGAAAGCCGAGCCGGACCGCGTATTCGTGCATCAGGCACGCTGCGGTGATCGCTCCGTCGTCGGCGTGGGGACAAAGCATCACCAGCGGCCGGCCGGGGCGAATCACGCCGCGGAGAACCTCACGCACGTCGATCATCTGACCGTGCGCGCAACTCCCCCGAACCGTATCGATCAAACGATCGAAAACCCCCCGCCCAACGCCGTCATACTCTTTCGGCGACGAGAGATCCATATACGCCAAGCCCCTTCTCGCGCGATGACGTTCCGCGTCGACGCAGTCGAATGATCGGTGAATCCACACAAGTTTGCTTGTCGAAATCCAAAACGACGCGATCGCACTTCGTCACGGCGCGACGAAACTTCGTTTAAATTTCGACACGAGCCAATAATCATTGTGCGGTCGATCGAGATTCGAGTCAACCGGTTCTCGAAGATCGGCGCGATTCGACGCGTTTCGGCGGCTCGATTCGGCCGTTGGAACCGACGAGAGCGACCCCGAGCGGTCCGATCGATCCCGAATCGCCGCGATCGATTCCCCCCCCGTCGAATCAAAGGGCCAAGCTCCCCGGTGCGAGCCTTGAAGACCGGAATGCGAATTCCCGGAAGATCATTTATTGTTTGCAATTAGAATGCATGGATAACTTTATCTAAAAAGATCGTCGCCGCGCTTGACCGCGGCGCGAACGGCGTCGATAATAAAAGGATCGAGTTCGACGCCGCTTGGGGGGTTGAAAACGTGACGGTTTTGGGTCGGACGGCGAAGCACGGGGTCGGGTCGCGCGGGTTGATCGCGCTGATCGCGCTCGCGCTTTCCCATGCTCCCTTGCCCGTCGCCGATTTTCACACGATCGCTCACCACGACGCACCCGGCGAGGTGTGCGAACTCCACGATCATCTGCTTCGCTGGCATCCCGACGCGGGAAGTTCGAATTCGATCGCTGTTCTCCATTGGCATTGGCTTTCGCCGCTCGATTTTCCCTGGCAAACCGCGGCGTCGGATCGATCGCAGGCGATTCACGCGCATTCGGGGGATCCCGCGATCGCGAATTGGAACGCCGACCTTTCGATCGTTCCCGAACCGTCGGCCGCGGCTCGAATCGACTTTTCGATTCGCCATCAACCGATTTTCGCCGTCGTGTGTCGGGATCTTGTCGGCGATCGCGGTGAGCCGCGAGCGGGGCCTCTCGCATCGAACCGCGCTTATTCCGCGACGTTCGGCGAATCGAACAATCTTATCAAGCTCTTACAACATTTCATTTGTTGAGTTTTCCTCGCGTGGAATCCGTCGCGCGGCGATCGTTCTCCGTTCGGGTTCGATCGTACGGCGCCCGATCGTTTTCGGGTTCTTCAACATTTTAATCGATCGCGATCGAAGCTTGCCGGAGAGCCCGGCGCCCCTTCGCGATCACCCGCGTTCGATCGTCAGGGTGTTCTCGACAATCGATCGACGCACGCTCACCAAACATGCGCGAGGAATCGACAAAGATGTTACAATTGAATACGCATTCAAACTCGAGACCCAAGCGAATCGGTCCCGCGGGTTTAGGAGGGATCGCGATTGCGATCACCGCCGCGGTCGGCGTTTCGGCTTGGTTTTTGATCCCGCTCGGCAAGCGATTGTTCGCGACCGCCGCGGCCGACGTCAAACCCGCTGAACCCCCCGCCGCGGAGAAATCCGAAACTCCGCCGCCGAACACGATCAAGCTTTCGGAAGCGAAAATCCAGTTGATCGGCGTGAAGTTCGCCGAGGCGCGCGAAATCAGCCTTCCCGCGGTGATCACGGTCCCCGGCAAGGTTGAAGCCGATCCCGCGAGCCGAATCGACGTGCGTCCGAGAGCTCCCGGGGTCGTCAAAGACGTGAAGGTGATTCCGGGCTCGGTCGTCGCTCGGGGCGATCGTCTCGTTTCGCTCGAAAGCGCCGAGGTCGCGACCGCGAGGCTCGTCGTTCAGGCCAAATTGCGCGAACTCGCGGTTAAGCGCTTCGAGGCCGATTGGAAACGCGAGGTCGCGGCCAACGTCGAGGCGATCATCCCGATGTTGCGCGCCGACGTCCCCGCGGCGACGATCGAAAAGCGATTCGAAGGCAAATCGCTCGGATCGGATCGGGCGCTTTTGATCGCGGCGTACAGCGAGCTGGAGATCGCCGTCCACGAGGAAATTAAACAAGCCGATCTGTTTAAGAAAGAGATCGTCGGCGAGCATCCGATGCTTGTTTCTAAACATACACGTGAGAGTGCGCAAGCGAAATTTGAGGCGGCGCTCGAGCAGGTTCGGCAAGACGCTCAGCTCGAGAAGCGGACGGCGGATCAGCAGCTTGAGCTCGCGAAATCGAACGTGATCGACGCGTACGAGAAGTTGCGGCTGTTGGGGGTGGACGATCCGCTTCCCGATCTCGATTCGATCGTCGAACTCAAGTCGATCGCTTCCAAGGTGTCGGAATCCGACGCGCTCGCGAGCTGCGTGATCAACGCTCCGTTCGCGGGGACGATCGTCACGCGGTCGCCGATGGCGGTTTATAGCCAAAAGGTCGATCCCGTCGATACGCTCCTCACGCTCGCCGATCTCAATCGCGTTTGGATCGTCGCGAGCATTCCCGAATCGAGCTTCGCGCTTTTGCCCGATCTTCGCGGATCGACGTTGAACGTCACCGCCGCGGCGTATCCCGGCCGAACGTTCGCGTCCAAGGTCCTCTTCACGAGCGCCGAGGTCGACCCCTCGACCCGCGCCGCCAGACTCGCCGCCGAGGCCGACAACCACGACATGGCGTTGCGCCTGGGTATGTTCGTTCAAGTACATATCGACACGACATCGATCGAGAAGGGGCTCGCGGTACCCGCGGGTTCGGTCGTCGAGATCGACGGCAAGTCGGGGGTTTTCGTCGCCGGAACCGAGCCGCGGAGCTTCGTCTTTCATCCCGTCGAGGTCGGCCGCGAGGCTGGAGGACTTCAGATCGTCAAAAAAGGGATCGAGACGGGAGCGAAAGTCGTCGCGCACGGAGCTTTCATGCTCAAAAGCGAACTCATCCTCCAAAACGAACCCGACGACGAATGACGATCGATCCGCGATCGTCCCCCGAGATTCGCCGAGCTTACGTCGTCTTGAATCGACGTACAAGAACAAAAACACATAATAATAGCAATTGTTTCATCGAATCGAGCGGAGATCGCGATGCTTAACGCGCTGATCGAATCGGCCTTGAGGAATCGTTTCCTGGTGCTGACGGGAACGTTGTTGATCGCGGGATTGGGGGTTTACTCGGCGCTCAACCTGCCGATCGACGCCGTTCCCGATCTCACCAATTTACAAGTTCAAGTGATAACCGAAGCTCCGGCGCTGAGCCCGCTCGAGGTCGAAACGTACCTCTCGTTCCCCGTCGAGGGGGCGATGAGCGGGCTGCCGAACGTCGAGACGATTCGTTCGATCTCGAAGTTCGGCATCTCGGTGGTGACGATCGTGTTTCACGAGGGGACCGATATTTACAGGGCGCGTCAGCTCGTCGGCGAACGGCTTCCCAAAGCCGCGGCGGCGATCCCTCCCGGCTACGGCAAGCCGACCCTGGGGCCGATCACCACGGCGCTCGGCGAGGTGTTCCAATTTCAAATCAAAGACACAACGGGAACGCATACGCCGATGGAGTTGCGGACGCTGCTCGATTGGAGCGTCGCTTATCAATTGCGGAGCGTTCCCGGAGTCACCGAGATCAACAGCCACGGCGGCGAGCTGAAGACGTATCAGGTCGAGCTCGATCCCGATCGGTTGGCGAATTTTCATTTATCGATGACCGACGTATTTACGGCTCTCGACGCCAACAACGCCAACGTCGGCGGCGGTTATCTGGTGCGCGAAGGCGAGGCGAGGTACATCCGGGGTGAAAGCCAAACGCATTCCGCCGAGGATATCGCGGCGATCGTTATCGACGAACGCAACGGGGTTCCGGTGCGGGTTTCGGACGTCGCATCGGTGCATCCGGCGCCGATGATTCGAGCCGGGCTGGTCACCCGCGACGGCGAGGGAGAGATCGTCACGGGGCTCGTGATGATGTTGATCGGCGAAAATTCGCGCCGCGTCGTCGAACGCGTCAAGGAGGAAATCGTCGAGATTCAAAAAACGCTGCCGAAAGGGGTCGTCATTGAACCGCTTTATGATCGCAAACATTTGATCGATCAAACCCTGGGAACCGTCCTCAAAAACCTGACCGAGGGGGGCGTGCTCGTGATCGTCACGCTCCTTGTTTTACTGGGAAATCTTCGAGGCGGAGTGATCACCGCGGCGGCGATTCCGCTTTCGATGCTCTTCGCCGCCAACATCATGCTCGCGACCGGAGTTACCGCGAGCCTGATGAGCCTGGGAGCGATCGATTTCGGCATGATCGTCGATTCGAGCGTGATCATGATCGAAAACTGCGTGCGAAGGCTGGCGCACGAGGGAGGATCGAGGCCCAAGATCGAAATCATTCGCGACGCCGCGGTCGAGGTTCGCAAACCGACGATGTTCGGCGAATTGATCATCGCAATCGTCTATCTGCCGATCCTCGCGCTCCAGGGGACCGAGGGGAAAATGTTTCGCCCGATGGCGCTCACCGTGATCTTCGCGCTCTTTGGATCGATGGTTCTCTCGCTCACTCTCATGCCCGTCCTCGCTTCGATCGGCCTGAGCTCCAAGGCCGAGGAGAAAGAAATTTGGCTCATACGAATGATCAAAAAAGTTTATGAGCCGATTTTAATGATCGCGACGCGTCGACCCGTCGTGATCGCACTCGTCGCGTTCGGTCTGGTCGCGGCGAGCGTCCCCGTGGCTCTCAACCTTGGGGGCGAGTTCATGCCCAAACTCAACGAGGGAGACCTGTTGATCGAGGCGGTGCGGATTCCCTCGGCGGCGCTCGACGACGCAGTCGCGGCGGGGTCTCGGATCGAAAAACTGCTCAAAGACAACATTCCCGAGGTCAGGCTCGTCTACTGCAAAACGGGACGTCCCGAGATCGCCAACGACGTGATGGGGGTGCATCAGACCGACGTATGGACGCTCCTTTATCCCCAAAACCAATGGCGCAAAGGAGTTACACGTGAAGATTTGATTGAGCAAATGGATAAATTGCTCGCCGACAACGTTCCTGGGGTGAAATTCGGGTTCAGTCAGCCGATCGAGATGCGCGTCAACGAGCTTGTCGCGGGGGTGAAGAGCGACGTCGCGGTGCTGATCCAGGGCCCCGATCTCGACGTTCTCCGCCGCAAATCGCTCGAGGTCGAACGCGTTCTCGGTAAAATCCCCGGAGCGCGCGACATCAAAACGCCGACGACGGGACGATTGCCGATGCTTCGCGTCTCGGTGCGCCGCGATCAACTCGCGCGCTACGGAATCAAAGCGCAAGACGTTCTTCAAGCGATCTCGGCGCTCGGCGGCACGACGATCGGCGTCGCCTTCGAGGGACAAATTCGCCACCCGATCCAGATTCGCTTACCTTTATCGTGGCGCAACGACCCCGAGCGGATCGGCTCGATTCGCGTCGTCGATCCCAAGGGAATCGCGATCCCGATCCGCGAACTCGCCGATATCCGCATGGAAGAGGGACCGAGCGAAATCGAACGCGAAAACATCCAGCGCAGGGCCGTCGTCGGGGTGAACGTGAGGGGTCGCGATATCGCGAGTTTCGTCGACGCCGCGCGGCAAGCGATCGAAAAAGAAGTTCACTTCGACGACGGTTATCGTATCCGCTTCGGCGGACAATTCGAACACCTCCAAACCGCGTCGCAACGGCTCATGATCGTCGTTCCGATCGCATTGCTGCTCATTCTTTTGTTGCTATATAGTACTTTTCATTCGTTGAGTTTGGCGTTTTTGATTTCTCTGGCGGTTCCGACCGCGGCGACGGGGGGAGTTTTCGCGCTCGCGTGGCGCGGGCTGCCGTTTTCGATCTCGGCGGGGGTCGGGTTCGTCGCGCTCTTCGGCGTCGCGGTTCTCAACGGCCTTGTTTGGGTCAACACCGTCATTCACCTTCGTAAAGAGGGGGTCGAACCGCACGAGGCGGCGCGCGAGGCGTCGCTCGCTCGTCTCAGGCCGATTCTCATGACGGCGCTCGTCGCCGGGCTCGGATTTTTGCCGATGGCCACGTCGACGACCCCGGGCGCCGAGATCCAACGTCCCCTCGCGACCGTCGTCATCGGCGGGCTCGTCACCTCGACGCTCCTGACGACGCTCGTTCTTCCCGCGATTTATCCCTGGTTCGCGGCGATATCCAATATTCCATTGATCGCGGCGATATCCAATTTTCCCTGGTTCGGGCAGAAATCCAAGACCGAAGAGATTTAGTAATATCAATAATATATAATAATTATAATTAGGTTGATAGAGCCGCGTTTGCGCGATTCTATCAACCTATTTTTTAAATGAATCGCCGCAATTCACGGCGTCGTCACGGCTTGATCGAGTCGTTTCCTCTTGGTCGCGTCGTCGCCGCACGTAGCCCTTTCGCTCGGGCGAGGAATCACCCTCGGGAAGCCATTAGTTCCTCGATCGCATCGGCCTCGATCGGGATATCGGGCATCAGCGTGACCCCTCCCGCCTCGGTGACGAGAACGGTGTCTTCAATCCGAACGCCGAACCCCTCGTCTCTGATATAAATCGCAGGTTCACATGTCATCACCCAGCCCGCCGAAACGGGGGCGTCGACGATCTGAACGTCGTGGACGTCGAGGCCGATCGAATGGCCGATTCCGTGCATGAAATACTTGTTCAGCGCCTTTTTATCGGGGCCTTGATCGCGAACCTCGGCGGTCGTGAGGAGCTTTAAATCGACGAGTTCTTTCTCGGTCTCCTGTTGCGCGAACGCTCGCCAATCTTTGGCGGTCACGCCCGGTTTCAATTCTTTCATACACGCGCGATGGACCCGCAAAACCGCGTCGTACACCTGTCGCTGCCGTTTGGTGAACCCGCCGTTCACCGGAATCGTCCGCGTGAGGTCCGAATTGTAATGGCCGTAAGCCGCCGCGACGTCGAGCAACAACAGATCGCCGTCGCGACATTCGCAATTATTCTTGATATAATGAAGCGCGCAGGCGTTGATCCCTGTGGCGACGATCGGGGTGTAGGCGAATTTTCCGCCTTGCGATCGAAATTCGTGATCGAATTCGGCCTCGACCGCGAGTTCGTTCACCCCCGGTTTGACGAACCGGGCGACGCGTGCGAAGCCGTCGCGGGTGATCGCGCACGCCTTTTGAATGAGCGCGAGTTCGGGTTCGGATTTGACCGATCGAAGGCGATACAAGATCCGCGAAAGACGATGATATTCGTGGAGCGGATAGCGTTCGAGGCAATCGCGCACGAAACGCGCCTCGCGCGTTTCGACGACGATCTTCGCGCGCGGATGATCGTTGGAATTCAGATAGACATGATCCGCCTCGCACATAAGCGCATGAAAGATCGTGGGAAATTCGCCGAGCCATTCGACGCGTTTGACGCCCGAGATCCGTTCGGCCTCGGCTTTGGTGAGTTTTTCACCTTCCCATGTTTGGATCAGTTCGGAGGTTTCGCGGAGGAAGAGGATCGCCCGGTTCTTTTCCTCGAACGCGTCGGGGAAGAAGACGAAGATCGACTCCTCCTGATCGATTCCCGTGAGATAGTACAGATCGGCGCTCGGATGAAGCGCCATCGAGCCGTCGGCGTTGGTGGGGAAAACGTCGTTGTTGTTCACGACGGCGAGGCTTTTGGGCCTCATCGCCTCGGCGACTCGGCGGCGATTCGCCTCGAAAAACTCGGCGGGGGGCGCGTCGGCTACGGACATCCAAATCCCCTCAAAATTGGAACTCAAATAACTGTTAGGAATAACGAAGCGAGATTTCACTCATGTCGCTCGGCGGCGATCGAAGCGTTTCGCGGCCGAGGATACGATTCGTTTATGCGAACATGAGGGTCGATCGATTGCGACCGGTTCGGCGAAGATCGAACGATCGAGATCGATTCGGCGCCGGATGGTTCGCGTGATCGAAGAATTCCAAACGGAGGAGGTGGGATTCGAACCCACGGTACCGCGAAGCGGTACACCGGTTTTCGAGACCGGCCCTTTCAACCACTCAGGCACCCCTCCTCGAACGGACGAAGTATAACCGATTTTGGACGATTCCGCCGCGCCTGAAAGAACGATTTTAAAATCGCCCCGCATTCGTCGGCCAAAACGCCGGCTTCGACCTCGGGTCGATGATTCAGTCGCGCGTCGGAAACGATCCGGTAGAGGCTTTCGCACCCTCCCGCCTTGGGGTCGATCGCTCCGTAAACGAGCTTTTTCACACGACTTAGAACGATCGCCCCGGCGCACATCACGCACGGTTCGAGCGTGACATAAAGCGTGCAATCGTCGAGCCGCCACGTCCCGAGCGCCTGTCCCGCGAGCGTGAGAGCGATCCTTTCGGCGTGCGCCGTCGGGTCTTCGAGCGTCTCGCGGAGATTAAACGCCTGGGCGACGACGCTTTCGCCGCGAACGACGACCGCGCCGACGGGAACTTCGCCCATTTTCATCGCTTCTTCCGCCAGACGCAACGCCAACCTCATCGGTTCGGGGTCGATCATCGAAAAACCTCGCTACTTCCGCTCACGATCCACTCGAAACGACAAACGAGCCAAATAACCACCCGATTCTACACGCGATCGTCGATCGTCGTTCATCGGATTGCGATCGGCTTATCATTGATCGGGCGTCGCTCGTGGCAAATCGTCGATATCGAACAAGCTAAAAATTAATATAATTATCTTAAGAATATAAAAATTTTTTATTTTAAAATATTAATTATATAAAACTGATTAAAAATGATTCGCGTCGTCGCGCCGAATCGTCGGAACGGCTCCGCAACCGATCGAGATTCGGCCGACGGCCGCTGCGCTCCCGTCTGATACGACGGGTATGCGTTGATGGATAAGCGACGGCTCGAGTTTTCTTTGAAGAACCTCAAAAAACCTCGCTCAATCTCGGGCGAAATCGCTTGATTTAACCTTCGGCGAGGTTCGTTTGTTTTAAAAAGAATCAACGAGAAATAAGTTCTTTAAGACAAAATATCACGGAGCGACTTTCGATCGAAGGGAACGTACCTCCGTCGAGCGGTCGCGATCACGGGCTTCCGACAAAGCTTTCGCGGCGAATCGACGCGAGTCGAAGCGCGATCGACTTGCGCGTGAGGCTTCGCGATCGGCTCGCAAGCCGAGCGTATTGGATCGGTTCGGGGCGAGTCGGATCGATCCGTCGGGAAGACGACCGACGTCGTTTTAACTCTGAGACGAGCCGGTTTTCGTGAATCCTTTTGGCGTCGCGAACGACGCGTTCCGAGGTTTCATCGCGGTGAGCGTTTCTTGAAGCTTGATTCGGCTGAAAAGATTCGGCGCGAGGATCGTCGAATTCGCGGTTCACTTTTTGTATAATGAGGGGTCGGAACCGAACGACTTGTCGCTTCCTCTATTCTAGTCTTGAGATAACGTCGAACTCGTCCGGGGGTTACAACATGCGAAGTCGACTGGAAGCAAGGATCGGCGCCCTCCGAGCGAGCGTGCGGCGGTTGTTGGCGCTTCACGGGGCGGGCTGGGTGATCGCCGGCGTGGTCGGTGCGGTTTTGGTCGCCGGTTGGGGCGATTGGCTCGTGCATTTCGCCTCCGAGATTCGCCTGCTCTTGTTGCTTGGGGTCGTCGCGATCGGCGTACGTCTGACGTATCGTTATGTTGTGATTCCGCTTGTGGTGAAGTTTGACGATCTCGACATCGCGTTGCGGATCGAGCGTCGCTGGCCGGGTTTGAACGATCGGTTGGCGAGCACGATTCAATTTCTCAAGACCGACGAGAACGCTCCCGGCATTGGTTCTCGAGCGATGCGAGAAGCGACCGTGGCGCAAACGATTCGAGAGACCGAGTCGATCGATTTTCGCGAGGCGATCGATCCCAGGCCCGCGAAGAGAGCGCTGGGTTCGGCGGCGTGTGTCGTCGCGGCGGCGTTGGGGGTGATGCTCGCGGCGCCGATTTCGAGTTCGATCGCGCTCACGCGGCTTCTCTTACCGTTTTCGTCGGTCGAGTGGCCTCGGCTCACGCATTTGAAGATTGTCGAGGCGCCCGCGAAGGTCGCTCGCGGCGACGCGTTCAACTTGATCGTCGGAGTTGCGCCCGGCGATTCGATTCCCTCGTCGGCGAAAGCGACATATCGTTATACGGGAGGAGTGATCGCGTCGGAAAGTCTCCGTCCGGTCGAGGGGGGAACGTTTCGCGGCCGGGTCGATTCGGTCGGTCGCGCGTTTGAATTTCGCGTCGCGGCGGGAGACGACGTCACCGCGTGGCGCAAGGTTGAGGTCGTTCCGCCTCCCGAGATTGTCGACGCGGTCGTTCGGCTTGATTTTCCCGCTTACACGGGGCTCGCTTCTCAAAGCTTGCCGCTGAGCGTGAGCCAGATTCGCGCCGTGCTCGGCTCGACGGTGACGATCGAGGCTCGCGCCAATAAGCCGTTGGCGGGCGCCGCGATGGAACGTTCGAACACCGAGAAAGGCGCCGCTCCGCCGATCACGATCGATTCGTCGAAAAAGCGTTTCAAAGTATCTTTTCCCGTCGTCGCCTCGACTTCGTTCTGGTTTTCGCTCCGCGACACCGAGGGGTTTTCGAATCGCGACGCGACCCGCTACGACCTTCGTGCGATTAAGGACGAGCCTCCGCGTGTACTGATCGACGAGCCCCAGGGGGATCGCGACGTTCCGTCGATCGCGACCGTCCCCGTGCGGATCACCGCCGACGACGATTTCGGCCTGAGCGTGATTCGCATCGTTTATAGCGTCGCCGCCGCGGGGTCCGAGGCCGTCAAAGACGTAATCGTACCTTTATGGGAAGCCGATTCGATCGTCGGCACAAAAGATCGGACAAAACATCATACAGTTACGTATAATTGGGAGCTTGGATCTCTCAAGCTCGCTCCCGGATCGATCGTGACGTTTCACGCCGACGCCAAAGATCTTGATACGGTGAACGGGCCGAATCTTGGTCGAAGTCGCGACCTGAGATTGCGCATCATCACCCCCGAGGAACTCGCGAATCGCCTTGAGGAGCAGCGTCGCGCGATCCGCGAGGAGATCGAGCGCATTCGCGCGATCCAAACGCAGGCGCGGTCTCCCGTGCAAGAGACGAAACGCAAGCTCGACCAGAAGGCCGCGGTCGATCGCGCCGCGATCGATAATCTGAAGAACGCTGGGATGTATCAGCAGCAGGTTTCGACACGTGTGAATAGCAAGTCGGACGGGCTCGAGCGCCGCGTCGAGCGGTTCCTTCAAAATCTTAAGGATTTCAAGGTCGATAATCCCGACGTTCAGAAGCAGATGGAGGAATTGAAGGCGGGGGTCGATCGGATCCGCGACGAGCATCTTGATCCCGCCGAACAGGGAATCACCCGCGCCGCCAAGGCGCTCGACGACCCCGCCGCGAATCCCGAGAAACCGACGGCGAAACCCGACTCATCAAAAAATCAACAAGCAAACGCACAAGCATCTAAGAATGAGCGTGCGAGCGGGAAAGCGGCGCGATCGGATCAGGCGAAGGGTCGAGCTTCCGAGAGCGAGCGTCCGCGATCGACCGATTCTAAAAATCAACAAACGAAAGCGCAAGCCGCCAAGAATGATCGTTCTTCGGGCGAATCATCGAAGGGCGATCAATCGAAGTCGCAGGCGTCGTCTGGCGAATCATCGAAGGGTGATCAATCGAAGTCTCAGGCGTCGTCTGGCGAATCATCGAAGGGCGATCAATCGAAGTCTCAGGCGTCGTCTGGCGAATCATCGAAGGGCGACCAATCGAAGTCTCAGGCGTCGTCTGGCGAATCATCGAAGGGCGACCAATCGAAGTCTCAGGCGTCTTCGGGTGAATCATCGAAGGGCGATCAATCGAAGTCTCAGGCGTCTTCGCCTCAACCCGATGCGGCGAATTCAAACGAAGAAAAGAACGCCGCGAATCCCGAACAGGCGGATCGACCGGGTGAGCCCAAAATCGAATTGGCGAGCGCCGATCGTCATCAGGAGGCGATCGTTTCCGAGCTCGATAAGATGCTCGACGGTTTGGGCAAGTTCGAGACGTTCCGCGGCGTGGTGAAAGACGCCAAGGCTCTCCTCAAGGAGCACGAGGAGACGATGAAAAAGACCGACGACGTGGCCGCTAAGCCCGACGTCACCGGCAAGACTCCCGAGCAGCTCGAACCCGAACGCCGCGCCGATCTCGAAAATATCAAAGCGCGTCAAAAAGATATCGGCGATCGGCTTCAAAAGCTCGCCGCCAAGATGGGAGAAATGGCGAAGCGCGAGGAGGCGAACGATCCCACCGCGGCGGGTGCGCTGAAGGAGGCCGGCGAGCGGGTTGAGAAGCAACAGACCGCGGCGAAAATGCGGGAAACCGCCGATCAGATCGGCAAGAATCAGATGGGAGACGCGCGGAAAGGGCAGGATCAGGAACGCGCCGATCTCAAAAATCTCGTTTCCGCGCTCGAAAATCACCGAGAACGAGAGCTTTCCAGGCTGATCAAAGAGCTGAAGCAGGCTCAGAAGGATCTCGCCCAATCGGCGCGCAGGCAAGCGCAAAATCTGCTCAACACCAAGCAGGCGCGGCAAAATCCCGATCCCAAGCAACGCGCCGATCGGTTGAAACAATTGGCCAAAGAACAGGCTCAGGTCAAGAAACAGCTTGAAGAGCGGCTTAAGAAGTTGAAGAAGCTGAAGGCCGAAGCCGCGGCCGCCGCGGGCGCCAAGGCCGCCGAGAAGATGGCCAAAGCCGGTGAAAATCTGGATAACGACGACGGCGAGAACGCCGAGCAAAACGAAGAGGAATCGCTCGCCGATCTTCAGGAGGCTCAGGACGAACTCGACGAGGCGCGACGCGAAGCCGAGCAGAAACTCGCGATCGAACTGCTCGCTAAAATCGACGCCGATCTCAAATCGATCGGCGAACGCCAGGATAAAATCGTCGCCGAAACCGAGGCGTACGACAAAAAGCTGAACGCGGTCAAGGGTCCGACTCCGCAATCGATCCGCGCGGGGGTGCGCGAACTTGGACAAGTGCAAGAGGGAATCAAAGACGAAACCGCCGAGCTTGTCGAAAAGCTCGAGGGAGCCCCCGTTTTCGCGCTCACTCTTAAGAAGGCGGCGGAGGAAATGGACCTCGCGGCTCGACGTTTGCAAGAATTGAAAACCGACGATTCGACGAAACGTCCCGAACGTTCCGCGGCCAAACGGTTTAAGCAGTTGCTTGAATCGCTTAAACCCGATCCCGCCAAACCGGGCGGCGGCGGTGGCGGAGGAGGCGGAGGCGGCGGGGGCGGCGGCGGCGGTAATAACGACGACATTCCGACCTCGGCTCAGCTTAAAATGCTGAAGACGCTCCAGCTTGAGATCAACGAGCGAACCGAGGCGCTCGATCAGATTCTGGAACGCAAAAAGAAGCTCGACTCCGATCAGACGGTCGAACTCGAGCGGATCAAAGAAGATCAGCGAGCGGTCGCCGATATCGCCCGCGACATGACCAAACCGAGACGCGACGACGGAGAGGAGTGATACGATGTCGAGAACATGTTCTCTTGTTCTATCGTTGATGATCGGATGGACGATCTCGGCGGCGCCGTCGTTCGCCAGGGCACAGGACGACGCGCTCGATCGGTTGCTGAAGAAGGTTGAGGATTCAAAATCGGATTCGCCTAAAGGGGAAGCCGATCGATCGAAGCCCGGCGAGGTTGATACGAAGGATCAGGCTCTTGACGGGTTGCTTGAGAAGCTTTCGGAGTCGACCGATCAGCCCGAGGCGAAGGGGAAGGCTTCGGCGGATGCGCCCCCGGCCGATCCTTCGAAGGTCGCGAAGGGGGATGTGAATCTCAAGCCCGAGGAGAAGCCGCTCGACGATCGGCTGGAAGAAATTTTGGGTCGAAGGAATAAGAAGAAGCGGCAAGACGACGACGATCAAGAGGGGAAATCGGGCCCGCTTGCTGAAACGATCAAGAAAATGCGTGAGGTCGAGCGTCGACTTTCCCAGCCCGACACGGGAGAGAAGACGCGCGCCGAGCAGGAGCAGATCGTCAAGGGGCTCGATGAACTGATTGAACGGATTCGCAAGGGGGAATTTAAAGGACAAGGCGGCAAGGTGATCCGTACGGTTCGCCAGGCGGGCCGCAGGCCCGGCAACGGCCAGGGGTTGTCGCAAAATCAAGGGAACACCGGCGGCAACGCTCCGTACACCAAGCCCGCGGCGCCCAAACCCAAAACGAACACCCCCGGCGGCAAGGAAATCTGGGGCGATTTGCAGGCCGAACTCCGCGCCGACGTCGAAAACGTCGCCAACGAGAAACCGCTTCCTGTTAAAGAAATGCTCATTCGGAGATATTATCTCTCGGTATCGAAGAAGAGTTTGACGAGGGGGAATTCGGAATGAACGGCGAGCGACGATCGTTGGGTCGGCGGCGGGGTTTGATCGCGATCGCGATCGTGATGATCGCGGCCGTGTTCGTCGTGTCGACGGGCGCGCCTGCGCGTCAGGATGCGAAATCGGCGCCTCCCGCCAAGGAGGAGGGGGGATTTGCTGACACTCGTAAGGGGGACGTTCCCGAGGGCGCCGCGGAGTTGATGACCGCCGAGACCGATCAGGCGATCGAGCAGGGTCTCGCTTGGCTAGCGAAGCAGCAGAACGGCGACGGTTCGTTCGGCGCCGCGGTTTATCGCGGCAACATCGCGGTAACAAGTCTCTCGGCGCTCGCGTTTATGGCCGGCGGATCGTCGCCGGGGCGCGGTCCTTATGGAACCCAGATCGACCGAGCGCTCAATTACGTGATGACGCACACGTCTCCTTCGGGATTCATCTCGGTGCCCAACGCGTCGACGCACGGGCCGATGTACTCGCACGGCTTCGGCGCTCTCTTTTTGGCCGAGGCTTACGGCATGACGCACCGCGCCGATATCCGCGAAAAACTTCAAAGCGCGATTCGATTGATCATTAATACACAAAATAATGAAGGCGGCTGGCGATATCAACCCGTTCCCGCCGACGCCGATTTGTCGGTGACGATTTGTCAGATCAACGCGCTTCGCGCCGCGCGGAACGCGGGGATTTTCGTCCCCAAAGACACCGTCGAGCGGTGCATCAAGTATGTGAAGCAATCGCAGAATCCCGACGGCGGTTTCCGCTACATGCTTCAGGGGGGCGCGAGCGCGTTTCCGCGTTCGGCGGCGGGGGTCGTCGCGCTTTACAGCGCCTCGGTGTACGACGCCAAAGAGGTCGACGAGGGGATCAAGTATCTCAAGCAATACCTTCCGGACATCAAGTTTTCTCAACGTTACAGCCACTACTTTTACGGTCATTACTACGCGGCGCAGGCGATGTGGATCCGCGGCGGCGCCGATTGGAACGAGTGGTATCCCGCGATCCGCGAAGAGCTGATCCGACGCCAATCCTCCCTCGGTTATTGGAACGACAGCATCTGCAACGAATACGGCACGGCGATGGCTCTGATCATTCTTCAAATTCCAAACAATTATTTGCCGATTTTTCAGCGTTAAGTCTATATGTTTTGAGGTTGGATTCATGTTGTCGCGTCTAATTCGTCCGGCGATTCCGTTCGTCTTGATCGCGGCGATCGGCGCTTCGTGGGCGACCGAGCCTCCCGCCGATGGAGGTCGCGCCGATCGTCCCGCGAAGGAGACGGGGGGATTCGCCGACACGCGACAGGGGGATGTTCCCGAGGGGTCGGCCGAGCTGATCAACAGCGAGACCGAGCGGGCGATCGAAGAGAGTTTGGTTTGGCTCGCCAAAACGCAGCAATCCGACGGATCGTTCGGCGGCGGGATCTATCGCGGCAACATCGCGGTGACGAGCCTCGCGGCGCTCGCTTTCATGGCGAACGGTTCGAGCCCCGGTCGCGGGCCTTTCGGCAAGGAGATCGAGCGTGCTTTGGGTTATGTTCTCGACAACACGGCGCGGACGGGGTTTATCAACGTCCCCAACGCCGCGTCGTACGGACCGATGTATTCGCACGGCTTCGGCACGCTGTTTCTCGCCGAGGCCTACGGGATGACGCATCGACCCGAAATCGGCGAGAAGCTTCGCGACGCGGTACGGCTGATCCTGGGGTGTCAGAACAACGAAGGGGGTTGGCGGTATCAGCCCGTTCCCGCCGACGCCGATCTCTCGGTGACCGTGTGCCAGATCAACGCGCTCCGCGCCGCGCGGAACGCGGGGATTTACGTTCCCAAGGAGACCGTCGAAAAGTGTATTAAATATGTTAAGATGTCTCAGAACGACGACGGCGGATTTCGCTATCAGCTTTCGGCGGGCGGGGGGAGCGCGTTTCCACGCTCGGCGGCGGGGGTCGTCGCGCTTTACAGCGCCTCGATTTACGATTCCAAAGAGGTCGATCGCGGAGTCGCTTATCTGCGCCGCCACATTCCTGGGCGATCTTCGCATATGAATCTTAATAACTTTTACTTTTACGGTCATTATTACGCGGCGCAGGCGATGTGGATTCGCGGCGGCGACGATTGGACCGCGTGGTATCCGGCGATTCGCGACGAACTCTTGCGGAGGAGGTCGTCGCGCGGAGTTTGGAACGACGGAGCGTGCGACGAATACGGCACCGCGATGGCCGCGATTATCCTCCAAATCCCATATAACCATTTGCCGATTTTCCAGCGATAACAACATGAAAACATCGTTAAAATATATTTTCGGAAAATTCGCCGCGGGGTTCGTGTCGTTCGCCGCGATCGCGGTTCTCGCGGGTTCGGCGTTCGCCGTCGACGATCAGGGCGTTCCTCCTCCGCCGACTCCCGCGATCGTCTCGAACGAGCCCGTATTCGAGGCGACGACGATCGACGGTGAGCGATTTTCGGCGCAGCTTCGGATGATCGACGTCGAGCGGAACGCGATCGAACTGATCGAACCGACTCCGGTGAAAGAGGGCGCCAAAGAGGGCGATTCGCCGCCTCGGTCGCGATCGATGCGGCTCGATCGTTTGTTCAAGCTGCAACGTCGCGAGGCGCCTCCCCCGTTTCCACCCGAAGGTTCGCAAATCCTTTTCCCGCATGGCGATCGACTTCGCGCCGTTTTGAGCCTGACGACCGAGACGAACCTGCTCGCTCGATCGTTTCTCCTCGGCGACGTTTCGATCCCGCTCGGCACGATTCAGGGGATGATTTTATCGCCGCCGGTCGAGTCCGATCACGCGTTCTCGCTCCGTCGGCGTGTTCTGAGCGAGCCGAAGGGTTCCGAGCTGCTTTGGCTGATGAACGGCGATCGTTTGGCGGGAGGGTTTCTCGGCCTTGACGTCGCCAAAACGACGGTGCGGATCGGCGGCAAGGATAAACGGCTCGATCGAACGGGCGTTCAGGCGATCGGCTTCGACCCGGCGATCGTCGATTACCCCGAGCCCAAGGGGATCTATATCGAAGCGACGCTTTCCGACGGCTCGCGCATCGGCCTGGAACGTCCGAAGGTCGATCAGGGCGCCCTATCGGGCAAAACGCGATTCGGCGCCGCGATCTCGATTTCGCTCGCCGAGGTTTCTCGACTTCACGTGCGCGGCGGCGGGGTCGTTTTTCTCGACGATCGACCCGCGACCGACGCCGTCTACGTCGGCTACTTAGGCGCGGTCCCGGGCTACCGCCGCGGCGAAAACGTCGAGGGGAATCCGCTTAGATTGCTCGATCAAGCCTATGATCGCGGAATAGGAACGCAATCGCGTACTTTATTAGCATATAAATTGGAGCGATCTTACTCGCGATTTCAGGCCGAGGTCGGCCTCGACGATCGCGCCGGGCCGCTGGGGAGCGTTTCGTTCCGCGTTTTGGTCGACGGCAAGGAGAGATACGCCTCGCCGGTGATGACGGCGCGCGAGGAGCCGCGCCGGGTCGACGTCGATTTGAAGGGGGGAAGGCTTTTGATCCTGGCGGTCGAGTTCGGCGAACGAGGCGACGTCCGCGATCTCGCCGATTGGGTCGAGCCGAGGTTGATTCTTGACCAAAAGGATCGTTAAGCTTGCATTTTCTTTCAGGAACATTCCGTCCGTCGACGTGATCCGGGGGCGCATCGGTGTCCGACAAGATCCCGATTGATCGGCCCTATGAACCGGTCAATGAATTAGCGTATGTATGTGCCGGCGTCGGCCATACGGTGATCAACGCTTTCAGCGCGATCGTGAGCAACGCCGAGTTGCTCAAGTTGTCGAAGCTTCGACCCGAATCTTCGGATCGAGCCGCGGCGATCGCCGACGAAAGCGAATCCGCCGCGATCGTTGAAACGATCGTTCGGACGTCTTTCGACGCCGCCGCGATCGCACGCAAGCTTATCGATTACACCAGGGGCCTGACGACGATCGGGAGCGATCACGTTTCGCTCGATCGCGTGTTCGAACGAGCTCTCGACAAGCCGATTTCCAAAACCGCCCCGACGATCCGCTGGGAAACGAGGATCGAATCCGCCCCTCCGTTTCTCGGCGACGAAGAGCAAATCGTTTCGGCATTAAATTACATCATTCAGAATTCAATCGAATCGTTGGCCGACGCCTCGGGGACGATCGGAGTCGTCGCGGGGGTCGACGAACGCGGTTGGGTGCAGATCGTCGTCAACGACGACGGCGTGGGGATGGACGCGGCGATCGCGCCCCGGGCGATCGAGCCGTTCTTCACGACCAAACCGGGGCGCTTCGGGCTCGGGCTTACGCTCGCCAACGGAGTGTGGCGACGCCACGGAGGGACGATGTCGATCTCGACTCTCCCGGGCGCGGGAACGACCGTGCGACTCAAACTCGATCCCGCCAATCCGCCGCGGTTCGCCGCGAGATAAAGCTCGAAATTCCTATCGCGCAATCAAACTAAAAAAACTCAAAAATGTATTTACATTTAATAGCGTCAGAGTATATATATACTTATGCACATCGTGAGAAGCGGCCGCTCTCGATCGCTTGCGGCCGCTCCTCGTGATTCGGCGTGAGCCGACCGACCGAAAGACCTCAACAGACGACGATCTGATTCGCGAGCGTCGTCCGAGCGTCGGCGAAATCGAGCGCGGCTTCTTGCGCGAGCTGCTTGGCGTGATACGTTCGCGTCTTCCCCTGGAGGATGATCGTGTCGTCCGAACAGACGACATGGAGATCGCGGATTCGTCCGCTCGCCTTACTCTCGATGTAACCTTCAAGACGCTCGGCCAATCGATCATCGATTGGAGGAGACGCGGAATTGCGCGCATCAAGAATCATCTTCATGCCTGGCTCCCAGTTGATCGACGCGAAACGCGCCGAGACCTTCCAATGATCAGGGTTGCAAAGCGAGAACGCGGGAGGTGGGTGGTCGCTCAATTCGCACTGATTCTTACTAGAAAACGTGCGAACCGCCGGCGACGAAACGCATACTCCGTTCAAACGACGGTTAAACCGCCTCCTTGATCCCAATACTCAACGCGAAACGGGAGAATCGACGACCCATCCCGTTTCGGAATAATTAAGATAGCCCCCGACAATCGCCGCGTCAAATCAATTTTTTCCCGAAATCGCCCCCGCCTCTCCAGGACGAGCGACCGGCGTCTCGAGTAAATCCTCGGCTTGAATAATCGATTCCGCAAGTTTTGACATCGGCATGCGTTGATCCTGACTGCGGCGCTGAAGCAGACGAAACGCCTCGGGCTCGGTGAGCCCGCGCCGCGACATCAGAATCCCCTTCGCTCGTTCGATCATCTTCCGATCGCGTAAGGTGAGTTCCAAAGAGGTAACGCTCTCGCGCAACGCTTTCAACTCGCCCGCTCGCGCCAGAGCCACCTGAATCGCCGCGTGCAGGCTCGGACTCGTCACCGGCTTCAAAAGATAATGAATCACCCCGTCTTGAATCGCCTGCTCGACCAGATCGGGATGACCGTGCGCCGTCAAAATGATAACGGGAGTGCCGGGATCGCGCGCGATCTGACGCGCCGCGGTCAAACCGTCCATTCCGGGCATCTCGACATCCATCAGAACCAGGTCGGGAAGACCTCTTCGACAAACGTCAATCGCTCGCTGGCCGTCGTCGACGACCGCGAGTACATCGTAACCGAGCGATTCCAATTGACGTTGAAGACCCGCGGCGACGGGACGTTCATCGTCCGCGATGAGAACGCGATACGGTCGGCTCATACGCTATTCCCTCACCCCGACACGTCGATCATTTCCAAACGACCAATTGGATAGTCGTTAAAACCGCCGACGCAATCGTCGTGTTGATTGTTCGTCTCCGACGTCTTGAGGACAAGTCCCCCGCGGCAAGTTCCTCCGCGATCAACCTCGCTCGCCTCGGACGTCGACGACTCGACTTGACTCCGCTCGAACGACGATGCACAATTCGTACCTAAAGACGTTGATTTCCACGCGATCGCTTCGGGGTCTCCGGTCGATCCCCCTCGTTATGGGACCGGGAGAATCGTTAGGATGGTATTCCGCGCCGCTCCGATCCTGCTTTTTGATGATCTCGCCGTCGACGACGAATGGGAAAGCCCGGGACGGACGATTACCGTCGCCGACGTCGTCAATTTCGCCGGATTGTCGGGTGATTATAACGCCATTCACGTCGATCACCACGCCGCCAAAGCCGGAATCTTTCGCCAACCCGTGGCGCACGGCTTGCTTGGATTAATCATATCCAGCGGTCTAGCGATTCATCATCCCCAAGTTGAAACTTTGGCCCTCCTCGCGATTCAAGAATGGAAATTCTTGCAACCGATCCACTTCGGCGACACCGTCCGGTCGCGCACCCGTGTCGTCGCGCTCGAACCCAAAGCCGGAGGCCGACGCGGAATCGTCACCTGGAAACGATCGCTCGTCAATCAGGATGACAAGATCGCCCAGGAGGGGATCTTTCAAACCCTCGTCAAAGGCAAACGAACCGCGAATCGGCAAGTGTCCGAGAACGTCGCCCGATCCGTCGCCGACGCGAACTCTTAGCCGAAGTTTCAATCCCCTCGACCCGCGCCCAACGAACGCCGGTCGACCCACCATCCGCGAGACACCCGCTTGATCCGTTACCGTACCGAAGTGATCGTTCCCGACGACCGCTATATCCACCTGAAACTCCCCGCCGACGCCCCGAGCGGACGCGCCTATGTCGTCGTCGAATTCGACTCGCCGGGAAAACCCGACGATCGTCACGAGCGACTCGATCGCGAAATCGAATGGTGGGACGAATTCGATACCGACGACCCGACCTTGGATAAATGACGGCAATTATAATAAAATAACGTTATCTTTTATACACGATGTATTTAAAGAAGGATTAGTAAAAACATGATTCGTTCCGGAGGTCGAATTGAGGACCGGGTCGCGTTGACGACGGGCGCCGGGCGCGGCCTTGGTTTGGGAATCGCTCGCTCGCTCGCCGGGGCGGGTTTCAAGGTCGCGGTGACCGATATCGACGCCGAAAACGCGGATCGAGCCGCCTCCGAGCTTCGTTCGCTCGGCGTCGACGCGTTTTCGAGCCGGCTCGACGTCGCCGATTCGACCGAGTGGAAAGCGACCGTCGCCGCTGTTGAAAAACGCTGGGGACGGCTCGACGTCCTCGTGAACAACGCGGGAATAAGCCCACGCGGAACCGTCGAATCGACCGACGAGGCTCTTTGGGACGCCGTGATGGCGATCAACGTCAAGGGCGCCTGGCTTGGGATGAAAACCGCGCTCCCGCTGCTCAAAATTGCGCATGGCCATATCATTAATATCGGATCGAACCTCTCGACGCGTCCCGCGCGGGGGATGTGCGCGTATTGTTCGAGCAAGGCGGCGCTCCTCGGTCTAACCCGCCAGGCGGCGCTCGATCTGCTCGACGACGAGGTTCGTTGCATGCTGATCGCTCCAGGGTGGGTCGACACCCCCGGCGAACGCGAGATCCAGGCCCGCGCGGGGAGGCCCGATTGGCCGCGAGGGCTCCGCAACATCACCGATCCCGAACAGGTCGGCGACGCGGTCGTCTTTCTCGTCTCCCCCGCGGGCAGGCGCCTCAACGGATCGATCCTCTACCTCGATTCGGGACAGCATATCGTCGACGACGTCAAACGCATTTATAATCTTAACGAAGAATTTTAAGTCGCTTCACCGTTGATTTTCGCCGCGAGGAATGAACACTGATTCGCCCCGCGGTTGAACGCGCGAGACGTGCGGCGAGAAGCCGGGTTCGAGCCGAAACATCGAGCTCGATCGAACTCGCTCCGCCCGATTCGTCGCGCATTATAATAATATATGTTAATATCAATATGCGCGCCGAACCGAGACGGTCGCGAGCCCGTCGGGCTTCGCCGCCGTGAACCGAAACCGGATTGTCAAAGATCGACCCGGTTCGAACTCATGGTCGTCCGGGTTTGCTTAACAAGGTCGCCGCGGCTGACGCTTTCGGCGCCCGGTCGCGGTCGGGATCGCGCGTCGCTTCGAAACACGCGCCCCCTATATATAGGGGTGTTTTTTGGGGTCGTTGAACGTCGAATTCAAATTTGGGCGATCTATATCGATCGAGAGGTCTATAACGGCTTAAAAATGAGAAATTGAATATGAAGCGGTAAAATATCGGGGGCGAAAAAAATTTTTCGCCAATTTTTGTACAGTAAAAACGATTATTGATCGCGCCGGTACGTTTCCGCGGATTCGGCGCGCGGGCCGGGAGGATCGCGGAGATTCGGGGGGTAAAGGGTTTTATGACGAATCGCCGAGCGGCTCGACGCGGAGGATCGCGGATCGCAAACGTAATCGTAAGAGTCTTCGGAAGTATCATCCGCGAGCCGTGCGCGTCTTTCGAGCGAACGGAAGTAGAGATTATACCAACCCGACGCGCAAGCGAGGGGCCGATAAATGATCGATTGAAAGTTTTAACGATATTATTAGAAAACCCTCGCTCACGCGTCGGGTTGGTATGATCGCGGCTCCGCCGCGTTAGGCTCGTACAAGATTGCGAATCTCGACCAATCAAGATATATATAAAATCATATAGAAATTAGTGAAAACAGATCGCCGGCCGAGTCGCCGCGTACGTCGTATTCTGATATAAAATAAACTTGTGCGGATGTTCTCCCTCCCCGATTCACATTTCAAAAATCAAGCATATCAATTTTATTTGTGTGGTGTGGGCGAGGGTGATTTCCGCCGTTTCGACCCGTCATCGGCCTGTTAGTGGCGACTCGCCTAAATGTAATGACAGGAATTTTACAGATTCTTGGTGCAATTACCATCTAGGCGTCGCTATATTGTCAGTACGAACCACATACTCCGGTCTCGCGGATGCTACCTCGACGAGATTCGGAGCGGTCACGAAGGGTCGTGTCGTGCGGTGGTTCCGGTCGTCGAGCCATTCAATCGGCGGAAGCAGCGAGGACCGCTTCATGTTTCACCCGAACACATCCCTCGGAATCGACGAGCGTGGATCGCACGCCCGGACAAGACGCGTGTGTTCGCCTTTCATGCGACGATCGTTCATCATCGCACCCAGATCAAAACATAATAAAGCTATCGGATAGATCGTCAATCGACGTTTTTTTACATATCGGCTTGAGTGAGGTCGTCTTCCCGTTTCGTTCCTATTTTTTCCCCGGAGGTCTTCGATTATGAAGCCGAAATCGCGCGGATTCACGCTGATCGAACTGCTGGTGGTGATCGCCATTATCGCGGTTCTGATCGCTCTCCTTTTGCCCGCGGTCCAACAGGCCCGCGAGGCCGCCCGCAGGGCGCAATGCACCAACAACCTCAAGCAGATCGGCCTGGCGGTCGCCAATTACGTCGCCTCGAACGAGGCGCTGCCGCCGATCTGCGCGACCGAATCGGGTCCCAATCAGATGGCGCCGAATTTCTCGTCGTTGACCCGGATTTTACCCTATATGGATCAATCCGCGATTTACAACGCGATCAATTTCAACTTCGGCGCGCGGTGGGATACCACGAGCTACAGCAACGGAGCGTATCCGCTTCTCACCGCGGCGTCGCTCGGAATCGTCAATCCCGGCGGGCCGAATTACGACGGCTCGGGAGGAGCCTACGCCATGCTCCAGTTCACCGCGCTCACCGCGACGATCAACTCGTTCCTTTGTCCTTCGGATCCGTTCCCGGGAGGAGCGAGCCAGGCGTGGATGATCGGAACTCCCCCGCAATATAAAGGCGACGGAAGCACGAATTACGTGCCGAATATCGGTCTCAACCGATATTATAACGGCTGGCATATGAACGGACCCGCGTATGTTCCGGGATGGGACACCACGCTCAGCCCCACGATCACGCCGGCATCGTTTATCGACGGAATGAGCATGACCGCGATCTACAGCGAGTTCGTTAAAGGCCCCGATCAAGGCGGGGTGATCCCCAACTTCCTCTCGATCGTCTTCCAGGCGCCCGGACAAACCCAAAGCAATTACGGCAACGGCAATACGGGGCCGGCGCAACCTTACGCCGATTATCTTCAGGCTCAACAGTGCCAAAACCAGGGGAACATCTGGAGCTGGGGCTCGAAAGGCGAATGGTGGATCTACGCGAGCACCAACAGCTACAGCCACTCGCAACCCCCCAATCGACGCGCCTGCTTCTACTCGAGCGGAGCGCCGGGACGAGCCTCGACCACGCTTGTCGGGGCGAGCTCGCTCCATCCCGGCGGAGTCAACGTCCTCTTCGGCGACGGCTCGGTCCGGTTCGTCAAGAGCAGCGTCAATTACATCAACTGGTATGCGATCGCGACCCATGCCGGCAATGAAGTCGTGGATATGAGCGGTTTATAAAAACATACCAGGACTCAGAACTCCTCCGAATCGCTTCGCGACCGCGCGGTCGCGGAACCCTCGGGATCGTCGCGGCGAACAAGGCGCGACGATCCCGACTTTAGCCTTGTCGCAAACAAATCAAAAAATAATCAAGATTATTATTACTGATTTGATTGCGAATGATTAGAAATCGATCGATTCCGGCGCGGATTGATCCGCGTCCGGGGGACGAAACTCGACGACGGAATTCATCCGTCGGACACGGAGACGAACCATCATGAAAGACGTGCGCGTTTGTTTCTCGGCGATTCTCGCGGCGACGATCCTCGCCGCCTCGGGTTGCGATCGGAACGTCAACGACGACGATCTGCAAAAGAAAAACGTCGAGGTGGTTATGCCCGAAGGATTGAGCAAGGGCGCCTCTCAAGAAGAATATAACAAATATATTCAGGAGAAGATGAAACCCGGGGGCGGAGGCGCCGCGGGCTATCCCGGCGCCGCCAAAGCCGCCAAAAAAGCCGGCGTCGTCGCTTCAACAAAGAAATGAATGATCTTTCATTCACCTAAAAGTGACGAAACGATCTCCTCGCGGTTCGTTCGAACCTCAGCGGATTGTTTTGCCCACGTAGGCGCCGCACGATTCTCTGACGACCAACCTGGGGGTGAGGACGAATTCGCGAGCCGGCAGCGACGGGTCGGCGATTCGCTCGAGCATCGCGTGAAACGCGGTGATCGCGATCTCTCGGCACGGCTGGTGCATCGTCGTCAGCGGCGCCGATAAAAGCCTGGCGAAGCGTACGTCGTCGAAGCCGACCATCCTCAGGTCGTCGGGGACACGCACGCCTGATCGAGCCAACGACCGCATCAGCAAAGCCGCGATATGGTCGTTGGCGCAGATCACCGAATCAACCCGACCCGAGCCGAATAATCCGTTCGCAAACTCGGGATCTTCGGGCTCTCCCACACGCACGAAATGCTCTGGTATCGATAACCCTCGATTGACGATCGCCTCGCGAGCCCCGGCGATCCGCGCGTCGACCGTCGAAGCCGAAAGCGGCCGCGCCGCGAATGTCGGCTTGCGACAGCCCAGCTTCAGCAGGTGATCCGCCAAAATATAACCCCCCGCGAAATTATCGACCCCGACCAGATCGAACTCGCTCCGCACCGGAAACGACCCCAGATCGCGATCGAGCAAAATCACCGCGATCCCCGCTCGCCGCAACCGCTCCGCCAGATCGCGATTGATCTCCTCGCTCCGCGGTATATGTTCAAATGGTGCGAAAAAAACCCCCGCGGCCTGGCTCCGCACGAACTGCTCGCACATCTCCTCGGCGTCCTCGGCGCCGAAATCGCCTCGAACCGGCGATCGTCCGCTTCCCCATAAAAGTCCATAACCATGAACACGCGATAATCCAGCGAGTTCGCCGCATATCACCTCGAAGATCTCGGTCGTCCCCAATCCCGGGATCAAGAGGCCGAATTGACGTTGGACGTCGGCCGCGACGGGTCCGCGCACGTAACTCCCGGACCCGACGCGTCGTTCAATCAGCCCACGATCCTGCAGCTCGCGCAAGGCGCGCGCCGCGGTCGGCCGCGAAACCCCAAACCGCTCGACGAGCTGCGCCTCGCTCGGCAAACGTCCCGACGGGGCGTACTTGCCCGAGGCGATCTCGGCCAACAGCTCCTGCGAAATCCGACTGTGCTTGGGCTCGGAAGACATCGGCGTGTCCATGACAACAGGGAACAATGTAATGACAGGATTCTTACAAAATTGTCTGGCGATTGCAACCCAAATATCGCAATATTGTCAGTACGAATCTTCCCTCGGGCGTCGTGTGGGCGGAATCATCAAGCGTAAGCGAGGTTGTGTTCGGACGTATCGCGCGTGGGTGAAAAAGCCGCGTCGGCCGAGCGGTTGATCATGCGAGGCTAAATCATGAGCTTTCAGGTTCTCGCGTTGGGCGAAATCCTTTGGGATCTCCTCCCCACGGGCATGCAACTCGGTGGAGCGCCCGCTAATTTCGCCTTCCATTGTCGTGCGCTCGGCGCGGAGGCGCGCTTGATCACACGCGTCGGCGACGACGAATTGGGGCGATTGGTGCTCGATCGGTTTCGAGCCGGCGGATCGCCCACCGAGACGATCCAGATCGACTCCGATCGTCCGACCGGTACCGTCGACGTCGAGCTATCCGAAGCCGGTGTGCCGCGTTATACGATCCGTGAGGATGTCGCGTGGGACCGAATCACCGCCGACGACGCGGGACTCGCCGCGGCTCGTTCCGCCGACGCGGTCTGTTTCGGCAGTCTCGCGCTCCGAAGCGAAACCGCTCGCCGAGCGATCGCTAAACTCGTATCCCACACGAGTCCCCGGGCGATCCGAATCTTTGATGTGAACTTACGTCATCCCTTCGTATACCCCGATGTAATTGCCGAGGCTCTCGAATTATGCGACGTTCTTAAGTTGAACGATGAGGAACTTACCGAGATCGCCGCGATGTTCGGCCTTGGCGACGGGACGCGTGAAACGATCGAGGAATTGTCGCGTCGCTTCGGGCTCAAAGCCGTCGCGCTCACGCGAGGCGCCGACGGCAGCCTCCTTTTCGCAGCCGGTCGCTGGTCCGATCTCCCCGGTCGACCCGTCGCGGTTCGCGATACCATCGGCGCGGGAGATTCCTTCACCGCGGCGCTCGCGATCGGCTTCCTCAACAATCGCCCGCTCGACGAAATCCATCGCCACTCGGGAGCGGTCGCGGCTTTCGTTTGTTCTCAACCCGGCGGAACGCCCGATCTCCCCGATTCTCTCAAACGACCCGACACGACGCGGCGGGAGTTTTCACTATGAAGAATCAAAAGAATGAATCAACTTCACCCGATTCGGATCAAAACTCTCGCACGGTCTCTCGCGGCGCCTCGGCGGCCGAACCGCGAATGTTCGTCACGCCCGACGGCAAGAACGTGTTTTTCACATTCATTTTGCTTGTTTTATTGTTCGCGCTTTGGGGTTTTTGCAACGGCATGATCGACGTGATGGACAAGCACTTTCAAAGAGAGCTTCATCTTTCTTTGGCGCAATCGGCGTGGGTTCAGTTCGCGCACTATCTTGGTTATTTTTTGATGGCGTTACCCGCGGGGTGGTTGGCGACGAAGCTCGGTTACAAGGCGGGGATCGTCACCGGTCTTCTGATCGTCGCCGCGGGGGGATTCTGGTTCATTCCCGCGACAAGGATCGAATCGTTCTGGGCTTTTTTGCTTGGAGTGAGCGTGATCGCCGCGGGGCTGACGTTTCTCGAAACGATCGCCAATCCGTATACGACCGTTCTGGGGCCGCTCGAATTCGCCGCGACTCGCATCAATCTGGCTCAATCGTGCAACGGTGTAGGACTGTTGTTGGGGCCGATCGCCGGAGGAATTTTCTTTTATTCGAAAAACGCAGCGGGTGAGAGCACGGGTTCCGCGAATTTGTGGATCCCGTACGCCGCGATCGGAATCGTCGTCGTCGTCCTCGCGTTGATCTTCCTCTTCGCGGAGGTTCCCGATATCAAAATGGAAGACGATTATCATCTTGACGATACGACTCCCGACGTCTCTCATTCGATCTGGCGACGGCCTCATTTCGCCGCGGCGGTCGCCGCGCAATTTCTTTATGTCGGGGCGCAGGCGGGCATTTTCAGCTTTTTTCTCAATTACATGACGTCTCAAACGCCGCCGATCCCGACCTCCTGGGCGGGCGAAAACGCCTCGGGCTGGTTCGAGATTCGTCACGACGGATCGACAGTGATCAGTGATAAAGGCGCGGCCACGCTGGCGTCGGTCGGCTTTCTCTGCTTCCTCGTCGGCCGATTCAGCGGCACGGCGATCCTCAAAAAAGCCGCGGCGCACTATTTGCTAGGTATATACGGAGCGGTCGACGCTGCGCTTTGTTTGGTGATCTTCCTCAAACTCGGATGGGCGTCGGTCGTAAGTGTATTTCTAACATATTTCTTTATGTCAATTATGTTTCCGACGATTTTCGCATTGGGGATTTTCGGGCTCGGTCGGGGCGCCAAAAAGGCGTCGTCGTTTATCGTTATGGCGATCATGGGAGGAGCGCTCTTGCCCAAATTGATGGGCGAGGTCGCGGACAAGTACGATCTTTCGCGCGGCTTCATCGTCCCCGCGATCTGTTTTGCAATCGTCGGGGCTTACGGATTTTTTTGGCCGGTGCTCAGCGGACATAAAACGATGAGCGGAATTCCCAAAGCGATCGGTCACTGAAAAAACGATATCATTATTTATGAGAGATTCACGAAAGACATCGCCATGATGAGGGAGTTAATCGATGCTCGACGGATCCGATATCGACGAGGTTGATTTCTCCACGGGAGGAGCGATCGACGCGACCGATCGAACAGAAACCGATCTCATTTTTGGAGGAACGAATATGTCGGATACGATATCGCCGGCTCTTGCGCTCGGTCTCGCTCTCGCGTTCGCCGCTCCCGCGCGATCCGCCGAGCCCGCGGAAAAAAGCTCGCATATTCATGTATTGACAAGTTCCGCTCGGAACGTCAAGATCGATCATTTTGAAATTGATTCGCGCGAGGCGACCCCGCGATGCCCGATCGATTGGTCGATCAAGAAATCGACCCTCCGGGGCGGCAAGCAGGAGGGGGTCGATCTGATCGTGATCGATAACGGAAAACTTCAGATCGCGATCTGCCCCACGCGAGGAATGGGGATTCTTTGGGCCAAGTTCGGCGACGTTCGTCTCGGCTGGGATTCGCCCGTTAAAGAGATCATCGACCCCCGATTTATCGACCTTCAAAGCCGGGGAGGGCTCGGTTGGCTCGAGGGGTTCAACGAATTTCTTTGCCGCTGCGGCCTTGAATGGAGCGGACATCCCGGCGCCGATCGCTTCGTCAACAACGTGGGCGAAGAGGCGACGCTCGATCTGACGCTCCACGGAAAAATCGCCAACATCCCCGCGAGCGAGGTTGAAATCTCGGTCGATCGCGATCCTCCCTATCGCATCCACGTGCGTGGGCGTGTCGACGAACGCATGTTTTACGGACCTAAACTCGAACTTTGGACCGATTTATCCACCGAACCTGGATCGAACATATTTCGAATATCGGATACGATCACCAATCAAGGCGCCGGCGAGCAAGAATTCCAGATCCTCTATCACACCAATTTCGGCGCTCCGTTGCTCGAGGAGGGTGCGACCGTTCTCGTTCCGATCGAGCGAATCACCCCGTTCAACGCGCACGCCGCCGAGGGGATCGCCGGATTCGATAAATACCCCGCGCCCAAACTCGGCTTCATTGAACAGGTGTATAAAATCAAGCCCGCGGCCGACGGCGAAGGTCGGACGACGGCGCTGCTTAAGAACGCGCGCGGCGATCGCGCCGCGTCGGTCTCGTTTCATATCAAAGAATTGCCTTATTTAACGTTGTGGAAGAACACGAACGCCGAACGCGAGGGATACGTGACGGGGATCGAGCCCGGAACGGGTTTCCCGCACAATCGACGCGTCGAACGCGCACGCGGTCGCGTTCCCAGGCTCGCCGCGGGGGCGAGCCGAACGTTCGCGATCGATTACGCGGTGCATGTCGGCGAGGCCGAGGTCGAATCCCAGGCCGCGCGGATCAAGGCGATCCAGGGCGATCGCAAACCGATCGTCGAAAAAACGCCCGAACCGATCGATTAAGCCGAGCGAATTCGTTCGAATGAGGTGAAACGACGCGCCGATTCGAACCGCCGGCCGATCGAAAATCCAAGAGTTCATCGATGAAATTTCATTGATACGGCATCTTGATAAAGGAGCGATCATGCGTATGTTCAAGCGAATCTCATTCGTGATGATGAGTTGCGCGATCTGTTTCTCGGTCGCGGTCTCGGCGGAGGATCGACCCAAGGTCGTCCTGGCCGATTTCGAATCGGCGACATACGGCGATTGGACCGTCGTCGGCGAGGCGTTCGGCGCGGCGCCTTCGGAGGGCGCCGAACCGAGCCAGATGGCGGTCGTCGGTTATCAGGGAAAACGCCTCGCGAACAGTTTTCACAACGGCGACGACACGACGGGTTCGATCGAATCCCCTTTTTTTACGATCAATCGTAAATATCTTAAGTTTTTGGTCGGAGGGGGATTCGGCGCCGATTGCCGCGTCGAATTGACGATCGACGGAATCGTCGTCCGCAAATATCCCGAAGCCGCGAAGCCGGGAGGGAGCGAGGTTCTCGAGCCCGCTCGGTTCGACGTCGCCGAATTCGCCGGAAAAACGGCTCGAATCCGCGTCGTCGACCTGGCGAAAGGATCGTGGGGACATATCCTCGTCGATCAGTTCGAACTCGCCGATCACGCGCCTTCGATCGTCGTCGACGCGACGCGTGATATTCGTATTGAACATCCCTGGCTATTCTTTCCTGTGAAGAACGGCGCTCCGATTCGTCGCGCGACAGTGTTCGCGAACGGCGCCGAGGTTCGCTCGTTCGAAATCGAGGCGGCGGACGGCGAAGCCGATTGGAAGGCTCCCCTCGACGTCTCGCAATGGAGGGGGAAGACGCTCACGATTCGGATCGATAAAACGAAAGACGACTCCAGGTTTCTCTCGTCGATCGATCAGGCCGACGCTTTGAAAAATTCCGCCGATCTTTACGACGAACCGCTCCGCCCTCAATTCCATTTCTCGCCGAAATTCGGCTGGAATAACGATCCCAACGGGCTCGTTTATTATCGCGGAGAATATCATATGTTCTTTCAGTTTAACCCTTACGGGGTGAAATGGGGGAACATGCATTGGGGCCACGCGATTAGTAAGGATATGATTCATTGGCGTGAGGAACCGATCGCGCTTTATCCCGATAAGCTCGGCGCGATGTTTTCGGGATCGGCCGCGGTCGACCGGAACGCGACGAGCGGATTCGGGACGGTCGAGAACCCCGCTCTCATCCTCGTTTACACCGCGGCGAGCGATAAAAGCGTTCAGTGTCTCGCGTCGAGCGTCGACGGTTTGCATTTTGATAAATATCAAAACAATCCGATTATAAAGACGATCGGCGACGGCGGCGATCGCGACCCCAAAGTTTTTTGGCACGCGCCGACACAAAAATGGGTTACGGCGCTTTATGTCGGAGTTCCCGCCTCTGCGGCGAACGATCCGGCTAAAAAAGGAGTCGTGCATACGATCCATTTTTTAACGTCTACGGATATGAAAAACTGGACGATCACGGGACGGATCGAGGGATTTTTTGAATGTCCCGACATGTTCCCGCTTAAGGTCGAAGGCGACCCCTCGAACGTCAAGTGGGTGCTTACCGCGGCCGATTCGGATTACATGTTGGGCGAATTCGACGGTTCGACGTTTATCCCCGAGACTCCCAAGCTTAAAGGCACGCGCGGCCGGGGGTTCTACGCGGCTCAGACGTTCTCGGACATCCCCGAGACCGACGGCAGGAGGATCATGATCGGCTGGTTTCAAACGAATTCTCCCGGAATGAATTTCAATCAATCGATGACGGTACCTCTCGAACTCAAACTGATGAACACGCCCGCGGGACCTCGGTTGAGTTACACTCCCGTTCGAGAGATCGAATCGTTGCGGGTGAAATCGAGCCGATTTGATTCATTCACACTCAATCCTGGTGATCTGAATCCAACCGATACTTTTCGAGGCGAGTTGATCGACGCCCGGATCGAGTTCGAGCCGTTTGAAGCGGCCGAGGTCGATTTAAAAGTGCGCGGGGTATCGATTCGGTACGACGTTAAGAAGCAGCGATTGTGGGTCAACGAAATCGACGCTCCCGCTCCTTTGCTCGGCGGCAGGCAGCGCTTGATCGCTCTCGCGGATCGCAACGGGATCGAGATTTTCGCGTCCGACGGTCTCTGTTACGTGCCGCAGGCGATCGCCCCCGCAGCCGACGATCGCATGGTGTCGTTGCGCACGATCGGCGGAGCGGCGAAAATTCTTTCCGCCGAGATCCACGAATTGAAATCGATTTGGCCGAAAAAATAACGCGCCGAGGGAGAGCGTCGGATGAGCGATATCCGCTCATCCGGCGCCTGAATGATCATTTGGATCGATAACATCGCGGTGAGCTTATTTCAGACGAGCCGACGATCAAGATGTTTTGCTGTGAAGAATAGAGAATATAAGAAACGGCTCACCAGGAGGTTCGCCCTCCCATAAGAGACCGCCCCGCGTAAGAGTTCGCCCTCTCGAACGGGCGCTCCCTTCCGAATGATCAAAACATATACACGCGGATTCATCGCATCGAATCGTTGTGAAAGTAAGCCTCTCCCTTTGGGAGAGGCCGGCCGAAGGCCGGGTGAGGGCTTTTTCAACCGGCGAATCATCCGATCAATCAACCCCTCATCCGTCGCTCCGCGACGACTTCTCCCAAAGGGAGAAGTGAACCAGCGGAATCTCCAGCCAAGGGCCCCTCCGAGAGGCTATCAGGAACCGCGCACGAATCGCAATCGGCTCGATTTTACCGGTTTCGGCGCCAATTAATAAATTAAACTAACTTACATGCATTAAATATGTAGATGTCGATTTATTCTGATTGGGAGGGCGAACCTCCCGGTGAGCCTCTTTTCATACAAGCCGTCGTTCAAGATGTTTTGCCGTGAAGAATAGAGAATATAAGAAAACGGCTCACCAAGAGGTTCGCCCTCCCATAAGAGACCGCCCCGCGTAAGAGTTCGCCCTCTCGAACGGGCGCTCCCTTCCGAATGATCAAAACATATACACGCGGATTCATCGCATCGAATCGTTGTGAAAGTAAGCCTCTCCCTTTGGGAGAGGCCGGCCGAAGGCCGGGTGAGGGCTTTTTCAACCGGCGAATCATCCGATCAATCAACCCCTCATCCGTCGCTCCGCGACGACTTCTCCCAAAGGGAGAAGTGAACCAGCGGAATCTCCAGCCAAGGGCCCCTCCGAGAGGCTATCAGGAACCGCGCACGAATCGCAATCGGCTCGATTTTGCCGGTTTCGGCGCCAATTAATAAATTAAACTAACTGACATGCATTAAATATGTAGATGTCGATTTATTCTGATTGGGAGGGCGAACCTCCCGGTGAGCCTCTTTTCATACAAGCCGACGATCAAGATGTTTTGCCGTGAAGAATAGAGAATATAAGAAAACGGCTCACCAGGAGGTTCGCCCTCCCAAATTGGTTCCGCGCTCCCAAAATCGGATCGCGCTCCAAATTCGTTCCGCCCTCCCAAAATTGTGATCGGATTCCAATTATGTGTCGACGCCGAATTTGAGTTCGCCCTCAAAGCCCTCCGTATTCGCGGATCGCTTTCCGGATCGATTCTATAATCTCTCGCTCACGCTTTTACCTTACTCTTGGTGAATGCGAGACCGTCGCGGCAGAGTTCGAGCGGATCGGCGAATAGATCGCGCCAAACGCGAGTCGCCGCGGCGAGCGCGGGGAGAGCCCGGCCGAACGCCTCGATCGTAAGATAACAGTCGAAGCCCGAACTCTTGAGCCCCGAGAACACCGATTGCCAATCGATCTGTCCCGTTCCCGGTACGCCTCGGTCGTTCTCAGAGATGTGAACATGAATCGTCTCCGCCGCGCACGAGGCGATCGCCTTCGCCTGGTTTTTCTCCTCGATATGCGCGTGGAACGTGTCGTACATCATCTTGAGATAAGGATGATTCACCGCGCGTACGAATTTTGACGTATCGGCCGCGGTCGTGAGGAAATAATTCTCGAACCGGTTTAGGTATTCGACCGCGATCATAATTCCGTAAACCTTGGCTCGCTCGGCGACGGCGTGGAGCGTTTCGACGCCGTGTTGGAATTCCTCTTGGGTCGGCCCTTGGCCTGAAAAGCAGCCGATCGCGGAATGCGTAGGCCCGCAGAGGATCTCGCTGTTGAACGCCGAGGCGCAATCGAGAACGCGGTCGAGCCGTTTGATCGCCGCGGCGCGGATCGCCGGATCGGGCGAAATCGGATTCGCCTCGGGGGTCATCACCGTCACCGCGGTCGCGGTCAGCCCCAATTCCTTAAGCTTGCGACCCAGCCTTTCATAAGGAGCGCGATCGTCGAGATTGAACACGGGGATCTCGACCGCGTCGAAACCCATCCCCTTGATCGACTCCAAAACCGAGTCGTGCTCCGAGGTAACCTCGGTCGTCCAGAGCAACAGATTCATGCCGAATTTCATTAAAATCTCCTAATTCATGATCATAAAATCAGACAGATTAACATGCCGCGATTCGACGCTGTATTCGTCGACCGGGATTAAGGGCGTTTTTGTCGAGTGCGTCCTCGTTGACGATGAAGCCCCTTGTCGTCGCTGATCACTTCTCGTCCGAGTCGATCGGCGATCGCCGATACCAAACAATCGCCGAGATCCCTCGGGCTCGCGTGAAAACCGGGATGCTTGGCGTACCTCGCGGCTTCGGACCAATCCTTGGGTATCGTCGAATGCTCATCGATTACTTTAAAGACGCTCAGGAACGCCTCTCGTAGCCTCATCTCGTGACGATCGAGCACGCCGCATAAAAATTCGACCTCGACTGGTGAAACGATCTCGTCTGTTCCACGATCCTCGATCAACCTCCTCGCCGACGATACCGCGTCGCTCGCTCCCTTTCCCGCGAGCGGTCGAAGAGCGAGAAAATGTGCGATCAAGATATTGGTATCAAGTACACGTTTCATGATTTATTGAGAAACATGTTGAGACTCGATAACGATATCCAATTCGTCGACGAGGATCTCTCGCCAACGATCGCCGATATCCGTGAGGATTTCGGCGAGGCCGCGAGCGACGACGCGATTCGAAGCCGAACAGACGATCGTCATTTCGACGTCGTCGGGAAGTCCTTCGAATTCGCTCCACCTGATCGAATAGCGATCGACGTCGGCGCCGAAGCGCATTTTCTCGGCGAATCGACGAAAACCGTGCCGAATCGTTTGCGATTGATCCAACAACCAAAGCGCCGCGGCCTTTGGTTCCGAAGGAACGCCCGATCCTTCGCAGCGCAAATCGACATACCAAAGCAAGACCGGGTCGCGATCTCCCGTCGGTTCTTCAAATTGATGAGCGATCGTTTCGTCGTCGAGTTCGACCCCGGTACGGATCGATCCGTCGTTCCGTTTCTGCCGATAAAAAACGAGCCTTGACATCGATTGCTCCGATCGAATTCTTGGATCGGAAGATCCCGCTTTTGTTCGATCTCTCCGCGCGACCACGATTCGATCATCGTCGATCTTCAAATCGACGTCAAACCGGGATCACCGTTTGCCACGTTCCCACCTCGGCCGAGTCGAGAACCGCGTCGCACACGGCCTGTGTCGAAAGCGCCTCGCGGAACGTCGGCGAGGTCGGCCGATCCGCCGCGAGATCCGCCAGAAAATCGGCGACCTGATGCACAAAAGTGTGCTCATAGCCGATCTGCAGGCCGGGAACCCACCATCTGTTCATATAAGGATGCTCGCCGTCGGTGACGTGAATCGATCGCCAGCCGCGGAGGGCGGAATCGTCGCGATGATCAAAATATTGAAGCCTGTGCAGATCGTGGAGATCCCATTTGAGCGAAGCCTTCTCGCCGTTGACCTCGAACGTGTACAGCGCCTTGTGGCCGCGCGCGTACCGGGTCGATTCGAACAGCCCGAGCGACCCGTTGTCGAACCGGCACATGAAAGCGCAGGCGTCGTCGATTCCGACGGGCTCGACCTTCCCCGTGAGGTTATGCTTGCGCTCTTTAACGAACGTTTCGGTCATCGAGCAGACGGTTCCGATCGTTCCGTTCAGCCAGATCGCGGTGTCGATACAATGAGCGAGCAGGTCTCCCGTCACTCCCGAGCCCGCCGCGGCGGCGTCGAGCCGCCAGAGCCCCGCGCCCCCCTGGGGAAGGTCGGCCGAGATCGTCCAGTCCTGCAAAAAATTGGCTCGATAATGAAAAATGCGACCGAGCTTTCCCTCGTCGATCAACGATTTGGCGAGCGTCACCGCGGGGACGCGCCGGTAATTGTACCAAACGGTGTTGCGAACGCCGGCCTTCTCGACCGCGTCGGCCATCGCGCTCCCCTCCTTGAGATTCATCGACAACGGCTTTTCGCAGAGGATCATCTTACCCGCCGCCGCGGCGGCGAGCGCGATCTCGGCGTGCGTGTTGTTGGGCGTGCAAATATCGATCGCGTCGATATCTTTACGTTCGACGAGTTTCCGCCAATCGGTCTCGACCGATTCGTAACCCCACGTTTCGGCGAACTTTTTCGCCCCCGCGTCGCTCCGCCCGCAAACCGCCTTGAGCACGGGGCGATGCGCGACCTCGAAAAAATCGTTCACACGCTTGTAAGCGTTCGAATGCGTTCGACCCATGAACCCGTAGCCCACGAGCCCGACGTTGAGCGGCTTTTGTTTAGACATATGCTCTCCCGTTTTCCTCCCGATCGCGCCGACTACCCGCGACGATCGTGTTCTTGAAGTCAAAATATCGTTCCGTTCGGCTTTCGCTCGCGGCGTATTCCTTCATGTCGCCGACCCTCCCCTCGCGACCGTCTCGCGCAGCCATTCGGCGTAAGCCGGGGGTAGCGGGGGAACGGGATCGCGATTGTAGTCGATCCGATCGCCATAAGCACCGGCCGCGTAAACGCGATCACGCGCCGCTTGAAGATCCAAAACCACGTCGGGCTCTCCAGGTTTTAACGGCACGCCCACCCTTGGCAATCGACGTCGCACGTCGATCGGATGAAATTCATACTCTTCGCCCTCGGCCCGAATTATGTTCACCAGATAATACGGTCGAGGTATTCGGTCGACGATCGACGCCGGGAGCCGAACGATCGATTTTCCCTCGCGGAGCAAATCGATCTCGACGAAGTTAATCCCGGCCTCGAACAACTCCTTGCGTTTTTTTAAATACAGCTTGCGCGCCGTTCGATTCGATTTATTACTCGGAGAAATAAATTCAATCCCAGTGATTAATTTATTCGTCGATCGCTCGTAAATTTGAAGATAATCTTCGCGAACCTCGTTCTCGACCACGCGGATCTTCACGGGAAGGTCGGCGACCTCGGAGGACGACGCCTTTTCGGTTTGTTTTTCGAAGGTTTTTAGATCGGCGGGAATGAGAAGCGAAAGATCGGGATAAACCGATCGTTCCGGCGATTCCAACCACACCCTGCTTTCGACGTCGACGTAATACCCGCGCGGAGTCAGTTGAGGTTGCAACTGCTCGGCCGAGGCGGTGATGAACCAGTGATGAACTCCGCGCCACATGTTCGGATTTTCTAAATAAGGATCCATTCCTGGGAACGGGGACGTCATTTTCCGCTCCTTGTTCTGATCTCGTTCGATCGCTCATGAACTTTTGAAGGAGTTCGGATCGGTTCGATTCGTCGAGCGGTAAACTCGCCCCCTCACGCCGATCCGGGTGAAACCGAGCCGTGCGCGTCGCGAACCGCGATCATCGCCGCGAGGACGTCGTTCCACGTGCGGGGGTCGGTCATCGTCGAGTTCGGGAACATACAACCATCCCAGCAAATGTGTTCAAATTGATGAATCGGCGCTCCGTTTTCGTCGCGGAGCCAAAAGCCCGCGTGTCTGGGGATGTCGAGCTTTCCCTTGGGATCGTTCGCCAGGCAGTGGCGGCCCGTGTGATCGTGCGAGCCCGATCCATAAACCGTCGCGTCGTTCTGCGCCACGTGAAAATCGATCGTCCAGGGGCGAAGCGCTCGCGTCAGCGTGCGGAGCGCATCGTCGAGCGTCGCGGCGTCGCTCCAGTCGAAATCGAGCGGGAGAATCCGATCCTCGGGGGCGTTCTCACCCAATGTATATAAAAGCGTATGAGCCATATCCGCTTGAAAGCCGAGCGTCTCGGGCTCGCCGACGCGTTCGAGAAGGTCGACCATCTTCCGCCACGAATGCATCCCGCCCCAGCAGATCTCCCCCTCGGCGGCGAGCCTTTCGCCGTGATCGCGGGCGATTTTGGCCGCGGCTTTGAACGTTTCGGCGATCCGTTGTTGATTCCCCTCGGGGTCGACCGCCCAATCGGCCACGCCGCTCGCCGAATCGATCCTCACGATTCCGTAAGGCCGAACGCCGAGCTCGCGCAATTTTTTGGCGATTCGACACCCCTTCCGCACCTGATCGAGAAATCGGCTTCGCCCCTCGCCGGGATCGAGCGCCGATCCCCCTCCCGTCGGCGGCCAAACCGGAGCGACCACGCTGCCGATCACGAGCCCCCTCGCTCGAACCCGGTCGGCGAGTCGCTTCAAATCGTCGTCGGAAGCGTTGATATCGACATGTGGACTAAATAAAAATAAGTCTACGCCGTCGAACTTGACCCCGTCGACCTCGGCCGCGGCGGTGAGATCGAGCATCGTGTCGAGATCGATCGGCGGCTCGGAACCCTCCCCTTTGCCGACGACTCCCGGCCACGCCGCGTTGTGCAGCCTGGGAAGATCGTTCAGATGCGCTCGGCTCATCGATCCAAATCTCCGAGAGTTCCGTGAAAATGTGAAAGAAAAACAGAACGCCGAGGTATTTATCTCATACGGTTCGGCGTTCACACATACTTAAACATACGCGAATCGACTTGTATGGATTTCGCCGATCAGCGTCCGCGGCGATGATCGCCGACCGCGGGGAGGTTGCGATGGACGTCGGGGCCGAAGTAGCGGAGGCTGACGAACGGCTCGGCGCCGTCGTTCCGGAACGTCACTCCCGCCGCGGCGCGTTTCGCCGAAACGAAAACCTCGTCTTTGGTCGTCTCCCCGTAGCGGATGTATATCGGGCTGTCGACCGCGAGCGAGCCGATCTTGCCGCTCCCCTGAGTCACGATCAGGCCGTAAGCTCCGTCGTCCTTGATCGTCGCCGATCCCCCCGGCTTGATCGTCAGCTCGCGCGCGCTGAAAAGCTGCGCGCCTTCGATCGTCCCATAAACAACCCACTTGTCGACATATTCTTGATCGTCGCCCCCCGAATGGACGATCGGTTCGAGATAATTGTGATTTTTGAATTCCGGGTCGACGTTCTTGGCCCAATCGAGCTGATCGACGAGGTAATCGAGGTCGTGGTGTTTGTCTTCGGGGACGTCTTTGACGAGCAGCTCCCACGGAACACGGCGGCCTTCGACCATCGATTGGTACATGCCGAAGACGTCCGAACCCCATTGCGGCTCGTATGTGACGAGCGATCCGGGGGCGTGGAGCACCGCGGGTGGGATCAGCCAGCCCGTTCCCGGTTTAAGGCGATACGCCTTGGAATAATCGATGATTCCGTTATCCCCCTCGTTCCACCGCTCAAGACAACGACGGATGTCGGTTTTGGTCGTTCCGGGCTCGAGACCCATAAACGTGTAGGGGAAATGATTTCCCGTCCAATTGAGTTGGGGAGGGAAATAATAGCTTTCGGGTTTTCCCTCGCGGCCCACGCGTTCGGCCTGCGCCTGGGTTTGATGCATGTGGTGGGGGATCGGGCCGAGGTTGTCGAAGAATTTGCTGTAGACGGGCCAGCGTTTGTATTTGTTCCAGATCGAATCGCCGATGAGTTCGCCGCCGAAGAGGTCGATCGCGTCTTTAAGGGTGAAGCGATCGCCTTCGTGGACGACATAACTGAGGCCTTCGTCGGGGGGAGCGCCTTCGTTGGCCGCGGGGGTCGTCGACGCGAACCAGCGTTCGTCGATCCCGCCGCGATGCGTTCCCAGGGCGTAGAGGTCTTGGGGGGCGAGTTTGAGCCGGCCGCCGGGCATGAGGAACGAGCGCGGCACCCACGTCGGCGCCAGTCGTAAAATTCCCTCTCCCGCGTCGATCGCCGCGCGAGCGCGGGCGTGAAGTCGCGAATCGGCCATGCCAAGAACACTCCGTATCCAAAAGGGAAACGAACAAGAAACTTCGATCATGCGATCGTAGCCGCGGCGCGAGCCGAGAGCAACGAATCGAGCCGCCCAAGGGGCGATATTTTCAACCCGCGATCCCGCCCCGCACGTCGACCTTTCTAAACCCGAGTCGACCGTGAAGCAAGCGAAATCGGGAAGAATGCAATCTTAAGCGGAAATGCTAATTTGTTGGTCTGCCAATTTGCTTTATACCACAATATTTTTAAGTAATTAAATATTTTATCATTTTCGATCGTTCGGGCGCTTCTCGATCGCGATCAAGAAGCGCCCCAAGGCTTGCGCGGCGGACCCGAGCCGATCGTTCCGCCCCTTACGACGACGCGCCGACCTTCCCCCTGCTCCGCCCCGATCGTTTCCGCGCCTCCTCCGAAAGGTGCTTTTTCCGCAGCCTGATCTTCGAGGGAGTGACCTCGACGAGTTCGTCCGATTCGATGTATTCGAGCGCGATCTCGAGAGTCAGCCGGCGCGGCGGCTTTAAAAGAATGTTCTTATCCGAACCCGAGGCACGCATGTTCGTCAGCTTCTTCTCTTTGCACGGGTTGACGACCATGTCGTCGTCGCGAGCGTTCTCGCCGATGATCATTCCTTCATACACGTCGTCGCCGGGTTCGACGAACATGACTCCGCGTTGCTGCAAGCCGTCGAGCGCGAAAGCGACCGCCTGGCCCGAAACCATGCTGATCATCACGCCGTTCATCCGCCGCGGAATCTCTCCCTTGAAGGGTTGATATCCGTGGAAGTTGTGATGCATGATCGCCTCCCCCTGCGTCGAGCTTAATAGCCTGGTTCGCAGGCCGAGAAGGCCGCGGGCGGGGATGAGAAACTCGAGATGCGCGTACGCGCCTTTCACGTCCATCCGCGAAAGCTCGCCGCGTCGGGCGCCCACAAGCTCCATCACGGGACCCATCTGGCCGTGCGGAACGTCGACGACCAAGTATTCGTACGGTTCGTGTTCGATCCCCCCCATCATCTTGGTGATGACTTCGGGCTTGCCGACGGCGAGTTCGTAACCCTCGCGCCGCATCATTTCTATCAACACGGAAAGATGTAATAATCCGCGTCCCGAAACCTGGAACGAATCGCGATCCTCGGTCGGTTCGACGCGGAGCGCCACGTTCGATTGCAGCTCGCGATCGAGCCGATCTTTCAAGTGGCGCGACGTGAGGAAACGCCCCTCCCCCGTCAGCGGCGAATCGTTGACCGTGAACAACATGCTCAAAGTCGGCTCGTCGATCTCGATCCTCGGCAGCGCGACGGGCTTGTCGCCGTCGGCGATCGTATCGCCGATATCCACGCCGCTCAATCCCACGATGGCGACGACGTCTCCCGCCGAAGCCTCGGGAACTTCCACGCGCTCGAGCTTGTTAAAGACGAGCACGCGATCGATCGAGCCGGGGTTGATCACGCCTCCCGCTTTGATGAGCGCCGCTTTTTGTCCCTGGCGCACGGTTCCCGAGACGATTCGGCCGATCGCGATCCTGCCGACGTATTCGGAATAATCGAGCGTGGTGCAAAGCATTTGGAGCGGGTCGTCGGGGGCGACGAGCGGACCCGGGACGCGTTCGAGGATCAGGTCGAAGAGGGGTTTGATGTCTCCTTGCCGAGCCTCGTGATCGTGCGAGGCGAATCCGGCCTTGCCCGAGGCGAAAATGTAGGCGAAATCGAGCTGGCCTTCGTCGGCGCCGAGTTCGACGAAGGTGTCGAAGATTTCGTTGAGGACTTCGAGCGGGCGGGCGTCGGGGCGATCGACCTTGTTGATCACGACGATCGGACGAAGCCCGTTCGAGAACGCCTTGCGGAGGACGAATTTCGTTTGAGGCATCGGCCCTTCGAACGAATCGACGAGCACGAGCGCTCCGTCCGCCATTTGCAGCGTCCGTTCGACCTCGCCGCCGAAATCGGCGTGGCCGGGGGTGTCGATCAGGTTGATCTTGGTCGTTCCGTAAGTGATCGCGATGTTTTTGGCCCAGATCGTGATCCCGCGTTGCCGCTCGATGTCGTTGGAATCGAGGATCTGATCGCCTTGAAGCTGCCCCGCGCGGAATTGACCGCACTGACGCAGCATCGCGTCGACCAGAGTCGTTTTACCGTGATCAACGTGCGCGATGATCGCGACGTTGCGGATGTCTTCTCGTCTTATCATGGCTTTTTCTGTAAGAACCATACGGGGCGACGCGCGGCGGAAACAACGACGATACCGATTCAGTTGTCCAGTTTTGAATGACTCTTAGCGAGATCCAACGGTCCGGTTTCGCCCCGACGCGGGACGGCCGGCTCGGCCGCGTATTATCGAATGTACCAAAAACGACGGCGTTTCGACAAGGCGGACCGCGCGGCGCTTGCGGCTTCGCCGCGTGGGGCTTTTGGTTTGATTCAATTTTCGACGGCCAATTGAGCGTTTTCGCCCGCGGCGCGACGAGCGAATCCCTTCTCTTCGAGCGGTCTTCATTCTTTCGGGAACCCGAACACCGTCCCACGTTCGAGAGGTTCGGTGGCATACTCAAGAATAATCAATTATAAAATATAGTTTACTTTTCAGGCGTCGCGAAAGGAACGGATTCGGCGAGGTGCGAGTAGTTTCGGTCTTGATCGCGAACGGACGTGCAGAGAAACGTTCGGTTATCCAAATAAACTCACAATATAATTATTTAAATACTTAAATATCAAGGGGATCGTCGAGTCCGAATTCGCTTCTTCTTACCGTTGCGAAACGTCGCCGCGCGAATTTTCTTCCGCGACGTCGAAACTCGGCGCGATTACTTTGAATTCATGCCGTCGACATAATAAAACGACGGGAGGAGGATCGTCATATCATGTAATTACATGTTATATAATAATCGATCAATCGGAGATTAAGATTCCGACGCGTCGTTCGGCGCCGATTCGTCGGCCGAGGGAGAGGCGTCGTCGAGCAGCGCGACGGGATCGAGGCGATAATATCTTTTAAGTTCTTCATAAAGCGATTGATGTTTGAGCCGAAGCGATCGGGGGCGTTCGAAGAACGTTTCGGTGGCGACCGCGAAGAATTCGGCGGGGTTCTTCGCGCCGTAATCGTCGATCACTCCCGGTCTGCCGAGGTCGCGGCGTCGGCGGAGCGATTCGAATTCTTTGCGCATCACCTTGGCCCAGCGCGCGTACGCGCCTCGTCCGCTTAGCAAGGGAGCGCCGTCGGCGGCGCCGTCCTCGTAATCAAGCTGGTGAGCGAACTCGTGCAAGACGACGTTATGGCGCGCGAACGGATCGGTGAATTCTTCTTCAATCTCGTCCCACGCGAGTACGACGACTCCCGACACCCACGATTCGCCGATCCGCTCCTCATCCTTCTCGATCACCCCCCCGCCCCGCAGCGGCTCGACCGTGCGCGCCAGATACGCCGACGGATAAACCAATATTGTTTGCAACTTGGGATAATAATCGGAGCGCGTGCCGAGCAATAACAAACAAGCCTGCGCCGCGATCGTCACCCGAATCTCGTCGTTGAGTTCGAGCCCGCCGCATCCCTCGAACGCCTTCTCGGCCAGAAACACCTGAATTTTTTTGATCAACTCGGCCTTGCTCTCGACGTTAAGCCGACGATACCACCGGACGTTCTTCTCGACGATCGCCAGGAATTCCTCGGAAAACGGTCGCGCGCCGATCTCTTCGCGGCGTCGCTTCTTACTAAACCATCCTAATATCGACATGCAACACCTAGCTGATCTCGTCGCCGTGCGCGTATCGTCCCGAAGGCCGATCCGATCGAAACGCGTTAAGAAAATCTCTATGCGATCATGTGATTGATTTTTGTCGGATTGAGCGATTTCGCGGGTTAAGGATCGCCGCGATTGATTTTAGGAAAAAAACTCATCGCGAGCGAACGGTTAGTGAACGACTCCGGGGAGTTCGAAGAACGCGATCGCGAGGATGGCGTAGAGCATGAGGAGCATGGCGCCTTCGAGCCAGGTGGATTCGCCGTCTTCGGCGACCATCCGCGCGACGAGTACCGAGAGGATGACCGAGGCGACCTCGAAGGTTGAGAAGAGGAGGTCCATGGGGTGGGGTCGGAGGTAGCTCGCGAAGACGAGAACGGGGGCGACGAAGAGGGCGATCTGGGTGGCCGAGCCGAGCGCGATTCCGACGGCGAGATCCATCTGGTTCTTCCGCGCCATGAAGACCGCGGTCGCGTGTTCGGCGGCGTTGCCGACGATCGCGACGACGACGACTCCCATGAACAGGCTTGTTAGGCCGAGCGACTTTCCCGCCTCTTCGATCGCTCCGACGAGAATTTCGCTCATGATCGCGATTCCGACGGTCGCGGCGATCAAGGTGAAGAGAGGTTTCTTGACCCCCGCTGGTGTTTTCGCTTCCGTTTGATTGTGCAAACTTTGTTTGGTTACGGGATCGGCCGATTTCACAAAAAATTGGGTTCGATGCGTGAGCAAACTAAAAATCAAGCCAAGTATATACGTAATGATTAATAAGCCGGCGACCATCGCGCTTAAACGGTGTTCGAGGCGCGCCGAGTTTTCGCCGACGAGGAAGTGGAAGATCGCGGGGACGATAAGTCCGATCGCGGCGAGCGCCATCATCGTTCCGGCGACTCGGGCCGGGGTTCTTTGAAAGTGTTGCAGGGGGTATTTGATTCCTCCCGCGAGGAAGCTCGCTCCCAGGACGAGGAGGAGGTTGCCGAGGATGCTGCCGGTGAGCGACGCTTTGACGACGTCGTCGAGTCCTTTGAAGAGGGCCGCGAGCGAGACGATGAGTTCGGCGGCGTTGCCGAAAGTCGCGTTTAAGAGCCCGCCGATTCCGTGGCCGAGACGGTCGGCGAGCTTCTCGGTCGCGTTTCCCAGGAACGACGAAAGGGGAACGATCGCGGCGCACGCCGCGATGAACCGAAGCGCCGCCGAGGCGTGAGTTAATTGTAAAAGAATCGCGGTCGGACACATGACGATCGTTAACGCGGCGGCGATCGGTTTGTCTTGAAGAAATCTTTTGTATAGAGATTGAATCATGTCGTTATCCTTGAGATTAAGGATCGATCCCGGGAGGGGGGCGGGTCGAGCGGCTTGTCGTTCGTCTGACGTGCGTGGTCGGTTCGTTATCGCCGCGAGGATGATAGCGGAATCTTCCATGCGGCGCCAACGTTTGGTTCTCGATGTGTTCGTTTGGTCAGTTTTTTTCGACGACGGCGATTGACTCGATCGAATCACGTTTTATAATGATCCTTAATCGAGCGATCGGCTCGCGGCCTATCGATCGGATCGCCGGTCGAACCGCGAGCGAACTCGAGCGACAGAGGCGGAATCAAACATGGCCGGTAGCGTGATGGAGTTTACCGACGCGAATTGGAAGTCGGAAGTGCTGGATTCGACGGTTCCGGTATTGATCGATTTTTGGGCGCCGTGGTGCGGTCCTTGCCGCAAGCTGGCGCCGACGATCGAGAAGCTCGCCGATTCGTATCATGGCCAGGTGAAGGTGGGCAAATTGAACACCGACGAGAACCCGAACATTCCCAGCCAGCATCGGATCTCGGCGATTCCCACGGTCCTTTTGTATAAGGACGGCAAGGAGATCGATCGATTGGTGGGGGGGGATATCAGCGAGGCCAAATTCCGCGGCGTGATCGCCAAGGCCGGGGTTGCGTGAGCGGGCCCGGGGAGCGATCGCGCGGCGAAGTTTCGCGTCGATCGCATCCACGCATAAAGATTTGTGGTGTTACGCGACCCGCCGACGCGGTGCATGCGATCTCCGCGGGCGCCGACTGGATCGGGATCAATTTTCATCCCGCCTCGCCTCGCTCGATCGAGCCCGAGGTCGCGGCGGGGATTGTCGCGGCGATACCGAGCGATCGCGCCGTCGGCGTTTTTGTCGATCGAGATCCCGCCGAGGTGATCGCGATCGCGCGGTTTGTCGGTTTGTCGATTGTTCAATTGCACGGCGATGAACCTCCCGAACACGTCTTACGGATCAAATCCGAAGGATATCGAGTCGTCCGCGCGTTTCGGATCGCCGACGCTCGCGGCGTCGTCGAGATCGCTTCGTTTCAATTGAAGGCGCGCGGGCTGGGCGCCGCGGCGGACGCGGTTCTCGTCGACGCGTTCGTTCCGGGCTTGGCGGGAGGGACCGGGAAAACGATCCCCTCGGAAATTCTCGGTCTTTTACCCCCGTCGGCGGATATCGAAAGCGATCTGGGAGACGATCGCGATCTTCGTCCCAGGCTGATTTTGGCGGGGGGATTGAATCCAGGGAACGTAAGCCGATATATCGATCGAGTGCGTCCCTGGATGGTCGACGTCGCGGGGGGTGTTGAATCGGCGCCTGGAATCAAGGATCACGAGCTGATCGATTCGTTCATCCGCGCAGTGCGCTCCGAACATCGGAACGATCCTTCTTAATAAAGATTCATTTATAATCGCACGAAGCGAGCGCGGGTTCGTTCGATTGCGAATGACGCGGGATGGGCGTGCGTTCGGGCGGATTTCGCGATATGACGTTTGTCTTGGTCGGGTCGGTCGATACTGGACGTCGCCGAATCGAGCGGATACAACACGGAATCGGTTCCAACTGGGCGTCGATTCTCCCGCGCGCCGAGACGTCTTTTCGAGCTTCGTCGAGAATCGCTTTCGGAGATCATCGCGATGAGTCGCAGGTTATGCGTTTTGTTCGTCTCTTGGTTGTGCGTGGCGGGTTTCTGTAAGGGGATATCGGCCGCGGACGACGCGGCGACTCGTCCGTTGATTCCCGATCTCAAGGTCGAGCGATATCGGCTGCCGAACGGGCTCGAGGTGATTCTCCATGTCGATCGGTCGACGCCGATCACGGGGGTGAATTTATTTTACAAAGTGGGATCGAAGAACGAGGCGAAGGGGCGGACCGGTTTCGCTCATTTATTTGAGCATTTGATGTTTCAGGGATCGAAGCATCACGACGACGAATATTTCGGCCCTCTCGAGAAGGGGGGCGCGCAGATCAACGGGAGTACGAACACCGATCGGACGAATTATTTCGAGACGGTTCCGAGCAATTATCTCGAGCTTGCGCTTTTCATGGAATCGGACCGGATGGGGTATTTGCTTCCGGCCTTGACGCAAAAGAAGCTTGATAATCAGCGCGACGTGGTGAAGAACGAGCGACGTCAGCGGGTGGACAACGTTCCTTACGGGCAATCGATGGAGCGGCTGCTCGAGGCGCTTTATCCCGACGACCACCCGTATCATCATAGCGTGATCGGGTCTATGGCGGATCTTTCGGCGGCGAGTTTGGCCGACGTCTCGGCGTTTTTTCAGACGTATTACGCGCCCAACAACGCGAGTTTGTGTATCGCCGGTGATTTTGATGTTGATACGGCGAAGTTATTGGTGACGAAATATTTTGGATCGATTCCCCAGGGGCCCGAGGTTCCGCGGCTCGAGCCTCGGCCGGCGACGATTGAATCGCCCAAGCATATTCGGATGACGGATCGCGTGGCGCTCGGTCGGACGAGTCTCGTTTGGGCTGGGGTTCATCGCGGCCACGGCGACGAGCCCGCGCTCGACGTTTTGGCTTCGATTTTGGGGGGGCTCGAGAAAGAGAATCGACTTTACAAGGCGCTAATGTATGACCGATCGTTGGCGTCTTCGGTCAACGCGAGCGACGACGCCGGGGAGCTCTCCGGGACGTTCGAAATCGAGATCACCGCGGCCAAGCCTGGAACGAAGCTCGACGATCTGGTCGCGATCGCCGACGCCGAGATCGCCCGCGTCAAAACCGAGGGGCCGACCGAGGGGGAGGTTCTGAACGCGAAGCGGACGATGGAAAGCCGTATGATTCAATCGATTCAGGCGATCGGTCGCCGCGCCAATTTCCTAAACCAGAACAACGTCGAACGGGGCGATCCGCTCGCATATAAAGAAGAGCTCACAAAATTATTCGCTGTGACACCGGCCGACGTGCGCGCCGCGGCCGATAAGTATTTGACCGAGAAGCGAATCCGGCTCGACGTGACGAGCGGAGCGCCGACGCCGAGGGCGCCCGAGGCGGTCGTCGATCGATCGAAGCAAGTACCGTCGGTCGTGCTTCCCGCGCAGCCCGTCGTCGATCCGGTCGATCGTTCGAAGTTGCCCGAACCCGGCCCCGTCCCCAAATTCGAGGTTCCGAAGGTCGTTCGGAAAAAATTATCAAACGGGTTGGATGTGCTGATATTGGAACGTCATGAGCTGCCCGTTCTCACGTTCCATCTTACGGCGAAGGGGGGCGAAACGCTTACGCCCAGGGGGAAAGAGGGGCTCGCGGGGATCGCGGCGAGTTTGCTTGAGGAGGGAACGAACGCCCACGATTCGCTCGCGCTCGCGGCGAAGTTGAATCGGCTGGGGGCGACGACTTCGGCGTCGGCGGATCTTGAATCGTGCGACCTGGCGATGTCGGTTCCGAGTCCGCAATCGGCGGCCGCGCTCGATTTGTTCGCCGAGATTCTCACGTCTCCGGCTTTTCCCGAAAAGGCGCTCGAGCGGCGCAGGACGCGCCGGCTATCCATGCTTTTACGGCTTGCGGACAACGCGAACGGGATCGCCTCGATCGTTTTTCCCAAGCTCGTTTACGGCGCCGATCATCCTTACGGCCGTCCCGAACGGGGAACCAAAACGTCGGTTCCCGCGATCACGCGTGAAGATATTGTTGATTTTTACAAAAAAGTTTTCGCTCCGAATAACTCGGCGTTGATTATTGTGGGAGACGCGTCGGCGGACGAGATCACGGTGCGGCTCGAGAAGGCGCTCGCGGGGTGGAAGCCGAGCGCGAGCGCGGCTGCGATCGCGATTCCGGCGCCCGAAAAGGTCGATCGCCGAGGCTTCGTGTATCTGGTGGATAAGCCCGCCGCGGCGCAATCGGTGTTGGCGGTGGGGCAAGTGGGCGCTCCTCGGAAAACGCCCGATTATTTCGCGCTCACGATTCTTAACGCGGTTCTCGGCGGTCAGTTTTCGAGTCGCATCAATCTCAACTTGCGTGAAGAAAAGGGCTATACGTACGGTGCTCGATCGCAGTTCGATTTTCTCGTCGGTCCCGGTCCGTTCAAGGTTCAAACCGCGGTCCAAACCGCGGTCACCAAAGAGGCGCTGTTCGAGCTGATGAAAGAGCTTCACGACGTCGTCGGTTCTCGTCCCGTCACCGACGCCGAGCTTGAATTCGCCAAAGATCGCGCCGTCAAGAGTTTTCCCGTCAAGTTCGAAACGACGACCGCCGCGGCTTCGGCGCTCAAAGACGTCGTCCTCTACGGGCTTTCCGACGATTACTATCGAACATATCAGGCGATGATTGAACGCGTGACGAAGGCCGACGTCGCCAAAGCGTCTAAAGAACATCTTGATCCCGATCAAATGACGATTCTCGTCGTCGGCGATCGATCGAAGATCGAATCGGGATTACGGTCGTTGCCGTTCGTCAAGAAGATCGTTTCGCTCGATACCGAAGGAGCGCCCGCGGGCGAATCGTCGACCGGCGAGAAGGGGGCGATCAAGCCCTAAAACGGTCGTCGATTCTTATATGAATCGATACCGGAAGCGTTATTCTTTCTTGAGTGATTGAACCCCGAGGCGTGAATGCGATGCGGACGAATCGGCGCGGCTGGTTGAAAGGGGTCGCCGCGGGAGCGATCGCGGGTTCGGCTTACCGAGGCGCGATCGGCGACGATTCGGCCGTCGCGTCCGGAGGGTTGAAAAGCGATCGTGCGGGGCGTTTCGAGGGATCTGCGCCTCTTTTGATCAAATCGTTTCGCGTTACACCGATCGCTCTTCCCGACCCGCCGATATTGGCAGCGAGCGGCTGCCACGGCCCCTATTTTTTGCGGACGATCGTCGAGATCGAGACCGACGGCGGGTTCACAGGGGTGGGAGAGATTCCCGGGAGCGAGCGGAACGTCTTAGAACTTGAACGATCGCTTCCCAGACTGATCAAGAAGAACGCGTTTGCGTATCGGTCGTTCAAGCCTTTGATCGGCTCGAAGAATCCCGCGATTTATTCGGCGATTGAAACGGCGTGCCTCGACGCTTGCGGTCAAGCGAAGGGGTTGAGGGTTTGCGAGTTGCTGGGAGGCCCTGTGCGCCGAGAGATCGAGCTCGCGGCGTACCTGTTTTATCGTTACGCGAGCGACGACCCGCGGATTCTTGACGATCGTCGGATTGTCGACGATCGAGGTCGGGGCGAAAAGGCGCTCGACGATTGGGGCGAGGTTCGCACGCCCGAGGCGATGGCGAAAGAGGCCGAGCGGTTCAAAAAACAATGGGGTTTTAATGTCTTTAAGTTGAAGGGAGGGGTGCTTCGACCGGAGGTCGAGGTTGAGACGCTGCGCGCGATTCACGCCAAGCTTGGGCCTAAGGCTCAATTGCGCATCGATCCGAATGCGCGTTGGAGGGTTGAAACGGCGATCAAGTTCGGCAAATCGATGCGCGACCTGCCGATGGAATATTATGAGGATCCCGTTCAGGGACAGGAGGGGATGGCCGAGGTTCGCCGCGAGGTCGGGTTGCCGACGAGTACGAACATGTGCGTGACGAAGTTCGAGCACGTTCCCGAGGCTCTGCGCGTCAAGCCGATCGACGTCGTTTTATGCGATCATCATTATTGGGGAGGGATAACGGCGTGTGTCGAGCTTGGTCGCGTCGCCGAGTTCGCGGGATGGCGGGTTGGTCAGCATTCGAACAGTCATACGAGCGTATCGTTCGCGGCGATGCTTCATGTCGCGGCTTTGATTCCGAATCTCACGTCGCCGAGCGACACGCATATACCGTGGCTTCCCGAACGGTTCGATATCGTCGAGGGCTCTCGGATCAAGATCGAAAACGGCAAGGCTTCGCTTCCGGAATCCGCGGGATTGGGAGTCGTGATCGATCGCGATAAACTTGCGCGAGCACACGAAATTTATGTGAAATGTGGAATGAAGAATCGAGACGACGGTTCGTTGATGCGCAAGATGGAGCCCGGCTGGAAGGCCGATCTTTTTTAATCGAATTCACGATCGAATTTGTCGAGCGAGCGATTTCGTTCGACGGCCCGATCGAGCGGGCTTTGGTCGCGTCGCGATCTTCGTTCGTCGCGTCGCGATCAAATCGAATTATTACAAAACATATGTATCTAAATGAGTTTAAATCCGATTAAAATCGAGGCGCGATTGCGCCTCGATGAATTATCGGCGATCAGGCGGCGAGATTTAGCCTGGAGAATAGCGGGGCGCGATCGCGACGCCGAGCGCGGCGCGTTTGGCGTAAAGGAATTTGAGATGGTGATCGAGGTGCGATACGGCGCCCGCGACGATTTCGGCGAGGGTTTTTCGACCCCGTTCGGAATGGATTCCGCTTCTGGCGAAGTCGGCTTCGGACAATCCGCGAAGGATGCGCGTCGTTCGCGTTCGGTTCGCCGCGAAGAGGTTGACCGATTCTTCGACGGGCATCGCCTGCGAATTGAGCCTGGCGATCCAGGCGTTTTCGTCGAACGCGAGGAGAGCGGGTTCGTCTTCGGCGATCACCCGTTTCATGCGATCGGATAAGACGAGATCGGAATCGACGAGATGAGCGACGAGTTCGGCGATGCTCCACGCACCGGGACCGGGTCGGGCGCGTTCGTGATCGACGGTCAATCCGTCGGTCGCCGCGACCAAAAGCGCCGTTCCGGCCTCGAATCGATCGATCAATGAAACGCTCATGTTAGGATAACCATGATTTAAGTGAGATCGAACGATAAGTGTCGTTCGATCGGGGGGTTGGAATCGGCGTAAATCGGCGAGGTTCTCACCGATCGATTTCGTTGCGTTTGCGCCAGATCGCCAGGGTGGGATTGGCGTATTCGACGATCCAGATTTCTTCTTCGACGCCGAGTTCCTCGGCGAAGCGGTACGCGACCAGATATTTGACGATTTCGAGCGAGGCGGTCAAGAAGTCGGTCTTCACGTCCCCCTCGCCCGAATCCTCCGACTCATGAAAGATGAAGCGAATCACGAGCACTCGTTCGTCGACCGGGCCGACGGGCGAAAGGTAGCGTCCGTCCATCTCATAAATCGAATAACCGCGCGACGCGCGACAGAGCGAATGAATCCAGGCCGATTCATCGAAAGCGGGATCGGCGCGTTTGCGTTCGTTGATCGATCGCCGCGCGAACGGAACGCGACGGATCGCCTCCTCGCTGAAAAGATCCTCGAGAACCTCCTGTATCTTGCCGAAATAGCCGAGTTTTTTGGGCAGAATCACTTCGTAAAGCCGTGCGGGTTTCGGCCCTTCGAGCAAATAATCGGCCATCGCGCGGTTCCCCGAACCCGTCTTCGACTCCAAGATCGCGGCGCGATCGACGCCGAAGCCGATCGTTTCATCTTACCCGAAAGCGTTTCGTCTTGCCGAGCGGCGGCTTCGACCGATATAATGTTTACTAAGTTAGAGAACGCACTGATATTCGAGCGATCGCGGTCGGCCTTAATGGGATTTGGATTCGTCGCGGAATTGAAGTTGTCGACGGATTATGGACGGATTTGTAAACTGTTGGAGCGGTTGAGCAAAGAGATAGCGAGGGGGGTAAGCGATGGCGGACGCGAAGCCGGGCGGCAAGCCGAGCAAGGTCGAGGGGATCAAGCTCGCGAGCGAGTATTTACGGGGGTTCATCGCCGAGGAGGCGTTTAACGATCAGACGCATATCGGCGAGGACGCCGCGACGGTGCTCAAGTTTCACGGCTCGTACCAGCAGGACGATCGCGACCTTCGCGTCGAGCGGAAGCGCGAAGGTGGAGAGAAGGCTTATCAATTCATGGTTCGAGTGCGGATTCCCGGGGGAAAGCTTACCGCCGAGCAGTATCTCGCGTGCGATCGATTGGCGCAAACCGTGGGGGACGGCACGCTTCGCGTCACGGTGCGGCAGGAATTTCAGCTTCACGGGGTTCTCAAACAAGACCTAGCCGCGACGATCAAGGCGATCAACGAAACGCTGCTGTCGACGCTCGCGGCGTGCGGCGACGTGGAACGGAACGTTCTTTGTTGTCCCGCTCCGCTCAACGACGGTATTCGATCGGCGTTGCAAGAAGACGTCGATCGTTTCGCGCACCATTTCGCGCCTCGAACTTCCAGTTATTGGGATATCTGGATGGACGGCGAACGCGTGAATCATCCCGATATTCCCAAGCCCGCCGCGACTCTCGTGCCGACGATCGGCGACGACCCCGTCGAGCCGATTTACGGCAAAACGTATCTGCCGCGAAAGTTTAAAACCGCGTTCGGTTTACCGCATGATAATTGCACCGACGCGTTGGCGAACGACCTGTGCTTCATGGCGGTCGTGGAGCACGGAGCGATCGTCGGCTACGACGTTTACACGGGGGGCGGGCTGGGGACGACGCCGAGCGCGAAGAAAACCTTCCCCGCGCTCGCCGCTCCGCTTACGTTTGTGAAGAGGGGGGACGTACTGGCGATCGGCGAGGCGGTGATCAAGGTTTTTCGCGATTTCGGCGATCGTTCGGATCGGAAGCGCGCTCGTCTTAAATATATTATTTACGATTGGGGTATGGACGCGTTCAAGCGAAAGGTCGAGGAATACATTGGTTCGCGGCTTCCCGCGCCGAGGGGCGCGGCGCCGACCGAGGTCGACGATCATCTCGGTTTGCACGAGCAAGGCGACGGCAAGTTGTTCCTCGGCGTGCCGATCGAGAACGGTCGGATCAAAGATTCGGGCGAACTTCGGCTCGCTTCGGGTTTGCGCGCCTATTTTGAACGATTCGGTGCAAAAGCGCGTTTAACTTGTCAGCAATCGATCATTCTGGCCGATATTGAACCTGCGCGGTTGGGAGAGGTCGAGGCTTTGCTCGACGAGTTCGGGATCGCGCGGGTCGAGCGGATTTCGACGGTTAAACGGTGGTCGATGGCTTGTCCCGCGCTGCCGACTTGCGGGCTCGCGGTGACCGAGGCCGAGCGCGCCTTGCCGACTTTGATCGCCGAGCTTGAAACCGAGCTCGAACGGTTGGGGCTTGCCGACGAGCGATTCACGGTTCGGATGACGGGATGTCCGAACGGTTGCGCGCGTCCGTACAACGCCGATATCGGCTTGGTGGGTCGATCCGCGGCGAAGCACGAAGACGGAACTCCGTCCGCGGGGACTTACACGATTTTTCTCGGCGGATCGACGATCGGCGATCGACTGAACGCGATTTACAAAGATTACGTTCCGTTCGATCAGGTTGTTTCCGAACTCGTTCCGGTGTTCGAACGCTTTCGCGACGAACGCGAATCGGGCGAAGCCTTCGGCGATTTTTGCGATCGTGTGGGATTGTGCTCTCAAACCGAACTCGAGGCGGACGAGGCGATCGTTACCTAAACATAAAAGCGTAAATCGCTATCATGCATGATTGAGTGAGCGTGCGGCGATATCGATCAAGAAAAGTGGGCGAGCCTTGTCGATCGACGACGCGACGTGGAGCGAGCACGAAATCGCCGCGCGCGAGGCTTACAAGCAAGCGTACGATCCTTACAGTCGATTCGGCGTGGGCGCGAGGACTAAAGGCCAAAATAGACTGAAGAAGGTCTGGGCTTGCCGGCGGGTGATTTTCGAGTTCGGCGGCGCGACGCGGGTGAGTTCGATTCGCCTGGGCGAAGAGAGAATGCGACGATCGATACAAGAGCTTTTGCCCGAAGCGTTCGGTCCTTCGAATCTTGATGCGAAATCATCTTGAATTAGTATCAATAAACGAAACGGGTATCGTTTAATTTAAGCGAAATGTATTGATTGATTACAAATAAGTATTTTATTGCTAATCAACGAAATGCGAAAGAAAGACGCGCGGGGCGAAGCGATTCGTCTCGCGCGCGTCTTTTGGGCTTTCGGTATCGGATTTAAAAGAGTCCCGCGACCGAAAGTTCGGTCAGTTCGTCGGCGGAGAGGTCGACGAATGAGATTCCGCGCAATTCGATGCCGGCCTGAATGCGATCGGCGATTTCAGCGAGCTCGGGTAGGTCGATTCGCTTCGCGAGCGCGCCCAGTTCGGCGGGTTCGAGTTCGCCGAGCGAACGATCGAGCGCGAGCAACTCGAATTCGAGTTGGGCGATCGCGTGCGTGAGATCGGCGTGCGTCTCGGCGGAACCGCCGACGACCAAGGAGTTTGGGCCGGTGGCGATTCGATTGGAATCGTCGAGATTATCGAGCCCGAATCCGAGGATCGCCGCGTGCAGCCGGCGTTGCGCTTTTGGCATGGGAGTCGTCATCGCGAGGGATGCCCTTTCAGCGTGGGTTTGCGAATAGCGTCGCGAGGCCGGTCGCGGGAATCGATCACCGATGCCGCCTCGCCCCGCGATTCTTATCGGCGGAACGAGGTTCGCGATACAGCCCGACCGATCCGTTTCCCAAGCGTCGCGATCGCGCCGGCGGAATCCCTCTCACGATCCGCTCAAGCATTCCTTCGCGATCGCCCGCGCCGCTTTATACGCAAGTCGAACGGTGATCGCGCGCGCTTCAAGCTGCTCTTCGCCGTACAATCGACCTTCGCTATGAGGAAGACCCGCCAGCGCGATCGTTAACGGCATCAAATCGAGAAATTGCTGATATTTTTTTTGAATCTCGCTGCTCGCGGACGCTGTCGGTTCGGCCACGGCCGTTCTCCTTTTGGAAAGTGTGAAAACAAACGCTTCGCGGAGCGAACACGGCTTGATGCTCCCTGTTCGAAGCTAGCCCTCCGAAATCGCCGCGACAAGAGACGAATCAAGCTCGCCTCGTCGAAACCAACGGTGCGGACGGTTTATTCTGTATCCTGGCGTTCCTGTAGTTTGTTGATCGCGTCGGCGAGTGAGGGACGAAAATAAACATCGTCGAGCCGATTGAACGCGTTACAACGATCGGCGGTCGATCGCTCGATCTCCCTTGGGTTGCCCAAACGCGCTTTTCGCGCTAAGATTGGAAATCGACTCAGGAATAACATCATCTCGACTTCGGCTTGTCGATTTCCTTCCGAAACTTGTCTTTCCGATCGTTTACCTGGAGCGAAGGGTTCGACCGCATGCGAAAACGCGGTAAATGGCTTAAACGAATCGCCCTCGCGTTCTTGATCCTCGTCGTCGCGGGGGTGTTCGTCGTCCGACAGCTCGTCCCGGCGATCATCGTCGGTCAGCTCGCCGCGTTTTACACCGGTAAGGTTTCGATCGCTTCGTGGTGGCTCCACGCCGATTCCGCGGGAATCGAGGGGCTCGTTCTGCACGAAGGATCGGCCGCGGATTCACGGGTATGGCTCACCGTGAAAAAAATCGGTGTGGATATCTCGATGCGGCGATTATTTCAGGGGCGCGTGATCCCCAAGCTTGTCGAAATCGATTCCCCCGCGATCGACCTGCATCTCGATAAAGACGGCGGGCTTTTAACCCGCATTCCGCTCAATACGGCGGGGCCGAAATCGCAAGAAAAGCTTCCCAGGCTTGAGGTGAAAGAGGCGAAGCTGACGTTTCATCAAACGGGACGTCCGGCGATGACGGTCGAACACATAGCCGCGACCGCGAATCCCGAAGGGAAGACCGAGGTCAAGCTTTCAGGAGGGGCTAGCGACCCCAATTGGAGCGATTGGACGTTGATCGGCTCGACCGACGCGCGCTTTTCCAAAGGGAAGGTTCACCTTGCGGGAAAGAACGTCGACGCGACACGTGAAAAAGTGCTTAGTATTCCCTACGCTCCAGCTTTCGCCTGGGCGTGCGTGATGCCGACGGGGAATCTCGACGTCATGCTCGATCTCGGCTGGGGGCCGGGCAAGAAGAATCCCAAAACGCTCGCGGTCGACGTCGCGGTACAGGTGAAATTTGATCGATCGCACGTCGACGTCGAATTGCTCGGATTCTCGGCGGATCAAGTAACGGGGCGTTTGTTTTACTCAAATAAGATCGTCAAGCTCGAAAACGCCAAGGGGAAGGCGCTCGGGGGTGCGGTTTCGGTGCACGGAGCGATGGATTTTCGAGAGGTGATCGATACATACGATCTCGATTTGGCGGTCGACGGAATCGACATCACCCGCGCTCCGAGGAAATGGAACATTCCCGCGACGGGGCTTTCGGGATCGCTCTCGGCGACATGCGCGCTCGATCTGGCGCTCGGCCCCGAATTCGCCGACCTGCGCGGAACGACCGCCAAAGGTACGATCCGCAACCCGAAACTTCAAGGAATCCCGATCGATTCGATCGTCTTCACGCTTGATACGGGAAAACCCCCCGCGGTCGATTCGGCCAAAAATGTTCTTATGCGTGGTTTTAAATCGATTTTGTCGCGAGATCATCGATCCGCGCTTGTCGATGCGTTTATCGGTCCTCTGGAATTGGCGACGGTCGACGGTCTGATCGCGATCGACGCCGACGATCCTCCCGCCGCCGGAGCGAAGCGAGAGAATCGTTCGAATTCGAAGGGGGAGAACGCGCAACCCGCTGCGATTATTGAAGACGAATCGAAGAGCGGCGCGACGGCCGAACCGTCGGAAGAAACGCCGCGGGGAGAGCGAAAAAAATCCGCGGCGACCGTGATCGAAGCGACTCGATCGACTCCTAACGCCGCGGGAGACGAAAAAGCGGCCGCGAGCGCGGTTGGAGCCGCGAAACCGAACGCCGGTACGATCGGCGCGGGGGCCGAGCCGCGGAACGCGAGCGGGTATGTTTTTCAGATACCCCGTTCGATCTCGACGCGGCTTAAGCTCGGTAAAATTGACGTTGAAATATCTCTTGATCCTTCTATGGCGAAGGTTCCGCTCGTCGGCAACACAAATTTCCGCCAGTTGAAATTTCAAGGTCGCGCCGGGATCGATCTGACACGAATCGCCGATATCGAGATCGGCGACCTCGCGGCGCGTTTCGGACTTGAAGACGGAGTCGCGTCGATCGGTCGGTTTGAAGGTCGCGTGCTCGATCCTCCCGGAGGCGAGCCGGGGGTCGATCGACCTCGGATTAAGGAGGCGTTCCCGGTTTCGGGCCCTCCTCCGCCGGGAGCGTTTCGCGGGTCGCTCAGGGCCGAGATCGACCCCGAGCGCGATCTGATCGCCAAGCTCGAAACAAATCTTGTTCCGTTGGGAGATATCGTCGCGCGTTTTCTTCCTGAACCGACTCCGTTCTCGGCGCGGGTGACGATCGACGCTCGCGCTCGCGCGCCGATGACGGCGCTCGGCGATCCGTCGCGCTGGACGATCGACGGTTCGACGTCGAGTCCCCGAGTCGTTTACCGGACGACAGAATTCGAGGGGGTCGCGAGCGAATGGTCGCTTAAAGCCGATCATGTTATCATCAATTACGTTAAGGCGAATTTAAGGAATCAGCCTTTTTCGGCGTCGGGCGATATGGGTTTGTCGGGCGAGCGGCGATTCACGGCGAGCGTCGAGGCGACCGAGTGGCCGATCGCCGATTTGATCGCGATGGCGGGTCGATCGACGTCGACGACGAAGTTCTCGGGATCGGTTTCGGCGAAGACGAACGCGAACGGGACGATCACGCCGCTTACGTACGCCCTCGACGGCGCCGGGAAGGTCGATCGTCTCGAGGTCGGCGGCGAAAAACTGGGTGATGTGAAGATCGACTGGAAAACGCAAAACGGCAAGATATTGGTGAAGGCGAACGAGGCGGCGCTTTTCGGCGGCAAATTCGGCTTCGAGGCTTTGGTTCCGACGAACGCGTCGGGCGACGTGGACGGCAAGGCGGATATTAAGAATGTCGATTTGGCGGATTTGGCGAATCGTTTGTTCGACGGAGCGGTCGAGCTTGGAGGCGCGGCCGACGGCGATCTGACGTTTCATTTCGGACCGCTCGACGCCCCCGATCTCGCGAAGGCTCGGGGGGATCTGAACCTGACGGCGCCCGGGCTCAAGGTCGAGAACGTTTCGGTCGACCGTTTTCGCGCGGCTCTCGACGTCAAGAATGGAAAAGTTTTTTATACGTTGAAAGCGGTGAGCGGCGGAGGAACGATCGAGCTCTCGGGAGACGCCCCCCTCGACCTGAAGAAAAAGCCGAAGGGGAGGGAGTTGATCGCGGCCACCAAAGCTCGGGTTCGCGACATTCGAATCGACGATATCGGCAGACAGCTCGGCTACCTGAGCGACGATACGAGATTGCGAGGTCTGGGCGATTTCGATCTCAACCTCGACGCCCCCGAGAACGACTCCAATCGGATCGTCGCCAAAGGATCGGCGCAGCTTCGATCGCTCATATTAGAACCTTTTATGAATATAGGCGAACTTAAAGGAAATTTATTATATACGTCCAAGCGGTGGTCGATGTCGCCGATTTCGGGGGTCGTCGTCGGCGGAGCGGTTTCGGGGCGGGTCGAGTCGGAAGCTCAAAAGACGGGTCCTCCGATCGTTCGCTACGATCTCAAGCTCGCCGATTTCGAGCTTAAAGAAGCGTTCGCCGCGGTTCCGCAGCTCGCCGCGCTTTTTCACGGGTCGGGAACGGCTCGGCTCAACGGCGAATTCGTCCGCGACGTCGAGGCGACGGCTCAGCTCTTCGTTCCCAGGGCGACGTTTTACAGTTTGCCTTTGATGAACACGCAAGCGAGCGCCACGATCGATTATTCGCCGATTCGACGATCGGGCGAGGTTCGCGTAACCCAATGGAAATCGAGGCTCGCCGGCGGGCACGTCGACGCGCGCATGCTGGCCAGAATGGGGAATAATAATTCGTTCAACTTCGGCATGACGTTCAGCCAGGTCGATCTGGAAACGATCACGCACATCTTGCTTCCAAGCGGGACGACCGCGACGGGTAAGCTTAACGGCGAAATGCGCCTCGAAGGACCTTCATTTGAGCATCTCAGTAAACTTCGCGGGAAGATTCTCGTCGATCTCGACGACGCCTCGCTTTTGAATCTTCCCGTGTTGGGAGACGTCGCCAAGTTTCTTGGAATCGGCAAAGGAAGCGTGTTTCAGGACGGCGACCTCGCCGCGACGATCGCCGATAATCGTCTTTCGATCGATCGGTTCACCCTCGTGGGCAAGATCCTTCAGCTCCATTCTCGCGGCACGATCGATCGCAAAGGACACTTAAATCTCAAGGTTGTTGTGAATATGAGCGAACTTATTTCGGCGCCGGCGCAGCTTGTGATGACGTTTCTTCCCTCGCGCCGCGGAGCGGGATATGTTCGGATGAGAGATTTTCTCTCAAATCAGTTGATAAAGATTCGTGTTACAGGAACGATTCAATCGCCCAATATAGCGCGCGATTCGTCGATCGAACTCGACGAGGATCAAACCGGATTCTTCGCCGATTTTCTCCGCCCCGCGGCGCAATGAACGAGACGCGACGCGAATCTCGCGATCGATCGTCGAGCGGCTAAATATTAGATATAATTTTAATAGTAAAATCGAAGAAGTAAATCGATCGATCGGGGCGTGAATTTCGCCCGAGTTTCGGCTCGCGCGTGTCGCGAAGAGCGCGAGTCGGGTAAGATGATTTTGTATCGGATAACCGACTCGTCGAACCCGAATGAGAGAGAACGCCATGTTTGGTCGCTTGGGACCGCGAGATCGAGCGTCGCTTCGTCAGACTTTTCCTTATTTGTTGATCGTCGTCTTGATCGTCCGCCTCGGCGGAGCGACCGGAGCGTACGCCGACGATTTGAATTCGCTCCCGAAGGTCGCGAAGGTCGATCGTCAGCCCCTCGTCGCGCAGGCTCGGCGCGTGGTCGAGGCGCTCGATCTTTTGGGAAGTCCGCTTGAACCCGCGACCAAATCCAAGCTCGATAAAGCCTTCGTCGATCCCGACGCCGCGCGATCGATCGCGATGATTCAAGATATTCTCGATCCTTTATGTCTTGTCGACGTCGAGATCAATCCCGAGAGTCGCGTGAAGGCGCGGCGCGGGCCGGCTCGAGCCGTGTTGATGAGAAACGGGCGTCGCGTCTTTTTGGTGAAGGTTCGCAACGACGGCGGAGTGACCGCGAGGCTGAAGGCTTCGAGCCCGAACGCCGATCCTGTTTATCGTCGCTCGTCGGGTTCTCCCGAACCCGCGTTGATCGTCAAACCCGAGGACGCGGTCGATCGTTGGCTCGATCTCGCGATGTTCGACGACCGTCCGCTCAACCCGACCCTTTCGGGGCTCGAACTGGAATATCGAATCATCGAGTTATCCAGTCGTGATCAAGGACGGCGCGAGGCGAAGATTCGCTTCGACGTCGGTCAGGGAACGCAGGATCTCGGCTTTCGCGGCGACGTCGACATCCTGTTTCAGTGCGAGCCCGCGGTCGAAGTCGCGCTCGAAATCCTCGACGACGACGGCAAGCCGACGACCGCGTCGCTCGTCGTTCGCGACCCTCGGGGGCGCGTTTATCCCTCGCCGAGTCGAAGGCTCGCTCCCGATTTTTTCTTTCATCCTCAAGTGTATCGCGCGTCGGGCGAGACCCTCGCTCTCCCTCCCGGTCGGTTCGAGATCGAATTCACCCGCGGACCCGAATATCTGATTCAAAAACGAACGATCGAAGTACCCGATAAGCCGACGCATCATGAAACGTTCCGATTGAAAAGATGGATTCATTTAACCAAACTCGGCTGGTATTCGGGAGATCATCATGTGCACGCCGCCGGATGCGCTCATTACGAAAATCCGACGCGGGGAGTCGGACCCGAAGACATGATGCGGCACATTCTCGGCGAGGATCTCGACGTCGGCTGCGTTCTCAGTTGGGGACCGTGCTGGTACGCGCAGAAGGCGTTCTTCGACGGTAAAGTGCATAAGCTTTCAACGCCCGATTATTTGATGCGTTACGACGTCGAGGTTTCGGGGTTTCCGTCGTCGCACGCGGGGCATCTCTGTTTGTTGAGGTTGACCGAAGACGATTATCCCGGGACGACGCGAATCGAGGAATGGCCGAGCTGGGATCTCCCCGTGCTCAAATGGGGTAAATCGCAGGGAGGCGTCGTCGGTTTTTCGCATTCGGGCTGGGGGCTTCAAACCAAAAGCGAGGAACTGCCGAATTACGAGATCCCGCCGTTCGACGGCATCGGCGCCAACGAATACATCGTCGACGTGACGCGCGACGCGGTCGATTTCATCTCGACGGTCGACACCCCGGCGCCCTGGGAACTCAATATCTGGTATCATACGCTTAACTGTGGATATCGTACAAGAATCAGCGGCGAAACCGACTTCCCCTGTATTTACGGCGAGCGCGTGGGATTGGGGAGGGTTTACGTCAAACTCGGAGAGGGGAAGCTCGATTACGATCGATGGGTCGCGGGATTGAAGGCGGGTCGATCGTACGTGGGAGACGGCAAGAGCCATCTGATCGACTTCAAGGCCGACGATCGCGAGCTTGGAGTCGGCGATAGCGAATTGAAGATTGATAAACCTGGGCTTGTTCATGTGACGGCGAAAGCAGCGGCTCGTCTCGACGCGGTTCCGACCGCGGAGGACGAGGCGATTCGACGGAGGCCGCTGCACGACAAGCCGTATTGGGATATCGAGAGAGCCAGAATCGGCGCGACGCGCAAAGTTCCGGTCGAACTGATCGTCGACGGTTATCCCGCGGCGAAAACCGAGATCGAAGCCGACGGATCGATTCAACAGATATCGTTTAACGTTCAGATCGATCGATCGAGCTGGATCGCGCTACGGATTTATCCTTCTTCACATACAAATCCGATATTTGTGATTGTGGGGGATAAGCCGATTCGAGCTTCAAAAAAATCGGCGGAATGGTGTTTGAAATCGGTCGACCGATGCTGGGAGAAAAAAGCTCCGGCGATTCGCGATTCCGAGAAACAGGCGGCGAAGGCCGAATTCGATTTCGCCCGATCGGCTTATCAAAAAATTCTCGCCGAATCATCAGTCGATTAAACGCCGGCCGCGATCGATCGCGTCGTCGTTCGCGTCGATCGCCCGCCCGAGGTTATGAGAAAGTCGTCGAGTAATTGGAGAGATTGTTATGTCTACGAAAACGATTGCGATTGCGCCTTCGATTCTCGCCGCGGATTTCGCTCGATTGGGCGATCAGGTGCGCGAGGCCGAACGCGACGGAGTCGATCGGATTCACGTCGACGTGATGGACGGTCATTTTGTTCCCAACATCTCGATCGGCCCGCTCGTCGTCGCGGCGCTCCGTCCCGTTACGGATCTTCCGCTCGAATGCCATTTGATGATCGCCGATCCCGACCGGTACATCGAGGCGTTCGTTCAGGCGGGCGCCGATTCGATCATCGTTCACTTCGAGGGGAATAACAACTTGCATCGCACGGTTCATCATATCCAAGAATTCCACAAAAAAGCGGGAGTCGCGATCAATCCCGCAACTCCGTGCTCGGCGCTCGATGCGATTATCGCCGATCTCGATCTCGTTCTGGTGATGACGGTCAATCCCGGATTCGGCGGACAAAAATTCATCCGTTCGACCCTGGATAAGATTCGAACGGTCCAAACGACGCTCGATCGCGTCAATCCCGCATGCGATCTCGAGGTCGACGGAGGAATCGACGGCGACACCGCACCCCTCGTCGTCGAGGCGGGCGCGAACGCGCTCGTCGCGGGAACCTCGATTTTCGGTCATCGCCGCGGAATCGCCGCCGGGATCGACGAGTTGAAACGCGCGTCCATTCAATATCGTGTCGTGTAATGATAAACGATGAAATAACTTGTATTTGTTCGTAATCTTACGGTCCCGCCGGGCGATATCCCGATCGCGAATTCGAAGGCGAACGTTCGCGAGCCGTGCGTAAGAGCTTTTTATGTTAAGGATAATATGATGTCGATCGATCATGATCGGGAACTTGCGAACGCGTTCGACGCCCAGGCCGAGAAGTTCGAACGCGCTCCGGTTCAGACCGACCCCGTCGCTCTCGCGAACCTCGTTCGCTTCGCCGATTTTCAATCCGATTCGATCGTTCTCGACGCGGGTTGCGGACCCGGGCTCGTCGGCCTGGCGCTTTTGGAGGCGGGGCTTCGAGTCGTCGGCGTCGATTTATCGGAAGATATGATCGCACGGGCGCGTAAACGGTGCGTCGCGTTCGGCGACCGGGCGCGATTCATCCGTGTTTCGTTATTTGAGCATCAACCCGATCGGTTATATGACGGATCGATTTCGCGGTTCACTCTTCATCACGCGATCGACCCCCTCGCGTTCGTCAAGCGTCAGTTTGAACTCGTTCGACCCGGCGGGGTCGTCGTCGCGTGCGATCACACGTCCGACCCGGATCGCGAACGCGCGCGAATTCAGAACGAAATCGAAATTGCGCGAGATTTTAGTCATGTAAAAGAACTTTCGCCGGGAGAGCTCGTCGATTTATTCGCGGCCGCAGGGCTCGATTCGATCCGCTTCGTCGAGGAGTCGTTCTCGCTCGATTTCGACGAATGGTTCGATCGCGCGACGCCTTCGAAAACGAAAGAGGAAACGCGTTCGGCGCTCCTATCCGCCGGGCAGATTCGCGGCTTCGATGCCAAGCTCCTTAACGACGGGTCGATCCGTATCGAATGTCGTCGCGGGCTCGTTCGAGGCGTGAAACCCGTTCCTAAATAATTACTGATTGCTTGAATAATGATAAAAATCCCTCCTCGTTTTGGACGAGGAGGGTTCTTCGGACCGAATTACATAAATTAATTGTAATGCGATCGCGGTTTTAATTAATCGTCGTCGTCGCGCTCGGCGGCGATTTCGAGGCGATCTCTCGGCAGGACGAACGCGGCTCGAACGGGCGCCGGCGGCGTGGAATTCGGTCCTTTGACCGCTTTCCAGATGATCTCGTTAAACAGCAGGTCGTCGATCCGATCCTCTTGAGTGAGATCGAGTTTGTTCGAGAGATCGGCGCCCCACGCGGTCTCGGCGTTTTTGGCGTCGAGATCGATCGTTTCGGGTTTATGCTCGAACGGCGCGAAATCGGGCGTTAAACCGAACGCGGCGCGCATCGGAGTCGCCGACGCGTCGAATCGGCTCATCGGTTCGAGTCCCAGGATGAGTTCGATCGTTCGCAGCATCGACGCCGTGCTATATAACGTCGAATCAACCGAGTGTTTTTTGATATAAGGACTGATCGCGAGAGCGACGGTTCGGTGCGCGTCGACGTGATCCGCTCCGTTTTGCGCGTCGTCTTCGACGACGAAGATCGCCGTCTCCTTCCAGAAGCGGCTTTTGCTCAATCCCTCGACGACCATTCCAAGCCCGAGGTCGTTGTCGGCGATCGCTCCTAGCACCGTGGGCGCTTCTTTTCGAATACCCGCGGTGTGATCGTTCGGCAAGCGTAGAACGATCAAACGAGGCGCCTCGCCCGATTTTTCAAATTCGGCGAGCTCGTGCAAAAATCGCTCGGCGCGCTTGCGATCGGGATAATTCATATCGAAACTTCGATAAAATGGATCGAAATGTCCCTGCAGCGCTTCGATTTTCGTCGTCCCGGGAAAATCGGGCGTCGGGCCGTTTTTCACGAACTCGCCGTAACTTCGATAAGTGATCCCCTTTAAGCGAGCCCGATCCCAAAGATATCCCTCCGCGGGCTCGGCGATTTTGAACGAGCCTTCCGAAGGATACGGAACGTGGGGATCGCCGCGATATCCAAGAGGCCAGATCCGCTCGACGAAATCGGTCGCGTAAGCCCCCATCGTCCATTCGTGGCCGTCGGCGCTCACTTCGCTGTCCACATAAAAATTATCGAGCAGTACAAACTCTCGCGCAAGCGCATGATGATTCGGCGTGATCTTCTCGGGGAACAAACAAAGCGAGGGTTCGCCGTTTCCCTCGGGCATGTCGCCAAAAACCTGATCATACGTTCGATTCTCTTTGATGATATAAACGACGTGTTTGATCGGCGACGGATCTCCAGGAGCGGCCGGGACGGCGCTTTCCAGAGCCTTCGCCCCGGTTTCGGGTTTCGACGATCGCGGAAGGCATTCGTGGACGGTTTTGGTGTACGCGATCATTTCTTTCGGGCCGGGAACCGGAAGGATCGACATCGTCCCCTGAAACAGACCGCCGATGTATTCGGTCGTCCGACGTGCGACCGTCGGATTGGGGCCGTTCCGATTCGCCTTCGAAGTCGCTCCTTTTCCATTCAAAATATAAAGATGCTTGCCGTCATGAGAGGTGCGGACCGATGTCGGATACCATCCCGTCGGGATGAAGCCCAGCGGCACGCTCTCGCCAGGCTTTTCGACGTTCACGACCGCGACGTCGTTCACGTTCGCGTTCGAAACGAAAAGAATCTTTTCGTCGGGAGTCAGCGCGAGCGAACTCGGCGTCGATCCGGGAAGAGCCTTGGGATCGATCGATGTTCCAATCAGCTCGAGCGTTTTCCCTTGCGCGACGTCGATCACCGAAACCGTGTTCCGGTTCGCGTTCGCGACATAAAGAATCGATCCTCCGCGCGCCGTCAGAATTTCATTTGGGTGTTCCTGCGTGTCGAATCGGCGCACAATCTTATGCGATTCGGCGTCGACGACCGCGACCTGAGCCTTTCCCCACAAGCTTACATAAATACAATTTTTGGTTTCGTCGAGCGTTACGCCGTACGGATAAGATTCGGCGTCGAGGGAAATCTCGGCGAGCATCGTTCCCGATTCGGCGTCGAACTCGGCGATCGAAAAGCCGAAGACGTTCGCGACCCAGATCTTTTTTCCGTCCTTCGTAACGGCGATCCCTCCCGGAACGCGGCGGCGATCATCAGGATATTTGAAGATCTGTTTGTGATAAAGCGAGCCTTGATCGCAGTCGAAACGATAGATCAAGTCGTCGAATCCGCCACCGGCGAAGATTCGTTTGCCGTCGGAGGTCCAGGCGAGCCCCGCGAAACTTCGGGGTAGAACCGATCGCGAGATCGCCGCGCCCGTTTCGGCGTCGTGAATCGCGATCGAATGCTCGCCGTAACCCGCGTGCAAAACCGCGAGATACGGGCCCGCGGGATCTACCGCGAGGACCGCGGGGAAATCCCCCATCGGTATCTGGCGCCCCGCGGGTTTGAGCGACCAGCCGTTGGGCAAAAGCACGTTCCCCGAAGGCTTGAGCCCCGGCCATTCCGCGGTCGCCTCTCGAATCGTCCGGTCGGGAGGCTCTCCGCGACCGATCGAAGTGTGATCAATCAATATTAAACAGATTAGAAAACAAAGAAATCTGGTCATAAGATTCATCGTCTTGATCCTCGTCGGCCGTCGGGGAACGAATCGATCTTGTCCGCGAATCCATCATCGAAGTCGACGCGAACAAGGCGCGTCGATTCGATGATATTTGTGTGAAGCCTTCAGCGGGATTTCGGTTTGAACAAAACGACGTTATGCGTCGACCCGCCGATCGCGACGACGTCGGGCTTGCCGTCGTCGTCGATATCGCCGCCGCGAAGGTCTTGCGCCGCGATTGCGCGGTCAAGAACCGTCCGATTCCAAAGCTTGCCGTCGAAATCGTAAATCGATACGCGATGATCTTTGCCTCGATGCCCCGCGACGATCTCGTCGTCGCCGTCGCCGTCGAAATCCGCGACCCAAAGCGCGTGGCCGTCGCTCAAAGTCGCGTCGACGACCGTGCGGGCGCCGAAGACGAGCGAATCGGGTTTCGCTTCAAGACAAACCGATACGTCGGTTCCGTGCCAGGGGTCGATCGTCGCGAGGAAGCGTTTTCCGCCTCGCAGTTTTCCCAGATGAATTTCGCTCGATCCCCGTTTCGGCGGCGTTCCCGCCGCTCCCGGAACGAGCCGACGCGTATGTGGACGACCCCCCGACGCGCGGTCGAGAGTCGTCAGGCTCACCCCTTCGTTGCTCGCCGAAAGGACGTCGATCGCTCCGTCTCCCGTCGCGTCGATCGCCTCGATCGCGTGCATCACCAAAAACTCGCCCAAATCATGACGTTCCCATGTAAAAGCCTGATTAGCCGATAGACCGATTGGTTTGAAATAAATCAGACGAGCGAACGATTCTTGAAACGCCGGCGGTTCGGCCTCCGGTCCGAAGATCGGCGCGACGACGAGTTCGAGTCGCCCGTCGCCGTCCAAATCGCCGAAACGGAGCCGATGGACGCTTCCGATCGCGTCGATTTTCTCGATTTTCCAGGGATCGTCGATCGACTTCCCCTGACGAGCGATCAAAAGTTTGCCGCGCTTGGGCTCGTTCATTTCAAAATCATAACCGATCGCGATTTCCGCCTTACCGTCGCGGTCGATGTCGGCGGTCGCGGTGCTGATGATGCCGGGCGTTTCTTTGGAAGACGTGACGATTCGTTTGCGCCAGGTCGGATTTTGATACCAGGCGCATACGCCGTTCCCCAGGCCGACGACGTCGAGCTTGCCGTCGCCGTCCACATCGGCGACCTCCACCTGATATCCCCCGGGCATGTCGGAGTCGACGACGATTCGATCGAATTCGAGAGGTTTTGTTTGATCCTTCGAATCCGCTCCGTGAGAAGCGATCGGAACGCCGAATAAACCCCAGAAAACCGCGACGATCGCGACGACCGACCTCCCTGAAATTCGGGAAGCGATCCGATGGAATCGTATAAGAATAACAGAAAACATAAGCATGTTACCTAATTGAAGTTGTTCGGGTCGTCGCCGCTTCGGCCCCATCCTTTGGGCACTCCCGCGGTGTCTTCGGGTTTGACGAGGACCTCGGAGGGATCGAATTCGTTGTGCAGATCTCCCTCGGCGAGTTTGATCCGATTTTCGAGTTGCGCGATCCGCAATTCGAGCGCGGCGACTCGGTCCTCGATCGCGTCGGGCCGGTGCGGCCGAGGGATCTCGGGATAGCCGACCTGGCGCTGCAACGCCTTGAACAAATACATCGGGTCGCGTCCCCGATGCGCCCGCGCGATTTTACCCTCTTTTTCGCTGAAGAGAGTCGGAAATTTGGGGATGAAATCGGCATCGAGCCGACGCCGCTCGGCGACGAAATACGCCGACCGAACGTAGATCAAATCGGCGAAATCGACGTCTCCCAATCGATCACGAAGCCTTTCTATATATTCACGCCAGTCGTCGTTGAAATGAGGATCGTTCGCCATCGCCGCGAGACCGTCGATATAGCCGAGACGATTCCGCGAGATCGTTTCAAATTGATAAATGAATAAACCGGCGTTCGTTGGATTCTCCGATTTGTATTTCGCCTCGCGTTCAAGAATCAAAAGAGCCTGATCGAAGGGGAACTTGCTCGTTTCGCACTCTCCGCGTGCCATGACGAACGCCTGAAACGGAGCGAAATAGTGCGACATTCGAGCCATCGAAGGGGCGACGAATCCCGAGGCTTTAATTTCGGTCGCGAGGAACGACACCGCCATCGGCAGCTTGGTCGTCGATAACAATTCCTCGCCGATTCTCGACAGAATTTCCTGAGCCGGCACGCCGTCGATCAAACGCTCGCGGAACGCTTGAAAAAAGTACGCTTGCTCGATGTATTCCTCGCGATCCAAAACGGGCATGAAACGCTCTCGAAGGCGAAGAGGACGGTCGGGTCGATCAGGCTTGATGATAACGGTTACGGAGGCGTGATGCGAATCAATCGACCGAATCGTCGCGTCGGGGCGAGGCGAGCCGGGAGACGAAAGCCGCGTGCTCGGGCGAAGCCTTGCCGAGTTCAAGAACCGCGGTCAGCCGATCCGAGTCGAGCCGAAACAGCGCGTCGACGTCGAGCCAAAAGCCCGGAAACGACTCGCTCCGCAATATTCCGTCAAAATCCGGCGATCTTCGTTCGAATCGACCGTTTCTCGACACGAACCAAAAAAGCTCGGCGGGTTCGATCGCAAAGACAAGATATTCCAATACGCCGTTTCGTTCGTAATCGTTTCGTTTACGACCGAGATCGATGTTTCGGGTCGCTTTTGAGATCTCAATCACAAGCTCGGGGGCGCCCGTGTAATACCCGTCGATCAGGCGAATGTTCCCGCCGTATTCGGGACGGATCGCCAACAGACCGTCGGGTTGCGGCTCGGAAAGATCGTCGAGGACGAGGGTCGCGTTCTCGCTCGCTCGGATCGCCGGAGACGATTGAGCGAAAACGACGAGTGCGTAAACGATTAGAGCGGCATGCTCTCCATGATCCGCGCTCACGGGCGACGCCATAAACACCTCTCCGTCGATCAACTCGGCTCGAAGATCCTCGGGAGAAGCCTCGTAACGGCGGTGAAACTCGGCGCGACTCAACCGATCCCCGGCGACCAGCGGAGGCGCGACGATCGTACGATATCGATCGGTCGTGCTCATCGGTTCCGTCTCCGGACGAAATACGTGCGGTATCCCGCGTACGCTTCTAAAAACATCATACCGCACGCCGAATCGAAGCGTCAAATCGATCGATCGTCGAAAGGACCGTTCGATTTCAATCTTACCTAAATTCTAACGTGCTTGTTAATAATAGCTGATTATCTCGAATCATCTCATAAACGAACGGATTTACCAGTTAAGAACCTGATCGGGAACATCGCGCAAGTCGGCGACGACCCAATCGGCCGCGGCGAGCTTCTCGGGCGGAAAGGTCGAAGTGACCGCGAGGCACTTCGAACCCGCCGCCTTCGCCGCGGCGACCCCCGCGACCGCGTCT
>JAJYWB010000090.1 GCA_021791715.1 Planctomycetota bacterium | reverse complement strand
ACGCGATACCCCTCCTCCCTGAGCGCCTTGCACGCCTGGGTACCCGAATAATCGAATTCACAAGCCTGACCGATGACGATCGGTCCGGCGCCGATGATCAAGATATCGCGGATGTCGGTTCTCTTAGGCACGGCGTACTCAAAGGCGAATCGCTGTTGAAGGCCGGCGGGGAAGATCCCGCCGCGCCTCGGGGCGCGCCGTCGTCGCGCGGCGGCGCCTGGAAAATTCGGATCATCGTACCAGCGGAGGGGGGGAGGAACAAGCCGAACGATCGATTTGATCAATTATATTGTAATATCTATTGTTCATTTTGACGGCGGCGCCTCCGCGGGGTCGGTCGGTTTTGGTCGACGTGAAGCCGCGACGATCGCGAGAGAATGTGTTCGGTTTACGGCGGAGCGGCGACGGATCGGCGCGTCGGGGAACGCGAAAACGTTGGGAAAGCGACCAAAATGGACCGAATTCTTTGGGGCGGAGCTTCGGTTTTTCCGGTCGATTTGTTGTAACCCCATGAAAATTCAAGTTTTATGCTGATCGAGACTTCTCTTGCCCGATTTTGATCCGCCGCATACGATTCGCGGCCGTCGGCTCTTGAGCTTCGGAGGATTGCCGCGTCGAATCGCGCGGCGCGTCGACGCCGACCGCTCCGACGACGTTTTCGACGGATCGAAATCGTCAGATCTTCAAGCGAAGGTCGAGTTCGGCTCGATATTGGAAGAGAAGCCGGCCGATGAAGAAACGCCGTGTCGAAACGCTTTCTCGTCCGTTCCGTTTCGAGCTTCCGCCCAAGCGCCCGTACCGATTAGGTTCCGAAATGAGTCCGACACGTTATTTGATCGTCACGGCGGACGATTTCGGCATCGGTCCGCCGACGTCGAAGGGGATTCTTGGCCTGGCTCAACTGGGTCGTTTGACGACTTCGGTTTTACTTGTCAATTCGCCTTACGCCGAAGAGTCGGTCGAGGCGTGGAAGTGCGAAGGCGAACCGATCGACCTCGGTTGGCACGCCTGCCTGACGCTCGATCGCCCCGTTTCGCCGCCCCGGAAAGTCCCCAGTTTGGTCGACGCCGACGGTCGATTTCGGCCGCTCGCTCCGTTTTTGAAGCGAGTCGCGTTGGGGCTTGTGCGTCGCGACGATGTTCGACGCGAATTTCAGGCTCAGTGCGAACGCTTTATCGAACTCACGGGGCGTCCTCCCGCGATCGTCAATTCGCATCATCATATACATGCAATAAGAATGATCGGTCGCGAGCTCGCCGGGGTTTCGGCGCGATTTGAGAATCGTCCTTTCGTGCGAAGGGTGCGCGAGCCGTGGCGGAAGATCGCTTCGATACCGGGAGCTCGCGGCAAGCGGATTTTGCTCAATTTGATCGGTTCGGGGGAGGCTCGCCGGCTCGATCGACGAGGCTATCCGGGAGCGGATTGGCTCGCGGGGGTTTCCGACTGTCGAACGTCTTACGACCCCGAAATGATCGTCGATTGGCTTTCAAACATTCCGGGACGGAATGTCGAATGGGCGTGCCATCCCGGCGAGTTTGATCCGACGCTCGCGGGTCGCGACGGCGATCTCGACGACGGCTCACTCGAATGGCGCGTGAATGAGTTGGCGATGCTCGCCGACGATCGCTTCGTCGCCGCGTGCCGACGCGCGGGATTCGTCGTCGCGTCTCCCTCGATCCTTGCGGATATGCTTGGAACTAGGGGGCGTTATGTCGCCTGAATCCGCCGATGATTCAAATCGTCGATCCGGGTCGACCGTCGGTCGACCGCATTCCCCCCCCGGTTTCGAGGATTCCCGTACGATGAACGGTTCGGAAACACTCGGAGCGTCGGAAACGCGCGTCGCCGACTTCGAGTCGGCATCGACACGACGCGACGCGGTTCCACCGCCGCATAAAACGTTCCTAACGCGTGTTTGTCGTTTATCTGTAATTATGCCGTTTTATAATGAGGCGGCGAACGCGGCCAAAACCGCGGCCGCGGTCGTCGAGCACGCCGCGCTTAATCCGCGGCGTCAGTTCATTCTGGCCGACGACGGCTCGACCGACGAAACCGCGCGGATTCTCGCCGAGATCGTCGACACCGCCGACGTCGCGGGGGTCGAGGTGGTCCATTTTCCCGTCAATCAGGGGAAAGGTCGAACGATCAAATCGGCGCTCGATCGCTGCACGGGAGACGCCGTTTGCTTCATCGACGGCGATCTGGCCTACTCTCTCGATTATTTAAACAATATTGAAGATAGCTTAAGTGAGCATGAAATTGTGATCGGTTCGCGGACGGCCGCGGGGGATCGATCCGACCGGGGCGCGAGGCGGCTTTACGGATCGACGTTCAATTGGATCGTGCGGAAATCGCTCGGTTTGCCGTATCGCGACACTCAGGCCGGTTTGAAGGGATTTCGCCGTGAGGTCGCCGACCGGCTCTTCGGTTTGCAACGGCTGGAAGGGTTCGGATTCGACGTCGAACTCCTCTTCCTGGCGAGGAAATTCGGCTACGCGGTCGCCGAGATCCCGGCGCGCGTTCGTCCGGATCACACGTATAAGGCTTCGTTCCGTCGTTTGTTCGTCGATTCGGGCGAGGCGCTTTATGAGGTAATGCGAATTCGTCATAATGATCGCCGCGGCCTCTATTCGTTGTGAGTGAAGCGACCTTTCCCTCGGATAAACGGCCTCGATCGCCGATCGAGGCTTTCGACAGGAGAGGTCGACTCTCGGCGGTGATCAATTGAATATTTAGCTATAAGTAAACTTTATATGGATCTTACGTTGAAGAATAGCGTTTTGACTTCGAATTTCCCCGATTTCAACCTCGGTTCGAATGAAAACCGTTCGGGTCGAATTCGAGGAAACGAAAGCCAAATAAATGCTGAAATAAATAAGTAAAAAAGCCAATTTATAAACAAAGATTATTAGATTGGATTGATTCCGCAATCGAGGCGGGCGGCGAGCCGGCCTCGATTGCGAACGTCGTTTCGCGGCTCAGCTCGCCTTGGCGAGCGCCAGGGTTTTACCCGCGGTCGCCTCGAGGAACGCCTCGAACAATTGCATGTCGAGCGAGATGTTCCCCTCGTTTTCAGGATGCCACTGAACGCCGACCGCGAACCAGTTTTTCTCTTTCCCCTCGTAAGCCTCGATCAGGCCGTCGGGTGAATACGCCCCTGCGCGGAAAATCGGCGCCAACTTGCGAACCCCCTGGTGGTGGTTGCTCGTCACGCAGATCTCGCCCGGTCCGTAAATGTCCTCCATTCGTGATCCGGGTTCGCAAACGATGATATGTCGGTGCATGCCCCCCTGGGGATCGCGGTGCGGCATCGACTTGGGCAACTCCTCGGGAAGATGGACGTAAAGCGAACCGCCGGCGACGACGTTCAACTCCTGCATCCCCACGCCGATCGCCAACACCGGCTTTTTCTTCGCCAGAACGAGCTTGCAAAGGAGGCGATCCGAAGCCTCACGCCGCTCGTTCATGACCGTCACCGAAGGGTGAAAACCAAGGTTCATTTTGACGGGATCAAGGTCGTCGCCCCCCGTCAAAATCACGCCGTCGAGCCGATCGAGGATCGGCGTCAGGTCGTGTTCGCGAAAGAGGGGAGGAATCATGATCGGCAGCGCACCCGCGGACAAAACGCACTCGTAATAGCCGCTGTGAATGACGCTGAACGGAGCGCGCCCCTTGACGAACGCGCGGTAATCCATGTTGATACCGATCAATGGCCGATCTTTCATGGCATCCTTCCTGATTGTGTGGCCTTAGAGAATCCGTTCCATGCCTCCTCGGTTCAGCCCGTTCATCTCATCGACATGCTCGTCGATAATCGCACGGACCAAGGCGGCGGCCGATTCGCGACAAAGGATAAAAGGATCGAAATTTCTAGAATTCTCGATCCTTATGCCGTCGCGCGAATATTCCCCATTCCGTCACGGATCGGATCGCGCATGGGATGGGGATACCCGACAAATTCCCCAAAAACTTGCATTCCACCAAGCCAGGGGAATTCGGCGACCGACTTCGGCTATTTTTTCACAAGAGGATGACGCGAGGAACAACCGTTTCTCGAAGAACTCTTAGGGGGGAAGAACGGCTATTCCATTGATGTAACCCGATCCTAACGACCGCTTCCGCCGATTTCAAGAAAAATCCTCAAGAAATTCGCGGCGAGGTTCGGAGAAATCCAACCCCTCGATCGATCGACCGATTTCTCCTCGCGCTCTTTTTGGAAATCCATCCAATAAAAAAGCCCCGGTGAATCGTCGAATTCGCCGCTTCGACGATCACAAACCCTTATAAGGGTAATGCTTACGAGATCGGAACTGAGGCGAATCCCCCGCCCGTACTCCGCTTTATGTCGCCTCGCGGATCATGAATATCGAAGAGCTGAACGAGGCGCGTCTACGAGATCGTGGAGGCGCCGTTTCGACGCGCCTTTCATTAAAACACCCCCGGGTTGAGCCGTTTGAGATCGCGAACCGGAGTTTCAAAGTCGACGAGCTTGTTTTTGGCGGGCGGATGAATCGCCGAAATCGCCGCCCCCACGCGGGTCCGCAGACTCCAAAGGTCTTGAGGGGTCAATTTTTGATACGAAATCACTCCCGCGTCTTCACCCGCGGTGAAACCCGTACCCTCGCGTTTGGGGGCGAGTTTAAGCGTCTCACGGATCGATCGGCTGAGCGCCCACCGCGGCTCGCCCGTTATTTGACTGTAAAGCGTCAGGTATTCGACGTCTTGCTCGCCGCGGCGAAACGCCTTGAGCCGGATCGAAGGCGAAGGACCCGCGTCGCGTCGATTTCGACGCGGGTAAAACAACGAAAGCGTGTCGGCCTTCGTCCACGATTCGGCCGTCCCGATCGTTTGCCAGGGAACGACTCCGTCGGCGCCCAATCCCCACGAATCGATCGACCAGCCCGCGGGCTGCGTGTTCGAAGCCTCGATCGCATTCGAACTTCCATATTCAAGAACAATCTGACGTTGAGCCTCTTTACGGTCGAAAACGATTCTTGGATATTTGCGCATCGATCCCGCGACGACGAGATAATCGAGCAGTCCGTCGAGCGTGTCGCGTTGCCATTGCGGACGCGAGATGTCGGCGCGGAAGACGACTTTGGCGCGGCCCCGAACCGGGTCGGCGCCCTCGTGAAACGCCTTGCCGAAGTAACGCAACGCCCAAAAATCCTGGGTGTGCGCCGGTTCGTCGAGCAGCCACGGACATTTACCACGCGACCATCCGTTACGCTTGAAATCGTTTTTACCGTTGAAAAAATATTGGAACAGCGTGTCGTGCCATCCTTTTTTGTTCAAATGATCGGTAAATTGACGCGAGACCGAAACGAGATCGCGGCGATACGAATCGGTGAAGGCGCGATCGGCCCAGTAATCGCCGTTGTAATTGGGGTCGATCGGCGTCGGCCAGTTTTCATGAATCGGTAGATAAAAACATTCGATCGGAACGTTTTTGCGCGGTAAATCGGCGAACGCCGATCCGTCGAGATAAGGACCGAATCGCTTGTCCCAATCGCGCCAATCGAGCGTCGACCCGTTCCAGCCGGGGGCGAATCCGTCGGCCACCTTGCCGCTGTGATAATACGGAACGCGATTGATCACCGTCCGATGACGATGCGCCGACCGATAATAATCTCGCTCGTCGGCGGGGAGATCGTAACAATTCATCTCGGGGATAAAACTGAGCCGATCGGGGAGCGTGAAATCCCAAACCATAAGCGAAACCGCGATCTCCAGCCGCTCGCGACCGAGCGAAAGTACCAACCGTCCCTTCCGTTCCCCCGCTTTCGCATTGTGGGGTATGTATAACTCCAAATAAAGACTCGACGATTTCACCCCGGGCGGCGATTCGTCATCGGCGAGATCGACGATCGGATCGGGAAGAGGCCCGCGCGCCGTCGCGACGTTGCGATACCGGCCGATCGATGCTTCGATCGCGTCGCCCACTCCCTCGAAAGCGATCGTCGGTTTCACTTCGCTCGCGTTCCCCTTTAACACCACCTGAAACGCCGCGAACTCGTTGCGCGCGGCTTGTAAACGAATTCGTTTATCTTTGGCGCTCCAAATATGATTGGATATAAAATATCCAGGTTCTTGAGCGGGAATCGTCGCTCCCGAAACGGGATCGATCTTATCGAGTTCGTCGACGACCGAAACCTCGACCGCGCCGATCCTGGGAAGCGGGGAGTTCGCGGGTTCAAACGGCTCGATCGTCGCGGGAGGTAACGGTTTGGCGGTTCGCGACGAGAGCCGAATCGAGCCCTTCGACGCGGGTCCGACGTTCCCCGCGGCGTCGACGGCGCGGATCTCGAGCGATACGATCGAACGCGGCTTCTCGCCGGCTTTCTTCGGTTCGAGATCGCGTAATCGCATGCGTACTCGTTCTCCAGGTTCGCCCGCGAGCGGGATCAGATACCTGGGCAAGTCTTTGCCGTCGGCTTTGATAAAGAAGCCGATCACGCCCGCGGGCCCTCGATCGCGCGGAGTCGTCCACGAAACCCAAGCCTCTCCCGCCGGAAGATCGCCCGTCTCGGATTGCGGAACTCCGGGAGCGTCAGGAGCGTTGTGATCCTCGCCCGCGACGACGATTGTAAAATAAGGGGCGTTCGTACGATTCGAGTCGCGGCTATCAAAGAACCGGTTCGGGAAGGGACGAGGGATGAATCGATCCCCCTCGCGCGACCATTCGCTCCCGGTGTCGTCGAACACCAGAAATCCCTCGCTGATTCCCGCGATTCGCGCCGCGACGATCCTGGGATCGATCGCGATCGTCTGCCGTCCCGACGCGTCGGGAGGGGTCGCGTCGGCCATGCGCCACGTCGTTCCCCCCTGCCCCAAAATCACCGAGCAGAGGTCGCTTCCGGGAACGGTCCAGGGAATCTGTGGATGTCGTTTATGATTGAACGACGAGCTTCCAACCTGAGCCGCGTAACCCGTTGATGTTCCCTCGTACCAATCGGCGCCGAACGAGCCGATCGTCACCCGTCGGGCGATCGGCTCCCCCACGGAATGAAGGCTCAAGCTCGCGCGTTCGATCAGCTTGCCGCGGAGCGACGAGACGTCGCAATCGACAATCGACATTTCTTGATACGATTTGAGTTTGAGCCGAGGCGCCGCGCCGTTGTTGCGGTCGGCCTCGGCGCCGACCTCGGAAAACCAGACGTCGCGCGTGACGGGCAACCTGATTTCACCGCGAGGGGCGTTCGCTCGTTTCGCCGAACTCCCCTTCGCCGAATCACGTATTTGCTCGTTCGCGACGATCGCGTTCGCGTCGCCGACCGCGGTCGATTGGCCGCGACACCGTCGATAAGGTTCAACGGTTAAAAATACGAGAGCTAGTAAAGCGATTGCATAGCGATTCATGGCCGGATTCTCACGCGGGTCGACGATCGGTCGGCCGTCGTTCGAACTCGGCCATGAATCGTCGAATTAGCGATTGATCATCGATAACGCGGGGTCGACCGACGAGTTCGTTTGGGGCCGTGCGATCTTCTTCTCGTCGGCGGGTTTGGCCGTCGGCGAGGGCATTCCTTTCGCCGAGGTGATCGCCTGAACGACGTTATCGACCGACGGTCCCATCCAGTTCAGCAAGCTCCACTGGGGGGCGACGCCGAGAACGACGGTCAGCACGATCAGCGGAACGGAGATCGACCATTCGCGCATGTCAAGATCGGGTTGATGTTTATGTTCTTGATTCGGCCCGAGAAACACGCGCTGAAGGGTCCAAAGAATATAACCCGCGGTGAGAATGACCGCGGTCGCGGCCAGAATCGCGAGTTTATAATTGAAATTGAACGCTCCCAGGATCACGAAAACCTCGGCGATGAATCCGCAAAGGCCGGGCAATCCCATCGAGCCGAAAAAGATGATGAACGACGCGAAGCCGTAAAGCGGCATCGGCTGGAACAATCCGCCGAGCTTGTTCAGATCACGCGTGTGCAGACGATCATAAATAACGCCCACCATGAAGAACATGCCGGCCGACGTGATTCCGTGCGCGATCATCATGAACATCGCGCCGTTGACCCCGTACGAGTAATATTTGGGATCGGCCGTCAGGCTGACCGCCGCCATCCCCAGCGTGACGTATCCCATATGGCTGACCGAGCTGTACGCGACGAGCTTTTTAAAGTCGGTTTGCGCCATCGCGACAAGCGCGCCGTAAATGATGCTGAAGACGCCGATCGCCGCGACGGGGGTCGCGAGCTCGTAGGCGCCGACGGGGGCGAGCGGCCACGCCAACCGGATCAATCCGTAACCGCCGATCTTGAGCAAAACGCCGGCCAGAATCATGCTGATCGGAGTCGGCGCCTCGACGTGAGCGTCGGGAAGCCACGTGTGGAACGGAAACGACGGCAACTTGACGATAAACCCGATCAGCATCAACGAGAACACCCATTTCTGGATGTAAGACCCGTAATACGTCGTTTCGGAGGCCGCGCGGGCTACCCAGATCGAATCGAACGAATGCGCCTTGAACGGGTTTCCGCCGAGCATCGCCTCGGCGTCGCCGCCGTAATAGTAAAGGATCAAAATCCCCACAAGAATGAACACCGACCCGAACAACGTGAACAGCAGGAATTTGATCGCGGCGTATTCGCGGTTCGGCCCTCCCCAGATCGCGATCAGGAAGTACATCGGCAGAAGCATCACTTCAAAGAAAATATAGAACAAGAACATATCCAGCGCCATGAATACGCCCATCATGCTCGCCAACAGCAGGAGGAAGAGCGAATAATAGCCCTTCACCTGTTTCTCGATCTTCCACGAGGCGCCGCACGCGAGCAGGCTCGTCAATCCGGTGAGGAGGACGAGGCTGAGACTGATGCCGTCGAGTCCAAGATAATATTGAATGTTGAAGTAGGGAATCCACGGTTCGCGAACGACGAGATCGCCGACTCCGAGCCCCGCGTATTCGGCCGAGGATAGCTTGCCGTCTTTGTCTTTATCAATTTTGTCGAACACCTCGGGGGTCATCCCGCACCGCGTGATCTCGAGTTTGTTGATCATGCCGTCGCCGTCGACGTCGAGATCTTTGGGAGACGAAACGATTCCGTTTCCCTCGAGTTTCGTCAGGATCAGGTTGTTTTCGGCTCGATCGCGCAACGTCGAAGCCATCGGCGACGAATCGCCCGGCGCCGTGTACGCTCCGAACGCGAGCAAGCTGATCAGGAACGTCACGGTGCAAATCGCGAGCGCGATCCACTTGACGAGATGTTCGGATTTCTTGGGCGCGAACAACACGCCGATCGAACCCGCCAGGGGGATAAGCCACAACGAGGTCAACAACTGGAAGTCGCTCATGTCGATCTCACCATCCGCGCTCAAGAATGAATATGCCGATCACACGTCCGCCGAGTTTTCCGCGGTTTTAGCCGCGTTGAATCCAAACGACCACGCCGAGGAACAGGCCGAAGACCGCGACCGTCAATACCATCAGGTAATTGCGCAATCGCCCCGTTTGGATCCACCGGCCTCGATCGCCGAGAAGATAAATGAAGTCGCCGAACAAATTCACCAATTTGTCGACCGCGAATTTATCGAACAAGCCGTCGAGCTTGCTCGCCCAAACCGTGATCATCGCCGCGCCGTTGACGACGCCGTCGACCACGTACTTGTCGAACCCGCGCATCGCGACCGCGAGGTCGAGCGTCCGTTTCACCAGCAGCAAGTCGTAAATTTCATCGAAATACCATTTCGCCGAGAACAAGCGATACAACGGCTGAAAACTCTCGGCGAATTTCTTGGCGTCGAACGTTTTCCAAGCGTAAAACGCGAACGCCAGGCCGATCCCCGTCGCCGCGACGACGAGCGAAAAACCCATCGCGATCCAATGGAAAATCCCCAATTCGATCGGCGGCAAAGGGCTTGAATATAACAGCATTTGCTCAACGATCGGCTCGGCGAACGGCAAGATCGTGATCGGCCAGCCGACGAACACCGCGAACGCCGCCAACACCATCAGCGGGATCGTCATAATCGATTCGCTCTCGTGAGCATGCGCCACGGGATCGTCGTGGTGGTGATCGCCGTGGCCGTGGCCGTGACCGTGATCATGCCCGTGACCGTGCGCGTCTTTCTTGGCGCTCCGCGATTCGCCGTAAAACAATAACAACCAAAGTCTAAACATATAAAACGCTGTGATCGCCGCTCCCACCGTCGGCAAAACGAACAGGAGGAAGTGGCTCGGGCGTTCCGAAACGAACTTGAGCGACGACGCCAGGATCGCGTCTTTCGAATAAAATCCGCTGAAAAGCGGCACGCCCGAAATCGCCAGCGTGCCGATCAACATCGTCGTCGCGGTCCGCGGCATCTTCTTCCGCAGCCCTCCCAGAACGTGCATGTCGTACGTGTGCACCGAGTGATAAACGCTTCCGGCGCAAAGGAACAACAACGCTTTAAAGAACGCGTGCGTGAGCAAATGGAACAACCCCGCCGACCAGCCCCCGACGCCGAGACCGAGCATCATGTAACCCAGTTGGCTGACGGTCGAATACGCGAGCACTTTTTTATAATCAACCTGAACCATCGCGATCGTCGCCGCGATGAACAGCGTGATTCCTCCCGCGTAGCCGATCGTCAGCAGAACCTCATCGGTAAACAGCGGGAAAAATCGACCCACCAAATAAACCCCCGCCGCGACCATCGTCGCCGCGTGGATCAACGCCGAGACGGGCGTCGGACCCGCCATCGCGTCGGGGAGCCAAACGTGAAGCGGAAATTGCGCGCTTTTGCCGACGCAACCCGCGAACACGCCCAATCCCGCTAGAACGAGCGCCCAGGTCGCGATTTGCCGCGGCTTCCCCGTCCAACCGTCGACGATCGGCTCGCCCGTCTCCTGATTCCTCAACTCGACGACCGAACTACTTTCGGTCGAAACAATGTTCAGCTCGCCCGCTTTATTGCGCAGCGAATGATTGATTTCGCTGATGTTGAAGGTCCCCAGGTTCGTCCACAAAAGACCCAGGCCGATCAACATGCCGACGTCCCCCACGCGGTTGACGATGAACGCCTTGTTCGCGGCGTCGGCGTTTTTCTTCTCCTCGTACCAGTGCCCGATCAAAAGGTACGAACAAACCCCCACGAGCTCCCAGCTCATGAACACCATGAAGAGATTCGCCGAGCCGACAAGCGCCAGCATCGAAAAGCAAAAGAGCGAAAGGTATGCGAAAAACCGGGGATATCGCCGATCGCCGTGCATATACCCCATCGAGTATACATGAATCGAAGTCGCAATAAGCGTAACCATTAAATACATGATCGCGCTTAGGCTGTCGATCGCGAATTCCCACGGGATCGTCAGGCTTTTGGTCGACTCTCGACCCGGGATCTGGATTCCTCCGCCGACCGAAACCCAGTCGAACCTTCCCTTCCAGACGAGCGGTCCCGGGGTCGTTTTGGCGTCGGTCGTCTTCGCCGTCGACGACGCGGTTTCGGTTTTATGACCCTCGGATTCTCCCTCCGCTTCGGCGTGGTGGTGCGCGACGGGATGCTTCGGCGCCTCGATCACAAAATAATCGACGAAGCCGATCAGGCTGAGGACGAACGACGTGCCGATCGCAGCCGTCGCGATGTGCGCGTTGAGCTCCTTGAGCCAACGCCCCCCCAGAATCTGCACGACGAAAGCGGCCAGCGGGATCGCGATCGCGGCCAGGTATAAGTTGATCTGCCAATCATTCATCGCTCAGCCTCGTCGAGTCGCGTGGAGACAACCGGGGCGGCTCGCGGTCCAACGTTTCAGAGTCCAAAGCCCTAGGCGGTCGTCCGCCCGTCCGCGAGCTTTAGGAACCCGTCCGCCGCATCATCTGGGGGGAATGATTCGTGAAATATGGCACGGACGATCCCGCTTTGCAAGACCCCGCCGAGACAATCCACGCGATCGACTTTCAACCGCCGGATCGCGACTCGTCGCGCCCCCTTTTTACCGCGATTCGCTCGGCTCTCGCCGGAAATCGCCCGGAAAAAGGCCGAAATCCACGTTAAAATCAGAGATTATGATCCAAAGCAAATGTTGTGTCGAGCCGGTCTCGTTCGAGCGGAACGCGATTTCGACTCGCGAAGTTTTTATGAAATCGAGGGGGATGTATCGGCCCCGCCGCGGGCGTATGATGCGGTTTCGACGTTCCGAATCGGGGTCGGCCCGGAACGTCGCCCGATCAATATCGATTCATGCGGAGGTCGAGATGCGACGATTCGGCGGATCGACGACGATTACGGCTTGTTTACTCGCTTCGCTCGTTGCGAACGCGTTCGCTCAAGAGAAAAAAGCGACGGAGAACTCCTCGTCGACTTCGACCGCGAGGATGAACGTTCTGCTTCTGATGGCGGACGATTTGAACCCTTCGCTCGCGTGTTACGGGAACAAGATCGTCAAGTCGCCGAACGTCGATCGGCTCGCGGCGCGGGGCGTTCGGTTCGATCGCGCCTACTGCCAATTCCCCCTTTGTAACCCGTCGCGGGCTTCGATGTTGACCGGGCTTCGACCCGATCGATCGGGGGTCGAAGACAACGCGGTCCACTTCCGCGACGTCCGCCCGCGAATCGTCACGCTTCCTCAGTTATTTAAGAATGAAGGATTCTTCACGGCGCGAATCGGCAAGATCTTTCATTACGGCGTTCCCGGCCAGATCGGTACGAGCGGGCTCGACGATCCCCCTTCGTGGAACGCGTTCGTCAATCCCAAGGGGCGCGATCGCGACGACGAACCGCTGATTTATTCGATCCTCCCCGGGACGGGTTTCGGCGCCACCGTCAGTTGGCTCGCCGCCGACGGAACCGACGACGAACAAACCGACGGCCGAGGCGCCGCCGCGGCGATCGAAACGCTCGAAAAACACGCCGACAAGCCGTTCTTCATCGCAGTCGGCTTTTATCGCCCGCACACGCCGTACGTCGCGCCGAAAAAATATTTCGACATGTATCCGCTTGATCAAGTTCCGTTCGTCGAGCCCGAACCGGGACGGTCGAACGTCCCCAAGGCGGCGCTCACGAACGCCAAGCCGAATTACGGCATGAGCGATCACGATCGCCGCGCCGCGGTCCAGGCGTATTACGCGTCGATCACCTTCATGGACGCGCAGCTCGGCAAAGTGCTCGACGCGGTCGATCGCCTCGGCTTAACCGATAAAACGATCGTCGTATTCGCGAGCGATCACGGATATCACCTCGGCGAGCACGGCCTGTGGCAAAAAATGTCGTTGTTTGAAGAATCCACGCATGTTCCTTTGATTTTTTCGGTTCCGGGGATGAAGGCGAAGGGGCGATCGTCGCGCGCCCTGGTGGAACTGGCGGACGTCTATCCGACACTCGCCGATCTGGCTTCGCTCAAGGAGCCCGCGGGGCTCGGCGGCCGGAGCCTTAAGCCGTTGCTCGACGATCCCGATCGGTCGTGGAACGACGCGGTCTTCACCCAGGTGCGACGGAATCGCGGTAAGAACGTGCCGCCGATCCTCGGCCGATCGGTCCGCACCGATCGTTACCGCTACATCGAGTGGAACGACGGGGAACTCGGCGCACAACTTTACGATCACGATTCCGACCCGCGCGAGCTCAAAAACTTAGCCGACGATCGGTCGTACGCGGCGACGATCAAAGAGTTGAAAGCGCTCATTCGCGATCGATCGACCGGCCCCGAACCCTCGGCGCCGAAAGCCTCGAAGTGACGATCGATCGATCTTCGCCGGCGGAAGAGACGATCATGACACCCGTTGATCGTTCGTGTTCGGAAAATGTATTGAATAAAGGACGAACACATGAATATTGAAAAGCTTCGATCGTTGCAGGCGCCGCTCAAGTCGAGGTATCGCGAGGATCCTTCGTCCGCGATTCAAACGCTCGAGGCGCGGGGCGTTTTGGACGCCGACGACGTCGTATGCCGCGTCGATTCGTTTTTGGGGGCGGTTCCTTCGGGTTTGCATCCAAGCGCGGGGGGGGACGGAACGCAGGCGTGCGCCGCGTCGATTTTGCTTGAGGCGCTGGTCGGGTGTTTGGGGGTGACGCTCAAGGCCGTCGCGACGGCGCTTGAAATCTCGATTCGAGGAGGGACGATCGCGGCGCGCGGCGAACTCGATTTTCGCGGCACGCTCGGAATCGATAAAACCGCCCCCGTCGGCTTTAAGTCGATCGCGGTCTCGTTCGATCTCGATACCGACGCCCCGCAAGATCGCGTGAACAAGCTCGTCGAGCTGACCGAACGCTACTGCGTCGTTTATCGCACCCTCCGCGAGCCGCCGCCGATCACGCTGGAACAGGTGAAGCATTGATTATTCTCGTTGTTAATTGAAGAGGCGATCGCATGAGCACACAAGCGAATAAAAACAAGTGGATTCGATGCCGCGTCGCCGCGGTCGTCGTCGCGTCGATTTGGGGTTCGTCGTTCGGCGGGGGGGCGATCGCCGCCGATTCGCCCGATTTCGACCGCGTCTCGGACGTCGTTTACGGCCGAAAGTTCGGCGTGGCGCTGACGATGGACGTTTTTCAACCGAAGAAAAACGCGAACGGTTTGGGAGTGATTCACGTGATCAGCGGAGGCTGGTATTCGGGACACGAGGGAATCAACGAACGCTGGGTCGCTCCGTTCGTCAAACGCGGTTACACCGTCTTCACCGTCGTCCACGGCAGCCAGCCCAAGTTCACGATACCGGAGATTCTTGAAGACATGAACCGCGCCGTGCGCTATATACGCTTTCACGCCAAAGATTATCGGATCGATCCCGAGCGGATCGGGATTTTCGGCGGTTCGGCGGGGGGGCATTTGTCGCTGATGCAGGGTTGCGCAGGGAGTTTGGGGAATCCCAAGGCGGCGGATCCGGTCGATCGGATGTCGAGCAGGGTCGCCGCGGTCGCGTGCTTTTTCCCGCCGACCGATTTCCTCAACTACGGCAAGACGGGCGAGAACGCGATCGGTCGCGGCGTGCTCAAAGACTTTAAAGCGCCTTTTATGTTCACACAATTCAACCCTTCGACCCGCGCTTTCGAGCCGATCACCGACGAGAATAAGATCGCCGCGATCGGCCGCGAGATCTCGCCGGTCACGCACGCTTCGGCCGACGATCCGCCGGTTTTGATCGTTCACGGCGACGCCGATAAGCTTGTGCCGATTCAGCAGGCCGAGGTTTTGATCGAGAAGCTCAAGAAGGCAGGCGCCGACGCCAAGCTCGTCGTCAAACCGGGCGCCTCGCACGGCTGGGCCGATATCGAAAAGGATCTCGATCAGTTCGCCGATTGGTTCGACGCCAAATTGAAGGCCAAACCCGCCGACCCCTCTAAGAAGGCCGAAACCCCGACCGACGAATCGAAATCAAAGGGGAATTGAATGTCGACACAACAAAGCTTTGATACGTCTCCCGAATCGATCGCCAAACTGGCTCATGGGGTCGTCGCCGCCGATCGTTTTCCGCACATGGCGACGATCGACGGCGACCGTCCCCGCGTCCGGCCGGTGTCGCCCGTGAAGACCGACGGATTCACGGTTTATGTGGCGAATTTGAAGAGTTATCACAAAACGATCGAACTCGCCGCGAACCCTCACGTCGAGCTTTGTTATTTAAACGACGATCACGATCAAGTGCGCATCGAGGCGACCGCCGAGGTTGTGACCGATCGCGCGTTGCTCGAAGAGATCTGGAACGCGAATCCGCTGTTGCGCAAATACCTGGGATCGATCGACAATCCCGAGCTGATCGTCTACCGGCTCCGTCCCGAACGCGTTCGCTTCATGAAGGAATGGGCGCTCGATTATCACGAAGTTCCCCGCGAATCGTATTGAAAAGGACGAGCCCGATCCCGCGATCGCGAGGTAGATCTCGCCGTGTTAACCGATATACAACCCCACCCCGATCCTCCCCGCATGCGGGGAAGGAGAAATTCATAAATATAAGAATGCAAGAATAATTTTTCGTCCCTCCGCTTGCGGGGGGATCGAGTGGGGTCGATCTTGAACCGGAAGGGCGAATCGCCGTGTGAGCTAATATTCTATCATGTGATATGAATAAAACGCCGGCTCGGTCGGCGCCTCTCCCTCCCGAACACGAATCCTATGAAACAGATCGCATCTTTTTGAGGAGCCGACACGATCCAAATCGCCTGAGATTTGGAAGAAAAATCGTCATGACGACCTCGACGAAACGTTGTCTCGTAAAATCGTTGCGAACCTCGGCTTGATCGAGCAACGCTGATCGCGAAAGGCTTTCGCTTGAATCCGCCGTTAAGGTCGATCTCGCGAACGCGAGGGTATGTTTAATACAGATCGTCGATCGTCTCGCCTCCATACCTCGTTCCGATCGCTCTCCAGACTGGAAGGTTCATCGAATCCTTTAAAAAGGAAACGTGTCCGTCGGCGAAGAGACAGTTAGCCCCGTGATTATGCGCGCTTGAGGCCGACCAAGAACCTTGCTGAACCAAAACCCCGCCGTTCTTACAGGAATGACCATTAATACCAAGAACATGGTTATATATAGTTTTTGTGAAATCCCCAATGAGCCAGGGGAATCCTTTGTGTTGAGGAATCGGAACCTTCGTGTTCATACACTTGGTGGAGAAAAGATTAAATTCGGATGAATGGATCAAATCTTCTTCCACGACGAAGACGTTCCGTTTCGGGTCGGGGATAAAAATCACTCCGTTCGGCAACGACTCGCACACCGCCGAAGTGGTCGAAGTTCCATCGATACACGACGCGAACTCGATCGGACCGCTTTCCGGACCCACGAAAACTCCGTTCTCGTAGCAACCTTTCTCGTCGAAACCCACCCCTCCGTTGCCGAGATAATAGATCCGAGAAGGACTGATCGATTGTTGATCCGACGGGCATAGAAACAGATCGACCGTGAAATTGAGCGCGGTGAAATTCGCAAGATCGCTGGAATCCAGATTAAAATTGATTTGATTATACAACGGTTTCTGATCAAGGTATGGTAAAAGCATGGCGTGAGGTGAAAATCCATTTCCATTGACGCTTTGAGGTAGAACGCGAACGGACGTCGTGTAGCCGTTAAGCCCGATCGCGATCTGACGCAAATGATTGGCACAGCTCATTCTTCTCGAAGCTTCCCGAGCGTTCTGAACCGCCGGTAAAATCAGAGCGATCAGAACGCCGATGATCGTTATGACGACCAGCGCTTCGATCAGTGTCACGCCTTTTCGGTTCGATCGACTCATCAATCTTCTCCCGTTCAATTGTTCTACTTGACCTCGAAATTAACATTCAGAGACGCGAGGGTAGTCGACTTGATCTCCGTCTTTCTATCGGCTGAATTATCGTTTTTATCCTTCGGCTTCAAATAAACTACGTCGTCGACGCATTCGACGAAAGCTTCATATTGATGAGGCTTGAAAATTTCGGATGATTTAAACGTCACCGTGCAGATGTACGCGACGGTGTTAGGATCGGAATGATCGCGATCGATCTTGGGATCCATCAGCCCGTTCGAGTATAGGACATATCCTTTTTTCGACTTGAACCGCATTTGAGCGCGGAGCCAGCACGGCATCTCGTCCCCTTTATCCAGAATCATTCGAACGCGGCACTCGATGCTTTTGGGCTTTTTGAACACCTGATTTTTCTCGGGCGTCAGCATCTCCAAGCGAACCGTGGGAGGCTTATATCGCGAGTTTCCTATCTTACCCGGGCTGTATTTTTGAATCGTCGGTTTGTTCGGGTCGTCGGGTTTCGAACATCCAGGAAACATCAAGGCGATCGACGCCGTACACACAATGAGCGCGATCTTGATCGAGCAAGCGAAACTGTTTCGTATAAACATAAATGATATCGCTTTCTCGTTGATCCGATCGTTCCGATGATCAGCGATCCCGATTCGATTGATCATGTGATGTTAATATTGTGTGAGTTCTTAACAATCGTATCGATGATCACGAACGATTGCAGTCGGATCGATACGATGTCGGCGTCAACGATCTCTCGAACCGAGGTCGTTTCCAATGTCTCGCGTTTTAATCTCACTCCTTAATCTTACCAGAAAACACCGGGTCGATCATCAAAAATCGGTCCAAATAACCTCTTGCCGTCACCTCCCCAATCCACTCACGCAAGCTCGCATCAACGTTTTGGATTCATCCGCTGACGTTAGCTTGCCTTTTGCCGATTGTACGACGGATCGGGGTCAGGGATCGGCTCACGAAGAACCAAGCTTATTGTTTTCGTGATATAAGGATCTCGAAATGCCGGTGGTCGCATTCATATAATATCGATTGATTGAAATAAATATCAAAAATTATTATTATAGCAAAATATTTATAATCTAATATCTATTGGGTCATCTTGTTCGCATCGTTCCGCGCCGCCTTATTTCACGGAATCGTCGACCATATATTTAAAAGCATCTTACAACATTGTTAATTAATAGAATTGATCGATCGTGAACGATATTTAAGATAAAAAGCTACCGCGATCAAGATGATCGATGCACCGATGATAGAAATCCGTAATATCGTCGAGAGAGACGTTTCCTCGCGAACTCGCAAATATTTGGAGTCGTCGTTCGATCTCTCGTCGAGAATGATTTTTTCGGGTTTTCGTTTCGGAACAAAATAGCTGTCGTTCTTGACGGTATCGATGACGAAAAAACCGGGTTCGAGTTTCGGTCGAAATTCTTCTAACAAATGAGGTTTATTGAACTCTATTCTTTTCACAATCATTTCAACGGTAAAGTACATCTTTGATGAGTCGTCTTTATCAAAAACAACGAGTCTCATTTTATTCGGAAATATAATTCCTTGAACCAAGGTCAATGATTCGACTGTCCAGATCCAGGTCGGTTTATTTTGATCGGCTCGAGTTTGATCCTGAAACGATGCGATTTTGAGAGGAAGACCGGTTGCGAGGTCGATCTCATAGACTAGATCAAGCTTCGATTTCGAGCAATTGACGTTTGGAAAATAAAATACCGCGGTCTGTCGATCGATCGCGCGTCCGTTTTCTGTATAGTATTTTGGTTGGATCATATCCGAAAGAGGGATTTTATCCAAATAAAAATAATTAAGCGGAGCGGGTCTTTCCACGCCTCCGAATGTGTTTTCATTCATAAAGCTTTTGCCGATCTCGATTCTTGATTGCGGATTCGCGACGTCCTTTCTCATATCGTAGACGACCTTTGCGCATTTTTCGCCGTCGCAGTACCCCTTCAGTCGAGTCTCATGCCCGTCATGATTTTTGGTAAACATGTCGGCAAATCTTCGGCCATCGGAGGTTTCGACGTAATCATAGCTCTTCGTCAATGAACCGCTCGAGTCGTTCATAGACGTTTTCGATTCGATTGAGACGTCGATGTTTTTCAAAGACGACATAAGAAGATGGGTTTTCTCTGGAAGATCGACGGGGAAAACGCCGCGATCATGATTGGAAACGAAGGCGCCGATAACGATCATAGCGATTTGTGACAACATAATGATGTCTTTTGCTCGTTAAATATCGAAATTGCTTTGTGAATTTGAATTAGATACTTGATCGAGCCTCGATCTTCACGCCGTAAGGAATCGAACTCGATCAAGGAGACGGAGTTTAGATTGATCAAAAGGTTCGTCTCAATCAACAGCCGGTGTAACCGTATGGAACCTGTTTACACCAACTTGTAGTCGAATTACATCCCGATCCGCTTTGTTCTTGGTGAGTCGTGCAGTTGTATTCTTGACCCCCGCAATAGATTGATGGAAATAAACGGCAATTCGCCCCTGTTGAACCTGTGCAAGTTCCGACGGACCACCCCGCGGGGATCGGATTATTGCGATAGTACTTTCCTGCGGCGCCGATACTTTCTAAACAGCCGGCGGCCGCCGATGGAGTGCACATCAATCCTTGGTAGACATCGGCTCGCGCGGACTTGTCTTCCGAAATCATGATGCATGCAATCAGTACGGCCGTAACGACGAAGAGACCGACGAATTCGATCGCCATCTTTCTCATGGAATCCTCCAGTCGACGCGAGATCCTCGAACGACCAAAACAAGGGAATGAATGAAAATGGTTTGATCGATCCTCTAATCGAACTTTTTCATTGTGAATCGATCACTTCACCTCCGTTTCTGGTGCCCAAACTCGACCAGATTCCCTGGTCGATCGAATTGAAAAAAAACTTAACCGATCCGTCGCAGAATGATGCATTGACGCCGTAAGGATGAAGAGATCTCGCTGCGAAAGCTCCCGCACCGTTGTCGTTCCCCTCCAAACCGCAATCAGGAATAAAGCTGTTGGGAGTCGTCAATGTGTAAAAAATCGTATATTGCATCCCGGAGGTCATCCAGGTTCGGCCGGACGTTAAAACGGGCTTCACTTTTTCGGGGATCAGTGAAGGCGATATCGATGAACACCTTTTGACGAAATACGTCGGCGTCCATTCCGTGTTTCGAACGCCTTCCTCCTGGGGTATTGCGAGCCAATCTCTCCGGGGTGAATAAGCGACGTCGTCCGAGACGCTTTTTTCCGAAAAACAGATCGTATTCGAGGCTCCGTCTATGAAATCAGATTGACGTAAAAACGATCGAAATGAAAATGCTCCCATATTGGATTTAGTACATGATTCGCATGGTCCGCCGTTCCCCCGATAGTTGTTTTCCCCCTGTCGACCTAAACGATTGAGCGGGTCGTCGGGACATAGAAAAACATCGACGAGTGTAGACGCAGCCGTGGCGTTCGTGTATGGAACTTTGTTGGCGGCCGGGATATTCACTCCATCATAAATATATGACTGGAAGTTAATTGAATTATAAAGCGGAATCTGATCGAGGAACGGCAGCAGCGAGCACTGAGGCGAATAAAAACCCGAGTAGTTTGCGTAAATGATTCCATTATGATAAAGGGGTTTTTGAGAACCGTCCCACGCTCGTGGATATCTCCCGTTATTCGTTTCAAATTCGATCCACGCCAAGGTTAAATTTCTGAGGTTTGATTGGCAGCCGACCCTTCTCGCCGCTTCACGAGATCTTTCGATCGCGGGCGCCGTCAGCCCAGCCAGTATTCCCACGATTCCGATCGCCACAAGAACTTCGATCAGTGAAAACGCTCGACGATTTTTCATTGGTAAGTCCTCTAATTGATCAACGATCAACTTGATCCTCGTTACGTACTTTCAATGGTACCTTCACTACATCATTTTCGTAATGGATTGTTAAAAAGGATTTTGCCGAATCTTGAGATCTGATAGATCCATTGAGTATACAATCAATAACTAAACTCTTACGATCTTTCGATGTTTGTTTCGTAATGTTCCAATATGGAATATTAGGATGATCGATTATCCATTTGTTCTCCGATATATATTGATGCTTGCGTGATGACAAATGAAGACGCATGGTAGATTGATTACGATCGCTTCGATACGTAAGTTCCGGTTCAGGAGGGAAAATATCGAGAGGTGATATATTCCTATAAATACTAATTGTCTTCTTATCGTCGTGTTTCCATGGATTTATAACCATGATTTCTCCGCTAAAAGTGCGGTTTGGAGTCGATGAATCAAGATATACCGTGTATGTATAGACGACTGAATCCTTAGATGATCGAATTATCGGTTTAGATATGATTTTATCAGGTTTAATCCTTACGAATGAAAGATCGCATGAGAGCACCGGATGTTTTTTGGTGGACGATGAGAGTTCAATCGACGAGACATATATAGTTCGCAATTCAGCAATATCATTAGGATGAGAATAAGCCAAGTCTCCATTGGCGTCGGTTAAGAATGGAGCTTTACGGAGACTTCTCACTTTGATTTCGCTTTTGAGCGATCTTGAGCTTTGGTAATCTGTTTTTATCTCAATCGGAACAATTTTCTCACCCGAAGGCGACGGATCGATAGATAATGGAACTCGAGCAACGGATCTCCCTGGAATTGAAAAACTTGTCCGCGCCGGGATTGTGCAACCACAACCGCTCTTTATGTCAGATACCAATATATCCTTATTTGTATTATTCTTCAAATCGATCGAAAAGTGTCCGGGATATTTCTCAGTATCGTCAAATTCGACGATAATATGAGGATTCAATATAACCAGACCGACTGATTCGCGCAGATAATCACGCAATTTCAATACAACGAGAGAAACCAAAGGTAATCCTAGAACTAAAATAATCAAAAATCTAGTGACTTTTAAATGGTGAGCATGAATCCTGAACATAATATGTACCCTCACTTCGCACGGAGTTCCGGAGTAGGTTTACTCTGAAGTTGATTTCTGTAATCACCTCCACAACATCGTCTATTTATACTACAGAACGAGCAGAGACGATTATTACGAATCGGTGCAATAATTCTTATCCCCCCCCCCCCCTTAATCCACTCACGCAAGCTCGCAAGAACGTGTTGGATTCTTCCGCTCACGTATGCCTGACTTTTGCCGATGGCTCGGCCGATCGCAGCCTGGGATTGGTTCTCGAAGAACCAAGCTCTAACAATGAATTGATCTTCGGTCGGAAGTCGATCGATCATCATCCGCACACTCTCACGCTGATCTTCGATCGCGATGATTTCAGCGAAGTTCGCGGAACGATCCTCGATCAAATACCAATCGCGATCGGCCGCAATTCTGATCTTTCGTTCGTGATAAAAGGCGCGCTCGATCGCTCGGTGGATCGATTGTTTGGCGAAGTCGATCCAACGGTCGTCGTAAGCCTCGGTCCAACGCTGCAGAGCCTCTTGCGTCTCTGTCAATCCGATCGAATGGATCTCGTCGAACCAGTCGGATCGTCTCCACGCCCCGGGGGGGTGTCGAAACCTCGCCTCTCGACACACGTAATCGTACAGCGTATCGCCGGCTGGAACAAGACTCCAGAGGCGTTGGATGAAAACCGCCCGATTTCGAGCGAGCGAACGCTCGGGCGTTTTTCGTCGAAGATCCGTACTTCGATCGATCAAGGTGATCTCCCCAACAATTGGATGAGAACGATCCGCTCGCTTTGTTCGAGCCGTTTCGCAACACGCGATGATCGCCGTTTTTCGCATGATGTTCGGCGCGCACTTCGCCTACAATCATCGGGGGGGGTAATATGACATCGACTTCGGCGTCGCGAATGTGACAATCGAACCGAAAATTCTCGATTGATGTCTGTCGGATCGCGCATGGGGCGTATCATCAAGACCGCCGAGGATGCGCGATCGATCGCGGGAATCGAGAATTTCATCGAAGCGACGATTCGACGTGTTCGCTTGATTACGATAAATCATTACAATCCATAATAATAAGGAGTTGATTGATGCTCGATGCGCTCGTGATCGCTCCCCATCCCGACGACGCCGAGCTCGGCGCGGGGGGGGCGATCGTCACGCTGATGAAGAAGGGCCTTCGTGTGGGGATATTGGATTTGACGACGGGCGAGCCGACGCCGTTGGGATCGGTCGAGATCCGAGCCTCGGAGACGAAGGCCGCGAACGCCGCGTTGGGCGAGCCTTGGCGGAAGAATCTCGGCCTTCCCAATCGGAGCCTTGAACCGACGCTTGAGCATCGTCGCGCCGTCGCCGCGGTCTTTCGCGCCGTTCGGCCTCGGTTGTTGTTCGCTCCGTACTGGGAAGACGCGCATCCCGATCATGTCGCCGCGACCAAGCTTGTCGAGGACGCTCGATTTTGGAGCAAACTGAGTAAGTCGGACATTCCCGGCGAACCGTTTCATCCCAAACGCATTCTTTATTATTTTAGCGTACATTTAAGGATCGTCGAGCGACCGAGCTTCGTTTTCGACATATCGGACGCGGTCGACGAGAAGCGTCGAGCGCTCGAGTGTTATCGGTCTCAGCTTGTCGATAATCGACCCGTCGATCGTCCCGGGGTGATCGACGCGGTGTTCGACCGGACGCGGTTTTGGGGCGAGACCGTCGGCGTGCGGCACGGCGAACCGTTCGCCTCGCGCGAGCCGATCGGCCTCGCCGATCTGCGGGATCTGTTGCTCTAGATACAAATATGTAGATGTTGGTGTAATTAAATTAGGCGATCGATTATAATAAGACTCTTTCCGATCGGGCTCGTTTCGATTTCGGCGCGCGGACGGGAAAACTCAAATTCGCCCGTTATCGGGTTTTTCGTGAACGAACTCGACCCGCAATCTATATTTGATTATTTATAATGAAGGCTGATGCGTGAGCGAGGGACCTTTTTTCAGAGACTATCAGGTAAGATAACGGCATATTCGGCGGGATTTGTGTGAGAACCCGAAATCGGCGGGGCGAACCTTTGTGTGATCCCAATTTATATCATATGCATCAAAATCATTTGCCGGATCGGTCGGCGCCTCGCCTCCTGGAAAACGACCTCCGCGGCGCGAGATCAGGCTGGAGGTCGAACATGATGTCGGGAGGGCGAACCTACTGGAAAGCCGCATTATGATATATACTATTATTGACTAAAAAACCGCCTCGTCTCCGGAGGTTACGATAAGAGGCTCACCGGGAGGTTCGCCCTCCCAAATAAAAAGAACCGACATCTAAATTCTTAACATAAAGTGATAATATTGGTGAACCGGCGCCTCAACCGCTAAAATCGAACCGAGAGGGTTTCAATCGCTTTTTCGGATAGACTCACGGAGATCAAGTATTCGCCGGTTAACTGGAATTTGCGAAGGAATTCCGGCGATCCGTGTTTCTCGAAGCAAGCGATCGCGCGCTATGTGTTACATATAATTTTATAAGCTGAATAAATGTAGTTATGCAAAACAGTCGAAGAGTCTCGTCCTGGAAAACGACCTCCGCGGCGCGAGATTAGGTTGGAGGGCGAACCTCCTGGTGAGCCGCATTATGATGTTTACTATTATTGACAGTAAAAAAGGCCTCTTCGACGGAGTTTTCGATAAGAGGCTCACCGGGAGGTTCGCCCTCCCAAATAAAAAAAACCGACATCTAGATTCTTAATATAAAGTGATAATATTGGTGAACCGTCGCCTCAACCGCT
>JAJYWB010000142.1 GCA_021791715.1 Planctomycetota bacterium | reverse complement strand
GCGGCATCCATGTGTGATCTCCTGGTGTAAGAACACTGAAAAGCACAGATCTCCTCTGCGCAACAAAAGCGTTTTAACCATACAAAAATAAAACAGCGGATCAACCCCAACTTTTCATCAGCCCAGGTTCGCCCTCCCAATATCTTGACCACTCTCACAATTTCGGGGTCGCCATCAAATCTTGCGGAATATAATTCGGCTCACCAGGAGGTTCGCCCTCCCATTATCTTGATCACTGACACAATTTCGGGGTCGCCATCAAATCTTGCGGAATATAATTCGGCTGACCAGGAGGTTCGCCCTCCCAATATCTTGATCACTCTCACAATTTCAGGGTCGCCATCAAATCTTGCGGAATATAATTCGGCTCACCAGGAGGTTCGCCCTCCCAATATCTTGACCACTCTCACAATTTCGGGGTCGCCATCAAATCTTGCGGAATAATCGGTTTTCTTTCCGGCAAGCCTCACTAGGAGTGTTTTAGCGTTATATGCGTGTAAAGAACCCTATACTTCCCACTTTACGCTTTTATCAATTCAGTCGATTCGATCAGCGGATTTGATAAAACGCTCCGGGAAAGTCGGGGGCGGATGATGAGTTGAGCTTTCGGAACGGTTTCGTAGGGGTTGGAGATTTCACCGGGGTTTGGGGTTCGCGCGTCGACTTGGGGGTTGAAGCGCGGCTATGGGGGTAGGATGATGAAACATCGTGTCGGCGCGGCATTCGCGGGTTGACTAAGCCCGGCGACGTCATAAACTAGGTAAGAATGATTTTCGGAATTTTCGTGCGCTCTCTGAAATAACCGAACCCTTCGCCTCCGCGAAACGTAACGCTTATGAAGGGCCTAACGTTGGCCAACGACCTCGACGCCCAAACCGACGAGGAGTTGTTGACCCGATATCGCGACACGGGCGGCCCCGAAAACTTCGAGGCGTTGGTGCACCGCTACGAACGCGAGCTGTACCGATACCTTGTTCGTTACGTGGGCGATCGAACGCTCGCGGATGACGTTTTTCAAAACACTTTTTTACAAGTTCATTTGAAGCGGGGTCTTTACGAGGACGGCCGGCCGGTTCGACCGTGGTTGTATGCGATCGCGACGCACCAGGCGGTGGACGCGTTGCGGAAGATTGGTCGCCATCCCACGGTGAGCCTGGACAACCGCGTCGCCTCGGGGGATTCGAGCCCCGCGGCGTTGGTCGACATGTTGGTCGGCGACGATCCCGGGCCGCTCGCACGGTTGCGCGAGGACGAGCGGCGCGATTGGGTCCGTCAGGCGATCGAACGGTTGCCCGACACGCTGAAGCAAACCCTGATTCTCGCGTATTACCAGGATCTCAAATATCGAGAGATATCGGAGATTCTCAAGATTCCCGTGGGCACGGTTAAATCCAGGTTGCACGCCGCACTCGCCAAGCTCCAGGAGATGGCGCGAACGGCGAATATCGACGAAAACGGTTGATTGCCATGAACGCTACCGAATTGCTCGATCACGCACTGGGGCGCCTTGAGGGCGCCGAACGCGAACGGATCGAGGAGCTTGTCGCGACCGACCCCACGGTTGCGACGAAGCTTGAACACGTGCGAAGAAGGATCGATTGGTTGCTCGACGACGGCGACGACGATGCACTCCTTCCTCCCGTGGATTTAACGGCGCGAACGCTCGCTCGGGTGGCCGACGCCAAATCGCGGTGGTCGATTCAAGAATTCGTTCCCGTGCGTGTTCCGTTTCGCTGGGCCGATGTCGCGGTCGCGGCGACGATTCTCGTCGCGGGCGTGATGACTCTCATTCCTCCCCTTCATCACAGTAAGACGCGCATGGACCAGGCCGCGTGCGCGTTGAATCTGCGGCAATTGGGGGTGTCGCTGGCGCAATACGTGACATCGCATCGGTCGTTTCCGTATCCCGATCCCGACGGCCCCGTTCCTTACGCCGGCGCGACGACGCTGATGCTGAAAGAAGCGGGGCATCTCACCGACGAAAAAGTTCTCGATTGTCCATCGAACGGACGTCGATCCGAACGCGGACCCGCGACGGCCCCGGCGCTTGATCTTGAAACGATGTGTCAAAGAGAAGCGGCCAATCCGCTATCGATGCGTCACATGTTTTGCAGCGATTATGCGTTCTCGTTGGGATATCGCAAGAGCCCCGACGATTCGCCGCGGCCGATCCCGGCGGTTTTAACGCAACGGATTCCGGTGATTTCCGACATCCCCGCGCATGATGAATCGACGCATACGATTTTGGAAGGTAACAGCCCGAATCATCACTTCCGCGGCCAAAACGTTCTCTATACCGACGGGCATGTCGGCTGGCTGCACGATCGGCGAGTTTTCGGAATCGCCGACGACGACGTTTTCATGAACGCGGCTCGTCGAGCCGAGCCCGGACTTCACGCTCGAGACGCGGTTCTTGTTCCAGGTTGCTTCCGAATCGACGGGAAGTAAGTTGAGGGGTAAACGAGTACACTTGATGAAACTCGCCAAGGATACAAAAACGAGGCTCGGAGACGATCGTTCGCCTCCGAGCCGTCGGTTGTTTCAAGATCAAACCGCTTATCATCCTCAAAAAGCTTTTCAAGCGATCACTGGAACAATCGGGGCGTGAGGTCTCGCAGGTAGTGCCGCCAGTTGATCCAGGTGTGGCCTCCGCCGCTGATCTTCAGTTCGTGCTTGATCTTGTGTTTGTCGAAGAGCTCGGCCAAAGATTTGGAACCCGCGAGCGCGAAATCGGCGTCGCCGACGCTGATCGAAAGAAGCTTGACGGTTTTGTTCACATCATCGGCTTTCGCCAGGAAGTCTGCGTTCCGTTTTTCCCATTCGGCGGGATCGCCGCCGAATAAACCCGCGCTCCAGATCGCGACATAGGCGAATTGATCGGGATGAGTTGTGAGCAAGCGAAGGGTTTGTCCGCCCCCCATCGAAAGCCCCGCGATCGCGCGATTCTCGACTCCTTTTTTGACTCGGTAGTGTTTCTCGACGAAGGGGACGATTTCTTTGAGGAGTTCGTCGGAGAAGCGGTTTTGGAGCGCTTCCATCCGGCCTCGGAACTCGGGAGAGCGGCGTTGCTCGGGGGTGGTGTTCGCGAATTCCGCGGGAGGCGGGAGGCTGCCGTTGGGGTTGACGATGATGAACGGAACGGCTTTGTGTTCGGCGAGAAGGTTGTCGACGATGAACCCCGCGCGACCGATCGTGCTCCATCCCGAATCGTCGTCGCCGGCGCCGTGGAGCAAATAGAGCACGGGGTAATTGTCTGAGGTTTCGTCGTATCCCGGAGGGGTGTAAACATGCAAGCGTCTTAGTGTGTTAAGCGTACCCGAACGATACCACGCCGAGCGGATTTCGCCGTGCGTGACGTCTTTGGTGGTTTCGAACTCGGCGGATTCTCCCGGGACGAGGAACATGCTGTCGATCGAAGAGATTCCTTGTTTGATCAACGGATTTTTGGGATCGACGGTTCGAACTCCGTCGACGTTGAAGGTGTAGCTGTAAAAATCGGCGTCGAGCGGTCCGACGGTGAGTGACCAGACGCCTTTATCGTCTTTGGTCATCTCTCCCCCCTGGCCGAAATCGCCTCCGACGGTCACTTTAGCGGCCTTGGGGGCGTAGATTCGGAACGTGACCTTGCGGTCGGCGGCGACCTCGGTCGATTTCAAGGTGTCGTTGGGAGTGGGCTGACGTCTCGGGGGTTGAGCCTGCGCGGTTGAAGTCGTGATCGCGGAAGCGAATAAACACGCGAATGCGAATCCCGATCGATAGGAAGGGGTGAAACTCATCGTGGAAACTCCTAGTTGGAACGGTCGATCGAACCGAAAACGGATTTCGGATACGTAAAAATCGAACGGCGAGCGCGAAGCCGCGGTTCATTCTTGTAGCAGTTGCCGCACGGACTTGCCGGCGAGCGATGCTTGATCGATGAAGCGAAGACGAAGCGGCACGCCCTTTCAGGCAATAGCGTCAGGGAAGTGGTGATCGGCCCTGCGAACCGGATCGACGACGTCCGATCGTCGAACTTCGCTTGAATGGAAGGTTCGATTCGGGTTTTTACCCGCGGTTTTTAGGAAGGATCGACGGTACAAACTCGCGAGTCGGGTCGTGAGGGGAGTGAGGCGAAACGCGAATCAATCCGGCATTTTTGGAAATGAACGTCGCAAGATTGACCCGGGGAATCGCGGATGCTAGTTTCGAGGGACGTTTCAATTTAGGCGACATTTCGGTTTGATTTCACGGCGACACTCGAGGTTGTGTCGCGTGATGATCGACGATCCCCCGATCGATAGCGAGAGGTTTCTCCATGCGACGACGAATCGGCTGGTTGACGGCGCTGATACCCGCGGTGCTTCTGACGAGTTCGGCGTTTGAGGCGCGGGCGCAGTTTATGTATCCCGATCCTTTAGGCGGATTCGGCTGGGGGGGTTGGGGAAATATCGGCGGGACGGTCGGGGGCGACATGGCTCGTGGCCTGGGCGCGTTCGCGACGGGAGCGGGGGTTTACAATCATCAAACGGCGGTCGCGAATTCGATCGACGCCGACACCGTGATGCGTTGGAATCAATTTATTTTCATTTCGCAACAAGAGGCGAATCGCCAATACGCCGAGACGGTTGCTCGGCGTGAGAAGCGAACGAAAAAAGCGCAGGCGGATATTGATCGTCGTCTTCGTGAGAATCCGGAGCAGCGCGATATCGATTCGGGTACGGCGCTGAACGTCGCGGTCGACGAGATCACCGATCCTCGGGCGTATTATCGAACGATGAAAGCGGCGAAGGTGATCGTCGGCGGCGAAACG
>JAJYWB010000089.1 GCA_021791715.1 Planctomycetota bacterium | reverse complement strand
CGTTTTCGGTCAATAATCGCAAACATCATAATGCGGCTCACCAGGAGGTTCGCCCTCCCAATTTTGGGTTCGCCCTCCCAATTTCGGGTTCGCCCTCCCAATTTCGGGTCTGCTCTCAAATCCCGCTGGATTTACGGAATTCTTTTCGGATAGACTCTAAGAAATATTTTCAGCCTTTTGTTCGTAGATTTCTTGATAAAGTTGCGCGAAGCGATCGATCATCGCGTTCGCCGTGAAATCGGCGAGGGCGCGTTCGCGTCCGGCTCGTCCGATCGCCGCGGCGCGTTCTGGGTCGAGGATGATCGCGCGGAGCGCGCGGGTGATCTCGGCGGGCTTGCGCGGCGGAACGAGCAGCCCCGTTTCGCCGTCGACGACGACCTCGGTCGTTCCAGGCGCCGAGGTCGCGACGACGGGCTTGCCGCACATCATCGCCTCGAGAACCACGTTCGGTAAACCTTCATATAAACTTGGCAACACAACAACATCCGCCGCGCTGAAAAGCCGGGGAACGTCTTCGCGATGACCGAGAAAACGTACTTTATCTTCAAGCTTGTGCATGCGTGCGAGTTCTTCGAGCTCGGTTCGCAGCGGGCCCGCGCCGACGATGAGCGTCCGCACGTCGGGCCTGACGTGCTGAAGTAAATCGAGCGCGAAGAGGAGATCGTCGAGCCCCTTTTGCGGGGCGAGCCTTCCCGCGTAAACGACGAGGGGCTGATCGGAAGAGACGCCGAACTCGCCGCGAACCTTGGCTCGATCGATCGCGGGAGGGTCGAACGGCTCGATTCCCGATCGGATCATCGCGAGCTTATCGAACGGTATCCCTTGATCGCGATAAAAATCGACGACGGCTTGTGAATTGCCGACGATCCGATCGGTGATTCGAGCCAACCGGCGATCGATCGCGAAATGGCCCTTTCCCTTCCAAAGATCGACCGCCATTTCGCTCGTCACGACGACTCGAACCCCGGCCCGCCGCGCCGCGACTCGACCGTAACAATTCGCCGCGAAAATCCATGTATGAACAACATCAAATTTCTTATCGCGTATGAATCGAACGAGCCTCTCGAGACAAAACGGATCGATCTTCAGACGTTTGCCGATCAGCGTCACGGGAACTCCGGCGGCCTCGAGTTCCTCGGCGAGCGGACCGAGCCTCGTCAGCGCCGCGACCTCGACGCGAAACCGATCCCGCGGTAAACCGCGCGCCAAAATCGCCGCCTGCTTCTCCGCCCCCGATCGATCGAGCGTCGGTATCAATTGCAAAACTTTAAACACGCCGATATCCCTGAAAATCATTATAGACTAATATAAGAAGATTGCAAAAATATAGAAGTTATATCATATTAATTGATGTTTTTGAAGGAACGAGCGTCGTGAGAATCACGGTATTTGATCGAATCGATCGGCGGCCTCGACGCGATTCGTCTTGAATCGGCGTCGAGGCTTGGCGTTCGCGTTTTACATCGAACCGCGTCATTTTCCTTTGGCGACGCCGATCACGGCGCACGCGACTCGGCCTCCGGCGTCGCCGGTCGGCTGGGTTTTCAGGTCGTCGGCTTTTTCGTGAACGATCAGGCCGCGGCCGATGATCGAATGATGTCCATGAAAGGCGATTTGCGAATCGACGAGATCGATCGTCGCGACCCCTTCGGCGTTCGCCTCGATATTGCCGAGATCGCCGACGTGGCGCATTTTGGTGTCGGGGCCGGCGTGTTTCATTTTACCGGGGTTGAAGTGGCCGCCGGCGCTCTTCGCCTCGGGATCGCTGCAATCGCCGAATTCGTGCACGTGGAACCCGTGCTTGCCGGGTTTGAGCCCCGTGATCTTCCCTTCGACCTTCACCCCTTCGGCGACCTTGGTGAAGTGGACGACTCCGTGAACCTCGCTCCCTTTGGTGTGATGAAGGACGGCGATCGCGTGGGTGACTTCGTCTCCTTCCATATGATCCTGCGCTGCACGCGCCAGGAACAAAGCCGAACCCAAGGTTAAGAACATCGTGGCCGCCAGCGGAGCGGCGATTCGGGTGATGCGCATTGTCGGCGTTTCTCCTTGTGGATTGGATGTTTCGATCGCGGACGTTCCAAGGAATTCCCTCGAATCGACCCGCGATTCAACTTAGCCGCGATCCGACCCCGGCTCAAGGGAGCGACGCGCCGAACCGAAACGCTCAGGATCCCCGGCTCGAAAAATCCCCGCGCCGTTTCAACCGGCCGCGAACGTCGGATCGAAGATTCCGATCGAAGCGATCTCATGTTAACATCATAATATATAATGTAATTAATATTATGATAAAACTAGATAGTTATGGATATCATCCGGGAGTTGCGGCGTAATTTCTTCGCCACAATTCGAGCATCACGAGCGACCAGAGCCGGTAGGCGTGATCGCGACGGTTATTCACGTGTTCGTCGATCATCCGTTCGATCGCTTCGCGACGAAAGACGCCCCACGCGGTCGCCGCGGGATCGAGGAGGATCTCTCTCAGTTCGTCTTTCAGTTCGGTGCGAAACCAGCGATCGATCGGCACGCCGAAGCCCATCTTGCGCCGGTTGCGGATCGCCTTGGGCAGGAGATCGCCGCACGCTCGTTTGAGGACGAGCTTTGAACGACCGCGCGCGATTCCGAGCTTTCGGCTCGATTCGATCGCGATCGCCTGTTCGACGATCCGATGATCGAGAAACGGGCTTCGGCATTCGAGCCCGTGCGCCATGCTCGCCAGATCGACCTTCACCAGCAAATCCCCAGGTAAATACGTGACGATATCCGCGATCATCGCGCGCGAAAGGTCGTCCCTCCGATCGGCGAGATTCCACGCGTTATACAAATACGTTTTGGGATCGACCGCTCCGTTCGATTCGATCGAGCCCGGGCCGCGATTTTCGCCGACGAGCCGGTCGATCCATTCGTCGGTATATAAAGACATTCGTGTTGATTCATCGCCGAGCGCGATCCAGCGGAGGTAGCGATCGGCGGGTCGATCGGCGAGCGCTTCGAGCCAGCGGCGAATCGAGCGGAGCTTCGTTTTAGCTTTCACCGAGACGGGCAAGGCGCGCGCCAGGGGACCCGCGAGGAAGCGACGAATCGATTCGGGGGAACGATCGATCAATCCCGCGAGAGCGAGCGCGCGGTAACGGTCGTAACCGCCGAAGAGTTCGTCTCCCGCGTCTCCCGTGAGCGCCACGGTCACGTACCGCCTCGTCTCGCGCGCCACGTGCCAGGTGGGGAGCGCCGAGCTGTCGGCGAAGGGTTCGTCGAACTGTCGAGCCAGCTCGGTCGTCGTCTCCCAGGCGCGCGGCTTAACGATAAATTGATGATGATCGGTCCGAAAGGTGTAAGCGGCGAGCCGCGCGTAATCGAGTTCGTCGAACGCGGGTTCGTCGAAACCGATCGAGAACGTTTCGATCGGATGATTCGAGTGTTTCTTCATCAATCCAACGACGATCGTCGAATCGACTCCTCCCGAGAGGAAAGCTCCCAGCGGGACGTCGGCGATCATTTGTTCGCGAACCGAATCGTCGAGCGTCGCGCGCAGCTCGTCGGCCTCGACTTCGATCGTCCGACGGACCTCGCGATTCCAATCGGGTTCCCAGTAGCGTTTAACGGTGAGCGCGCCTTCGTGCCAGATCGCGTACGACGCGGGGGGGAGTTTGTTCGTTTCGCGGAAGATCGTATCAGGGCTTGGAATATAACCATACGTTAGATATAAGTCGATCGATCGAGGGTCGATCGTGCGCGGGATCGCGGGATCGCGCGCCGCGAGAATCGCCTTGAGTTCGCTGGCGAAGACGATCCGGTCGAGGTCGCGATGATAGACGAGGGGTTTCTGGCCGAGCCGATCGCGAGCCAGAATCAGCTTGCGGCGGGGCGCGTCCCAGATCGCCAGCGCGAACATGCCTCTTAGGTAAGAAAACATATTCTCACCTTCGTCTTCATATAAGTGAACAAGTGTTTCGCCGTCGCCCGCGGATTTAAGGACGTGTCCCCTGGCCTCGAGCCTTCGTCTAAGCGATTGGTAATTATAGATTTCTCCATTAAACACGGCGCGGACGGTTCCGGTCTCGTTCGCGAGGGGCTGGCGTGAGCCTTCGAGGTCGATGATCGACAATCTTCTGAAGCCGAGCGCGGCGCGGTCGTCGCGGAAGAATCCCGCGTCGTCGGGTCCGCGATGAACGAGGGATTCGGTCATCGTCGTAAGGTCGTTTTCGGAAAGTCGAATTCCGTTCGAGGTCCAAGCCGATCCGCAAATTCCACACATACGGATATTGCTTTCTTTAGACGAACGACGCGCGCAGGGTTGTTGGAACGGGGTCGATCGTATCCGACGGTACGAGCCTTCGGACGCTTGAGGAACGTCGGCCGGTCGGAGCGATGAAAAAATCGACGGAAATTGGGGTCGACGAACGCGTCGTCCCGAAGGATGATATTCGATCTTCGCGCCCAAGTCGGCGCGAGTCGGGCCAAGCGGCGACGAATCGACGACGGACGATCGGCTTTTGGAGCGATCGTCGGCGGCGGAAAAGCGGGCCTGGGCGCGGATTGTTGAACCGCTTGAACGAGCGGCGTGGATTTTTTTCGATCGCGCTCTTGTAACTCCGTCGATCGTCTCGCTAAGATAACCCAATTCGGCCCCGGGTTGATCGAACGCAACCGCCGCGCCGGTCCACAACCGGGCGCGGCGATCGGTGTTTTGTCGTCGACCCGGTAGCATAGAGGAAAGCGAGAGCGTCTTACGATGAAGGTTCGAGCGAGCGTCAAGCGGATCTGCGAGAGTTGCAAAATCGTCCGTCGTCGCGGCAAGGTGTTCGTGATTTGCTCGAACCCTCGTCACAAGCAACGGCAAGGTTGAGATCGCGTCGTTCGCCTTCGCGGTTGCGTCGGCTTAACGGCGGTTGTTTCGTCGGTCAATTGTGGTGTCGCGCTTCGTCCAACGTATCGGGTTGAATCCCGGAGATCGATCGTATGCCCCGTATTCTCGGTGTCGATATTCCCAACGATAAGCGAACGCTGATTTCGCTCCGTTACATTTATGGTATCGGTCCTTCCTTATCGGTGCAACTTTGCGAGCGGACGGGGATCGACCCCGACAAGCGCGCCAAAGACTTGACCGAAGACGAACTGGCTCGGTTGGCTTCGTTATTGGATAACGAGTACGTCGTCGAAGGGGCGTTGCGTAGGCAAACGCAGCAAAGCATCGCGCGGTTGCGCGATATCGGTTGTTATCGCGGTCTAAGGCATCGCAAGGGCCTTCCGGTGCGGGGGCAACGGACGCGAACGAACGCACGCACGCGCAAGGGACCGCGAAAGACCGTCGCGGGCAAGAAGGGCGTGAAAGAGATGCGCTGATCGGCTCGAAGAGGCCGATCGCGCGTCGCGGCGCGGCGATCGCGGCGGGTTTCGAGTCGCGGCGGGTTTCGATCGCTCAAAACGATCGCGCAACCGCGATCGGTGTTGTTACGCGAACGGTTTCGCCGCGATTGGGCGCGGCGCGTTTTTTTCCGATTGATCGCCTGGTTGTGTGTTTTTCGGCGTCGATTGTCACGTCGCCGATCGAACCGAACGGACCGAAAGACGATAAAGAGGCGCGGGGGAACGCCCCGCCGGACTTACAGGAGCGAACGACCCGTGGCGAAGGCCAAGAAGCGAAAGACGCGACGCAACGTGAGCCGTGCCGTCGTGCACATCAAGGCGACGTTCAACAACACGACGGTGACGATCACCGATCCCAACGGAGACGCCTTGTGTTGGGCTTCGTCGGGGACGGTCGGATTTAAAGGAAGCCGTAAGAGCACGCCGTTCGCGGCGCAGCGCGCCGCCGAAACCGCGGCGGGAGCGGCGAGCAAATTCGGCGTTCGCGAGGTCGAGGTGAAGGTGAAGGGGCCGGGATCTGGGCGTGAAAGCGCGATCACGGCGTTGCAGGCGTGCGGTCTTTCGATCAAGGCGATCGAAGACGTCACCCCTCTTCCGCACAACGGCTGTCGCCCTCCCAAGAAGCGTCGCGTTTGAGCTCGCGAGGCCTTCTTTTTTTCAGGATCGTACAAGAGACTTGATCGATAACGGTGTGATCACAAGCAAAAAGGCGCCAGGAGGATCATGGGACGTTACATCGGACCGGTTTGTCGGCTATGCCGCCGCGAGGGGATGAAGTTGTTCCTCAAGGGGACGCGGTGCGATTCGCCCAAATGTGCGATCGCGCGCGACCGAGGCGTGCCGGGCATGCACCAGTTTCGCCGCGGCAAACCCAGCGAATACGCGATTCGCCTCCGCGAAAAACAAAAAGTGAAGCGCTATTACGGAATTTTTGAACGTCAATTCCGTAAATATTTTGATATGGCGAGTCGTCGTCCCGGCAACACGGGAGACGCGTTGATGGCGATTCTTGAGCGGCGGCTCGACAACGTCGTCACTCGGCTTGGTTTCGCGCTGTCGCGGAAGCAGGCTCGGCAGATGATTCGCCACGGCCATTTTTTGGTGAACGGCCATAAGGTCGATATCCCGAGTTATTTGGTTCGACCCGGCGAGGTGATCAAGATTAAAACGCGCGAGCAATCGGCCAAGTTGGCGATTTCGAACCTCGCGGTCGAGGGGATGCCTCCCGTTCCCGATTGGCTCGATCGGATTTCGAACGATCCTCCCGAGGGGCGGGTGGCGCGGATGCCGAGCAACGAGGATATCAGCGTTCCGGTCACTCCGCAGTTGATCGTCGAATTGCTCAGTCGTTAACACGCGGTCGCCGAGAGCGCGGCGATCCGCCGCGTTTTTCTCGAGCCTTACGGATCAAGCTGTTTTGTCGTTTTGATCGTCGAGGGATTTTCGTTATTGGACCGCGATCGGACCCGAGGATGGGCGATCGCTTGCACGACCGACCGAACTCCGCTCCTCCGGTTCGAGGAAATCACGGCCGACGCGACGAGTCGAGCCGATTTCATCGATCGGGACGAGAGCGGATTTCCCGTTTTCTTGGAGATTTCGCGCGATGCGCATCCGTTGGCGCGGCCTCGAACTTCCCAGCCGAGTAATTTGCAACCGCGAAAAACTGACCGATTCGTACGGCGAGTTCCACGTCGAACCGTTCGAACGGGGTTTTGGTCATACCGTCGGCAACAGCCTGCGACGCATCCTCCTCTCGAGCCTCGAGGGGAGCGCCGTCACAAAAATTAAGATCGAAGGCGTGCAGCACGAATTCTCGTCGATCCCCGGGATGGTTGAAGACATCACCGATTTGGTGCTCAATCTCAAGGGGCTCGTCGTCAAGAATCATACCGAGCACAATCGGACGATTCGGATCGAGCGCGACCGCCGCGGAGTCGTGACCGCGGCCGATATCCAGCACGACGAATCGGTCGAGGTCGTCAATCCCGATCATATTTTGTGCACGCTGACCGACGACGTTCGTCTCGCGATCGACATGACGGTCGAAAACGGTCGCGGCTATCGTCCCGCCGCCGAGGGGCACACCGAGGATCTTGAGATCGGCGCGATCCCGATCGACGCGATCTTCAGCCCGGTGATTCGCGTCGAATACCGCGTCGAGAACACCCGCGTCGGCCAGCGAACGAATTATGATAAGTTGATCTTGAAGATCTGGACGACGGGAACGCTCGGCCCCGAGATGGCGCTCGTCGAGGCGGCGAAGATTATGCGCAAGCATTTGAATCCGTTCGTCCAGTATTACGAGCCGGGTCCCGGGTTGCCCTCCGACGCGATCGGCGGCGACGTTTACCGCGACATGCCGATCGACGCCGAACTTGAACGGAAGCTCAACATGAGCCTCGCCGAGCTCGAGCTTTCGGTCCGCGCCACCAATTGCCTTGAGAGCGAGGGGATCACGACGGTACGCGATCTTGTGAGCCGGAGCGAGCCGCAGCTCCTCACGGTCCGCAATTTCGGCGAGACGACGCTGAAGGAAGTGAAGGCCAAATTGCTCGAGATCGGCCTCGATCTGGGCATGAACGTGCCGATCCGGGGCGGCGTTTGATTTCATCGCGATCTTGTTTTTTAGATTCGTTAGCAGAATTGATATCCTTTTCCGATAACCGAAGTGATCGAACATGAGACATCGCAAAGCCGGTCGAAAGTTCAAACGAACGCCCGAGCATCGTCGGATGCTGTTGCGCAATCTCGCCACGTCGTTCTTCGAGCACGGGCGGATGGAGACGACTCTCGCCAAGGCGAAAGAGGTTCAGCCGTTCGCCGAGAAGTTGATCACGCTCGCCAAAGACGGCTGGGATCTGACGCGATTCCGTCGCGTCCTCGCGGTCGTGACGCGAAAAGACATCGCGTTCAAGCTGTTCAACGAGATCGGCCCCAAGTTCAAGGATCGTCCCGGCGGCTACACGAGGCTTTACAAGCTCGCGAAGGTCCGTCAGGGAGACGCCGCGCCGATGGGGGTTCTCACGCTCCTCGGCGAAGGGGATGAAATCAAATCGCCGGTTCGACCCGCGATCGTTTCCAAGAATTAATGTGGGTAAGACGTGAGCGAACGTTACGATCCGCATTGCGTGTTTTGCAAGATCGCGCGGGGAGCGATTCCCGCCGAGACGATCGTTGAAACGAGCGAGGCGCTCGTTTTCCTCGATATCAACCCGGTCAATCCCGGCCACCTGCTCGTCGTTCCGAGGGAGCACCACGCGAATTTGTGCGAGCTCCCCGCGGCGACCGCGGCTCATGTCGGCGGGCTATTGCCCGGGCTCTGCCGCGCGGTTCAAGCCGCGACTGGCGCCGACGGCGTGAACGTGATCGTAAACATCGGCGCCGCCGCGGGGCAAACGATCGGCCACGGCCACTGGCATGTCATCCCTCGATTCCACGACGACGCCGTCGATTGGCCCTGGCCTCATTCCGAATATGTCGGGGATGAACGCGCCCAAATGCGTTTTCGTATTGAACGTGAATACAAGTCGATGAACTTGGATTGAACTTCGCCCGCCGTGATTTTCCGATCAAACCAAAAATCGGCGCGTCTGACCGCCGCGACGAACGCGTGTTTTTTAATCCCGCGGTATAAGGCGATTCGGCAAGATAACCGCATATCGGGCGGGAACCGTGCGCGAAGATGAAACCCTCCCCGAACGCGCGGAGGGAGAGACCCCCAGAGGCAAGCGTGTCAGAACGATTTATCGTCCCGTCCCCTCGCTTGCGGAGGATCGAGGGGGGTCGAGCACGAGATCGGCGGGGCGAAGTCTTCCGGGAGGGCGAACATCACGGTGAGCCGCGTTATTCTGTCGTCGATCGTCAAACTCGGAATCGAGGTCACTCGGATCCGATAATGAAAACCGGATCGCCGAGATCTTCTCTCATCCAAATAGTAATATCAAATTATTACCTTATCTAATAAACGCCGATTGTTCGGCGCGTCTCTGTTCCGTTCATTCTCACAACGATCGGCCCGCGCCGAGCCCTCCCGAAATCGACCTCACGCCGAGGCGTTCGAGAAGGCCGGCGTTCAATCGGGGCGATCAATCGATTCAACGATCTTTCAACTTGCTCAGCAAGCGAAGGATTTCGAGATAGAGCCAAACGAGCGTGACCATCAGGCCGAACGCGGTGTACCACTCCATATATTTGGGAGCTCGGCTGTGCGCGCCCCGGCTGATGAACTCGAAATCGAGCAGCAAATTGAACGCCGCGATCCCGACGACCACGAGGCTGAAGCCGATCCCGAGCTTCGTCGGCTGATTGATAAACGAAACGGGATGCCCGAATACGCTCATCAGCATCGCGACGATGTAAACGAGAGCGACCGCGCTCGTCGCGGCGACGATCCCGGTGATCAATCGATCGGTAACTTTAACAAGTCCCGTGAGGTAAAGGATGAGCATTGTGAACATCGTCGCCATCGTCAGCGAGATCGCCTGCGCGGCGATCCCCGGATAGCGTTGCTCGAAGATGTTCGAGATCGCGCCCAGGAACACCCCCTCGGCCGCGGCGTAAACCGGCGCCGTGTACATCGAAATCCTGGGGGTGAAAATTGTGATCATCGATACCACGAAGCCGACGATCAGCGCGCCCATCAACAATCCGCCCGAAAGTTGCCGCTGATCAACCTGGTTCCATGTCCAGGCCGCGGTCGAAAGGAGGATTGCGAACAAGACGAACGTTTTCACGATCGTCCCCTGAACGGTCATCGTCGGCGAACGCCCCTCGAGCAGGGCGTCGTCGGCGTAACCTGCGCGAGCGTAGGGGTTTCCCGCGAAAACGGGATTGGTCGATTGCATGAGAAAACGAACTCCTCAATTTAACGTGTGGATGCGTGGATCGCTCAGGCGAAAAAAGCTTCGCCGATCGACCCGCGCGAATCCCTTGTGTTATTGTCGGTCACAAAGCCCCCCTTGGCAAGGCGAAAGCCCGCCCCGGCTCGCCTCCCTCGGCCGCGACGCGGCGGTTCAGAACAGAGTAAATCCGGGCCCGTGATTCTTCCTTCAATCCTGATTTCCACGTTTCCGTTCAAAAACCGACTCGATCAATTCGCGATGAACGTTCATCAAAGCCCGGCGGTCTTCGCCATGAGAAGCATCTCATCAAAAAGTAATTTAAGATAAGGACATTTTTGAGCGGCGATTTCGGGATCGAGTTTTGCAAATAATTGTTTGCCGTAGGTTGTTTTTTTATAATTACGATTTGAAACTTTACGATATATCCGATCGAGTAGTTTCGCCGGAGGCTCGTCGAAATTGACTCGTTCGGGATAAGCGATTTTATTCACCAAAGCGTTGCGTACATCGGACGGGAAGAGATCGGGTAGACTGAGAAGCCAAGCCTCGAATTCATGAACCGCAAAGAACATCCGAAATCGCTCACGATCAACTTTCTTCTCGAAATATTCCTTACCCCACAGGAATTTTTCTTCAGCCGTTTTTTTATCTTCCGGAAAAAAATCCGGGCCGTGAAGATCGAGCAAGCCGATCACTCCGACGATCTCGTCACGCTTCGGTCCATCAAGATACATTCTCGCTTTCGTCTCGAGTTTACGAATCCAATCCGCGTATCCGTCGAAAGAAACCGTTTGAACGCCGACGGGACGCTTCAATTGAGGATCGAGACGGCGTTTCAAGAACGACGCGGCCGAATCGCGCTCGGTTTTCCCCTCAACCAAAAGGATGAATTTCATTTCATCGCCTCAAGTTCTTTGGAGCGATATAACTCTCCAAGAGAATACTTTTTGAGCCAATAAGAAAGCTCATCGCCCGCGACGACACGCAAAACGCTCTCTCCTTCGTTTGATTCAACGATCGTCGTCGTCGGCGGGTTCGATCCGAACGCGTCGAGAAAATCGGGAGAGTGCGTCGTCAGGATCACCTGAGATTTGATCGCGGCTTGCCGAGCGTATTCGGCGACGATCGGCAGCATCGACGGATGCAAGCCCGTTTCAGGCTCGTCGATCGCGATCAGCGAGGGAGGCGAGGGATCGGCGAGTACGGCGAGAAGAAACAGGAATCGAAGCGTTCCGTCGGATAGATCGGCGGCCGCGATCTCACGCTTCAAACTTCGCAAACGAATTCTCATCTGAATTCGCTGATCGGCCGCCGGAGGAAATATCAGCTTCTCATAATCGTCGCCGAATGCCGCTCGCATCGCGGTATCGATCTCGTTCTCAAAATCACGATCGTTCGTATAACGCGTGTGAAGTACCGAAATGAGATTTCGACCGTCCTCGTTCACCCGGGTGTCCGCTCGAGCGACCTGAGGTAAGCGAATCGGCGCCTCTCGATCGGTTCGAAGTGACTGATAAACCTTCCAACCCGCCATTTCCTTCTGAAATGTCGCTATATCCTGATTCGCATGGAACGGAACCGCTAAAACAGAGAGAAACGATTCTCCCTCGGCGATCGACGACCCGTCGAATTCGATCCTCTTCGAATCGGTCGAAAAAGCGACCGCGCGCCGCGGGTCTCGCTCAATCAGCTTTTCATAGAAGTTCTCAAGCGCGCGGGTTTCTTCATTCCACAAAGCTTGAAAAAGATTTTCATTCTCAATTCGATACGCGCTCGACTTACCGATTCTCATTAAACAAATTTCATACCGATAATTCGAATGGAGCGGCACCCGCTCGGAACGCGTTTCCGCCGACAAACGAATTTCACGAACGCGTCCGTCCCAAACGATCGAATCCATTCCTCCTTCTTCCAACACGTAACGACCGAGTTCCCCCTTGGCCGCGAAGTTTAAAAGTTCGAGCGCTCGCAAAACGTTCGACTTTCCGCTCGCATTTGGACCGATAAGAACATTCAAATCTCCCGGCGACCACGATTGAGATTTGAGCGATCGGTATCCTTCAATTTCTAATTGATGAATCTTCATGCTTTCGCTCACAAATTCGTATCAAAACGATGATCGGATTGAAGCCGCTTTCAATCTCCTTGATCCGCGGCTTTGTGCGCCGGCAACAGATGACCGAGCTTATCGCGCTTGGCGTTCAAATATCGCTTCCGTTCCACGCGTTCGGGCGCAAGGATCGGAACCTGGTCGACGACCTCGAGCTCGAATCCGTGATAAACAAACGCATCCGTCTTCTTCGGGTTGTTCGTGAGCAACCGAACTTGCTTCAGACCTAAATCGAGAAGGATCTGAAGCCCGACTCCGTAATCGCGCTGATCGGCTCGAAATCCAAGCGCCAGATTCGCCTCAACCGTATCGAGCCCTTGATCTTGCAGCTCGTACGCCTTGAGCTTCTGAATCAGCCCGATGCCACGCCCCTCTTGCGGCAAATAAACGACCGCGCCCACCCCCTCGGCGGCGATCATCTCGAGCGCCATGTGCAATTGATCGCCGCAATCGCACCGGAGCGAATCGAGTAAATCCCCCGTGAAGCACGACGAATGCATCCTCACGAGAGGCGCCGCGACCGAACTCAAATCCCCCATCACCACCGCGACGGGCTCGTTGCCGGGCTCATAACGCACGCTATAGCCCAGAATCTTCGCCGGACCGTAACGAGTGGGCAAATCGGCCTCGGCCTCGCGGACGACAAGCTTCTCACGCCGTTTGCGAAAGCGAATCAACGACTCGATCGAGACGATCGGCAGCGAAAATTCGCGGGCGATCGCGTGCAACCGGTCGCGCCCCGCCACTCCCGTACCGTCGAGGATCTCGCACAGCACTCCCGCGGGATTCAAGCCCGCCAGCCGCACAAGGTCGACCGTCGCCTCGGTATGCCCCGCTCGACGCAGCACGCCCCCCTCCTTGGCGACGAGCGGAAATAAATGCCCGGGGCGTACAAGATCTTCGGGATTCGTCGCTGGATCGATGATCGCTCGAACCGTCTTGGCGCGTTCCGCGGCGCTGATGCCCGTCTTACAGCTCACGTGATCGACCGGAATCGTATAAGGCGTGCGGAACGGCGAGGTGTTATCGAGCACCATCATCGGAAGTTGAAGCCGCGCCGCGAGATCGGGCATGATCGGCATGCAAACCTGACCGCGACCGTGTTCGATCAAAAAAGCGATCGTCTCGGGTGTCACCTTTTCGGCCGCGGCGACGAAATCCCCCTCGTTTTCGCGGTCCTCGTCGTCGACGACGATCACGATTCGCCCGTCGGCCAAAGCTTCTAGAGCGTCTTCAATCCGCGATAATGTCCAATTCATCCGACAAATTCCTCAAGCCGGCGCCGTCGAAGCGAATCCGCCGATCGTTCGGCGATCGTCTCGTCAATCTTCTTGTATGATACACCTTTCGTCTCGGAAAGACGCGCAACCCGCGCGACGGTTTTCAATTGATACCCGAGTCGAAACAGGTCGAAAGCTCGCCGCAAACTCCGATTTCCCCTTCGGCCGGCTCATTATCCACAATGCCGTTTCCAAATATCATACGCGAATAATTTTCTGTTTGAATTCCGCGCCGAACCGCGTAATCAAACACATAAATAAAATGGATAAACATGCGCGGCGAACTCGATCTCCTTATCGATCTCAATCCCGATCTCGATCTCAATCCCGATCTCAATCCCGATCTCAATCCCGATCTCGATCTCGAATTCGATTGCGATCACATTCACAATCAGAATGACGATCCCGATCTCGATCCGCCCGATTCGCCGCGTGCCATGAATTCCCGTTTATTATGATCGATAAAAATAAAACATCAGAAATTCATTGCGCGCGACGAACCGGGACGGACCGAGAGCCCGCTTCGCGTCGAAGCCTCCATGCGCCGAAACCGGATTGTCAAAGAGCGTCCCGGGTCGATCTCACGGTCGCCAGGGTTGATTCGTAACGATCGGAACGTTCATTTACGTAAGCGAGCGTTTTGGTATCATCGTGATGATAACGCCCGGATTCGACGCCTTATGAACGACGATTCCGTTCGGAGTCGCCTCGCTGATCGGAAAACCGTTGGAGGTCGAATGATTCAAGCGAGCCGGCGCCGGCGCCAAAGCGGTTTCGTTCGGCGAATTCCAGGACGGAGACGAATCCAAGAATTTCGATGAACTCATTTGATCGTTCGAATCGATATCCCGCCGTCCGGCTCTTTGGAATTCGGCCGGAATCGGATTCGAGCCGGTTGCGCTCTCATCTCGCTCGAGAAGTTCCGCCTCATAAAGCTCCCCTTCGCGTGATTCCTCCTCGACAAGCGCCCGATCGCGTGATTCCTCGTCGATAAGATCCCCTTCGCGTGAATCCTCGGCGACAAGATCTCCTTCGCGCGAAGCCTCGTCGATAAGATCCCCTTCGCGTGAATCCTCGGCGACAAGATCTCCCTCGAAACGATCCCCTTCGGTCGGTTTCTTGATCGAGCTTGCATCAAAATGTTCCGGGCGATCGTTCGTGTCGCGATTTTCGAGCATCGGTTCAGGATCGAGACGCGGGTCGAATTCGGCGGGCTCTCGCCGAGCGTCCGCGTCGTCGTCTCGCGTTCGCCGCGTTTTTACGCGGTGTTCGGGTAAGTGAGTCGGCGAGACGCGGCGTCTCTCACGATCGTCAACAAGCGTCTCTTCGATCTCGCGCAATCCTTGTCTTCTCTCCTTTTGCAATCGCCTCAATTCGGCCATCGTCGAGGTGAGGCAGCGATTCAGATGCGCCTCGTATTTGGTGATCGTTTGAATCGTCGGTTGATCGGGTAAAATCCGTCGCCGTCGAACCCGTTTGGCCTCGTTCCGAATCTTCGCCAGCCCGTCTTTTTGATCGGGTAACTTCGTCGCGTCGGCGCCCCATTTCGCAAATTGCGCCAAGAACTCGGCGAGGGGTTCCCGAAGTCGTTCGAGCGTCACCAGTTCGGAGCGATCGCGGATGAGTTCGGGCTTGTCGAGCGAGATCATAAACTCTTGAACGACCTCGTCGAGATTGACTTCGGTCGCGGAGACTTCGTAACGAATCACGCGATTGAGCCTCCATAAATAGAGCGCAGCACGCTCGGCGTAGGCGGATTCGAGATCCCCCACGGGGTGAAGGTCGCGAACGACGGTCTCGCGATGCTTGATCCAGGCTTCGAGCGTCTCGTGGCCGTCGATTACGGGATCGGTCGAGCAAACACCGTGATCGAAGTCGCGGGTAACGGTTTGCGGCTGCGATTCGCTTGCGTTGGAATCGACCGAGGGATTGATCCTGGGCGCATCGGCGCCGGAGAAGGCGTGTGTGGAGTTCATGATTTTGGTGCTTTCGTTTTAAAGGAAACGTTTCGTTCGCGAGTGTTTAAAAAACGGTTCGGTTTTGCAGCGTTGAGACAATTTCGATTCATTTAGCCCGCGCAGAACGAGCGATCGTGTGAAAATCGATCGCCCGACGCTTTATCTACAAAGAGATTCTATGACTTCCGGGACCTGTTGTCAAGTCTTTGAGAAGAAAATTGCTAAAGAGAAAGGAACGATCCGCGGAAGAGATTATATCCGGGGGGTATTGAGCCCGAAGGCTAAGAGGCGATCCGGCAAGAAATCCAGATTTTCGACGTGATTGCGAGCGAACTTGATATTTAGGAAGGGGAAAAATGGGAGGGCGAACAACAAACCGGGAGGGCGAAAACCGGAAGGGCGAAAACCGGAAGGGCGAAAAATGGGAGGGCGAACCTCCTGGTGAGCCGGCATATTTTCATTTGAGATATCGAACCCGGTCGGGAGGGCGAACAACAAACCGATTGGGCGAAAACCGGAAGGGCGAAAAATGGGAGGGCGAACCTCCTGGTGAGCCGGCATGTTTTCATTTGAAATATCGTTCCCGGCCGGGAGGGCGAAAAACGGAAGGGTGAAAATTGGGAGGGCGAACCTCCTGGTGAGCCGGCATGTTTTCATTTGAAATATCGTTCCCGGCCGGGAGGGCGAACAACAAACCGGGAGGGCAAAACCGAACAAGGGCGAACAACAAACCGGAAGGCGAAGATTAGGAGGGCGATAAATGGGAGGGCGAACCTCCTGGTGAGCCGGCATTTTTTCATTCGAGATATCGGATCCGGCCGGGAGGTCGAAAAACGGCAGGGTGAAAATTGGGAGGGCGAACCTCCTGGTGAGCCGGCATTTTTTCATTTGAAATATCGTACCCGGCCGGAAGGGCGAACAACAAACCGGGAGGTCAAAACCGAACAAGGGCGAACAACAAACCGGAAGGGCGAAAAATGGGAGGGCGAACCTCCTGGTGAGCCGGCATGTTTTCATTTGAGATATCGTTCCCGATCGGGAGGGAAAACAACAAACCGGGAGGGCAAAACCGAACAAGGGCGAACAACAAACCGGGAGGGCGAAAACCGGAAGGGCGAAAAATGGGAGGGCGAACCTCCTGGTGAGCCGGCATTTTTTCATTCGAGATCTCGTTCCCGGCCGGGAGGGCGAACAACAAACCGGGAGGGCGAAAAACGGGAGGGCGAAAAACGGGAGGGCGAAAAACGGGAGGGCGAAAAACGGGAGGGCGAACCTCCTGGTGAGCCGGCATTTTTTCATTTGAAATATCGTTCCCGGCCGGGAGGGCGAACAACAAACCGGGAGGGCAAAACCGAACAAGGGCGAACAACAAACCGGAAGGCGAAGATTAGGAGGGCGAACCTCCTGGTGAGCCGGCATTATGATTTTTGAGGTTATTGACCGAATTAACGTACATATCGATTGAGTTTATGAAAAATGGCTCACCAGGAGGTTCGCCCTCCCAAAACGCATTATGATTTTTGAGGTTATTGACAGAAAACGCCCTCGTCGATTGATTTTATGAAAAATGGCTCACCAGGAGGTTCGCCCTCCCAAAACGCATTATGATTTTTGAGGTTATTGACAGAAAAAAAACCCTCGTCGATTGATTTTATGAAAAATGGCTCACCAGGAGGTTCGCCCTCCCAAAAAGAAGCGATACGGAGGAATTTGTGGGCGTATCCGAAATTGAAAGGGCGAACAACAAACCGGGAGGGCGAAAAACGGAAGGGTGAAAATTGGGAGGGCGAACCTCCTGGTGAGCCGGCATTTTTTCATTTGAAATATCGTACCCGGCCGGAAGGTCGAAAAACGGAAGGGCGAAAATTGGGAGGGCGAACCTCCTGGTGAGCCGGCATGTTTTCATTTGAAATATCGTATCCGGCCGGAAGGGCGAACAACAAACCGGGAGGTCAAAACCGAACAAGGGCGAACAACAAACCGGAAGGGCGAAAATTGGGAGGGCGAACCTCCTGGTGAGCCTCTGGATCAATAACCTTTTAAATTGACAATCTTTGTTATGTTAATTATAAAATATTACAACACGGCTCACCGGGAGGTTCGCCCTCCCATATAAATTTCGAAGCGTCTCGGGTTTAAGACGCCGTGGAAAATCGAAGGATCAAAGAATCGGCAGATCAAGACGTTGCTCTTTGGCGATGCGAAAGAGCTTATCCTGGGCGCGCGATTCGATTTGCCGAACCCGCTCTTTGGTGATGCCGAGTTCGCGTCCAAGCTGTTCGAGCGTTTGTTCCTTATTGCCGTCGATTCCGAATCGGCTGACGATGATCCTCCGCTCGCGTTCGTCGAGCCGACCCAACATCCCTTTCACCGCCTCGACGCTTCGCCGTTGCGCGGCTTCGTATTCGTGCTCGTCGACGCGGGTATCGGGGGCGGATTCAAACATCTCCTCATGTCCCGTGACGAACCGATCGCGGCGGTAATTTTCCTCGGGAATCGTCCGCGCGAAGTTCTTCATGATCGCCCACGAAGCGTACGTGCTGAACTTGTTGCCGCGAGAGAAATCAAACTTCTCGACGGCGCGAATCAACGACATGTTGCCGTCCGAAACGAGCTCGAAGAAGTTGCTCGTCGGATTCACATGCCGCTTGGCGATCGATACCACCAGACGCAAGTTGGAACTGATAATTTGATTTTTGATCTCGAGAGCCTGCTCTTGCAGGCGTTCGATCTCGTCGAGCTCGGTCGTCTTGGCGCGTTGGATGTCTTTCTCGACACGATCGCGCAACAGGCTCGCGCGATATTTGAGGTAATTCATCTTGCGGAACAGGTGCGATTCCTGCTCTCGCGTAAGCAGCGGCGTTTCGTAAAGACTCGCGAGATAAGGGGGAAGCCCCTTCGGCGGCTTTGATCGACGCGGCGCTTTCCCCTCGGGCAAAGCGGGCATCGGGCCGAGGATCTCCTTCCGCTGCGAAGGATCGTCGAAACTCGGATGCGGCATGAACTCGAGCTTCACGCTCAGAATCCGCGCCGCGCGCATCTCGTTGATGATCCGATAAATGCTCGAACGCGTGCGCTTGAATTGAGAAACCAGGTTCTCAACCGAAACGCCCTGAAGATACCGCTGGTAAATCTTCGCCTTGGCGTCGTCGTCGAGGTGACCGGGGGGGGGCGAGGTTAAAATGGGCCGATCGGGATTCTCTCGATCATATTTATTGATAATCATGCGTATCGTCTCCGTGGAGCGGTCCATTTTCCGCGCGATGCGTCGCGCAATTTCAACCAATCGCCCGCGCCCGACCGACGCCAACCGGCGGGCTCGACGGATGATCTCGTCGCGCTCGTCGTCGGTCAGTTGTCGGAACCGTGCGCCCCGTTCGACCCGCGCCCGTTGCTCGGACACGAATCGCGCCACGCTCGATTCCAAAAATCCAATCTTCACCCGGCCGTTGATCACGTATCGACGCGCCACCAAGCCCCGTTTCCGCCACCGCGAGATCGTTCGATTCGATACGTTGTACCGTCGTCCAACCTCTTGAACCGTCAGAACGGGTTCGGTCGCCTCGTCGATCGCGTGCTCGACCGTCATCGCCAAATCATGCAAAAACAACTGTAAATCGGCCCGTAAATCGGCGCCGTCGAGAACGATCGGCGGTCCGTCGGCTTCGGGTCGAAACCCCGTTATCCGATAATATATGTATTCGTACGGATAACGCTTGTCGTCTTTCAGTTCGCTCAGCAACGTTTCGGCGCGATCGAGTTGAGCGACCTTTTGATCCCTGGGCGCGAACCGCGTTTGCTGGTCTTTGAGCTGACGTAACGGAACGAGCCGATACTGTTCACTCATTACCGCCTCGCAAGTCCACTCGTGCCCAACCCGATCGATCGCGGCGACAACGTCCCTTATTCAATCAATCGGATTTCCAACCCAAACGCGACTCGGTTTCCAGATATTTCCCACGAACCGTGAATCGCTCAATCGGCGCATCGCTCATCCTATACATGCGGATCGCGCTTTCGCCTTCATCCCTGAAAATCACCACCGGCTCAACCCTTCAAGGCGTCGCGTGACTCCCCGGCCAAGCGTTTCGTCACGACCCTTGACTCACCGTACCTTATATATACGCCGTTTCGCAAAGTTTGGGTCGATAAAAATCGCGCGGATGATCGGATTCTTACAAATCGTCGATCCGGTTTCCAGAAGTCGGATCGCATTTCTCATCCGAATCCCTCGCATCAATCACGGCGCATCGCAAACCCACACGATCGAACGCATGAATCCACAAATGCGCCTCCCGCCGAATCGGCGGTCCACCGCTCCCATCTCAAAAAAATCGACTTGGGTCGAAAGCGACGGATCGCTAATCTTACTGGATCGACGCCGTTTCGTGACTTCTCCCGCTGACGAATAATCCATGGAGGGACGGCTATGCTCGCCGCTCGATTCTTCTCATTGTCGGTCGTCGCGGTCGGTTTCCTCTACCTTCCCACGGTCATCAAGGCCCAAGATCCCGTCTCGCTCGTTCAGGTGAGCCGAATCGGCCAGGTCGACCAGGTCCAAATCACCCTCGCCGCCAAAGGCTCGGTCCACGCCGATCCCGCCGAGGATAAAAACGCCAAACCTCACCCGCTTCGCGTTTCAACCCGCCTCGAATTCCTTGAAAAAACCCTCGAAATCGGCCGCGATCAATACGTCAAACGGTCGGCGCGCAAACCGAACCGAGCCGAGTCGGCGATCGCCGGCGAGGTTCGTCCCCTCTCGGTCACGCTCCGTCCCGAAATCACCCTCCTCGTCGCCAAAAGACGCGACGACGGCGAACTCGTCGTCGTCTCTCCCTCGGCCAATCTCACTCGCTCCGAGCTCGAAATCGTCCAGGCGCCGGGCGACCCACTCGGCTGGACCGATTTCCTTCCCGCCAAACCCGTCCGGGTCAACGAGACGTGGAACGTCGGCCCGATCGCCGCCAAATGCCTTTCAGGCTACGATTCGCTCGCGGGAGAAACGCTGAAAGCCAAACTCGTCGATCTCAAAGACGATCACGCGCGGATCGAACTGACCGGAGCAATCCACGGGGCTTCGCTGGGAGCGGTCGGATCGATGAAAGTTCAAGGCGAACTTCGGTTCGATCGCCGCGGCGGTCGAATCGATCAAATCAAGATCGAACGCTCCGAAACCCGCGAGCCGGGGGCGGTCGAAATGGGCCTCGACATGAAAAGCACGCTCAAAGTCGTGCGAACCGCGGCTCGACCCGATCAGACGTTCGATACGACCGCGATCCGAGCCGATTCCCCAAACCTCGAACTGTTGCGCTACCAAGATACCGAGGGAAATCTCAAGTTTTTACATGATCGTTCATGGTATATCTATTGGGATGATTCGCGCCAAATCGTGCTCAAGCGGCTCGACGGAGGCGCGGTGAAGGCGCAATGCAACATGTTCACGACCCCCCGCGGCGCGGCTCGAGCGGAAGCCGATATCGAGCGTTTCAAGGGGGATATTCGCCGAGGCCTGGGAAATCGGTTCGTGAAATTCCTGGACGAAGGGGGCTGGTCGCCGCTCGCCTCGGGAGACGGCAGGATGTTTCGGATCCAGGTCGGCGGAAAAGCAGGCGACAGCGAGATCGTTTGGGTCTATTATTTAGTCGACGGAGACGACGGAAGGCGCGTCGTCGCGACGTTCACTTTGGAAGCGGCGACGGTTAAAGATTTTTCCGATCAAGATCTGAAGATCATGGGCTCTTTGGAATGGATCAAACCCGACGAGAAAGGCCGACCGACCGCCGAAAGCCGATGAGGCGCGGTCGCGGCGTAACCCGCGCGTTTCGATCTTTGTCTGAACCGGCCGGCTCTCGGCGAGGAACCGTCATGCTTCGGCGATCAACATGGGATTTCGGTCGAACTCTCACGGCGTTTGGAAGTCGATTCACGCTCGGCGCGATCGTTTGGGGATTCGCGGCGATCGTCGCGTGCGGAACGATATCGACGCTCGCGAAAGCGTGCCGCGCGCAAGATCCCGAAGCCGACGCCAAGCCGGCGCGGAGGGCGAAGATCGGCGACCTGACGGCTCGGTATCGCTTTATCGAGCGCTACGCTTCGGGATTCGCCGCCGAGGCGCTTGTTGAAGATCCGACCCGCCGCGGCGATTCGGCGTTGATCCGCAAGTACAAGGTCGGCATCAGACGCGTGTCACGGTGGGTCGACTCAACAGGCAAACCGTCCGAATTCGACGAGGATAAAGTCGTCGAAACGATCGTCTTCTCGGAGCAGCCGCTCGAGGTGAACGTTTCGGGCCGGGTGATGAGCGTCGTTCGTAAATATGAAACTTATTCGAAAACCGCGACGGTCAAGGAGGAGGCGACCGACCCCAAGAACCCTCCCCTCGTCGGCCTGACGGTTTATATCAAGTATCGTCCCGGTTATCCCCCCGAACTCGTCAGTCTTACCGAGAAACGGAACATCACCCAGGACGAATTCAATCTGATCGCCGAGGAAATTTACATACCTTCACTTATTGGTTTATTGCCGATACGTCCGGTTCAGATCGGCGAATCGTGGCCGATCTCTCCCGCGGCGGGGATGCTGCTCGTGGGGGATTCGACCGATCCCGAACCCGACGAGAACCAAACGACCAAAACCCGGGAACCGTCGACCAAAGCCGCCGAATCGAACGCGAGGCCCGCCGATCTCGCCGCCAGGCCGGCGCGCGCCGACTCGAAAAAAGGGGGCGATCCCGCGCGGGGGAACGACCCCCGCAAAAAAGGAGACGCCAAATCCAAGCCCAAATCCGCGGGATCGGCGGCGAAAAAAAGCGAGAAAAAATCCGCGGCGAACGCCGCCGCGTCGCCTTCGAGACGAGCCGCGCCCCCGCCCGCTTCGACGATGTTCTCGGGAACTCTTAAAGAGGTGAACATCGATAAAGGAAAACCGACCGCGTTGATCCTGATCAAAGGAAAAATTGAAACCGAATCGGGCGAACGGTCCGATCTCGCCGCGACTCTCAAATTTTTATTCGAGATCCCCGACGAGAACGCCGCGCCCGCCGATCGCGTCGGCGCCGCGCTCGACACGATCGAACTGCGGGGAGGGATCGCCGATATCCGCATGGGAGAAGACGTCGTCGAAACCGTGTTCGACGTCAAGGATCCGCCGAAAGGCAAAATTCATTGGGATCTCGTCGTCGATCGACGGATCAACGGCGCCGTCGACGATCTTCCCGCGCTCGACGCCCCTCCCAAACCGACCTACGAAAACTCGGGGATCGTCGTCCGCGACCCCAAAGATCGCTTTCGACTCACGCATCCTCAAACGATTACATTTTCGGGGCTTAATCCTGAAAATAAGAGCGTATTCTTTCTTTATACGCCGACGAATCGGTCGTTCTCGGCGGGCGCGCCGCAATCGGTCGGGATGCGGCTCGTCGTCGGATCGACCCCTCCCGAGGAGATTCGCGACAGTTGGGTGCGCAGTTGGAGCCAGGATCTCCGCTGGCGGGTCGTCCCCGGCAAGCTCGCTCCGCTCGCCGCCGAAGATTGGCCGGGTCGGAAAGCGTACCATTACGAGGCGTTTCTCGAACCCGACGCCAAGGCGATGCAGCCGGGATCGACGCGCATTCATTTCGACGGCTATATCGTTCAATTTCAAACCGAGGCGACCCTCGTCGTCGAGGCGAACACCCCGGGTTCTCCCACGAGCGCGTTCCTCGACGACCTCGAAGCGACGATCAAATCGTTCACCCTCGGATCGGGCTGGATTCGAGAGAAAGCGATCGACTCCGATCCGCCCCCTCGGGCGCCGAAACCAAGCCCCAAAACCGATGCGAATCGCGCCAAATCGACCTCGAAAAAAGCCGACGCCAAACCTGCCGATCGACCTCCGCCTCGCTGAACGCCCGGCGAGCGATCCATCAAGCGACGCACGGCGGGCGAGCTTTGTTGCGACGCCTCGGAGCGATCGAATCGGCATCGACGGCTCGATTTAAGGTTTAATCATAAAACGAGCATGTGAGTCGATCACCGCGACGATCTTGCCGATCGTTGATTTTGATCAACATGATCGCTACGAGCGCGGGACGTTCGATTCTCCGACGGACCGATCATCGCTCCGAATCGACGCCGATTCGACGCGGTTGAAGACCCGTTTCGCGTGCTTGCTTTCATGCGTAACATCAGTCAGGGTGCGAAGATTCGGCGACGGTTCCCCTTTTCCCGAGGGGGTGTTTTCGGGAATGATGGATTGGTTCGATTCGCTCGTCGACGGAACCCCCGAACGGATCTGAAATGCGCGTTGTACTAGAAGTGATCCACGGGCCTCGCAAGGGCCGAACGTTTGTGTTCGACCGCCACGACACCTTCATCGTGGGTCGATCGCACTCGGTCCATTGCTCGATTCCAGAGGATTCCGCGCTTTCACGTGATCATTTCATGATTGAAATTCGGCCGCCGATCTGCGATCTTCGCGATCTCGGCAGCACCAACGGGACGTTCGTCAACGAGCGTCGCGCCGATCGCGCCCGGCTTCAATCGGGCGATCGGATCGTCGCGGGTCAGAGCACGTTCTTGGTGAAGGTGGAAACTCCCCCACCCGACGAATCGGGGTCGAAGTTCGGCCTTTCGGGTCCGGTCCTGGCGCAGATCAAGTGCATCGGCTGCGGCGCCGAGGCGCCCGCGACGGTCGACGTCACGAGCGGCACGGGGTTCGATTACAATCCCGCCGACGACCGGATCGAATGGCTTTGCGAACTCTGCCGCGCCGAGGTCGCCGCGTCGCCTCAGCCCGTCCCGCATTACACGCTCATCCGCGAACTCGGCCGAGGGGGCATGGGGGTCGTTTACCAGGCGCGAAACAACAACACCGGACGGATGGTCGCGCTCAAACTCCTCGTCCCCGAGATCGCCGCGACCCGCTCCGCGGTCGATCGCTTCCTCCGCGAGATGACCGTCGTCAGCAAACTTAAACACGTTAATATTGTCGAATGGCTTGAGCAGGGGATGACCCGCGGCCAATTCTGGTTCGCGATGGAGTTCGTCGCGGGGATGAACCTCGAGGCGCTCGCGAACTCCGACCCCGGGCGTTATCCGATCCACCAGGCGTGTCGCATGGCGTGCCACGTTCTCAAAGGGCTCGAACACGCGCACGCTCAGGGGTTCGTTCACCGAGATATTAAGCCTGAAAACATCTTGATCGGCCGAAGCGACGCTGGTTTGATCGCCAAGATCTCGGATTTCGGCCTCGCCAAAAGTTACCGCGGCCTCGGTCTTTCGGGTCTTACGTTCTCGGGGGAGATGCGAGGAACGATTCCGTTCATGCCCCCCGAACAGATGCTCGATTTCCGCGCCGTGCTCCCCGCGGGAGATCTTTATTCCACGGCGGCCACGCTATATTATTTGATCACAGCTAAATTTATTCATGATCATCAGGGGGAGGGGGGGGACATGATCCGGATGCTGCTCGAAGAGCCGATGATTCCGATCCAGGCCCGCCGTCCCGAGGTTCCGAGCGGGCTGGCGCGGGTTCTCGATCGCTGCCTGGCGCGCGAACCCTCCGACCGATACCCCTCGGCGCGCGACATGCGCGTCGCCCTCCGCGATTTCTGTTAATCGATTGAAAAGATCTCGAAAACGCGATCGAAGACGCTCCGCGTTCAAGCTTCACGGCGAAGGAGGATCGGCGGGAGCTTCGAGCCGGGGGCGGTCGGCGAAATAATCGTATTTCGCTTTCATCGCATCCTGATATTTTGTTTTTCTTTAACAAACTAATATAAATAACATATTGTATTTGAACAAGATATTATCTATATCATCTATTATAATCTGTTCAAGATTTTTCCATCGAGCGTACCTTACGGAGGCTATCAGGAATGAAAACGGCGTATTCGGCGGGATTTGAGGGCGGACCGGTAATTGGGAGGGCGAACCTCCTGGTGAGCCGCATTATGATGTTTGCGATTATTGACCGAAATTCGGCCACTTCGACTGAATTTAAGAAAATGGCTCACCAGGAGGTTCGCCCTCCCAAATAGATTCAAT
>JAJYWB010000088.1 GCA_021791715.1 Planctomycetota bacterium | reverse complement strand
GTACCGTTCACCGAGGTGAAAGTATAATTCGTCGCCGAGACGCCCGTCAGACCGACCGTGATCGCGTACGTTCCGACACCGCTCGAGGTCGTCGCGGTCGTCGAGAGCGAGGGAGTTCCGGTGATGACGCTCGCGGTGTCGCCGTTTTGGAAACCCGTGATCGTATCGGTGAATGTGGGGTTTGATTGTCCGTAAACCTTGGAGGCGTTGTTCGCGGTGACGGTGAGGGCCGCGGGGGTGACGGTGAGCGTACCATTCACTCCGACGAATGTATAATTCGTCGCCGAGACTCCCGTCAGGCCGACCGTGATCGCGTACGTTCCGACGCCGCTTGAAGTCGTCGCGGTCGTCGAGAGCGAGGGGGTTCCGGTGATCACGCTCGAGGTGTCTCCGTTCACAAAACCCGTGATCGTATCGGTGAATGTGGGGTTTGCTTGTCCGTAAACCTTGGAGGCGTTGTTCGCGGTGACGGTGAGCTGAGCCGGGGTGACGGTGAGCGTGCCGTTCACTGCTGTGAAAGTATAATTCGCCGCCGAGACTCCCGTCAGGCCGACCGTGATCGCGTACGTTCCGACGCCGCTTGAAGTCGTCGCGGTCGTCGAGAGCGAAGGCGTTCCGGTGATCACGCTCGCGGTGTCGCCGTTTTGGAAACCCGTGATCGTATCGGTAAGCGTCGGGTTTGCTTGTCCGTATGTTTTGGACAAGTTATTGGCGGTGACGGTGAGGGCCGCGGGGGTGACGGTGAGCGTACCGTTCACCGAGGTGAAAGTATAATTCGTCGCCGAGACATCCGTCAGACCGACCGTGATCGCGTACGTTCCGACACCGCTCGAGGTCGTCGCGGTCGTCGAGAGCGAGGGAGTTCCGGTGATGACGCTCGCGGTGTCGCCGTTTTGGAAACCCGTGATTGTATCGGTGAATGTGGGGTTTGCTTGTCCGTAAACCTTGGAGGCGTTGTTCGCGGTGACGGTGAGGGCCGCGGGGGTGACGGTGAGCGTTCCGTTCACCGCCGTGAAAGTATAATTCGTCGCCGATACTCCCGTTAGGCCGACCGTGATCGCGTAGGTTCCGACGCCGCTCGCGGACGTCGCGGTCGTCGAGAGCGAGGGGGTTCCGGTGATCACGCTCGCGGTGTCGCCGTTTTGGAAACCCGTGATCGTATCGGTAAGCGTGGGATTCGCTTGTCCATATGTTTTGGACAAGTTATTCGCCGTGACCGTGAGGACGGCTTGATTGACGGTCTGCGTAATCGTGTAGTTAGTAATAAAGTAATTGGAATCGCCCGAATAAACGGCTTCAATCGAATGCGTACCCGCGGCGAGCGTTGTGATCGCCGAACTGAGCGCGACACCGTTTGCGTTGAGCGAGACGGGCGAACCGAAGTCGGTTCCGTCGATTTCGAATTGAACCGCTCCCGTCGGCGTCGCGTTACCCGAAATTTGCGGGGTGACGGTCGCGGTGAACGCGACCGATTGGCCGTAAGTCGTCGTCGTTCCGGGTGAGGCTGTGAGAGCGATATCGGCGGTTGAAGCCGCGAGACTCGTGATTGTGCCGATCCCTTGATCAATCGAGACCGGGGCGAACGTCGGATTGGTGAGGTTGATAAAATAGGTAAGCGGTTTGGTGATATCGACGTTGTTGAGAACTTGGACCGAGATCGTCTCGGACGTTTGGCCCGGAGCGAAGAGGAGGAGACCGCCGACGGGTCGATAATTCACTCCGGCGAGCGCCGTGTTATCGGCGGATTGATAATTGACGGTCACCTGATGCGAACTCGGCGTGCTCAAGGAAACGGTGAATTGCTCATCGACCGTGCCGACCTGAATCTCGGGCTGAGCCGATACGTCGAAAAGGTTAAAATTATAAGGACCTACCGTTCCATTCGACCCGGAAGCGACGAGCGTGTACGTTCCGGTCGCCGAAACGGCGAAGGGTTCGATATTTGGATCTTCATAGTTAAAATGAGTATATGCGATTTGAGAACCGACGGGATCATTGACCGCGATCTGGAGGCCGGAGGTCCGAGTGAGCACGTTGAGGAAGAACGTCTGGCCGGCATAGGCGAAGAACGAGTACGTGTGCGTATCGCCGGGACCGGCGATTGTGCCGCTCGTGTTCTGGCCGAGCGTGAGCGAATCGGTTGCGTCGCTCGTGACGTCGACGTTGAAGCTGTAAGAAACCGAAGAATTCGCCGCCGATTGTCCCTCGACGGCGATGATATATGTTCCGCTCGCGGGGAGCGTGACCAGGCCCGAGCTCGATTCCGCAAAATCGCTTGCGATATTTTGATCGTCGGGAGCGTAGAGGCTATATCGAGCTCCCTGAGAAATGGAATCGGAGAGTCCTTGGATATAAACATTCTCTCCCGCGATTCCCTGGAACGTGTATAAGTTCGCGGCGAGTCCGGAGGTCAACGTTCCTGATACGGTCGTCGTGGGAGTGATCGCGGTCGCCTGAGAGGATTGAGAAGGGTCGAGCACGCGGAATCCGTAGGAACCCGTCGCCGCGATTAGATTCGAATCGGAACCGATGACAAACAGGTATGTTCCGGTTTGTGTGAGCGTGATCGGTCCAAAATCCGACGATCCAGAAATGATAGCGAGATTCCCCAAACTCTGTTCGGGATTCTCGATCGTCATGGTCAACTCGTTCGCGAGTCCCATGTTGTTGAAATAAAGCGTTTGGCCCGCGGTTCCATTGTATGTGAAAATCGCTTGATCGCCGGGATTCGCGATGTTTCCCGAATAGACCGTGCCGGTGGAAAGAGCCGTCGTCGTCGTTTGATTTCGCCAAAGCTTATATGCATAAGAAACGACCGGAGTGGATCCTCCCGACGACGGAGATTCGCCGACGACCGCGATCGTATACGTTCCGATAAACGGCAACGTAATCCTGTTGTTCTCACCAACTGAATTATTTAGACCATACAAATAGTCATTTCCATCTTGATCGGTAATTAAGAGTTCGGCGGTCCCCACTCCGCTCAGGGCTTGAACCGTGATCGTTTCATTCGGGACGGTCGTCGTGAGTTGATATAAATCGGTGGAAATCCCCGTCGAGAGCGTTCCCGAAATTTCGGCCGGCGATGAGATCGTCGGTGAAATTGTGGGAACGGTGGAAACGTCGGTCATCCTAAAAGAGAACGATCCGGTTGAAGAACCTCTGTTCGCGTTGACGACGAGTTGATACGATCCCGATTCCAACAGAGTGACCGGGCCGAAATCCGATCCGCTTGAGGCGTAAATGCCGCTCGTCGATCCGAGAAAATGACCGTAGGGATCGTTGAGTTGGAAGTACAGACTCGACGCGGATTGGAGGCCGTCGAAATAAAGCTCCTGTCCCGCGACTCCCTGGAATGTGTAAACCTGCTGATCACCGGGATTGTTGATCGTTCCGTTCGTCACGGTTCCAAGCGAAAGCGGTTGACTCGTCGTGACGGTATCCCAAACGTTGAAACTAAAGCTAACGTTGGAATTCGTCGACGACGTCCCCGCGACGACGATCAAATACGTTCCGGTCGCGGGAAGCGTGACGAGACCTTGAGATTCTTCAACGTAAACGCCGACGCCGTTTTGTTGATCGTTAGGATTGAAAATTTGATAATTCGATGCATCAGAAGTGGAATCGGTCCCTCCTTGAAGATAAAGCGTTTGTCCGGCGGTTCCCTGGAACGAGAAGAGCTCGGTTGAAAGCCCTTTCGCGAGCGTCCCGGTAACTTTGGTCGCGGTGTCGGGAGAAAGTGCGATTGAAGTCGCCTGCGACGCGTTGAGAAGCTCAAAATCGTAAGTTCCCGTCGCTCCGGTGAAGTTCGCCGCGACGACGATTTTGTAGGTCCCGGATTGATTCAGCGTGAATGGCCCGAGGACGTTTTCTCCATTTCCAGAAGTTATATCAATAAGATTAGTTCCGTTTGGATCATAAAGATTGTAAGAAACGCTCCCGGTCAAGCCAAGACTGTTCAGCAACAGCGTTTGGCCCGCGGTTCCATTGATGTAATAAACTTCTTGAGCGACGGTGCTCGTGATCGAACCGCTGTATTCGGTTCCCGTGGAAATATAAGAGACGGTCGGAGGAGTCGGTTGCGAAGTGACCGAGATCGAGAAACTGTACATTTCGGGCGTCACGGTATAAGCGGCGGATTGCCCCGCGACGGCGATCAGATATGTTCCCGTCGCCGGCAAAGTGATCGATCCGATTCCATTCTCAACGGATCGAGCGACAATACTCGAGTTATCGGATCCGAAAAGCGTGTAATACGCGCCGTTGGTGTTGGAATCGGCGCCTGCTTGAATAGCGATCACCTCGCCCGCGGTTCCCTGGAACGTATAAAGATCGGTCGTCAACCCCGCGAGAGTTCCGCTGAGAGTCGTCGCCGAGGTCGAGAGGGTGATCGGCTTCGCCTGATTCGATTGAGATGGATCGAGCAGACGGAAATCATACGATCCCGTCGCACTTGAGTTTCCTCCGTTAATGATCAGCGTGTACGTACCCGATTGCGTGAGGGTGTACGGGCCGAGATCTCCAGCCGCGTCATAATTACTCGAGTAATAATTCAAATTGACGAGGGAGTTCTGGGGATCGAAAAAATTGTAGGAAATCCCGTTCGCGAGGCCGAGGTTATCGAGATAAAGCGTTTGTCCCGATGTGCCCTGGAAGGTGAAAACGGCTTGATCGCCGGGATCGGCGATCGTTCCCGAGTAACCCGTGGGACCGGTCGTCATCGTTTGCGAGGTCGTGACCGCGTCCCAAACCTTGAAGGAATAGGAATCGGTGGAATTCGACGCGGATCGGCCTTCGACCGCGATCAAATATGTTCCCGAGACGGGCAAAACGGCGAGACCGGCGTCGCTTTCGGTGTACTCTCCCGCGATTCTCGCGTCGTTCGGTCCATAAATCGCATAAAAAGCTCCATTTGCGTTCGAATCGGTCCCCCCCTGGAAATAGAGCCTCTCGCCCGCGGTTCCGCTGAACGTGTAAAGATTTGTCTCGAGCCCCGTGGAGAGCGTTCCCGATACGCTCGTCGATTGACCCGAAGCGAGCGTGATCGTCGAAGCCTGGGGATCGGGCTGCGATTGTTGCGACGGATCGAGCAAGCGGAACGAGTAATTCCCGGTATCGGCGCCGGAGCCGTTGATTACAATTTGATACGTTCCCGTCAATTGAAGCTGAACCGGTCCGAAGTCGGATGTGATACCGCTTGAATCTAAAAATGAATCGTTTCCCGCCGGGTCATATATCGTATAAGACAATCCGTTCGCGAGCCCCAGATTGTTGAGATAAAGCGTTTGTCCCGCGGTTCCCTGGAACGTGTAAATCGCCTGATCGCCGGGATTTTTGATCGTTCCCGAGACGGCGGTCGTCCCCGTCGTGATCGATTGTGATGGTGAGACGGCATCCCAAATTTTGAAGCTATACGAATCGGACGAGTTCGAAGCCGATTGCCCCGATACTGCGATCAAATACGTTCCAGTCGCGGGGAGGATCGTCACGCCCGCGTCGCTTTCAGTATCACTTGAAGTAATTCGTTGATTATTGAAACCGAACAACGTGTATTCCGCTCCGCCGGGGTTCGAATCGGAACCTCCCTGGAGATAGAGTCGTTCGCCCGCGGCGCCGCTGAAGGTGTACAAATCGACCGTCAGTCCGGTCGAGAGCGTTCCCGCGACGGTCGTCGCCTGGCCCGACATAAGCGTGATCGTCGAAGCCTGGGGATCGGGCTGGGCTTGTTGCGAGGGATCGAGCACGCGGAAATCGTAAGAGCCGGTGGCGCCGGGATCAGACCCCGGACTCGCCGCCGCGACGACGAGCGTGTACGATCCCGTTTGCGTTAAAACGATCGGTCCCAAATCTTGCGGCCCGGTATCATAGGGGTTTGCGTTGATGTTTTGATTTTCGGCGTTGTAAAATGTGTAGGCGAGATTCGACCCCAGCCCCAAATTATTGAGGAAGAGCGTTTGCCCCGCGGTTCCCTGGAACGTGAAAACGGCCTGATCGCCGGGGTCGGCGATCGTCCCTGTGTATTCGGTTCCGGTCGTCAAAGCTTGAGTCGACGTGACCGTATCCCAGACGGTAAACGAGTAAGAATCCGAAGAATTGTTCGCGTTCGTTCCCGTAACGACGACGAAATACGTTCCCGTCGCGGGGAGAACGACCGCGCCCGCGTCTTGAGAAGTCGAGGACGATTTCGCCAGTTGTTGGTTATCGGGAGCGTAAAGCGCATAAGCCGCGCCCGAGTTGGAATCGGTTAAACCTTTGAGATAAACGCGTTCTCCGGCGGTTCCGCTAAATTGATAAACGTTCGCGTCGAGTCCCGACGAGAGTGTTCCGCTCGTCGACGTATTGAGCGAAAGATCCGTCGTCGTCGGATCGAGAAGCTGGAACTGATAACTCTCGGACGCGGATTGGTTACCTGTTAGAACAAGATAATATGTTCCTGATTCGTCAAGTGTGATCGGTCCCAAATCGCGGTTTTGCCCGACACCTCCGAAAACGAGATTCCCCTCGGGAGTGTAAAGTTCGGGCGCCACCGAGGAGGCCGAGAGATCATTGAAAAACAGATGCTCCCCCGGGGCGCCGCTGAAGCTGTAAACCGCGGCCGAATAACCGGGGTTGAGCGTTCCCTGCTCGGTCGTCGCGAGCGAAAGGGGTTGAGACGCGGTCGGCAGTGAAAGCATCTCGAATTGATAATTCTGCGCCGATCCCAAGGGGTTCGCCAAAGAGAGCGTATACGTTCCCGAAGCGGGGAGGATCGTCACGTTTCCGACGAGACTTGGAGCGGAATAATTCGAGGGACCGGTGAGATTGAGATTGATAGTGGAATTTGATGTACTTAACTGATCGTTGAAATAAATCGGCGTTCCGGCGGGGGCGGTGAACGTGAATGTTTGGGTGGAATTCGCCGCGACCGAGCCCGATTCAACGGTGTTGAACGGCCCCGAAAGCGCGACGGTTTTGGGTGTGACGTCGGAGACTTGAAATTGATAAGAGACCGCCGTCGACGCGTTCCCTTCGAGGACGAGGTTGTAGAACCCTGAGTTCGGCAAAAACGCGGTGAAGTCGGAGCCAAGGTTATTTCTCGTATCGACCTGGTTGTTCGGCTCGTAGAGCGTCCAGGTTCCGGAATTCGCGGGGCTCAATGAAACGCTGTGGAAATCGAGCGATTGTCCCGCGTAGCCGTCGATTCGATACGTGACGGCCTGGGTTCCGGGATTGAGCGTCCCCGTTTCGGTCGCGACCGAACCCGTTTGTTCGAGCACCTTGACGTCGTTGATCGAGAGCGTCGGCGTCGCGACCGCGGTGAGAAGCGTGCGATCTTCGAGGCGATCGAGTTCGACGAACGTCTTCGTACGTCGGTTGCGCGATCGAGAACGAACGCCGAGGAGGATTGATCGACGAAGTCTCGAATCACGACGCGTGGATGCGCTCATCTGAAACCCCTTCTCTTGGTGTCGCTCAAAGAAGATCGAAACGCGGTCGTCCGGAGGACCGCGGCCGATGGATAAGTTCGCGAAAAGGAACGGTTGAAGCTCGGATTCACGCGGCGATCGCGCGCAAACGACGAACGCTCGGGCGCAAGCGCCGAGACGTCGAAAGATACTACCGAGAGTCGGCGACGGATGTTTCGGATACCGCGCCGACTCTCGTCGATTCCACCCGTCCACCACGCGTGAAATCGATTTCATACCCAAAGTCGAACAATGACTAGCATGGAGACTAACTAGCATGAAGCGTTATGTCAATGCCCGACGTCACCTCCTTCTGAGATTTTCATCAATTATTCTCCGCTCCGATTTTTCATTTACCGACTGCTTAATATAAACCTAAGACAAGCCTTAAGAAGCGACCCTCGCTTGAGCCGCGTTATTAAGCGGCCCTTGCGACTAATTACGCAATCGCGCATGCGTGAGTCGTTCTATAGTTAATAGATGCTCGCTAGGAGGTTTTTACTCCAAAAAATTTGGGGAATCCCAGAAAGTTTTATGCGACCAAGAGCCGGGACGCCGCGGTTGGGCAAGCTTAACTCTTTGGATTTTCAAGAGTTTGATAAAATCCAACGGGTCTTCGCCGCCGGGAAGATCCGAGAGATATTTCGCACGCGCGGCGCCCCGGGAGTCGCCTGGACGATCGAGTTCCGCTCGTTCGAAGTTCGATTGCTTCTCTTGAGAACGCGCACCAAAGATCTTTCACGCGTGTTTTGATATCGTAAGATGGCGCTCGACATTGTTTGAGAACGAGAAGCGTTCGCTCAAAAGCGACGACTTCGATCGGATCGATTCAGGGGATTGGTTTCGCAGGTCGCACGGAGGTTGTCGATGCCGATGGTTCGCACTCAGGCTCTCGTGATTCGCGCCGTCGACGTGATGGAGACGAGCAAGGTCGTTACGCTCTTCACGCGCGACTTCGGCAAGACGACGGCGCTCGCGAAGGGAGCGCGACGGCTGAAATCGCCGTTTCATGCCGCACTTGACCTACTCAGCGTTTGCGATATGGTATTGCTGCGCAAGTCGTCGGAGACGCTCGACCTGGCGACCGAAGGGGTGCTCGTCGAGCGTTTCAGCTCGTTGCGGCGCGATCTCGCGGCGCTCTACGCGGGCTATTACATATCCGAGCTTCTCTCGGAACTGACCGATCTTTACGACCCACATCCCAGGCTGTACGACGCCGCGATCGTGACGTTGCGGACGCTCGGAGACGAAGGTTTGAGAGAACGACGATTGCTTCGATTTGAACTCGCATGTTTACGCGAGTTAGGTTTTATGCCCGAACTGGAGGCGTGCGTGCACTGTGGAGCGTGGATCGAATCGCGATCGCGGGAGGATTCGGTCGCGTTCGGCCTGGCGACGGGGGGCGTGCTGTGCCGAGGTTGTCGGCCTGGGCATCCTCATGTCGCGACGCTCTCGGCTCGCACGCTCGACGCGCTTCGGGCGCTTTCGACTCCAGGCTCGGCGTGGCGCGATCCGGCGTGGCCCCCGTTTGTTCTCGAATCGTGCCGCGCGACGGTCGCCGCGGTTTTGTGCCATTTGCTCGGCAGACGACCCCGGATGATGTCTTTGGTGGGAGCCTAATCGCATGCCGACGGACTCCCGTTTGAACATCCGAAATCGTGCCGCGCGAAGGCGTCTGTGGGTGATCGTCGCGTCGGTCGCTCCGGTGTTTACGGGATGTCAGAATTTCTCGTCGATGAGCGAGCGTTGGCGCACGGCGTTTGATCACGGCGTGATTCGACCGATCAACGACGACGAGGTCGGGGATAACCGCAATCTGTTGGCGAAGGTGTTCAATCCGGGGGGCTCCCCCAAGATCGCGCCGGGCGGCAGCGACGTCGGCCTCGTCGCGGGAGCGCTCGGTCTCAAACCGAAAAAGATCGCGGCGAACCCCGTCGCCGACAAGCAACTTTCCGAGGCCGAGCAATTATTCCAGCGCGGCAAGCTCGACGAAGCCGCGAAGGCGATGAAGAAAATTATCAAAGATCGCAAGAACACGCCGTGGGGAGAGAAGGCGCAATTTTATCTCGCCGAGATCTATTACCAACAAAAACTGTATTCATGGGCTTATGATCAGTACGAGCAATTCCTCAAAGATTACCCGTCTTCGCCGCGGTATCTCGATAAATCGGTGAAACGCGAATATGAAATTGCACAGTTATGGTTTAAAGCGATTGATCCGAACGCGAAGCCGAACGAAAAGCTTTCTTGGACCGAACGATTTCGCGGCGGGATGCCGTTGCTCGACGTCGGCGGCAACGCCGTGCAGGCGCTCGATCACGTGCGCCAGCACGACGCCGGCGGACCGCTTTCGCCGATCGCCACGATGAACATCGCCGAATATTATTACAAAAAAGGTAATTATGAAGACGCGGGAACTTATTATGATCAATTGATTAATGAGAGTCCCAAGCACGATTCGGTTCATCTGGCGCAGCTACGAAGCATCGATTGCAAGGTGAAAAGTTACCGGGGCCCGGCGTACGACGATTCGGGGCTCGAAAAAGTGCGCGGGCTGATTAAACATACGATTACAATGTTCCCCGGCGATACCGAAAACGAGAAGAAACTTTTCCACACGCTCGATTTGATCAACGACGCCGAAGTTGAACGAACGTTCAAAATCGCCGAGTTTTACGAGCGGACCGGAAAGGTGACGTCCGCGGAGTTTTACTTCGGGAAAATTGTGGCGGTCTGGCCCAAGAGCACTTACGCGACGGCGGCGAAACAACGGCTTGAAATTCTCGCCAAGATGCCGAGGACCGAAACGAAGCCGAGCAAGATGATGGCGATGCCGGGCGCCGGCTCGGGCGGAGGAGGAGGCGGGATGGGCGGCGGCATGGGCGGCATGGGCGGCATGGGAGGCATGGGTGGAATGGGCGGCATGGGCGGCATGGGTGGCATGGGAGGCATGGGCGGCATGATGTAAACCAAGACGAGGTGTTTTGAAGTCGTTTGGATTCGTTCGTGGCGCCGGGCGAGGTTTTCTTACCTGGGTGATCGGAAAGGAGTCGGTCGTGAAGGATTCGTTACCAAAATCGCCTCGATCGATCGCTTTTCGGCTCGCGCTACGGCTTGCGTTCTGCCTGTTTATCGCACCGGGATGCGGGTATTCGCTCCGCCCTCCGTATCAAAAAGAAATTAAAACAGTTTATGTGCCGATGGCGCGATCGATCACGTTTCGCAAGGAGCTTAACACCCAGCTTACCGAGGCGGTGATCAAAGAGATCGAGCAGCGCACCCCGTTCAAGGTGGTTCAAGACCCCGACGGCGCCGACGCTCGACTCGAGATGCGAATCGTGCTCGACGATAAGAATATGATCGTGGAAAACCCTCAAAACTTACCGCGAAACCTGACCGCGGCGATGAACGTCGAGGCGAAGTTCATTCCCAACAACGCGGGGATCAATTCGGACGAGATCACTCCGGTAATCATCAGCGCCGTCGATTATTTTAATCCTGAAATCGGCGAGGGAACGCTCGCGGCGTTTCAGAAGGTGATCGCCGATATCGCGACCCAGCTCGTCGACATGATGGAAGCCCCCTGGGATTCCGGGCCCGGGATCGCTCAGGTGAAGAAAAAAGGAGGGGGCTGGTATCAGCAATAGCGAAGGCGATCGATCTGATAACTATATTTGATGAATATATATTTTAAAAACATGAGCGCCCTTGTGTGTCTAAGATGATGAAGGATCAATCGACGATCGAGCCGATTTGGGAGGGGCGCGACGGGGCGATCCTGGCGCGGCCTGGGGATCCCCGGGTGATGGGGATTCTGAACGTGACCCCCGATAGTTTTTCGGACGGAGGGGAATCGGATTCGGTCGAAGCGGCGGTCGCCAAGGCGCGTCGCCTCGTCGCCTCGGGAGCGCGAGTGATCGATATCGGCGGAGAATCGAGCCGGCCGGGCGCCGAGCCCGTTTCGCTTGACGAGGAGTTGAGGCGTGTCGTTCCGGTGATCGAGGCGGTGGCGTCGACCGTGTCGGTTCCCATTTCGATCGATTCGGCTAAAACCGAGGTTGCGCGGCGAGCGATCGTCGCGGGGGCTTCGATCGTCAACACGATCAGAGGCGCCGACGACGACCCCGAGCTCGATCGACTCGTCGCCGACGCCGACGTCTCAATTGTTATTATGCACATGCAGGGAAATCCTCAAACAATGCAGATCGCTCCGTCGTACGAAAACGTTGTGAGCGAGGTGATCGAGTCGTTGCGCGGGCGGATCGAGCGTCTTGAAGCCGCGGGGGTGAAACCGCGGCGGATCGCGGTCGATCCCGGGATTGGATTCGGCAAGCGGTCCGAGCACAATCGAGCGCTCTTGCGAGAACTCGATCGATTCGCGACGCTCGATAAGGCGGTTCTCGTCGGTGTATCGCGGAAGCGTTTTTTGGGGTCGCTTTCGGGTCGAGAGATCGCCGATCGCGATATCGCGACGGTCGCGGCTTCGCTCTGGGCGATCTCGAAGGGAGCGTCGATCGTGCGCGTGCACGACGTAAACGCGATGATCGACGCGATTCTCGTCTGGCAAGGGATTAAAATTCCATAACGCTACGATTAAGATAGTGATTGATAAAATGAATACTTCAACTCAATTAAGCGCCGAGGTTTCGGCCGAGGAGTGCGGCGCGTGGGCGTCGGCTGTTCGGGCGGCCTCCCGGAAGCTCGCAATCGCGCCTTCGTCCGCGAAGAACGATTGGCTGATCCGTTCGGCCGAGGCGTTGCGTGCGCGTACGCGAGAGATTTTGGACGCGAACGCGATCGACCGCGATCGAGCCCCGGCTCTCGGGCTTTCAACCGCGGCGATCGATCGGTTGACGCTCGACGCGAAACGGATCGATTCGATCGCACGCTCGCTCGAACAGATCGCTGCTCTCCCGGACCCCGTCGGCGAGGTGATTCGGGGCGAAAAACGGCCGAACGGCCTCGACGTTCGTCAAATACGGGTTCCGATCGGCGTCGTGTTCATCATTTACGAATCAAGACCGAACGTCACGGTCGACGCCGCGGCGATCTGCGTGAAAAGCGGAAACGGAGCGATCCTCCGCGGCGGTAAAGAGGCGATCGAATCCAATCGCGCTCTTATGAATATTTTAAAAGATCAATTTGAGCCGAGCGGATTGCCGGCGGATTCGGTTTTTCTTGTACCGACTTCGGATCGAGCCGCGGTCGGTTTGTTATTGGCTCGAAACGACCTGATCGATCTGGCGATTCCGCGCGGCGGCGAGGGTTTGATTCGCCGCGTCGTCTCCGAGGCGCGGATGCCCGTGCTTAAGCATTATCAGGGGAATTGTCATGTTTATGTTGATAAAATTGTAGATATCGATATGGCGGTGCGAGTTACGGTGAACGCGAAGGCGGATCGACCTGGGGTGTGCAACGCGGCCGAGACGCTGCTCGTTCATCGCGCGATCGCCGAGCGATTTTTACCCAGGGCGGCTCGGGCGCTCGCCGATCGCGGGGTCGAATTGCGCGGCGACGAGCCGAGCCGAGCGATCGTTCCCTCGATGATTCCCGCGGTCCCCGCCGATTGGGATACCGAATATCTCGAGAAGATTCTCGCGGTGAAAGTTGTGGAATCGATCGACGAGGCGATCGCACACATCGACCGGCACGGATCGAAACATACCGATGCGATTCTGACGAGCGATTTCGCCGCGGCGCGGAGGTTCACGGCGCAGGTGGATAGCGCCGCGGTCGTCGTCAACGCGAGCACGCGGTTCAACGACGGAGGCGAGCTGGGGATGGGCGCCGAGATCGGGATCAGCACCGATAAATTCCACGCGCGCGGACCTTGCGGGCTGCGCGAACTGACGACGACCAAATGGATCGTCGAGGGGGACGGTCATATTCGGTTGTGAGAGATCGGTTGAATATGCATTAATTACAATCGTTTGGGTTAATCATAGGCTCGCTCGTCGATCGTCGTGCGTTGAATCGACAATCGATGAGCGAGCGAAGAATTGAGAATTATTCGCCTTGTTCCGCCTGAACGTTTCCGACGAGCCAAAGCGGGCAATCGCGGCGAACGGCCTCGTTGGCGGCGAGCGCGAGCCGCGCGAAGGTGAGGATCTCGGGGGGATCGGCGACCCAGCCGTCGTCGGGATCCTGACGAATCGCCAGGATTTCGAGCAATGCGTCGTCGTCGAGGGGTAATTCCCACGCGTCGGCGAGTTCCGCGAGTTCGCTCCGCAGCCCCGGCAGGCCGGCGCACCGGAGGGGAAGGCCCGACGGGAGGGGAAGCGAAACCGCTTGAACGTGCGCCGGGAGGTACACTCCGCGACCGTCGTCGCCGAGCGCCAAGAGGTTGGGAATCGCCTCCTCACCCAGGGTTTCCGCGGCCTTGCGTTTCAGTTCCAACCAGCCGAGATCGCCCAGTTCTCCGAAATGACGCGGCGCGACCCCCTCCCAATCTCCCTCGGCGCCGAACGCTTGATCGAGCGCCCCCGCCACGTGATTCGCGAGCTTCTCTTCGAAGGTCGCTTTGGCTCCGCCGATCGTGCACGCCAAACCCATTTTGGAAGTCCTCTGAGAAGCGTGTGGTTTCGTTTGAAAGGCGAGAAATCGGCTCCGTCCGCGGCCTTTCGTCGTCTCGTGAAATGTACAGGTTTTGAACCAAGAAATCACGACGATCGCGGCGAACCGAAGAATCGTCGCGGTCGGATCGGTCGCAACCAAACGTTTCGCGAGAAACGTTTCGAGTCGACGAGCAGGATTTGTTCGGATCGTCGTGGACTTCGCCGGAACCGGTTCGCTTGAAAAAAAGAAAGCGTGTTCTGGCGACGCGCCGTCGATTGAATTATTCTGCTACCGACCCGTATGCGGACCTCACTTGAGTTTCGTCCGCGTGAATCGTTCTGTCAAGCGTTTGTTTTTGAAAGAGGAGCGTGGCGATGCCGCGGCGCGTCGGAAGATGTTGGAAAGCCTCGATCGTTGTATTCACGCTCACGACGACGGCTTTCGGCGGCGATCGTGAAGCCTCGAGTCCGCTCGGATTCGCTCCCAAATCGCGAGCCTCGCAGCTTAAGGCCGAGGCCGAAGCGCTCGCGACTCCGACCCCCGGCGAAGCCAAAGCGCGGCTTCGAGCGCTTACCGAAGAGCCGCACGTCGCGGGAACCGAAGCCGATCATAAAACAGCCGTTTATGTGAACGATTCGCTCAAAAGCTGGGGCTGGAATTCAACGATATCAGAATATGAAGTTTTGCTCAATTACCCGCGATCGGTTCAACTCGAAATCGAACGCCCCGTCAAAAAAACGTTGAGCGTGATCGAGGAGCCGTTCGTCCCCGACAAGGATTCCTCGAGCCCCAAGGCTTTTCCCGCGTTTCACGGCTACGGAATTTCGGGAGAGGCGACGGGGCAAATCGTTTACGCCAATTACGGTCGTCCCGAGGATTTCGACGCGCTCGAGAAACTGGGGGTCGACGTTAAAGAAAAAATTGTTCTCGTTCGGTACGGCGAGCTTTTTCGCGGTCTCAAAATTTTGAACGCGCAGAAGCGCGGAGCGATCGGCGTTCTCATCTATTCCGATCCCGCCGACGACGGCTACGCCAAAGGAGACGTTTATCCGAACGGTCCGTTCCGTCCCGAATCGGCGATCCAGCGCGGCAGCGTTCAATTTCTTTCACTCGGCCCCGGAGATCCTTCGACTCCCGGAACTCCCTCGATCAAAGGGGCGAAACGGCTGCCGATCGATCTTTTTAACGGCTTTCTCGTCGTTCCCAAGAAGCCGTACGAACATCAACTCAAATTACTCGCCGAATGGGAACAAACGAGCGGGCTCAAGCGTGATCAATATTTCGCGACGATTCCTTCGCTTCCGCTCAGTTACGCCTCGGCCAAGCCGATTCTCGAGGCGCTCGGCGGCGCCAACGTTCCCGCGGGATGGCAAGGGGCTTTGCCGCTCGCCTATCACATCGGCCCGGGACCCGTCGAGGTTCGTCTCAACGTACAAATGGATTATCAAATACGAACAATATGGAATGTAATCGCGACGATCACGGGATCGATCGAGCCCGATCGGTGGGTGATGATCGGCAATCACCGCGACGCTTGGGTTTACGGCGCGGTCGATCCGGGGAGCGGGACCGCGGCGACTTTGGAGACGTGCCGTGCGATCGGCGCCGCGGTGAAGGGGGGCTGGAAGCCGCGCAGAACGCTTGTTTACGCGAGCTGGGACGCCGAGGAGTACGGTCTCGTGGGATCGACCGAATGGGCCGAGGAGCACGCCGCCGATATTGATCAAAAATCGCTCATGATGCTCAACGTCGATTCGGCGGTCGGCGGTCCCGATATCGACGCGGGGGGCGTCCCTTCGCTGCGCGATCTCGTGCTCGACGCGATGGGGACGATTCACGACCCCAGGTCGAACAAGACGCTTCGAGACGGCTGGGTCGAGCGTCGACGCTCGGCATGGGCGAGCACGGCGCCGATCGATCTCGACGACCGTCCGTGGAACGACGAAACGACCGCCAAAACGACCTCCGCTCCGGGGGCGACCGCTTCCGATCCGTTCTCGTCGCGCTTGCAGTTGGGCGCGCTCGGTTCGGGTTCGGATTACACGGCGTTTCTTGATCACCTTGGGGTTCCGTCGCTCGACGTCGGCTTCTCGGGACGCTACGGGGTTTATCATTCGATATATGATGACTTTTATTGGATGGAAAAGTTCGGCGATCCCGAATTTTTAACTCACGCGACCGCGGCGAAATTTTACGCGGTTTTGGCGATGCGAGCCGCCGCGGCGGAGGTCGCGCCCTTGACGTTCACCCCTTACGGTTACGCGCTACGTGAATATGTCGATGATTTGCGACGTATCGTCGCGAGGAAGTCGTTGGGCCGTCGGTCCGAGGGGGAGGCGGCGAAGCGACCGATCGTCTTCACGGGGCTCTCCGAACTGATCGCCTCGATTAAAGAGTTTCGGGTCGCGGCCGAGGCGCTCGACGCGGCATCGGAGAAGGTTTCGGCGCGCGACGACGTCGATCCGGCCACTCTCGTGAAGTTCAACGACGCTATGTTACGTGTGGAACGGTCGTTTTTGCTTCCGAAGGGGCTTCCCGGACGTCCGTGGTTTCGCCACGCGATTTACGCTCCGGGGCTGACGACGGGCTACGCGAGTTGGCCGCTCCCCGCGGTGAGACAAGCGATTATCGAAGGAGACGCGAAGCTGCTCGCGGAGCAAACCCCTGCGCTCATCGAACGAATCCAGGCCGCGACATCGGCGCTTCGAACGGCCCGTGCGATCGTCGAACCCGCGGCGGCTGCCGCTCGGATCGCTCCAGCGGGCGCCGCGCGTCAAAAGCAAGCGCGAGAAACGCCGGCGCGATCGGCGCGAATCGCTCCCGCGACGATCGATCGTCGCGAACGATCGGGGGCGGAGGGAGATCGGCGAGCGGTACGGTGATTTAGCGTATCATATTTATTATAATTTATAATTGAAAGGAGAATACATAAATTTAACGATTCGTTTGATTGATAAACGTCGGTTTCCGTCTCTCCCGCGAAAATCTTGAAACCAACCGCATGAGATACCAATGAATCGAACGATATCCAAGCATGAGCGATCCTGGACATGAAGACGGCGTGAAATTGGCGCGGGTGTTGGGGCCCTGGACGGCGATCTGCGTGATCGTCGGTTCGGTGATCGGTTCCGGCATTTTCCTCGTACCTTCGACGGTGGCGATCAACGCTCCTTCGATCGGCGGGATCGCGCTCGTCTGGCTGATCGGCGGTCTATTTAGCCTCGCGGGGGCGCTTTCGCTTTCGGAATTGGGGGCGATGTTGCCGCGTGCGGGGGGGCCTTACGTCTACCTCCGCGCCGCGTACGGCCCGGCGACCGCGTTTTTATTCGGATGGACCGAATTCCTGGTCGTTCGCTCGGGATCGATGGCCGCGCTCGCGGCGGCTTTCGCCCGTTATTTCAGCAGGCTCGTCCCCGCGCCGGCGAGCCTTCGTATCGAAATTTGGCAGGCGATTTTGGCGGTTTCGGCGATCGCGATCCTGGCGACGATCAATGTGCGCGGAACCAGGCGCGCGGGAAACGTTCAGGTGATCGGGACGGGGATCAAACTGGGGGCGCTCGCGACGATGATCGCGCTCCCCTTCGCGCTCGGCAAAGCCGATTTCTCGCTCTGGACACCGCTCGTACCCGGTCGATTCAATATTGCAACATTCGAAGGAATGATGGCCGCGATGGTCGCGGTTCTTTGGGCGTACGACGGCTGGGTGAACCTGACTCCGCTCGCCGAGGAGATCGAGGAACCCGAACGAAACATCCCCAGGGCTCTTATAGGCGGCATGTTTGTTTTGATCTTCATTTATCTTGGAATGACGCTCGTTTATCATCTCGTGTTGCCGCTCGACCGGATCGCCGCGGATCGAGGATCGGGAGGCGCGTCGCGGCCCCCGGTCGCGTTCGATTATTGCAATCTGTTGTTGGGACGAACGGGGTCGATCGCGATCGCTTTCGTCGTGAGCGCTTCGACGTTTATATCGCTCAACGGCAACGCGCTTTGCGGACCTCGCACGTATTTCGCGATGGCGCGCGACGGGATCTTTCCCGCTCGCCTGGCGCGGATTCATCGCCGATTCGGCACCCCCGCGACGGCGATCCTGGCGCAGGCGAGTTGGGCTTCGGCGCTCACGATCGCATCGACGATTTTGATCGTCGTCGATCCCCCAATCGAGGGACTCCCCCCTCCCCTGCTCGCTTTCTGGACCGCGGCGCACAAAATGCCTTTGTATGATTTGATGTATGGTTACGTCATTTTCGGCGCGACGATTTTTTACGCGTTGTGCGTTTCGGCGGTGTTCGTTTTGCGGGTTCGCCGCCCCGAACTCGATCGTCCCTGCCGAGCGTGGGGTTATCCCGTCACCCCGGCGCTTTATCTCGTCGCGTCGGCGATTCTGACGATCAGCATGCTGCGTAAGAACCCCGTCGAGGCTTTCTCGGGGCTTTTGATCGTTGCGCTCGGGTTTCCCGCTTATCTCGCTTTCCGCGGTCGATCGAGTTCAAAGACGATCGAATACTGATTCGATCCTAGTTTCATTCTATTTATACGAGGATTCTATGATAATTATTGATCGTTTACATCGGCGAGCGTTTGTGCGGGCTTTCGCGTGCGCCGGGACCGCTTTCGCGGCGTTCACGGTTCGGTCGTTCGGCGACGATCGCAAAGCCGAAACTATCAAGAAAGACGGCGACGAGAAAACCGCGACGAAAACGCCCGACGCCGAAAAACCCGCGTCCAGGCCCGCGGAGAACGCTACGAAGAACGCCGATCCGTTCGAGATCGAGGTCGAGGCTCGGATGAATCTCGTGCTGGCGCGATTCGGCGAACGGATCGACGACAAGGCGCGCAAAGACGTGCGCCGCGAGGTCGAGGCGATCGTCCGCCGCGCGCGTGAGTTGCGTAAATATCCTCTCGATAACGGCGACGGCCCCGGTACCGTCTTCGTCCCGTATCGTGCACCGATCGCATGATGTTTTAATATAAAGATCAGAAAGATATTAGGGGATGATATTGATGAATATGGATGAAGACATCGCTTACTCGACGATCGCGGCGCTCGGCGGAGCGATTCGATCGGGGGCGATCACCGCGGTCGAGCTCGCGCGATTCTTTCTCGCTCGACTCGAAAAATACGGATCAAGATACAATTGCGTGGTTACGATCACGCGCGATCTCGCTTTGGAACAAGCGGAACGAGCCGATCGCGAACTTAAGGCGGGAAAAGATCGCGGGCCGCTCCACGGGATTCCGTACGGCGCCAAAGATTTGCTGTCGACGCGCGTGATTCCGACGACGTGGGGTTGCGCCCCGTATAAAGATCGCGTGATCGATCACGACGCGACCGTGATCCGCAAGCTTCGCGACGCGGGCGCCGTGCTCACGGCCAAACTCGCGATGATCGAACTCGCCGGCGGAATGGGATATCGTCAAGCGAACGCATGTTTAACCGGTCCGTGTCGCAATCCGTGGAAGCCTTCGCAATGGAGCGGGGGAAGCTCGTCGGGATCGGGCGCCGCGGTCGCCGCGGGGCTCGTTCCGTTCGCGATCGGTACAGAAACCTGGGGAAGCATCACCACGCCCAGCAGCTATTGCGGCGTTTCGGGGCTTCGACCCACTTACGGACGCGTATCGCGGTCGGGGGCGATGGCGCTCTCGTGGACGCTCGATAAAATCGGCCCGATGGCGCGTTCGGCGCACGATTGCGGGCTGATTCTCAATGCGATCGCGGGAGAAGATCCCGACGACGCCTCGACTTCAAATCGTCCCTATGCTTACCCTCCCGCCGATCGGCTCGATCGCCCCTTCAAATTCGCGGTCCTCAAAAACGGCGTATCGAACGCGAACGGCGACGTGAAAGCGAATTTCAACGCGGCGATCGAAATATTGAAAACTCTTGGATCGATTGAAGAGGTCGATCCTCCGTCGCTCCCGTTCGCGCAGGCGGCTTCGACGATTCTCAGCGCCGAATCGGCGAGTGTATATGAAGAAATGCTCGAATCTGGGATCGTTGCTCAGTTGACCGCTCCCGAGGATCGGATCGGCGGCTACGCCGATCACGCGACGCTCGCGACCGATTACCTCCGAGCCCAGCGGATCCGAGCGAAGTTGTGTCGCGAACTCGACCGATTTTTCGAGCCGTTCGACGCGGTTTTAACCGTCCCGACGGGCGATACCGCGCCGACGGCCGAAGGAACGTTCGGAGGGCGTGGACACGCAAGGTCGCTCGGCGGCCCCGGCAACGTTTGCGGTACACCCGCGATCGTGATCCCCACCGGACTCTCAAAAGACGGCTTGCCGACCGCGATCGAGTTCGACGGCCGAGCGTATTCCGAAAATCGCCTCCTCGCGGTCGCGATCGCGTTTCAAACGGCGACGGCGTGGCACTCGGCTAGACCGAGGCTTGACGATTAGCATATTCATGTTTATTCGATCCGAATAAAATTCACCGATTCGTTAGAAAGCCCGGTAAGCATTTGATCGAGATTCACTTGCGATCGAGATATACATGCGCTCGAAACCGTCGTGATCGAGATTCTCCCGCGATCAGGGGCTTCGGTTCCAGTTGAACCGGAACCCTCCGATCCTGGTGAACCGGGACCCTCCGATCCCGATTCAATCGCATGTGCATGTAAGCGAACCGGGATTAATTCATATCGGGAACGAGCGGGCCCGCTAATTCGCGAAGGAAGAAGAGCTTGCCGGGGAGCGTGGGCATGAACGAGCTGGGAACCCAGGGATCGGGGCCGTAGCGGAGCGTCATCCAAAGGCTCGGGCCTTGCCATTGCATCCCTCTGCCGAAGGTTCCGTCGGCGCCGCCGAGAATGCGGTCGGCTCGTTGCAAAAAGAGCCCGGGGCCGATCGTATTGGCGAAAGCCGGCACGAGCGTCGTTCTTCCTCTGAAACTCGTCAGCGCGTTTTGTTCGATCGTCAGCGGGTGAAGCGCGGCGCCGAGCCGGTGTGTCGCGGCTTTCCAGGCTTCGACCGACGGGTATTCGGCGGCGAAATGAGGCTCCCAAAACGCGATATGGCAAACGCGACCGATCCCGAAAATCACCGTCAGCTCGCCGCCTGAACGTTTCAGCTCGTCGATCCGTTCGGCATAATGGGGAAGACGATCGCGGGTCGCGAACCAGCGCTGAGCGGGGGGAACGGTGAGATCTCCAAGCGGTCCGTAAAAGGCCGATTCCATCGCGTTCTGGAACGATCCGGGGTGATCGGCGGGGAGGGTCGTACCGTCGCGATCGCTCCATTCATCCATATTGAAACCATAAACATGGTTGCAAGACACGTTCCATTCTTTAAGGAATCGCACGGCCCAACGATACATCCCCATGGGGCCGACGGGAAGGATGAGGATCGCGGGTCTTCGCGCGTCGCGAGCCGATTGGATCGTGAGCGCGATCGCGTGACCGAAAACGACCTCGAAATCCTCGATCGATTCGCAAACGACGGGTTGGAAGTCGGCGTTCCACCACGGTTGTCGGTCGAAGATCGCGTCGGGCGGGTGCGAGCAGCACGCGTCGATTTTGGCGAGATCCCACCCGCGCGGTAAAAAACCCTCGATAAGCGAACCCGAGATCGTCGTCAGGAGATTCATCGATATCCTCTAAAGGTCGCCGGCGGCGATCGGCGCCGCGTGAATCGTCGATCGCGATAAGACCGACCGAGCGTATTTTGCCGCGCACCGAACGGGTTCGCCGGCGCCGTGTTCCAGGAATCTAACTCATGCATCAATGGATTTTTTTAGACGTCGGCGGGGTTTTGCTCGACGAGGCGCCTTTGGCTCATTTTGTTCTTCAACGGCATTTCGACGCGATCCGTGCGAGCGGCGCGGAAATCTCATTTGATGACTTTTTGATTCGTTACGAAATTTATTGCGCGAACGACGAACGCTGGCCGCTTTATCAATTAACATCGGCGTATCTTTCAGAATCCGAATGCACGGCGATTTGGTGCGAAGTCGATCGCGAGGTCCGGGCGCGATACCGCGAGCTTGTTCCCCCCGCCGAATCGACCTTGAAGTGGATAAACGCTCACGCGAATCGGAACGATTTATCGCTGGGAATCATCGCGAATCAACCGATCGAATGCCGATCGGTTTTAGAATCGATCGGAATCATGAACCGATTTGAAATCGTGTTGCTAAGCGAGGAGATCGGGTTGCACAAGTCCGACGCGGCGATTTTTCAACGCGCACTTGATCTTGCGAATACGGATGCGTCGAGGTGCGTGATGATCGGCGATCGACTCGATAACGATATCGTCCCCGCGCTGAAATTGGGGATGAGGACGGTTTGGCACTGTCCGCCGGCCAGGTCGATCGCGACGCATGAAGCACCAAGTAATGAACAAGCTCAAGCGCATCGACGAACGCTCGATCGGATCGCGCTCGGGCGACTTGAAAAATGGGCGGCGGGAGACCGAAAAATCTCCCCCACTTGGATCGTCCGAGATTCGATCGAGGCGTTTTCGATATCCGAGCTTTGATCGGAGGATGCTGAAAATGCAGCCGATTCTCGGAGGATCGGTTCGATTCGATCGAACTTCACCCGCCGAGTCGAACCTCGAACTTGTTTTTGAAAATCAACGGGTTTGCCGCTTGATGTGGAACAAAATCAACACGATGATCATTTTGAGGCGCTTCGATGTCGCATCAAGACAACGTCACCTCGAAGGGATACCCGGCGATCCGATTGTTCGAACGCGATCGACTCGCTTTGTGAACTAGGATTGAACTTGGATGGATGGATCGGCGATCGTGATCGACGTTGAATTCGGTCGTCGTCACTTTGGCTGTTAAGTACGCGAACGCGAGCGACGGTGTTCATGCGGATGCGTTCGAGAGCGAAGGCGCGATTATCCGAGGTCGACGATGAGAACATCAAGCGACGAATTCGACCCCCCTTTTTCCGAGATGACGCGACGCGTGCTTGTGATCGACGATTCCGAATTCGTCAGACGCATGCTGAGAATTCATTTGCTTCCCGAGAACATCGAATTTTTTGAGGCCGCGGACGGTTTTACCGGGTTTTCGACGGCGCGCCGGCTCAAGCCCGATTTGATTCTGCTCGACCTTCGATTGCCGGGCTGGGACGGCTTCGAGACGATTCGTCGCATCAAAGACGATCCGATCACCAAATCGATCCCCGTGATCTTTCTTTCGGCGGCGACCGACACCGCCGAGAAGGCGAAGGGGCTCGATTTGGGAGCGGTCGATTTCGTCACCAAACCGTTCGATCCGATCGAGCTCAGAGCTCGCGTCCGTGTTGCGCTTCGCACTAAATATCTGCAAGATTTGCTCGAACAGCGAGCGCATCTCGACGGCCTGACGGGCTTGGGGAATCGGCACGCGCTCGAAGAGCGGCTTGAAGGCGAATGGAAGAAATGTCGCCAGAACGGTTGTCCGCTTTCGGTGTTGATCGCCGATCTTGATCACTTCAAAAAGATCAATGATGAATACGGGCACGCCGCGGGAGACGAGATTTTGCGGAAGATCGCCTCGGCTTTTCGATCGACGGTTCGCGGAACCGACTTCGTCGCACGCTACGGCGGCGAAGAATTCGTCGTCCTCGCTCCCGATTGTCCGCTCGAAGGCGCCGTCGGCCTCGCCGAACGCTTCCGCGCCGAAACTGCGAATCAAACGGTCGTTATCAATAAGCACACGCGGATATCGGTGACGGTGAGTGTCGGCATTTCTTCAACCTTTGATCCTTACGCGGTTCCGGCTCAAGAGGTTCTTAAACGCGCCGATCAGGCGTTGTACGAATCGAAAGCGAGAGGGCGAAACACGGTGACGGCCTGGACCGAGGGACGCGTCTCTCGCAAGTCGACGGGAGCGCTCGTACGTGAAGGAGCGTTCAGTCTGATCGAACAACCCGAAAGAAAGCTCGAACTCGTGGGGTGACGCGAAAAACCGTGGATCGAAACGGTCGAGGAGCAAACTCGGCGGATCGCATCGGCGATCGAGAATATTCTCGAGTTCTTTAAGAGCGAATGTCGGATTCGGCGTGACCGTGAAAGTGATGAACAGAGATCGAACGGCGACGATCTTGCCGAATTCGATTCGGTTTGCTTACGATTCAGGTAGGTTAAAGAGAACGCTCGAAACTTCAATGCGTACCCCGCGAACTTAACGGGAGTTTACGTGGCCGAATCCGATCTTCCAGTTACACAGGATCCGGGAAGAAACGAAGGTTCCCGAAGGAAATGGGGCGAGCAGATTCTGCGCGCGGTGTCGGATCTCCGAGACGAGGTATTTGTCAATAAAAAAGACATTTCAATTCTTAGCGATCTCACGAAAGGATTGAGCGTAAAGATCGATCGCGTTGAAAAGGATTTGGGGGATAAGATCGATCGCGTGGAAAAGGATTTGAGTGCGAAGGGCGATCGCATTGAAAAGGAATTGGGAGCGAAGATCGATCAAGTTAAAAATGAACTGAGTGAAAAGATCGATCGCGTTGAAAGGGATTTGGGGGATAAGATCGATCGCGTTGAAAAGGATTTGGGGGATAAGATCGATCGCGTTGAAAAGGATTTGGGGGATAAGATCGATCGCGTTGAAAAGGATTTGAGTGCGAAGGGCGATCGCATTGAGAAGGAATTGGGAGCGAAGATCGATCAAGTTAAAAATGAACTGAGTGAAAAGATCGATCGCGTTGAAAAGGATTTGGGGGATAAGATCGATCGCGTTGAAAAGGATTTGGGGGGTAAGATCGATCGCTTTGAAAAGGATTTGAGCGGGAAGATCGATCAAGTTAAAAATGAGTTGAGTGATAAGATCGATCGCGTTGAGAAGGATTTTGGGGATAAGATCGATCAAGTCAAATTTGAGTTGGGTGATAAGATCCAAGAGATTCGTACCGATCAGGCTGTGATGAGAACAGAGATTGGATACACCAAAAAATGGGCGTATTGGGCGTTGGGTGTGGGCGTCGCATTAATGTTCGTTATGGTTAAATCTTATGTGGATCTGAGCGCGTAAATCGCTTCCATGGCGGTTCGCTACGACCGGATCTCCGAAAGTATCTCTGAGATTAAAGAGGATCTCAAATCGATCCGATCGAGCAATCGAACAAAGATCGAGGAAATCGGGCCTGGGAACTCGAACTCCGGCAAATCGAAGGATTCTCTTAATCAGTCATCCTCGGAAGATCAAAAACAAGCACGGTCGGAAATCGCCGGATTAAGATCTCAAATTTATCGACGTTCACCAAAATAGCAAAACGAACTCACGTCAGACAAATTCAGGTTTGTGTTCGCGCGTCAATCTTGATTAGATTATACCCCGGTTGAAGATCCTTCTCTTCGCCAATCGGTATATTCCAAAGTCAAGAAGAATGTCTAAGTCTTATTTGGGAGGGCGAACCTCCTAGTGAGCCTCTTTTAAACATACAAATTGAAAAGGTGGTTTCGACCGTATGGTGAGTAAATCATATTAAGACGGCTCACCAGGAGGTTCGCCTTCCCAGTTTCGGCTAAGCTCTCCCGATTTCGTCTGAGCCATTGAGAATGAAGATATAACGGCTCACCAGGAGGTTCGCCCTCCCAGTTTCGGCTAAGCCCTCCCGATTTCGTCTGAGCCCTCACGGTTTCGGCTGAGCCATTAAGGATGAAGACATAACGGCTCACCAAGAAGTTCGCCCTCCCAGTTTCGGCTAAGCCCTCCCGGTTTCGGCTAAGTTCGAGTTTCGCACATTCCGGCGCGCACCGCGAACGCTCGCGAGCGATTTTTTCGATCACGTCGACTCATTCTCCAGCCTGGATTTCGGCTTCAATCGCTTCTCAGCCGGCTCGACTGAGAA
>JAJYWB010000017.1 GCA_021791715.1 Planctomycetota bacterium | reverse complement strand
ACGACCTGATTCGTGTCCATGCCGGGCTTGATGATCTTGAGCGCCACCTTGCGGCGGACGGGCTTTTCCTGCTCGGCCATGAAGACGACGCCCATGCCGCCTTCGCCGATGTTTTGAAGCAATTTATATGAGCCGATGCGGCTGCCTGGGCCTTCGAGAATTTTGAACGAATCGCCGTCGCGGCGATCTCCGGCCGATCCGCGATAATCCGCGGTCGCCGCGACGGTGGGGGTCGAGCCCTCCGGCCATTCGGATCTCGTTTCCCGCTCGGTCGCCGCTCCGCTCGGCTCATTTGGGGGTTGGGATTGAGGAACGAACGCCGCGGTCGCGGGATCGGTGGAAGTCGATGTTTGTGTCGAAGCCGGCGACGGCGCTGAGGCGAATAAATCGACGGGGTCGAGTCCTTCGAGCAGCTCGGCGGAGCCTTCGTGGGCGATGAGTAATGCGTCGACACGGCGGCGGAGATCGGCGTCTGAACCGCACGCCTGATCGAGGAATCGGGCTCGATCGGCGGGGTTTGATCGTTCGAGAGCGGCGTGGAAGATCGATTCCTCGGTCATTGCTTGGCCTCTTTCGGGTCGTTGGTCGTCGGGGGATCTCCTTGGAACGTTTCCTTTACCCCTCAATGCGTAGTGAAACGCCAAAAAGCATCACGAAAAAAAAGAAATTTTTGAGAGCGATCTTAAGTGCATGGCCGGCATGGATTTGCGGTTACTTAGGCGAAGCGGTCGCGGGATCGGGTGAACGTGGTTGGTCGCGAACGCAGTCTCGATTGATCGCGTCGAGGCGGCTCGTCACATGATCGCCGGGGTCGATTGCGTCGAGGCGTGGCTAGATGCGATGGCTCGGCTGAACGGCGCCTCGTCACATGATCGGCGTGGTCGATTGATCTCCGTGGTCGACTGCATGGAGGAGCCTCGTCACGTCGTTCATCTTATCAAAGATAAAAGGAGGGTAAGATCCCCGCAAGGATGGAATCCGTCGCCTTGACGATTCCGCGAGACTGGCTAAAACGGTTATTTACAATAAATAAAATAGATTTGTAACTTATTCAATACGAATCGACGGCGTACGTTCCTTATCGCATTTGATCGTTACCGAGACGAGGCTTTCACGGACGGAGCGTGCCATGAAGCGAATGATGATTTTGTAGAAACCAAAGTCGAGGCTTGCCGCCCCGCAACCCAAACTCGTCGGCGCAATACGCCTCGGGGTAATCCGGTTACGACGATTCCAGCACGCCGATCTTCTCGAATCTTACGTTTTTGGGACCTTCGAATTCCTCCATCGTCGGCGAATCGTTTCCACATCAACACCACGAGCATGCAAATTATCTGAATCTTTCAATTCCATTCTTTTCGTTATGTAAAATCTTTCGCTTGAGCGTCGGGTCGGTATGCGGATAAGACGTGAAAAACTTCTCCGATTCCTGGGCTTGCCGAACAGGGGTTGAGATACAAAACGGAAAGAATCTACATATCTTTATGTTATGGTTTTGTTTTGAGGTTTTGATCGCTTGAGCGTCGGTTCGCCGTGAATTTCGAGCGCGAACTTCAATTGAGCGAAATCGTCCGATCGGCTATCGTTCCGCACGGTTCGCACGGACGGTCCCGAGACGCGCGAACGCGATTTCCGAATTTCCCTCAAAAGAACGACGTCGGAATCGTGACGATTCGGGGTATTGGAAGCGAGCTCGGCCGGCGATGATCACTCGACCCGTGCGACGCATATTGGCGATGTTCGCCGTCGCGGCTTTCGCGATCGCTCCGACAGTCTATGTCGGCTGGACCGCCTGGCGTATCAATCGTCCGGGCCGCGTCCACGAAGTCGAGGCGAGTCTCGGCGAACAAATCGGGCTCTCGGCGTCTCTCCGATCGGTCCGATACCCCAGACCGGGTGAGATCCAATACGAAGGACTCGTTCTCCGCCAGGAAGAACGACGTCGGAAACTGATCGAGGTCGCTCGCGCCGATCGTGTCGTCCTCGGTCAATCGGGGCGCGACGCGACGATCGCGGTCGATAACCTCGCGCTCCACGCGGAGACGGCGGGACAGGCGCTCGATCAGCTTGGATCGTTTCTCCGCCGCTCGGCGATCGGTTCGTTCGATCGGATCAATCTGGTCGCGAAACGATGCGAGATCGAGCTTGGCGAGGGAGACGATGTGATCAAATATACCGTCGCCGATCTCGCGGGAGCGTATGTCGCCGAGGCTAAATCTCCAAGCGTGTTTATCGGTTATCGATTTTTGAATGAATTGGATTCAAGCTCGACGCGGTGCGAGCTGAAATTGACGCGCGATCGAGGAATCGAGCCGCCGAGAACGACGCTTCGGTTGCAAACCGTGGAGGGTTTGCCGATCGCGGCCCGCGCTCTCGATCCGTTTTTCAATACGAGGGAACGGATCGGCGTCAAGGCTCGGTTCGAGGGGGCGATCGAGCTTTCACGCGGCGGGGATTCGTCGGATTGGGATATCGACTTCACAGGAAGGCTCCTTGATGTGGATTTGGCCAAGCTGGTGGGATCGCGCGACGCCGATACCAGGCTTACGGGAAGCGCGAAAATCGAGGTGAAAAGCGCGAAGTGGCGGAATCGGCCGGGTCAAGGATACGGCTGGTCGGAGGCGTCGGGAGAGATCGTGTCGAGTTCGGGGACGATCGGCCTTTCACTCCTTAGGGCGCTTCGAGGCGAGATGAGGTTTCGTCTTAGCCCGAAACTCGCCCGTTACGAAGATCGGAGCGGAGAACTCGAATATCATGCGCTCGGTTTAACGTTTGATCTGGGTCGAGACGGCGAATTGAACCTGACGGGCGCTCTCGGGAGCGAATATCCCGGCGGAACGGTTCTTGTTCACGCGAATAATATCACCCCGCTCGCTTTCGCTCCCGCGGGCGCCGCGAATACGCGTGGACTTATCAAAGCGCTTTTTCCGGTTGCTCCCGACGCTCTCGTACCGGGAACGCCCGAGGCGCAGGCTTATCAACGGTATCTGCCGCTGCCTCATCAGATCGTCAGCCGAGCGGGCGCGATTCACTCGAACTGAAGCAGGATTCCCCTTTATCAATCAAAACGCTTCAAAAGCGATCGCGGTTCGCCGCTTGATCAGCCTCCAATAGCGACCGCGTCGTTCGGTTTGAGGGCCTTCGATTCGACCTCGGGGTTCGGGCTTTCGGTTCTTCCCGCTTGAACGTTTTCGTACAGCGGACGATCCGCTGGGGAATCCATGTCGAATAAGAAGATCGAATCGTTCACGCGTTTAATAAGTTTACGCGATCGCAACCAGCTCATATCGTTTTGTGTATATAAACCCATCAACGACGTGGCGCTCACCGCGACGTAACGGGTGTAAACGGGTAGGTAGGAGCCGTCGGCCGATAAAAGTCTTCGGTTCGGAGCGACGGACGCGGGAATTTGAGCCTCGCGGTGAGGGAAGCGGATCGCAAAGATCCAGGGCTCGTCGAGGGCTCGTTCGGTGCAAACGTCGATCGTGGCTTCTTTGATTCCAAGCTCGCGGAGCGTCTTGGCGAGAGCGTCGAAATCTTGTCCCCAATCGAGATTGGAATCGACCAGGTACATCCAGCCGTTTTTGGGACCGCCGACAAGCTCGTTGAAATACGAGACGCACCTCGGCTGGGCGGCGAACGAAGAAACGACGAACGCCGCGGCTGCGACGAGAGTAACCAATCGTTTGGGCCGATCGGCGAGCGATTCTTTGGTGAACAAACGAGCGACGAATGGAACTGCGAGAGGATATGTCAACATCGCGTATCGCAAGCCGATGTTAACATGACTTTTCAGTAAGGTGATCCACAATAAAGAGAGAGTGATAAGTAAGAGCGCGTCCCAAGAATCTTTGGGTCGAACGACGGCCGCGGTTAAAACGAACAGAACGATCAATCCGAGAGGAGTTTTGATCAACATCGCGAGGGGGAAGTAGCGAATCCAGCCTTTGGTTCCAACCTCTCCCAGGAAGTACGCCTCGTGCCCCTGCGCCTGATGGCTAACCTGCTTGAACAGGCTGACGAGTGAAGTCGGTACGGGAAGGTTCGAGATGTCGACGGGACCGATCGATCGCGGAATGTCGAAGCGAGTTACATGTTCGGCGACCTTCGCGACCGAAAGGTATTGAAATCCGTCTCCCATCCAGAGGATCGAGAACGCGACCGCGCCGATGGCGGCGACGGATATCATTGATACAAGCACACGATAAATCGGTGATGGATCGCGGTCGATCGAGTTTTGGAGCGAGGTTTTTGGACGTGTCGGATCGTTCGGCGATAAATTGCACTCATGCGTCGATTCGGCGATCGTATTATCGGATCGTGCTGGAAAGATCGCTTTCCAGAGGAACAGTGCGGCGGTGATTGGGAGGAAGAGGATCGCGGTATGGCGCGTGCTCCACGCCAGGCCGATCGCGATCGCGACGGCCAGGCCGCGAGCGAATCCAGGGCGTTCGGCGTAGCGCGCCAGTGCGAAAACCGCGAGAAATCCGAGCGTCGTGAAGGGGATATCGCTCCCGGCGATCGACGAATGTGCGATGAATTCGGGGACGAGCGAAAGTAGGCCCGCGGCGACGACTCCGATCGCGGTGCCTTCTTTGCGTGCGACGCTCCAATACACGAGCCCGATGAGCAGAAGGCCCCAAACGGTGGCGACGGCTCGCGCCGGGGATAACACGCGGTGCGAACGCGATAAGACCGCGCCTCGGATCGCCTCGGCGGCTTTCATTCCGCGTGCGTCGCGCGGGAGAATTCCTTCGCGTCTCAGCGTTTGGAATGTCGGCCAGGCGTTGAGTAAATGCGGCATTCGGGGCGTTCCCAGCGACCACATTTCGACGTCGTCGCCGCATTGCCAGAAGTAGAGCGACCGCATCAGGTGCGTCGTTTCATCGACGGTGATCGAATCGTTCCAGGCGATTTGTAGGCATCGCGCCGAGAAAACCAAGGCGATCGTGAGCAGGCTTGCGACGACGACGAGGCGTTTGAAAATCCCGTTGGATTTCGTCTCTCGTCGAGGTTCGAAGCCGATCTCGTGGAGAGATTGCGGCGACGAGCTGGATCGAAGTTTTTTCGGGGCTGGGGTGACCGCGGTGGGGCTCATGATGCCGCTCCTCCTTGTCGGCGCGTCAAATGCGAGAACGCCTCGAGGGGGTCGGTCCCCGATCTCCCTCCGAGACGCTCGCGATCATAACGCGACGAACTTTGGTAATGCAAGACGATCAAGTTGGAGAACGGTCGAGAGCGGCGAATAGGCGCCGAGATCGAGTCGGTTTCCACGTAATCCTCACCGAACCGGGATCAGCGAGCGACTGCGATTTTTTCGTCGTGGGCGGCGAAGATATCGGGAACGACTGGAACGCGGCGGCGAATTTCATCGATGTATTGTCTGGTTTCTCGTTCGTAATTGATGTCTTCGACGAGTTTCTGGATTTCCGCCTGAACCTCGCCGAACGGAGCGGGCCCCGCGGTCGCTCGTTTTTCAAGTCGAACAATATGAAAGCTTTTTGATCCCTCGATCACGCGACTCGTCTCTCCGGGTTTCAGCCGTGCGAGTTCGTCGTCGACGGCGGAGACTGCGAAGCCTCCCGGGAAGGTTTCTTTCCACAAACCTCCTTCGGACGCGGTCGCTCCCTGGCTTTCTTTGCGAGCAAGCGCGGCGAAATCCTCGCCTTTGTTCAAACGAGCGGCCAAGGTTTGCGCACGCAGACGAGCCCGCTCACGCTCGGATTCCAAACCGAACCGGATCTCAATCTCACGCCAGGTGATCGTCTCGGCGCGATAAAAGCGTTTGGGGTTCTTTTCGTAAAATTCATACATCTGGCGTAAAGTGGGCTTCATTTTATCTTTGACATGTAAATGTATAAGTGTATTTGTAATAAACATGCGGCGAAAGTCACGTTTGACGTCGTCGAACGATTTGCCTCTTTCCTCGTACAGATCGCGGAGTTCTCGTTCGGTCGTCACGTGCTCTTTTGAGAGCATGTTGGGAAGGACCTCGGTTTTCCAGAATTTCTCGGCGTCTTGATTGAATAGTTTCTCCTTGGCGGCGTCGCTGACGAGATGATGGAATTCTTGAGAGAAGAGTGAATCTTTGGCGAGGCTGAGGAGCATGATTCGAGCGACTTCGCGATGTTCCCACGGCGTGAGATCGCGGACGGTTTTGCCGCGTTGTTCAACGAAGCCCGCGACGGCGAGATCGAGATCGCGCCTGGTGATGACTTCGGTCCCGACTCGAACGAGCGTCGTGTTGCCGTCGGTTTCGTCGGTCAAGTGTTCGAGATCATCGGGAGGAGCGGATGGAACGGGATCGTCGATCGCCTTGGTGTACGAAACGCGTGTTACCATCGGGTCGACGACGGAGGGAGGCGCCTTGACGACGGGCGTTTTAGGGTCGGGGTCCGTGCTTGAATTCGAGGTCGAGTCGTTATTTGCGGGAGGAGCCTCGAGCGCCGGGGGGGGCGCTGCGACGACGGGCGCGGCGGGCTCGGTGGCCGAGGCGGACGGAGTCGGCGTTTCAACCGCCGACGCTGGCGTTTCGACCGCTGGTGGGGCGGTTTCGGTCGTTCCAATCGGTGGAGTCGGTTCGTTCGATGAAGAAAGCGGAGGCGAGGATGACGTCGAATCGGGTAACGGAGGTAGCGACGCGTCGCTCGCGGGCGCCGAAAGCTCGGGGCTCGCGGCTGGAACGCTTCCTTCTAACGAATTCGGACCGGTCGCGGGCGCCGTTTGCGGAAGCGGCGGCAAATCGTTAGGCGCCGATATGTAGGAGTTCGAGTTTGTTTGAGACGCCGGCGGAGCGGCTTTGGAACGCTGCGGCGAAGATCTCTTCATTCCGCCGGGCGATTTCGTTCCGATGCTCGCATCGGCGTTCAAAGAACGATTCGTATCTGGAAGCGGCGGGAGATCGGCGTTCGGGCCGGCGTTTGAAGGCGCGCTCATATTAGGAAGCGGCGGGAGATCGGCATTCGTACGAGAGCTTGAAGGCGCGCTCATATTAGGAAGCGGCGGGAGATCGGCGTTCGTACGAGAGCTTGAAGGCGCGCTCATATTAGGAAGCGGCGGGAGATCGGCGTTCGTACGAGAGCTTGAAGGCGCGCTCATATTGGGAAGGGGCGGGAGATCGGCGTTGGAATCGCCGCTTAAGCCTGGATTTTTGGGTTCGTCGGGTAGCGGGGGCAGATCGTCGTCGGGGGTGGTGTCGACCCGGCCGGGACGAGGCGGCGTGGGCGTTCCCATCAACGGCGGCGATTCGTCGGGCGCATCGGCGAACGTCGCACCCGAATTCGTCGAGGGTTGAAGATCCGAAGGCGCGATCGAAGACGAGGAGTTCGATGCGACGGCCCCCTGCGACATTGATCCGACCGCGGGATCATCTGGAAGCTTCGGCATATTTTCGATTATGTCGGCGGTATTTGTCGGATGATTTTTACTTCTAGAATGAATCTTGATCCCGCCGACTTCAAAACTCGCTCCCTCGGCGGCGGGATCGTCGGGCAGAGTTTCAACCCGATTCCGCGCGACCGGATTCGTCGCGCCCGGGTTCGAGACGACGGCGTTCGACGACAAGGGCTCGGCGGCGTCTCCAAGGTTCGATGAAACGGAATTCGTCGATTCACCCGCGTTCGCGGCGACGGGATTTGGAGCGACTCCAAGGTTCGGTGTTACGGAATTGGCGGATTCAGGAGCGTTCGCGGCGACAGGATTTGATGGATCGGCGTTGTTCGGAGAAATGGGGTTCGCAGCCGTTTTGGGTCGCGCGACTTCGTTCGCGAGCTCCGGGGGCAACATCAAATCGGCGACTCCGGCGTTCGTCGATCCGATCGAACCAGCGGCGACGCCGGGAACGGCATCGGCGCCCTCGACGATTTCGGCGGGTGTCTTCGCGTTCGTGGCGACGTTTGGAGAACCGGGCGCACCCGATCCGATATTCGCCGGAGTCGTCGCGGCGGAAGCGGCGCTCGCCGCGGGATTCTTCCCTAGTGATTTCTTTATATCGGTAACAATCTGATTGGAAGTCGGGAGGTCGTTCGCCTCGGCGGGTTTCGCCGTCGCAACCGACCCTCCGACTTCTTTGGCAAGACCGGGCGGCAGCAATAAATCGGCGCCGCCGTTCGCGGCCGAGGGATCGACCGCGTTCACCGCGACGTTTGAGCCCTGAGGAGCGTTCGATTGCGGAGCGACCGCGGAGACGGAGGTTGTCGTTGGATTGATAATCGCCGCTGGATCGACGTTTGTCGCGATGTTCGCAGGGGATGATGCGTTTGTCGTCGGGTCGACGATCGCCGCGCTTTGAGTCGCGACCGCTGCGGGGTTCGTCGCGACGGTGCTCGCGGTGCTAGCGGAGGTTGGGTTCGGATCGGCTGGGGATCGATTCACTTCTCCCGCAAGTCCCGGCGGAAGGAGATCGGGTGAATTGGTGATCGATGAATCGACGGTCGACGACGAATTGGGATTCGTCATCGACACGTCGCCGGGGGTATTGACGGGGGCCTGTCCGGCGGTTTGTACACCGCCGGCGGCCGTCGACGAGGCGTTGATATTGGACGTAACATCCGTTGATGCGACGTTTTTAGACGCCGGAGTTACCGACGGATTGCTCGCCGGTGACGGCGATTCGTTCATCGCCGCGGCGGGATTTGATCCGACCGACGGCGTCGCGACCGGCTGAGCGGGGTTCGTACCCGCCGAAGCCGACGACGAGCCCGAGTTCGCCGTGGAAACCGCACTCGACGGATCGGTCGAGGCGACCGCGGGCGCCGCGACAACCGGCGTCGGTTGCGGCGGTTCGCGGTATGCGTTGTTATTAGCCTCGATCGCCGAGCCGGACGAATCGGGCGCCTGGAACGTACCCGTTAAGCTCCCCGCCGAAGCCGCTCCGGCGACCGCGGCGGATCCCGCGGCGGCGATTCCGGCGTCGACGGCCGACGATTTCGTCGGTTTGATCAACGCCGCGACAATTTCATTGGGCTTCTCGACCGGTCGTTTAATCCCCTTGGCGAGGCTACGATCGACGCGAGGAGTCAACTTCTGTGTCGGGCGCAGATATTTGGGAGCGTCTGGAGCATAAGGATTACGATTGATATCTTTATTGATATCATTAAATGGAACAAGAGCGACGGTGTCGTGTTTTCCTTCCGGCTTAACGGACACGCAGCCCGCCGAAAGGAGCCCGACGCCCGCCAATCCCGCGAGAACGCGTCGCCGAATCGCTCCGGCGTATCGCGTGTGTTTGGGAATCGACAACACGATCATGATCAGCCCCCGTTTTGGCCGCGTCGTATCGTCTCGTCGACCCTTACGGGGTCGCTCACGAGGCGAATCGACGGAAGCTTCACTCGCGGTCGGTTGCAATCCGGATGACGCCTGGACATGACGACGCGAACGAAGCGATTGGAAATGCGGGGGAACGGTATCGCGACACGTCGTTTGAAGCAAGCCCATTTTGAGGCGAGGAAATCGACGGGGCGCGACGATTCGGGCCGAATCGCTCGAACGAGGCGAAAACGCGAGTGCGCGACGATCAGAAGAGAAACATCGCTCGCGATCGGATTTCGCTCGAGGCGATAAGAGACGAGATCGAGGCGCGTCTGCGAAGCCGCCGCGCCGATCGGCGGCGTTCCACCGCATCAGCTCGAGGTCGACCGAATGAGGAATTCTGGAAACAAGCGGTCGCCCGGTCTGGATCAAACGAGTAAGCTGTGTGATATTCGAATGCCATGACGTCATCGTCTTTCTCGATCCAGTTAACGGGTTCGCCATGTCGACATCTATTAATTGCCCCAAGTGCAAATCCATGATACGCGTTCAAGACGCCGACGCCGGTGGAATCATTTATTGCTCACGTTGTCGAATAATTATTGAACCGGAGGCCGAAGGATTAAACGGCGCCGCGTCGCCGGGCGCGATCGAGCAATTCCTTCTCGACGATCAAAACGATCCGGGTTTGAGCCGTTCGGTCGATCGTTCGAGCAAGGCGGAGCGATCGGATTCGATCGAGCAGTACGCGCTCGCGGATTTCGGTTCTCGACCTCGCTACGTCGCGGCCAAATCGAGCGTGACGATCGATCCCGCAGATCGCGAGAAAGCGAAGGCGGTGCGTGAAGCCGCGCGAGCCGGCGCGGCGCCCAAGCGAACCGCCGCGGAGATTCTCGCGGCGTTTCGCGGCGAGATTCGCCCGGTTCGACCGACGCTCGCGTATCGTTTCTGGTCGCTCGTGATCGCGTTTCTAATGTTTTTGTTGCCAATGATTTATTTAAGTATTATCGCCGTCGTCGCCGCGGCGCTTTTTTATCATATCACGCGTAACGTTTCGATATTTCAGGGAGGAGGGAACGTGCGGATCGCGGTCGTGATTTACGCGCTTCCGATCGCGACGGGGTTCGCACTTTTATTCTTTTTAATCAAGCCTTTTTTCGCCAGGCCTGAAAGGCGAGGTAAAGAAGTGGTCGTCTCGCCGTCGAGCGAGCCTCTGTTGTTCGGGTTTATCGACGGGATTTGTCGATCGGTCGGGGCGCCGACTCCGAGTCGAATCGTCGTCGATTGCGAGATCAACGCCGCGGCGTCATTCGCGCATGGAACTCTCTCGACTCTGACGAACGACTTTGAGTTAAGAATCGGACTCCCTTTCGTCGCGGGTTTGACGATCGACCAATTCGCCGGAGTTCTCGCTCACGAGTTCGGTCACTTCTCGCAAACCGCGGGGTTCAGGCTCTCGTTCTTCATCCGATCGATTTATATGTGGTTTTATCGAATCGCCAAAGAGCGCGACGCATTCGACGCCGCGGTCGCGGATTGGCGAAGCGACGAGAGCCTCTGGATCGTTTTGATCGGTGCGTTCGTTCAAATGCTCATTTGGTTCATTCGCCGGATCCTTATAGCGTTGATGTGGATCGGTCATCTTGTAAGCTGTTCATTGTTCCGACAAATGGAATTCGACGCCGATCGCTACGAGATGCGACTCGTCGGTTCGGCGACGTTCGAATCGACCGAGCGTCGTTTGCTCGTTCTGAGCGCCGCGATGCAATGGGCTTACGCCGATATCAATCGGAGGTTGCTCGCCGGGAAAACCCCCGAAAATCTCCCCCGATTGATGGCCGCGAACGTCGTACAAATGCCTTCGGATCTCGTTGCGAAAATTGATAAGTCGCTCGAGCACGAGAAGACGAACTTTTTCAGTACGCATCCTTCGAGCAGGGATCGGATCGCGAAAGCTCGACGTGAGAACGCGCCGGGGATTTTTCATCTCGAAGGACCGGCGACCGACGTTTTTCGCGATTTCGACGGCCTGGCTAAGCGGGTTTCGATCGATTTTTACCGCCGATTCGGCATATCAGTGAACGAGGATCGACTCGAAAAAGCCGACGAGGCGGTTGAGGCCGTCGAGACGACTTACGGCGGGATGCGCGCGATCGAGCCGTTTTTCATGGGTTGTTTTCACCCGCTCCGGCCGCTTCCCCTCCCGGCCGGTCCGCTGCAACCTCCCGCCGATTTGAAAGCCGCGAAGGCTACCGTGATCGAGGCGCGGGGATCGATGTCCGAAACGGTTGATGAGCGCCGGGGCGCCGAGCCGATCGATCTCAAACTTCGTCAACGAATCGGCGCGGTCGACGCCGCGGAACATCTCGTGAAAGCGGGCGCGCGGTTCCAATTCGCCGAATTTGAACTCGCGGGGGCGACCGGCGCGGCGATCGACGACGCGCGAAAACGGCTCGAGCGCGACCGCGAGCGGATCGAGCCGGCTTTCCAAGAATTTGAAGACGCGGCCGCTCGACGCATTCACGCGACGCTTTCGATCCTTCAATCCCCGGCCGCGGTTACGCGCGTTCACGACGGAACATGTTGGCAAAATGAAGTGAAAATGCTTTATCCCTTGCTCGTCAAGTTCGACGGCGAGATTCTCGCCGATCTGGAACGGATCGTTCGATCGAAATCGTCGATCGAGATCACGGCGTCGAGATTGAAGGGACGCGAAAACGATCAGAAGCTTGTCAACGCGTTGTTGCGCGCCAATCGAGCGCTCAGAGACGCTCTCCAAGAGACTTCCTGGAAGCTCGAAACCATCACGTATCCGTTCGAGCACGTCGGCGGCGAGATCGACCTGCGGCGGTACGCCCTTCCCGAGATTCCCCATCCGATGGATCCCGCGGGAACTCATTTCGTCGCGGATCGCGCCGTCAAGCTTTTGATGGATTTTCGTTACCGATTGACGGGACGGATCGTCCTCGCGGTTCTCGAGGTCGAACGCGTTCTCGGGCTCAAACTGATAGCTTATGAAAGCAAGAGCATGTGAATGTAAAAGTCAAATATAATGACATCATGATAGAGCGGATTCTTTCGAGCGATCGCGATCGGCGATCAATCCGACGAAAAGCTTGCGTCTTGATTCGGATCGATCGACGCCAGAAACGTCGCGGCTTCGCGGCTGATCGCGGCGCGTTCGTCGGGCTTGATTCGCGCCGTGCCGAGGACCGCGGGACCGAGCCGAGGGTTCGAACGCAACTCGGATTCATGTTCAATCAAGAAATTCCAGTACAAATAGTTGAACGGACAAGCATCCGAACCCGTTCGCTTTTTGGGATCGAACGAGCACGACGCGCAATAATCGCTCATCTTGTTGATATAAGCCGCCGAGGCGATATAAGGTTTCGTCGCGACGATTCCCCCGTCGGCGTTCAGACCCATGCCGATCACGTTGGGCTCGACGACCCAATCGTGCGAGTCGATATAAAACGTTTTGAACCAATCCGAAACCTCGGAGGGATCGACCCCTGTAAGTAAACAAAAATTACAAATAATCATTAGACGTTCTATGTGGTGCGTATACGCCGTTTTGAGCAGCCGATCGACGACGGTTTTCACGCAATGCAATTCGGTTTCGCCGTTCCAGAGGAAGTTCGGGATCGGTCGACGCGCATTCCACGCGTTCATCGACGCGAGCTCGGGCGACAACCTGTGATATTGCCAATAAATAAATTCGCGCCAGCCGAGAATCTGACGCACGAACCCCTCGACCGATTCGATCGGCGCCGCGCCTCGGCGATACGCCGATTCGGCCGCTCGCACCATATCGAGAGGATCCAGCAGCCCTAAATTCATATATGGTGAAAGTAGTGAATGATAAAGCGTCGGCCGGCTCGAACTCATCGCGTCTTCATACGGGCCGAAATCGGCGAGTCGATTTTCGATAAAATCGGTGAAAGCGTGTTCGGCGTCGGCGCGCGACGTTCCCCACGCGAACCCCTCGGTCGACCCGACACCCGAACCCTCGGCGTCGACCTCGGCGATCGTTTTTCGAGTAATCGCGTCGAGCTCAAACACGGGAGGCGCGGGCGGATCCAAATCGCGCGGCGGACGGCGGCGGTTCATCGCGTCGAAATTCCAGCGCCCTCCCGTCGGCGTTCCATCGGGCTCAATTAAAACCTTGAAATGCTTGCGCATCGATCGGTAAAACGTCTCCATCACATAACGCTTGCCGCGGTCGGGAGCGACGATCGGATTGAACCGATTGACGAGAAATCGCGGATCGTCGACGATTTCCACCGATCGCCCCGCGACGCGTTCGGCCTCGTCAAGCTGAAAGCGAAGCGGCTCGAATTCCGAAGCCCGCGCCGCGACGATTCGTTCGGGATCGTTCCGCTTGATATGATCGGCGAGCCCCTCGGCGTCGGTCGCCGCGGCGACGACATCGACCCGATACCCGAGTTCGGCGAGTTCGCACGCGTATCGCCTTCCCGCGCTACGGATCAATACCTTCCTTTGCCGATGAAACGGCAGCCGATTCATCCACGAGGCGTTCTCAATGAGAAGAACGCGAACACGGTCGCGGCCGACTTCACGCTCGGCGATCGCGATCGCGGGATGATCAAGAATAAGTTGATCGGGAGCGATCCAGGCCGTGACGATCGATTTTTTCATGATAGGATTCGATCCGATTCCTCGCGGCTCCGGCCGCCGGGGCGACCGTCGCGCCGGCGTGAAAAGCGGTTTCGCCTGTTATTGTAGACGGGGGTGGGGATCGCTCACGGTCGAAACTTACAAGCCGAGACGCGTGTGAATCGTCGCGAATATTATAGAGATATAATTCGATGAACAAAATCGCGATTGACGCCGAGTCGAGGAACGCCTCCGCTTCGGCCCGCGTGATTTCGGTGCGGGGAGCGCGGACGCACAATCTCCGTTCGGTCGATCTTGATATCCCGCGCGATCGAATCGTCGTGCTCACCGGGGTTAGCGGTTCTGGGAAGAGTTCGCTCGCGTTCGATACGATCTTCGCCGAGGGACGAAGGCGATTTCTGGAAACGCTTTCGCTCTCGGCCCGAAGGATGATCGAGGAGGTCGATCGACCCGACGTCGACTCGATCGAGGGACTGCCGCCGACGATCGCGATCGATCAAAAAACCGCGTCTCCGAGCCCTCGCGGAACCGTCGCGACAATTACCGAAATACATGACGATCTACGAGTTCTTTATGCGCGATTAAGCGTTCCAAAATGTCCGCGCTGCGGCGCCGAGGTGAAACCGCGGACGATCGACGAGATCGCCGCGACGGTCTCGGCGATGTCCCAGGGAACGAAGGTCGTCGTGTTGGCGGCGATCAAACGGAAAGATGAAGGCGATGAACCCGCGGCGTTGCGAGCGATCAAAGCCGCGGGGCTGTTGCGGGCTCGGATCGACGGATCGATCCAGGAGATCGACCCCCCTCCCCCGCCTCCGACTCAAGGCGATCGCGCGATCGACGCGGTCGTCGATCGGCTCGTCGTTCGTGAAGGCTTTGAGGCGCGGCTGGTGCAAAGCCTTTCGCTCGCGCTCAAGCTCGGCGACGGGAGCGTTATTTTTAGCGTCGAGCGGCGGGCCGGGGTGTGGGAGGAGCTCGCGTTCAGCGTCAAAAACGCGTGCCCGAACTGCGCGATCGCGTTCGATCGGTTGGAACCCGCGAGCTTTTCGTTCAATCATCCGAAGGGCGCGTGCCCTCAATGCCGCGGACTCGGTTTCAAGGCGGCGTTCGATCCCGAACTCGTCGTTCCCGATCGTCGTCGGTCGATCGCCGAGGGGGCGATCGCTCCCTGGCGTGTCGAAAACCCCAAAACACGCGAACGACTCGGTTACGATCCTTCCCTCTTCGAGTTTTTGAATGCAAATAACCTAAACATAAAAACAGTGCTTGGAGATTGGCCGAACGATGTTTTCCGCACGTTCTTATACGGCGATTCAAGTCGGTCCGATTCCGCCGATTCGAGTTTGGATCGGTACCCCGGTTTGATTCCCAAGCTCGAACGTTTGTGGGAGACGACGAAATCGGACGCCCTCGCCGATCATCTTGAACGGTTTCGCTTCGAGGAGGTATGCGCGGGATGCGGGGGAACTCGACTGCGGGCCGAATCGCGCGGCGCCGCGCTTCAAGGAACGACGCTTCCCGATTTGTTGAAATCGAATTCGATCGACGCGTCGGAAACGATCCGGAATTGGACGTTTGAGGCGCCCGCGAGACGTTGGTCGAAGCCGATGATCGATTCGATCGTCGCGCGGCTGGCGTTTCTCGATCGCGTGGGGCTCGCGTATCTGACGCTCGATCGTCGCACCGACACGCTTTCGGGGGGGGAATTGCAGCGGCTTCGGCTCGCGAGCCGGATCGGTTCGGGGGTCGCGGGGGCGTGTTACGTGCTCGACGAGCCGACCGCCGGTCTTCATCCCCGCGACGCCGATCGGCTTTTCGATTGCCTTGAGGAGCTCAAAGCAAAAAGCGAAGGCATGATTATTGTCGAACATGACGAAACGATTATCCGACGCGCCGATAAACTGATCGAGATCGGTCCCGGCGGCGGCGGCCGGGGTGGAACGATCGTCGCCGAGGGGTCGCTCGCCGATTTGGCGGCGAATCCTCAATCGGCGACGGGGTTTTATCTGTCGCGGAAGGATCGATCGCCGCGGTCCGAGCTCCGCGGCGCCGGTTCCAAAATCGCCGAAGCGATCACGATCTCCGGCGCGACCGAACACAATCTTAAGAATATCACTGTATCATTTCCATTGAATGCGATGACGTGCGTGACGGGAGTGAGCGGCTCGGGTAAAAGCAGCCTGGTGTTCGACGTACTCGCCGACGCGGCGCGACGGAAGCTGGAGGGGCGCGACGCGCGAGCTTCGGCCGGGATCGTCGCCGGACTCGAATTGATCGATAAAGTGATTCTTGTGGATCAGAAGCCCCTGGGACGGTCGTCGCGATCGACCGCGGCGACATACACGGGGGCGCTCGACGCGATCCGCGCCGCGTTCGCGCGAACGCGCGAGGCGAAGGCTCGCGGGTTCACCCCGGCTCGATTCAGCTTCAACAACTCGGCGGGCCGCTGCGACCGTTGCCGTGGATCGGGAACCAGACGCGTATCGATCGGCCCGATCGCCGACCTCGCGGCGCGGTGCGAGACGTGCCGGGGAAAGCGTTTCAATCAACGAACGCTTGAAATCTTGTATAAAGGAAAATCGATCTCAGACGTTCTCGAGCTCGAGGTCGCCGACGCGGCCCGATTTTTCGCCGATACGCCCAAGATCGCTCGCGCGTTGAAATCGCTGATCGACGCGGGGCTTTCGTATTTGCCGCTCGGCCAGGCGACGACCGATCTTTCGGGAGGCGAGGCGCGGCGGGTGAAGCTCGCGGCCGAGCTCGGCCGGCCCGATACGGGTCGAACGCTTTTTCTCCTCGACGAGCCGACGACGGGGCTTCACTCGGCCGATATCGCCGGGCTCGTCGCTCTGCTCGATCGAATCGTCGCAACAGGAAACACGGTGATCGTCGTCGAGCACAATCTCGATCTCATCGCCGAAGCCGATCACGTGATCGATCTTGGTCCCGAAGGAGGGAACGCGGGAGGTTCGATCGTCGACCTGGGTACTCCCGCCGAACTTGCTCGCTCGGGACAAGGCGCCACCGCCGAAGCGCTCCGAGCTTATTTCGCGGCCGATCGCATGAACGATAAACCGTAAGTAAGTATTTGTTGATTTTTATTTGCCAAGGTGTTCATTAAAGAACGCCTGGGCTCGATCGACGTATTCTTTCGGGTTCGACCGATACGCCTCGACGTGTTCGACCCCGGGGAGAGTTACGAGCGTGCAAGACGACCCCAACGTGCGAGCGATCTCGCGCGATTGTCTTACGGGGACGGTCGTATCGGCCTCGCCGTGGATCAAGAGAATCGGCCTACCGCGCCAGTCGCTCGCGGATCGCGAGGGACGAATGTCGTCGGTCCGAATTCCGTAAGCTCGGTGCGCCGCGAAGAGAATCCCCGGATTGAAAAATTTGGGCAAATGGCTGTGCTTGGGAAGCTGAGAATTGAGCAGGTCGGGAAGGTCGCCGAACGGGCTATCAAGAATCGCGACCCGGAAATCGGGGTTTACGGCGCCTTCCATTAAAATCGTCGCGGCGCCCATCGAATAGCCGAGCCAACCGATCCGGTCGGGGGTGTAACCTTCATGCTTGGCCCACGCGAGCACGGCGCGGAGGTCTTTACGCTCGTTTCGACCCATCGAAAGCCGTGAGGGATCGCTCTCGCCGTGGCCTCTCAAATCGAACAAAAGGATGTCGAAGCCGCGTGCGTGAAGATCGCGACCGAGGCCCGCCATCTCGTCGCGCGAGCTTCCCATTCCGTGTACGAGAACGATCAGTTTGCGATGTTCGGGAGTGGGGAGATAAAGCCCGCGAAGGGTGATTCCGTCCGAGGTTCGCGTCGACCAAACTTTCGCGTCGGCGCCGATCGCCTGGGGGGCGATTTCGTCTTTGTGGTTGCTCGCGTGAGTCAGCACGTTAGCCGAAATCAACGAAATCACGATGTAAACAAGCGCCAGTAAAGGAGGCGAGGCGATCGCGACGATCTTGCCTTTTCGGCTCCATCTGGGAGCGGATTGCACCGATTGGTCCATGTGCGAAACCTCACGCCGTTATGGTGGGAGAATCGGATCACGATATTCCCTGAAATATCCTTACTCCACGAGACGATAATCGACAAGCCGAGCCTGTCGCGATGTATGATCGCTCTTAGGCCGATCGAATCAACACGGTCGGTCGCATCACGCGGGCGCGTCGAGTTATTATCGAGAGCGCCGCGGATCGTCGGTCGATAGAAACCGAGGAGTGAAGTCCGTGCCCCAAGCGTCCTGGATTCACGAGCCCGATAATGATCATACGATCGAGCGCAACTGGCTGTTCGAGCTGAAGCGAAAACGATATCGATCGAGCGCATCGAAAAAGACGCATGATTATTATGTGATCGAACTCGCCGACGCGGTCCACGCGATCGCGGTCACCCCCGATCGCGAACTCGTTCTGGTTCGTCAATTCCGCGCCGGCGCCGCCAAAGACAGCCTTGAAACGCCCGGAGGTCTGCTCGAACCGGGCGAAGATCCGCTCGAAGCGGGAGCGCGCGAATTGCTCGAAGAAACGGGCTACGCGGGCGATCCTCCCAGGTCGCTCGGCTCGGTCTGGTCGAACTCGTCGCTTTTGTCTTCAAAAATCACCACGGTGTCGATCGAAAACGCGAGACGAGTCGGCGAGAAGAACCTCGATCCCGGCGAAGAGATCGAGATCGTCCTCGTTCCGGTCGATCAAATCCGGCGTTATATCAAAGAGGGATTGATCGATAACGTGCTCGTCGTCGCGAGCTTGCTCGAATGGATCGTCGACGAATCGGAACGTCGATCAAAATCATAAAATGTTATCTTTTGTTCACTGGTCGAAATGATTCGAGCGGAATCGCCTCGAGTGCGGGCTGATATTCGAGCCAAGATCCGAGCGCCTCGCGGACGATCGCGGAATCGACCGGTTTTCCCGTCTCGGGAACGTCGAGCATTTCGAACGAATCGTAAGCGTCGGGAATCTCGGGAATCGAGCCCCGGCCGAGCGCCTTGTGGATCGAGTCGAGGCCGATCCCGAGCTTGCGCGCGATCGCCTCGGCCTTCTCGTAACGTTCAAGATGTCGCCGCTGGCTCGTCGCTCGATCCTGCAATAAATACGAAGCCCGAAGCCTACGCAACGATAATACCGGCAAAGCCTTCCGCTCGGGCTCGGTCAGATAAGGCAAGCTCTTCACGAACAACTCGTCGCAACGCGTTCGATGAATCAAAAGTAACGAACATTCCAGCATCATAACAAATAAGAGACTTTTATTTGTGAAGATCTTGACGTTTTTTTGAATCGGCGCGGGATGGACCGCGGCGAACCAGCCCGCGATCAGCAAGACGAATCCGAGATGCGGGATCGCGTCGTACCAGGGAACGTAGCCGCGCAGGCTCGAAAACGGGAGATAGCCGCGAAAGCTGAGTTCGACGAAATAGCTGAGGAAAATGAGCGTGAAACCCGCGGCTTCGAGCGCCGTCGGCCGTAGCGCGGCGCGACGCGTCCACGCCCAGATCAAGAAAAAAGCAAGCGTAAAGATCAAGCCTCGAATCGGGCCGACCGCGGCTTCGAGACCGAGGTTTTGAAGAATCAGATGCTCGGGAAACGCGCGGAGCGTGTGCCAAACGCCGACGATCGGGTTCGTCGCGTCGGCGGCGGATCTCCCGCTCGTCGAGATCGATGCGTCGATCTGGTGCGCTCCCAAACCGAGGAAAACCGCCGCGGCGGCGATCGACCCCAAAAGTGGAACGATTGAAGCCTTTTTGCACCGCGGTCGACCGTCGCAAAACAGATAAACCGCTCCGACGGGTCCCGATGCATGTCCGATCGACCAAAACCCTCCCGCGATCCATGTCGTCACGAACGCGGCGACCAGATAAATCACCTTGGGTGATCTTCGCCACGCTTGCAGATACCAAAGAACGCCGATAATTCCGAAGCCCGCCCAAAGCGTTTGCCCCGCCGAATACCAGGTTCCCGCGGTGAACTGCAAAGACGTGACGCCGATCATGCACGCCGACGCGAGCCCGAGAGCCGCGTTCTTCGTCTCGCGCGCGATCAAGCGGCCCGTCAGCGACATCAGCGCGACCAGCATCGAGTAGGTCGCGATACCGAGAACGTCTGGAATTCGGCTTAGCCTTCCCGCCGAGGCGATTAGAGCCCACGTCGTCAACCGCCAGGTCGGAGAAATATGCGTATTATGTGGCGTAAATAAATGTTTGATCGTTCGGGGGAACGTGCGCGACGCCGCGATGTACGCGAAATCGTCGCTATATAGCCGGTAATCGCCGATCGGATCGACATAAATCCGATCGTACGGCTTGTAATAAAGGATCGCGGGCCCCGCGCAAACGAGGAACGCCGCGACGATCGCCGCGACCCTCCCCGCGGGTCGATCGAGCCGGTTCGCCAAGCCTTGCCTGAATGATCCCGCGGTCATTTTTGAGTTCAACCTCGATAACTTCCGATTTCACCCGGTCATCTTGCCGCATCGGCGCGATCGCGGCAATAAAACGTCGAATCGATAACGTATTGAACCGATAATTCTTACGATATTCTTAAAAGTGATCGTTTAAAAATCGATCGAATCAGATCGTCCGACGAAGCGAGGAACCTTCGGCCAGGTTTCGTTCGGCGGAATCCAATCGGGGCGAAACGGCGTTATTCGGTCGAGCCTGATTCCTGAAAGCGTGTTCGCCGCGTCCGAGTCGTTCGGGCCGGTATCGGGAAGCGCCAGAAGCGACCCCGAATCAATCCCTTTTAGATCGCGCGGCATGCCCGGAGGGGGCGGAAGGTCGATCGCCGAGCGAACGGCTCGACGCGATAATTGATGCTTGCGCGCCGTGATCTCAATCTGATGAAGACGTTTTAAGAACGCTCTTTGCCGCCCGGCTCGAAGTTCGGCGATCGCACGCGCACGAACGAGCCCGAGATCGTCGGTCTCGAAGCGAGCGCGCTCGAAATCGGTGAGCGGAGGAACGTCGGCCAAAAAATAACGATCGGCGCGGGGCTTTTCAATCGCGGTCGTAGCGAGAATCAAGGCGATAATAAGTAAACACGATTTTACGGTGAGATCGGACTTCTCGTCGTGATTTCGCGGGCGAGCCGCGTCGAACGCTCCGATCGCGAAAAGCGCCGCGCCGATCTGAGGGATCGCGAGATACCAGCCGAGGCCGCGCAAGAGAGCGAACGGCTCGGTCGAGCGAAACGTGTACGGCAGCCAAAGCCCGAGGATCGCGGTCGTCGCTCCCGCGGCCTCGAGCGGAGTCGGCCGAAAACGCCACGATTTGATCCGCAACCAGATCAAAATAAAAATCAAAGTGAAGATAACGCTCTGCGCGGCGGTCGTCTCTATGTCGAGCCCGAGATTTCCGGCGATGAGAAACTCGATAAAACCTTGGCACGTGTGCGTAATTCCGCGATCAATACGTATTGATTGAATCCCGGAAAACCCCCTCGGCTCGATCGCTTCCGCACGATTCGACAAAACGAGCGCGATGATTCCCGCGACGAGAATCGGCGCCGCGAGCGTTAAAACCGCGGCGCGAAGCGATCGCGTCCGGTCGTTTTGAAAAAAAAGGTACGCGAAGCCGACCGGCGCCGCGATATAACCTCCCGACCAAAACAGCGGCGAACCGCAAGCGAAAACCGCCGCGATCGCGAGGAAAACATTCGATCCCCCGAGAATCCATTTTTGTAAACACAATAACATGAGTATTATGAGCAATCCCGCCCAAAGAGCCTGTCCCGCGGCGAACCAAACGACCGCGGCTTCGAGGTTCGTCGAGAACGAGATCGCGGCGCACGCGGCCAAACCCAGATGGAGGGATCGCGTCTCGCGGGCGACGAACCGACCCGTCGCGAGCGAGACCGCCGCGACGAGAGCGATCGAGCAGATCGCGCACGTCGTCGCCAAATTCTCAAAGCCGCCGCTCGCCTGAACGAGTAAGTAAAACACGATCCGGAAAAGCGGAACGACGTGCGCGTTGTGCGGAACGAGGAGGTTTTTCGAAAGATCGGCGAGCGTCCTCGATCGCGCCAGATAAACGAAATCGTCGCCCGAGAGCCGGTATGTCGAGAGTTCATCCCAATAAAGCAGGGCCGGCGCCGCGGCGATCAGGCACGCGAGAATCATCGTTACAAGGCTCGGCGGCGATCGATCAAGGAGGGTGATCCGGCTCGGTCGTTTCGGTCGAGTTTCGGCTGAGATTTTCGCGGTCGGTTTCATCTGCGTTGCGCCGAATCGATCGTGAACGACGGATTGGATAATCGACGAATCGGCGAAACGCCGGACGATAAGACGAATTGCTTTTAAACCACGAAGATTATTTTTTCATAGGAATATCCAGGTATTTGGCGTGGAAGGCGATCGCCTCCCGGACGTGCTCGTCCCAATAACTCCATTCGTGGCCGCCGGGATATTCGTCGTATTCATGAACGATCCCAAGTTTATTAAGATGTTCATGGAAATCTCGATTTTGCGCGAGGAGGAAGTCGTCGCGACCGCAATCGAGCCGGAGCGCGGGGATGATTCCGTGATCGGTTTTTTCGACGATCGCGAACGGGTCTTCGGGACCTCCCGCGGGAGACTTGCCGAAGATCCGCGCGAATTCGGGCTCGAGCCCGCCGGCGCGCGGTCGAAGAAAACCGACCGCCCCCGAATGTGAATTTGCGCTTGCGAACATGTTTGGGTGTTTTAGCGCGATCTTGATCGCTCCGTATCCTCCCATCGAGAGCCCGCCGATCGCTCGCCCCGATTTCTCGGCCTTGACCGGAAACGTGCGGTCGATCAACCCGACGACGTCTTGAATAAGATCGTCTTCATACGCGAATCCCTCGACCGCGTTCGTGTAAAACCCGCGACCGCCGTCGGGCATGACGACGACGAGCGGCAAACCCGAAACGTAGCGCTCGACGCTCGTCCTGCGCATCCAGATCGAGTGATCGTCCGAAAGCCCGTGAAGCAGGTAAAACACGCGGTACGGTCGCGGCGTCGCGGGATCGTCGGGAAAGACGACGTTCATCGAAGACGCCTTACGTAACGATCGACTAAAATATTGAATCGTCGCGAACGCCATCGAGCGCCGCCTCCCGAACGATGCGGTACCCGCGCCGGAAACGCCCGACGCGATTCAGATGAACAGTCTTAAAAATCACTTGATCTTTGATCCCGGCAGGCATTCGGGATCGTCGACCGTGAGAAGGATCACCTTTTCGTTCGAGGTCGCCGCGAGCAACATCCCGTTCGACGTTTCGCCGCGAAGCATCGCCGGAGCGAGGTTGTTGACGACGACGATCAGCTTCCCCGTCAGCGTTTCCGGCGGGTAATGCGCCCGGATCCCCGCGACGATCTGCTTCTGAACGCCGTCGCCGAGTTCAACCTGAAGCAACATCAGCTTGTCGGCGTTGGGATGGGGACGCGCCTCGATCACCCGCGCAACCCGCAGATCGAGCTTGGCGAAATCGTCGTAACCGATCGTCTCCGACATGAACATAAACCCTTGAATAGAGAGAATTTCGCCGCGTTCCAACCGGAATCGACGCGGTTTGGGAATCGTAGCGGATCGGCGGCGCGTTCGTCAACGGCTTGAGTGTGCGTCTGTTTACGCGGTCGGTCGTTTTCGCCGCCGAATTCGCGTTTCGTGGAACGCTTTTAGATTTTTTCGCCGATGAGAACGGGCGTTCGGTCGTTGCGGGTCATCACGCGGTAATAATGGCCCGCGGGTTCGCAGACGACGTACGCGACCGCGACGCCTCGCTCGTCGGGAACGACGAGGCCGCGAATTCCCTGACGCACGCGGATCCAAACGCCTTTATCGAGGATGACCGCCGCGGGGATATCGACCGGGACGGCGTTCGCGTTCCGCCAGCCCCCCTCCTCGACGGTCGTCAGCCACGTCCAGCCCGTGCGAGGGAGGAACCGGCTTTCGCCTCGGCCGTTCCCCCACCGGACGATCTCGATCCGGCCGTCGCGCCAAACGGGAAGCCGGGGACGACGGTCGCGGTACAAAAACCGATATTCGGCCTCTCCGCCGCGATCGTGCAGCACGCTCGCGAGCCCGCAGCGCTCGACGAGTTCGATCGAAAATTCGCTCTTCGCGACCGCGATCCCGTCGCACATATCCGTCTTCTCTTGTAATATTACGTGTTCTTAAAAGCACATTTTTCCTCGAACGTCGCAGATATCGTAGCCGTTGGCGGAATCGGCGTAGATACCGTTTAGGGGCAAGGTGGCGGCGCTTCGGAGCGCGAATCGGCCGATGCGATTGTTGACGCGTTCTTTCAGGTCGGCGATCGCGCGGGCTCGGTCGTCGGGAGGGTCGAAGAGGCCGAGCGGACGCGACGATCGGGGGATGAGGCGTTCGGCGATCAGGTGCATACGGGTCGCGACCGCTCCGCGGATCCACGCCGACCGCAGGCACGGGCGGGCGGAATCGAGCAGGCGGTCGAACAGGTCGGTCGGCGCCGCCAGGTCGGTTTGACCGACCCCCGATCGACCGTCGCGGTACGAAACCCAAACCGTCAATCGTCCCGTAACCACTTGATGATAACGCAATTCTTCGATGAGACGTTCGAGATTGCGCACGAGCCAGGCGTGGATGACGACGGGGTCGCTCGAAGCCGCGCCTCCCAGGCTGCCGCCGCGCGAAAGCGCCTTGTGCGACGGCCGACGCGGCTCGATCGACCGCACGGGATCGCCGTTCAGCTCCCACCACAACGCCTCCCCCGTCGCGGTCAACAGCGAGCGGACGAGCCGTCGATCGGCCAAAGCCAAATCAAGACATGTGCGAACGCCCCAGGCGGCGAGCCGCGTCTCGCGCCGCCCCGAGATTCCGGTGATTTCGGTCACGGGACGATCGGCGAGGAGTTCGCGCTCGGCGTCGGCGTCGGCGACCACGCGGGCGCCGAACGGCTTGGCCGAATCCGAGATCAGCTTGGCGAGCGTCCGCGACCGCGCCAGGCCGACCGTCGCCGGAACCCCCACCCGCTCCTGAATCGCATCGCGAATCCCCTCGGCGATCTCCTGGAACGTCCCCCGTTCTCGCGTTAACACCGCGCTAAAAAAGAATTCGTCGATCGAATAATACTCGACCCGCGGCGACCACTCCCGCACGACTTCAAGCATCTTTCGGCTTAAAACCTCGTACCAGCGGAAATCGCGTTTGAGATAGATCCCGTCGGGACACCGCGCGACCGCGTCCCAGATCGGCGTCCCCGTGCCGACCCCGGCGCGCTTCATCTCGTAGCTCTTGGCGATCACGCACGCTCCCTGGTTCCCCAGCACCCCGACGGGCTTCCCCGCCAGGAACGGATCGCGCACCCGCTCCGCCGACACGTAGAAACAGTCGGCGTCGATATGTCCGACCAACTCCACGCTTTTCATGAACAAAAAGGTAGCATGTACTAAGGAGCACGTCAATCCCGCCGCGCAATTTTTCCCGCCGCACGCGATTTTCCCGCCGCACGCGATTTTCCCGACGCACGCGCGATCCTCGCCGATCGCGCACGCCTTACGGATCGCACCGCCGTTTTCCAGGGCGGCGCGTAAGCCCTCGGCCGTCGCGGCGATTTCCAACGCGAGCGCGAGCCGACGACCGCCTATGCGATCGCGAATCCAATCGGCCTTAAATCCACAAGCCGGCGCGCCCTCATGCGACACGCCGGCGGCGACGCCAATTGATATCCAGATAAATTCGTTGTTTTAAATATTGATGGTTGCGCGATCAATCGCGAACCCGGTCGCGATCGCGATCGCGCGAGGCGCGTTTGGGACGCACCGTCGTCGCGTCGAGGAAAACGAGCAGTTCGGTGTTCGTCGGCATCGTTCCAGGAATCCTCATCCCCAGGAAGCCGTTCTTCGTTTGAAGAATCCCGGGGTGAATCCCCGCCGAAATCAAAAGCGTTTGGCCAAGCGGCCACGATACGGTTTGGTTGAACCGCGTTTCGCTGACCTCGGGAACGTCGATCGAAACGTCGTTCGACCCGACCTCGCGGGGCGCCAGCACTTTCGTTTTATGCAGCGAACGGACGGTGTTCGCGGTCAGCTCGATCGCCGATTCGATCGCGTCGCCGTCAAAATTGAGCAGCGGGCTGAATTTCAGCACCACGCCTTCCATCAACTGTTGCGTATCGGGTTGAGAACCGATCCGCCCCGACGTCCGCCGAAGGCCCGCGGTGTAAAATTGTTTCTCGGTGGTTGTGATCGTCAACGTTTGGCCGTTGATCATTTCAACCTTTTCGTTGGCGAGGAGTTTAAAGCCTTGGAAGACTTGCATTTGGGTCATCACCATCGCGGCGTCCTCGACCTTGAGCGACCACACCTGCTGGCCTTGCGGGCCCGTTTTAATCAGGTTGAGTCGCGGGTAAACGAGATTGCGCCATGAAGGATCGACCGCGGCGACGAAGCGAACTCCGACCGAGAGGTAATCCGAGATCGGATTGGTGAACCGTTCGACAATCTCGGCCACTTGTTTTAGGACCGAGGGAGAATGGAACGCGCGGATTTCGTTCCGCCCGGCGCTCAGGACCGAGATTTTCTCGCCGTACCAGCGCGACGACCCTGTACGTCGGAAAACCCATTCGACGACGGCGTTTTGCGGCAGGCTATTGGCGTGGGGGAGATCGGTATAGCGTGAGATATCGAAGCGACGCCAAACGTGCCCGGGTTCGGGGGGGATATCGGCGGGGGGATCGTCGTCGCGGACTCTTCGTACCGCGTCGTCGTTATCGGCGTCGTCGCGCGGGAGATCACGATCGGCCAGGTCGTCGCGATAGCGGTCGTCGCGATAGCGCCTACGATTATCCCTTGATTGAGCCGAGAGTTTGGTCAGCGGCAGGCCGCCGAGTAAGAGCGTCGAAAACAGGGCCGCGCGGCGATTCATGCCAGAGGCCTCCTTGCCGAACTGGCGCTTTGGACGAGCGACAGATGGTTGCCAAACGAGTGACGGAGCCGCCGCGATTCGGCGCTCCACGGGACGAACGTCGATCAAGAACGCCGCCCCTGCGCGTAGGAACGCGGCATGTCGCGGAACCATAGCAGAGGGGGGGAAAACGCTCAAGGTGATTTGGCGAAAAAAACGGGACGAGTTATCGGCGGCTTCGATCTTCGGTCGATTCGATTCCAGGTTCGGGAGAAACCGATATTTATTATTTTTATATTCATATATTTTAAGTAAGTGATACGGCGGACGTTTCACACCTGCCAATAAACTCGGGAATCGGCGAACAACTTCGCTTATGAGACGATTCTTCTCGGCGTGCGTAATCCAAACAAGATGAGACGCGAAGCCGGCGGAATCGCATCCGAACCGATATAATGGTTTTGCTTTGATTCGGTTCGATATTCCAACAAGCGGCGAACGTCGATGAATTCTCCCAAAGACACGGGGCCCCCCGCGATCACCTCGATCGGCGTTAAGGGGTTTAAATCGATTCGCGATAGGCAAACGATCGCGATCGCTCCGCTCACCGTTCTCGCGGGAGCGAACAGCTCGGGCAAATCGAGCGTGATCCAGCCCCTATTGCTGATGAAGCAAACGATCGAAGCGCCTTACGATCCGGGGCCGCTCCTGATCAAGGGACCGTTTAGGGATTTCAATTTTTTTGATCAAATGCTTTTTCATACTTCGAATTTGAGAGATTTAAAAAAGACGGACGAACTTGAGCTGAAATTGACGACCGAAATGAATGTGGATTTCTCAGTTGTTTATAAAAGGAGCGAATCGTCGGTCGGAAAGCCTATTCAAATCAAACACCAATACGTATCGGTTCCGGGGTTGAAATTAAAGCTTACCTCACAAATGAGCGATTCTGATATCCGATCACAATTGAAAGATTCCGTCTTCAAAGATGTTGGGAACGGTTATAAACACTTTGTTTTCAGAGATCGTTGTTTTCTCAGGGGCGGAATTCAACATGGAAGAGATGAATCGGCGAATGGGATTGATTTTACTTCTCCGTATATCCAAAACATCCAATTTCATTTGGTCAATTTTCAAGTCTTGGGTAATGCGAGGGGGCTGGTTTCGAGAACCCATCCGATCACGAATTCGGAAACGGCGCCGCAAGGATATTTCCATTTTTACGTCCCGAGTATTCTTATCAGGTGGGGGATGGAATCTCCCGAGAAGCTTCGTGAAATCGGAAAGATCCTGGAATCGATGAGGCTGACCTGGAAAGTTAAGGCGCGAGCCAAGAACGATTCTGAGATCGAGATTTTCGTAGGCCGAACTCCTATCGGAAAAAAAAGCAAGACGGCTGAAAAAGATCTCGTCAACATCGCCGATGTCGGTTTGGGCGTTTCGTATGCGTTACCCGTGGTTACGGCTTTAATCGCGGCCATGCCGAATCAACTTGTGTATATTGATCAACCCGAACTTCATTTACACCCTCGCGCCCAGGTTGCGATGGCTACATTACTTGCGAAGGCCGCGAAACGAGGCGTTCGAGTGATCGTCGAGACGCACAGCTCGTTGTTGATTTTAGCGATCCAAACGCTCGTCGCCGAAACGGAACTCACTCCCGATCAGGTGAAGCTTCACTGGTTTCAAAGGGACGACGACGGAGCGACGACGGTGAGCACCGCCGAACTCGACGAAGCCGGCCGGTATGGGGAATGGCCCGCCGATTTCGGAGAGATCGATCTCGAAGCGGAAAGCAGATTTATCAAATCCTCATTCTCTCGAATCACTCTGGAACCCGTATGATACCGAAAAATCCGAAGAGAATCGTGATCGACGCAAGCGTCTCCTATTCGGCGAGTGATTTAAAACCGGACGCCGACCTCGTTGTTCGATTATGCTGTGAGACGCTAGAAACAATTCAAAAATACAACTATCAATTGGTTTTCACAGAAGAAATTATCTATGAATGGAATAAACACTCGACCAAGTTCTCAAGAAGGTGGCTAAGAAATATGTTAGAGAGAAAAAGAGTGGTAAAAATATCCATTTCAGAAGATAAATCGATTAGCCAAAAGGTGAATTTGGTCGTAACTGATATTGGAGTTCGGAAACTGATTCTGAAGGATTGTCATTTAGTCGACGCCGCTTTAGCCGCCGACAGGATCGTCCTATCAAGGGATGAACAGGTTAAGTATCATTTGTGCCGATATGCCGAGGTTATCCTTGAAATCCAGCAAATCTGCTGGATGAATCCCGCGGATCCCGATGAGAAAGTCGTCGCCTGGATTAAATCGGGCGCCAAGCATTCGGATTGCCGCAAGCTCGTCCCGCACGACGCCGGGCGAAAGCCGCGGCGACGAAAACCGAAAGATCGCTGAATCGAATCGCTGCGATCGCTTGAGACGAAATATCGGTTCTCCGGCGAACATCGGTCATAAGCGCGTAATTCTTAATAGGAACGGCGAAGGGGATTTTAAGATTCGCCGTAAGAACGCACGATCGCGAAATATCGCCGGAACGGTACGTCGATTCGACCCAACAAATCAACAATCCATCATCAATTACGGAACGTATCGGCCGATCAGCAGGCTCGCGTTATGGCCGCCGAAGCCGAAACTGTTCGACATCACGCGATCAACTCGAGTTTCGCGGGCGACATGGGGGATGAAATCGAGGTCGCATTCGTCGTCGGGTTCATCCAGATTGATTGTCGGGGGCAAAACATTGGTATGAATCGCCATCGCCGATGCGACGAGCTCGACCCCTCCCGACGCTCCCAGTAAATGCCCGAGCTGGCTCTTCGTACTCGAAATTTTCAGCGCCTTGGCGTGCGGTCCAAAAACCGCCTTCATCGCGCGGACCTCCGCGAGATCGCCGAGTTGCGTACTTGTTCCATGCGCGTTGATATAATCAACCGAATCAATCGGCGCCTTGGCGTCGTCGAGGCAGCGGCGCATGGCGCGGATCGCGCCTCGGCCTTGTTCGTCGGGGGCGGTGATGTGCGAGCCGTCGGACGACATGCCGTAACCGAGCAGTTCCGCGTAGATCCGCGCACCCCGAGCCCGCGCGAACGATTCTTCTTCGAGGATCAGCACGCCCGCGCCTTCGGCGAGGACGAATCCGTCGCGACCGCGATCGAACGGTCGACTGGCGTGGGTGGGATCGTCGTTGCGGGTGGAAAGCGCCCGCATCGCCGCGAAGCCCCCCAGACCCATGTGAGTGATCGCCGCCTCGCTCCCTCCGGTGATCATCACGTCGGCGTCGCCGACTTGAATTAAACGGAAGGCGTCGCCGATCGCGTTCGCGGCCGATGCGCACGCTGTCGCGATCGCCGATGTCGGTCCTTGCAAGCCCCAGCGGATCGAGACCTGTCCGCTCGCGGCGTTGACCATGAGTTTGGGAATCGTGAAGGGGCTGATCTTGCCGGGCCCCTTGTCACGCATCGTCGAATGCTGAGTTTCAAATTCGTTAAGACCGCCGATCCCCGAGCCGATGTAAACGCCGCACATTTCCGGCGGAATCTTATCGAATGAGATTCCCGAATCGGCGACCGCGGATTCGCTCGCTCCCATGGCGAATTGAGCGAACCGATCAAGCCGACGCGCCTCCTTCGAGCCGAAGAGCGCCTCGGGGTCGAAATCGATCACTTGTCCGCCGAAGTGAACGCGGAACAACGTCGTATCGAAAAGCGTCAGTTCGCGCACGCCGCTTCGGCCGGCGCAAAGCGCCGACCAAAAGCCTTCGAGCGTGTGCCCCAACCCCGTCACGACGCCCATCCCGGTGATCACGACTCGCCGCGACATTATTTCGTATGTTCCTCAATATAATCGACCGCTTGACCGACGGTTTGGATCTTCTCGGCGTCTTCGTCGGGGATCGTAATCCCAAACTCTTCCTCGAATTCCATCACCAGCTCGACGTTGTCGAGCGAATCGGCCCCGAGGTCGTTGACAAACGACGTTTCGCGTTTGATTTGATCCTTGGCGACGCCCATTTGCTCGCTGACAATTTCAATCACGCGTTCTTCCACGGACACGGGCATTCCTCCTACTAGGCCGAAAAAATTCGACCGGCGTCGGGTTGGTTCATGGGGTCCGATCGGCGACGACCCGGTTCGGAACGCCGCGGCTGCGACATCGATTCAATCACCAATCGGCTCTCATCGCCGCCGAGCGACTCGTTCCCCTCAAAGTGTTCGAGCACGATTTCGACGATGCTTCATTCTATCGTCCAGAAAGCGAGCACGCATCAGCCGCCGGTCTCGCTCGGACCCGAGAGCGGGATGAGCCATGAAGTTAGCAATCCCGAGCCGCGTTGTCCACTAGCGACGCTCAAACACGGTCGAATCGCGTGGATTCGCGCCCGATTCATCCCTTCCACCGGACACGAATCGAAGATCTTCTCGCTCGATTCCGGCGTCAAAATCCCCGATTTCCATCGCGACCCGGAGCGACGCGATGCGGCTTGCTTTCAAACCGATTCCTCAAAAGTGAAACGACGAAACGGACGAGAACTCAGCCCGATCGGTCGTTACGCCGAAAAAACCTTACCGTTCATGCGATCACGCCGTCATTCCGCCGTCGACCGCGACAACTTGCCCCGTCACGTAGCTCGCTCCAGGGCTCGCGAAAAAACAGACCGCCTCGGCGATATCCTCGGGCGTTCCCAGCCGACGAACCGGAATTCGCTCCTTCACCTCGGTTTTGATCTTTTCGGGAAGAACGTCGGTCATGTCGGTCGTGATGAATCCGGGCGCGACCGCGTTGACCGTGATCCCTCGGGAAGCGAGTTCACGAGCGATCGTTCTGGAAAATCCGATCAACCCCGCCTTGCTCGCCGAATAATTCGCCTGGCCCGGATTTCCCATCAAACCTGAAACGCTTGAAATGTTGATAATGCGTCCGTATCGTCCTCGCATCATCACCGCGCCGACCGCTCGACAAAAATAAAACGCGCCCGAGAGGTTCGTTTCGATGACGTCGCGCCAGGCGTCGTCCTCCATCCGCAGCATCAAACCGTCGCGGGTGATTCCCGCGTTGTTTACGAGGATCTGGATTTTTTGATATTTTTCCTCGACCGCGTCGACGATTTTGCGGACGTCTTCGGATTTGGCGACGTCCCCCTCGAAGCCGACGGCTTCGCCCCCGGCTTCTTTGATCGCCTGGAGCGTTCCCTCGAGCCCCGCGAGCGAACGCGAAACCCCCGCGACGGTCGCGCCGCAAGCCGCCAAGCGAAGCGCCACGGCTCGACCGATCCCCCGCGAGGCCCCCGTCACGATCGCGGTGTGTCCCTTCAAGTCGACGACGATTCCCGAACTGTTTGAGTTTGCCGGCATGATGAAATCCTTGGGGCGTTGTTCCGTTAAAAATACGTTTTCGCCGCGCGGTTTCGTTCGCGACTCATGGTTCGCGTTTATATGGGGTTCTAGGCGTGCGCGGCAAGGCCAAGATTCGGTCGAATCGCAATCGCACGTCGCCGTTCCAATCCCCTTGATATCATCTAAATCGCTCAATGATAATGATGTTCACAATCCATAGTTCTTTCTCCGTCGTTACGTAATATCCGCGTACGATCGGCGATTTCGCTCGCTCCGGTTTGGATTCCTCCGATCGGAAACGATGCGATTTCCGTTAAGTCTCCGGGGCCGGCTGCCGTTTTGGCAGACCCGGTTTCGGCGTCGCGAATCGAGATAATGCCAATTTGGCAGAAAAACGTGCTCGGGATCGCCCGATAGACTCCGAGCGATCGCCATAACCTCCTACTAATTTTAGGAATGCAACGAATTGTTCGCGCCGTTTTGATTCTTGGCACGCACGTTGCTATGATCTTGAGACGTCTTGGAATTCGAATCGGAGACCGATCGGCCGAGCCTACGCGTCCGCACGCTCGGCGGAAGATATATCGATAAGACGGCGCGTGGTGCTCGGCGTCGCGCCGAGTCCGAATTGAAAGGAGACCGGTCGTGGCGGAAGGTGAAAAGATCATCGGGATCGACTTGGGGACGACGAACAGCGTCGTCGCGGTTATGGAAGGGGGTGACGTCACGGTCATCGCCAATCAGGAGGGAAGCCGCCTGACCCCGTCGGTCGTCGCGTTCTCGAGCAAGGGAGAGACTCTTGTCGGCGATCCCGCGAAACGACAAGCGGTGACGAATCCCAAAGGGACGATTTATTCAATCAAGCGGTTCATGGGACGGCGGCACAACGAGGTGCAGTCGGAAGAGAAGATGATCCCCTACGAGGTGACGGGGGGGGCGAGCGAGTTCGTAAAGGTACGCGTGGGGGGCAAGGAATACACGCCTCCCGAGATCTCGGCTCTCGTGTTACGCAAGCTCCGCGAGGCCGCCGAGAGCTATCTTGGCCACAAGGTGCGGAAGGCCGTGATCACGGTTCCCGCTTATTTCAACGACAGCCAACGCCAGGCCACGAAAGACGCCGGCCAGGTGGCGGGACTCGAGGTGGCGCGGATCATCAACGAGCCGACCGCCGCGGCGCTCGCTTACGGACTCGATAAGAAGAAGAACGAGAAGATCGCCGTGTTCGATCTTGGCGGCGGAACGTTCGATATCTCGATCCTCGACGTCGGCGACGGCGTGTTCGAGGTTCTCTCAACAAACGGCGACACGCATCTCGGCGGCGACGACTGGGACGAGGCTCTGATTCATCACATCGCCGACGAGTTCAAAAAGACCGAGGGAATCGATCTTCGCAAGGATCAGATGGCGTTGCAGCGGCTCAAAGAAGCCGCCGAAAAGGCCAAGAAAGATCTATCTTTCCAGGCGACGGCCGACATCAACCTGCCGTTCATCACCGCCGATCAGTCGGGCCCCAAGCACCTGACGATGACGATCAGCCGCAGTCAGTTCGAGCGTCTTACCGACTCTTTGTTCGAACGATGTCGCGGCCCAGTCATGCGAGCGCTTGAAGACGCCAAGCTCAAACCGTCGCAGATCGACGAGGTCGTACTTGTCGGCGGTTCGACGCGGATGCCTCGGGTTCAGCAGATCGTCAAAGACATCTTCGGCAAAGAGCCTCACAAGGGGGTCAATCCCGATGAAGTCGTCGCGATCGGCGCGGCGATTCAGGGAGCGGTTTTGACGGGCGACGTCAAAGATTTGCTGCTGCTTGATGTTACTCCCCTTTCGTTGGGCTTGGAAACCAAGGGAGGGATCTTCACCAAGTTGGTCGAACGCAACTCGCGGATTCCGACCGACAAGAAAGAGACCTTCACCACCGCCGAAGACAACCAATCGATGGTGACGATCAAAGTATACCAAGGTGAACGTCCGATGGCCGCGGACAATCGGCTGCTCGGCCAGTTCAATTTGGAGGGGATTCCGCCGGCTCGGTCGGGAATTCCTCAAATCGAGGTGACTTTCAGCATCGACGCCAACGGGATTTTGAGCGTCTCGGCGAAAGACAAGGGTACGGGCAAGGAACAATCGATCAAGATTGAATCGCCGGGGGGTCTTTCGAAGGATGAAATCGAGCGGATGACTCGCGACGCCGAGGTGCACGCCGCCGAGGACAAGAAGAAACGAGACCTCGCCGAGGCTCGAATCACCGCCGAACAGCGAGTTTATCAACTTGAAAAGTTGATGGAAGACAGTAAAGACAAGCTTTCGGAAGGCGATAAATCGGCGCTCAAGGCCGCGATCGCCAAGGTGAACGAGGCGACGAAGGGCGACGACGCCGCGACGATCAATCGCGCGTTGGAAGAGCTTCAACAGGCGAGCCAGGCGATGGCCGAACACCTGTACGCATCGGCGTCGACCGCGACGCCTCCGACGGGAGACGGAGGACATTCGGCCGCCTCAGGCGGTAACGACGGAGCGAGCAAACCCGAAGACGTCATCGACGTCGAATACGAGGAGAAGAAATAAAACCGCGATCGTTTCGAGCGAATCAATCGCTTTGAGAGGACGCGAGCGGGAGCGACCGTCGGTTCATGCTGGTGAAATTCCACCATTTCTGGCATAATCGATTTACTGGACCGCGGTCGGTCCCCAATATTCCTCTCCTTCGCGGACAGAATCCGTCCGCCAACCGGCAGGAGCCGAATTGATGTCGCTTGAAAATGCTAGACAGGTGTATCCCGTATTGGTTGAAATGGCGAAAGACCTGGCGCGAACGATTCGCGACCGCCGACCGGTCGTGTGGATCTCCTACGAGGATTTCTGCCGACGCTGTTTAGAAATGGGTATCAAAGAAACGCCGCGAACGATCGCGTCGCGGCTCCTCAAACCGCTCCAATCGGCGTGCCTCGAGCATCAATTGCCCGACCTCTCGGCTCTCGTCGTTCAAAAGCCGAAAAACCGAGGAGATTTCGGCAACCTGATCCGACCGGGAGACGTTTGGTGGGAAGCGTACGTTCAGCGCGGCGAGACGATGGCCGGCGACGTGAAATTCTGGTTCGAGAAGTTCAAAGCCGCGCGCGATTTTGAACAATGGCCCGAAACCCCGTTCTTTTAATCCGCCCCCGACGGTCGGTCGTCGCGACGTCGGGGCGACGTGAGGCGTTCCTCCCATGGCGTTCCGACCCGACCGATTAACGATCAAAAGCCAAGAAGCGCTCCAGCGAGCCCAGGCGATCGCTCAGGACAAAAGCCACCAACGGCTCGAGCCGATGCACCTGCTCGCCGCGCTTCTCGATACCGATCAAAACATTCCCCGAGCGATCTTCCAACAGATCGGCGCCAATCCCGATCAGATCCTCAAGGCGGCGAACGCGGGGCTCGAATCGTTTCCAAGGGTGAGCGGCGGCGAGACGAACGTCGGTCCCGATCTTTCACGCGTTCTCGAAGCCGCGCAGACCGAGGCCGATCGACTTAAAGATCAATATGTTTCGGTTGAGCATTTGTTGTTGGGCTTGGTGAAGACTCCCTGCAAAGCGCAATCACTCCTTCAAGCCGTCGGGGTTAACGAGAAGGATCTGCTTCAAGCGTTGCGGAAGATTCGCGGCAGTCAGCAGGCGAACGATCCCAACCCCGAGGAGAAATACCAGGCTCTCGAACGCTACGGCCGCGATCTCGTCGCGGCGGCTCGTTCGGGCAAGATGGATCCCGTGATCGGACGCGACGCCGAGATCCGCAGGGTCGTACAGGTTTTGAGCCGGCGAACCAAAAACAATCCCGTACTGATCGGCGAACCGGGGGTCGGCAAAACCGCGATCGTCGAGGGGTTGGCGCAGCGAATCGTCTCGGGAGACGTTCCCGAATCGCTCCGCGATCGACGCGTGATCGCGCTCGATATGGGGGCGCTCGTCGCCGGCGCCAAATACCGCGGCGATTTCGAGGAGCGGCTCAAAGCCGTCCTCAAAGAAACGACCGAATCGTCTGGACGTATTATTTTATTTATTGATGAACTTCATTTAGTGGTTGGAGCGGGCAAGGCCGACGGCGCGATGGACGCCGCGAACCTGCTTAAGCCGGCGCTCGCGCGCGGCGAGCTTCGCTGCATCGGCGCCACGACGCTCGACGAATATCGCGAAAACATCGAGAAGGATCCGGCGCTCGAACGGCGATTTCAGCCCGTTTTCGTCGGCGAACCGACCGTCGACGACACCATCGCGATCCTTCGCGGGCTTAAAGAACGATATGAGATCCATCATAAAGTGAAGATCCGAGATTCCGCGCTCGTTTCGGCGGCGAAGCTCGCGGCGCGTTACATCACCGATCGCTTTCTTCCTGATAAGGCGATCGACCTCGTCGACGAGGCCTCGAGTCGCTTGGCGATGGAGCTGCAATCGGTGCCGACCGAGATCGACGTCGTTCAGCGCAAGCTGCTGCAGCTTCAGCTCGCCAAGCGAATGCTCGCCGAGGAACGTGAGGAACACGCGCGCGAACGACTCGCCGAAGTCGAGGAGGAGATCGCCGATCTCGAAAAGGAGCTGCAAGATCTCCGCTCCGAGTGGGAACTCGAAAAATCCGGGCTGGGAGACGTCCAAAAAGTTCGTGAACGCCTCGCTTCGATCCAGGTTCAGTACGATCAGGCGTGGACCGAGATCCGTCAGATGCAACAGCGCGGAGAGCGCCCCGACGAGGCGAAATTCCAGTCGCTCGCTCGGCTCGACGCCGAACGCAAACAGATCGAGCGGCAGATCGCGCAGCTCGAGGCCGCCGAGCCGGCGCCCGAATCGAAGCGCAGGCTTCTCAAGCAGGAGGTCGATTCCGAGGAGATCGCCGAGGTCGTCAGCCAGTGGACGGGCATTCCCGTCGCTAAAATGCTCACAACGGAACGTGATAAATTGCTTAAGCTTGAAGATCATATTCATCTTCGGGTCGTCAATCAAAAGGACGCGGTGAAGGCGGTCGCCGACGCAGTTCGTCGCAGCCGCGCCGGGCTTCAAGATCCGAACCGGCCGATCGGCTCGTTCCTCTTCCTGGGTCCGACGGGGGTCGGCAAAACCGAACTCGCCAAGGCGCTCGCCGAGTTCCTGTTCGACAGCGAAACGGCGATCGTCCGGATTGATATGAGCGAATACGGCGAGCGACACAACGTCGCGCGGCTGATCGGCGCGCCTCCTGGATATGTGGGCTACGAGGAAGGAGGCCGACTCACCGAGGCCGTGCGTCGACGTCCCTATTCGGTCGTTTTGCTCGACGAGATTGAAAAGGCTCATCGTGATGTTTTCAACGTTTTACTTCAGCTTCTCGACGACGGCAGGCTGACCGACGGCCAGGGACGGACCGTCGATTTCCGTAATACCGTCGTGATTATGACTTCAAACATCGGCAGCCATGTGATCGCCGAACTCGCCGAATCGGGGGATATCGAGCGCATTAGGCGCCAGGTGATGGAGATTCTGAAACGCGAATTCCTTCCCGAGTTTCTCAATCGGATCGACGAAACGATTCTTTTTCATCCGTTGGGGATGGATCAGCTCAAGCAGATCGTCGAGATCCAGCTTCGCAGGCTGGAAAAACAGATGTCCGAGGCGGACGTCGCGATCCGCGTCACCGACGAAGCCAAGCGAGCGCTCGCCGAGGAAGGGTTTGATCCGACCTACGGCGCTCGACCCCTCAAGCGAATCATTCAGCAGCGTCTCGCCAACCCGCTCGCGGTCGCGCTTTTGGAGAACCGAGTCGCTCCGGGGTCGAAAGTCGTCGTCGATCGGGTGAGGGATGAATTCACCTTCAACCCCGAAGCCGCGGATCAAAAATAAACCGAGGTTTTCCGTGGTAAAAGAAGGGAGACGCGTTAAGTTTCCCTTCTTTTTGATCCTTTCTAGATCATGTTATTCATGTTATTAAAGGATATTTGATTTTCAAGAAATTTCAATCGCCGCGACGCGGCTTCTCTTCGACGGGTTTCGCGGTTTGATCGGCGTAGCACGCCTCGCACATTTTTGCGAGTCGTTTGCCGGCTCGTTCGCCCCCCTCGGGATCGTCGGCCTGGTGAGTCGTGATCGGAACGTCGTTGAGGAAAAACGCGAAGACGAGCGAACGTCCCGAAGCGGTTTCCATATAACCCGCGAGCGACTTGCTCGTCAGCACGATTTTCCCCGAGAGACCGTCTTGTACGAAATATGTTCCTGTTTTGGCACGAACGTGCCCCCGCGCCGGGCTGTTTTGCGAAACCGCGTCGGCGAGCGTACCGTCGCGACCCAAGACGGGAAGCGCCGATTCATACGCGGTGAAATCGCTCCGCCGCATCATCGCTCGCAGTAAAACCGTCGTTGTACGAGGCGTGACGAGATCCGATCGAGACCCTCCCGCGCCTCCTCCAAATGAGATTGTATTGATATCGACACCCAATTTTTTGAGATTCGATCCCTCGCGCGCGAGCGCCTGATCGAGCGTCCGCTCGCCGTGCCGCGCGGCGACGACGAGGGGAAGCGTGCTCGCGTGTAGATTTTGGCTCACTTTTAAGACGACCCGCAATTCCTCGGTCAACGGGGGGGAAGTGAACTCGGCGACGACGGGCGCGTCGGCGATCGTTCGGCGATCGGGAAGCCGATCGCGTTCGTTTGATCCCAATGGAGACGCCGCGACGACGACCCCCCTGCTCCGCAGCCGCTCGATGAAAAGCGATCGGGCGAACGAAGCCGGATCGTCGACTTCGTAAATGCGGACGATCGGAGCGCGACCGACGGGAATTCGACCGCGCACCTCGAAACGATTCGGGCCGAGCGGAATCACCCTCAAACTCGGAGCGATCCCCTCGGCGATCGTTTCCACCTGTGCGTCATAAGCGACCGCGGATGTGTTCGGAACGATCCGAACCTTGGCGGGATCTCCCGCGTTCGCCCCTGGAGCGATCACAACATCGACGACGTTATCATTGATCAAAACCGGAGAAACACGCGTCGGCCCGCTTCCCGTGCTTTGCGCCGGCTCGAACAGACGATCGTCGACGAGTATGTTTCCCGTAACCTCTTTAATCCCCGATTCACGCACCACCCGCGCCAGATGATCGAGCCCCGCGAGCGGATCCGCTTGAACGAGCGTCGCTTTCAAATTTCCATTGGCGTAAGAATGATCATGATCTTGAAACAAGAGCGTTCCGTCGGGTCCGAGCCTTCCCCCCAAATTGGGATCTCCTTGCGCGACGAGGATCAGATCGCCGCGCAGCGTTCCGTGGGAATCGACCTCGCCGCGACGAACGACCGGCGTTTTGAAGCGGAAATCGCCTCCCAGATCGACGAGCGCTGCGGCGGTTGTGAAGAGTTTCGTCACCGATGCGGGACGAAACATCTGATCGGCATTCCGCTCGAAGATCGCCTCGCCCGTTTTCGCGTCGACGATCATCACGCCCCAATGAGCCGAACGGTACTCGCCCGACGACATCAACTCGTCGAGCCGGTCCGCGAGCGAGTCTCCCGCTCCGCGCGCTCGCGTCGAAGCCGTAATCGCCGCCAAAACGACCAATATCACGCGCCGGTCGACCTTCAATCGCATGCGAAATCCTCTCGGTTCGCGGTTGTTCGAGATCGCAATTTCAAGCTATCGTAAACGACGATTCCCGCCGAGCCAACCGGTCGGCGGGTTTTTCATCGTCGTAAGATCAATAAAAGTAAAAGCTAATTCCATTGTTCTTATTAATTAAGAACCGTTTGAATCAATTTATCTATGTAAAATGATATGGTTTAGTATTTAAGGTCTTCGACGCGACGACGAGCGATCTCGCCGCGGCTCGATGTTCGAAGCGGCCGATCGCGCATGACGAGACGCTTGTTTAATGAACGATTGCGCGCTCAACGAACCGAGATGAACGCGAGCATTCCGTTCCTTGGCGAGCGTCGTTCAAGCAAGCCCTCAAGAAGCCCCGAAACCGCGGCGTGCATCCGTTTTTGATCGTCGATTTGTCGAATCCACTCGAGTGATTGAGCGGGATCTCCCGACATCGCGGCCAACGCGGCGACTTCTTTCGTCGCCTCGGACCGAAGCGATTCGTCGCGAATCGTCGCGATCATGCCGATCGCACGCTCGGGCGATCGCCCCGCCTCCTCGACGAGTGCGAGTTCAATCCGCGCCGAGTCTGGCGAGAGTTCGTCGTCGGCGGGCGTCGGCCTCCCTCCGGGTCGAATCATCTTATAAAGACCTTTGTGATCCTTATGTTTTGAAGGTTCGATAAGAGTGCGGATCGCGTCTTGGCGAGCCAATTCCAACAGAGAGTTCGCCGTCGCGTCTCCTTCGCGTAGTTTAACGACCGAGATCGCGCGATAAATCGGCGCGCGATGACCGATCGGCAAACTTTCCAGAATCGATTGAGACGTTTTTAGATCGCCGTTTCGAGCCGCGGCGAGAGCCAATTCCTTGCGCGTCGTGAGCGAAGGGGGTTGAACGTCCTCGTCGTCGATCTTCTTGGCCGCGGCGAGAGCCGCCTTCACCTGATCGTGCCGATCCTCGCTTCGAGCCTGATCGGCGATCTTCAATAACGACTCGATCCGTTGATCGCTGAACGTTCGACCCGATTCGGATCGGGGCAGACCGATGCTCGCAACCGTCCCCAGCGCCTTCGCGTAATCTCCCGTACGAGCCCACGCGACCGCGATTTTTCCCAGCGGCAACGCGCGATAATCGGTGTTCAGAACCTTGCCGATCAACCGCATCACTCGGTTCATCGCCGGAATCACCTCGATCGGATCCTGATACCGAATCGATTCGGCGATCAATCCCAAACCCTCGGCCGCGTAAACGTGCATCGATTCGTCGTCGGCGAGCAACGTTTCAACCGCGTTGAAAGCCCCCTTGAGATCACGAGCCGAGGCTCGTACCCCCGCGTATTCCGCCAGCAAAAATCTTTTAAAAGAACTTTCGGGCTGCGAAAGGTAAGTTTCCTCGGCGCATTTCAACGATTCGCGGACCGAGGGCCGATCCCCGGCGGCGAACTGATCGGCGATGATCAATCGCCACCACTTCATTTGATCAAGAGGATCGGCGATCTTTCGATCGACCCGCGCCGCGACTTGAAGCGATGCACGCGCCCCCGGCCAATCGCCCAGCTCGACCTGCGTGTGGCCAAGACGCCAATACGATCTCAACGTTCGACGATCGCTCTCGCGCGTCTTCTCCAACCGCGAGCGCAGCTTCTCCAAATTCAAGCGTCCCGATTCGACCGCTCCAAGCATGTATTGAACTCGTGCAAGCTCAATCATGTTCAATTCAAGATTCTCATCAAAGTCGGTTCGATTAAGCAAATCCGCCACTCGACCCGCGGCGATCCGCGAAGCTTCTTCGTCCGCGAGCGGAATCGGCGCTCGAAAAGGAGGATTGAACACGGGACCCGCGGCGATCGCTCCACGCCTTGGAGTTCGACCCCAAAAACCGATCCCAACGATCGAGATCGTCGCCATGACGATCGATAAGATCACCAAACGTCCAATCCAACCGCGATTGATCATGATTCTTCGCACAAAAAACCTCGCGGAACGCCTCGTTGAACCCAAAGCGATAACCTCAAGTCGTTATTCGACGATCGCGCGACAAATTTCAATTACATGTATCTTAACGTCGATCTTCGATCGAGGAAAGGCCGATGATTCCAGACGACTCATCCCCAAGAATCGAGAAATCAATAAGGCTTTGACGTCGAAGGCCCGCTTTTGGTTCCAAACTCAAGCGAACCGTGTCATTCGATCGATTCCCCAACGGATTAGGAAGATGCGTTTGCTTCGACCGACGACTCTCCGAGCGATCCCAATCGCTTGGCGCTCGCTCGTTCCCGAGGAGCAATCGAACGGGAGGACCGCTGAATCTCGACCGCACGACAATCGCCCGCATCCCCTTATATAGAACGCAAGACGATCCGCGCCGCTCCATCTTTAAAAAAAATGACCACCTCGCTCGAAGCGAAAGCTCCTTCGTTCGCACGTTCGATCCACAATCACGCTCGATACGCGTTACTTCGAAACCAAACAAACCGTGGTTTTCCTCGAAAACCGCATTTCACAACGCCGATTTGTTCCTGAATTCCTTATCGAAAACGCTTATTTATTCTCGTCTGCACGAATCGGTCCACGCCGTCATTTTTTTGAAGAAACCGCATGCGTGACAGATTTCGATTCTTTGAAGAGCGAGGCGATCACCGCGTCGAGATCCTCGTTCGCGGTCGTCGACCGAAGCAAGCCTTTGGCGTCGACGACGAAGATCGTCGGTAGCGTCGTGATTCCCCATTTCCGCGAGAATTCGCTTTGCCACTCGTTCCCCTGAAAATATTGCGGCCAGGGAATCGCGTTTCTGGCGACGAACTCTCTCAGCTTCGCGAGCCCTCCCCGCCGCGCCGGGAAATCGAGGCTGATTCCCAAAAATTCGACCCCTCGATCGTGATATTTGTGATAAATATCTTTCAGTGTGTTGATATGGCCGACGCTGGGGCCGCTCCACGTGGCCCAGAAATCGATCACGACGATCTCACCTCGCAAACGATTCATCGTGATATGTTCGCCCGAGATGGCGTCGTCGAATTCGAGCTCGAACGGTTTGCCGATCGCCTCGGCGCGCTTGATCTCGCCCTCGGCCTCAATCGCGAGCAAAGTTCCTGAAAAACGTTTGGCGAATTCCTTGAGAAACGCGATCCGAGTTCGCACGTTCTTGGTCGCGCCGTCATAAAGATCTTTCTCGATGATCGACCTGCGCGCGTCGCGCGGAGCGAGCTTGAGGAAGTCGTCGACCTCGCGAGGGATCGTTTCGATCTGCCCGGCGCCTCGCTTTAAACGGAACTCGGCGCGATCGAACGCCCCCTCGATTCGAAGTGAATCGCTCTTCGTTCGCGCGACGACATCGGTAATTTCCGCCGACAATTGATCCAGATCGGTATATTCATCGAACACCGTTTGCCAGCGTTCGGGCATGAGGGTCGTTAGAGCTTCGTGATCGCGATCGGCGCGATAAAGTTCGAGGATGAGCGCTGCGCGTTTTCGTTCGGTCGCGTCGAGCCGGGCGTAATATTGCTTTTTCTCGTCTTCATTTTTAAATCCGATCAACGGAGGCGCGGGGAGCGGATTCTCATTCAGTTCGATAAGGATCGAGTCCGCGTCGCGTTCGCCTTTCCGACCGGAGCGAGGATCGAACGCGGCGGCGCCTAAGGGTAAGTTTGAATCCATATTTGATTGCATGAGGAGCGAGGCGAGCGTCGGGTCGAGGTCGTCCTTCGCGGTCGTCGACCGAAGCAATCCCTTGGCGTCGACGACGAAGATCATCGGTAGCGTCGTGATTCCCCATTTCCGTGAGAATTCGCTTTGCCACGCGTTCCCCTGAAAATATTGCGGCCAGGGAATCGCGTTTCTGGCGACGAACTCTCTCAGCTTCGCGAGCCCTCCCCGCCGCGCAGGGAAATCGAGGCTGATTCCCAAAAATTCGACCCCGTGATCGTGATATTTATGGTAAATATCCTTTAACGCATTGATGTGGCCGACGCTGGGACCGCTCCACGTGGCCCAGAAATCGATCACCACGATCTCGCCTCTTAAACGTTTCATCGTGATATGTTCGCCCGAGATGGCGTCGTCGAATTCGAGCTCGAACGGTTTGCCGATCGCCTCGGCGCGTTTGATCTCGCCCTCGGCTTGAATCGCGAGCAAAGTTCCTGGAAACCGTTTGGCGAATTCCTTGAGAAACGCGATCCGGGGTCGCTTTTTTTGGGGAGCGCTCTCAAAAAGATCTTTCTCGATGATCGACCTGCGTGCATCGCGCGGAGCGAGCTTGAGGAAGTCGTCGACCTCGCGAGGGATCGTTTCGATCGGCGCGGCGCCTCGCTTTAAACGGAACTCGGCGCGATCGAACGCCCCTTCGACCCGAAGCCGATCGCTCTTCGTTCGCGTTATGACATCGGTAATTTCCGCCGACAATTTATCTAGATCGGTATATTCATCGAACACCGTTTGCCAGCGTTCGGGCATGAGGGTCGTCAGAGCTTCGTGATCGGGATCGGCGCGATAAAGTTCGAGGACGAGCGCTGCGCGTTTTCGTTCGATCGCGTCGAGTCGCTCGTAATATTGTTTTTTGTCGTCTTCATTTTTGAATCCGATCAACGGCGGCGCGGGACGCGGATTCGCGTTTAATTCAACGAGGATCGCTCGGACTTCTCGATCGCCTACGGCGGCCGCGCGGGGGGCGAACGCTTGGGTAATCGCCAGGCAAAGGAGGAACCCGCTCGTCAACACGTGCCGCATGGCGTGATCCTCATTCTTAAGAGAACGGATCGACCCGGCTCGGAATCGGACGAATCAAGCCTAAGAATTTCGCCGAAGCGTTGTCAATCGACGATCGAACGAGTGATTCTCGGGACTTCGCGATTCCCGCGTCGAGTTTCGGGACGGGATCAATTGGTTCGAGAACTCGTTTCGCGGGCTCGCATACCTTTGGAATCGGCGCGATCGACGGCGTAATTCATACGTTCGGTTCGGCGTCGGCGATTTTCCCATTCTCGTCGAGCCTACTTGATTCTACAATTTAAACATGATCGCGAACGACGTCGTTCGAGGAGGAGATCGGTCGAGCTTCCGTCTGGAGAGTGCGGCGATAGCGCGACGGATCGCGAGAAAGCGTAAGCCCGGGTGGTACGGCGATTTCGTAAGCTTTAACCCGGCGGCATTTGCAGATATGTGTCGTCGTGTCTCGTGGATCTCGTCGTTCTCGATCGGTTCGGTTCGACGGCGCGATACGGATGAACGGCGAAGCGAGAAGACGCCGAAGCGACAAGAGCTGAAACCGGGTGGGGCAGCGGAAATGAAGATCGCCTTGCGCAAGCTCGTCTCCGCCGGATATCTGCTCGTCTCGGTCATCCTCGTCGTCAATATCGTCGTTACGATTGAGAATATACGCACGCTTGACGGTAACGAACGCTTATTGTTGCGGTGTCGGCAGGTGCAAAACCGGTTGGAACGAACGTTGTCGACGCTGAAAGACGCCGAAACGGGTCAACGCGGGTATCTCCTCACGGGCGAGGCTGAATACTTAAAGCCTTATCTCGGCGCGGTGGAAGGTATCGAGGGGAATCTCATGGAGCTCGATCGGATGATCTCGATCGACCCCAAAATGCTCGACGCGCTTTCCGTACTTAAGCCGGTTATACGAGAGAAGCTCGCCGAACTTCGCGATGCGATCATGGTTCGCGATCGCGAGGGGATGAACGCGGCGATCGCGACAATCCGTTCCAATAAAGATGAGATCACGATGGATCGGATCCGCAACCTGGTGACGATCATGCTCGATCGCGAGGCGCGGTTGTTTAACGAACGATCGGAGGTGATGCGAGCCGCGGTCAAACGGACGATCTACACATTTTCATTGGTGTCGATTCTGGCGTTGGGTTTGTTGATTGTGACATGGCGGATCAACATCAATCATAACGCCGAGCTCGATCGCGCCTCGGAGGCGATTCGTCTGAGCGAGGCGTGGCTTTCAACGACGCTCGCGAGCATCGGCGACGGCGTGATCGCGACCGATCCTCAAGGTCGGGTGCGATTTCTCAACGGAATCGCCGCGTCGCTCACGGGATGGCCGCGCGAGCAAGCCGTCGGCAAGCCGCTCGATCAGGTTTTCCGAATCATCAACGAATCGACACGTGAGCCCGATGAGAGCCCGGTCGATCGCGTGATCCACGTGGGTCGGATCGTCGGGCTCGCGAATCACACGATTCTGGTATCCCGCGACGGGTCGGAAACTCCGATCGACGATAGCGCGGCGCCGATCCGCGACGAAACGGGCGCGGTCACCGGAGTCGTTCTCATCTTTCGCGATGTGATCGAGCGGAAAAACGCCGAGCGCGAACGCGAACGGCTCCTCGCGCTCGAACAAGCCGCACGCGCCGAGGCCGAACGCGCCGGCCGCGCCAAAGATTATTTTCTCGCGGTTCTTAGCCACGAATTACGAACCCCTCTCACCCCCGTGCTGCTCACCGCGTCGGCTTTGCTCGAGGATCCGCAAACTCCCGAATCGATCCGCTCGGCGCTCGAGCTGATCCGCCGTAACGTCGAGGCCGAGGCGCGGCTGATCGACGACCTCCTCGACGTGGGGCGTATCAATCGAGGAATTATTCACTTAAGAAAATGCTCAATTAATATATTCGACCAGTTAAAATATGTAGTGGATTCTTGTCATCTTGATCTGGCGAAGGGGGGGCTTACGTGCGCGATCGAGTTGGAATCGCGTCGTCCCGTAATCGAAGCCGATCCGGCGCGGATTCAGCAGATCTTTCGCAACCTGATCGAAAACGCGCTCAAGTTCACTCCGGGGGGGGGATCGCTTTTGATCCGGGTGCGCGACGAAAAGCTTTCCGACGGCGCCGAAGCGATCGCCTTTGATTTTATCGACAGCGGAATTGGAATCGAACCGGAATATCTGGAAACGATTTTCGCGGCGTTCGAGCAGGCCGGCGAGCGTTCGCTCCGTCGTCGGTTCGGGGGGTTGGGACTCGGTCTGGCGATCAGTCGGGCGATCGCCGAGGCGCACGGAGGGTCGCTCGTCGCCGCCAGCGAGGGACGTGATCGAGGCTCGATCTTCACTCTCATTTTGCCGCGTTCGAAACCTCACTCCATCGATCCCGAGGCGTTCGATCGCCTCCCTCATGACAATCATCACCCGGATTCCGCGCCGATCGATCTCAAAATCCTCGTCGTCGACGACGACGTATCGACGCTTCAAGTTCTTTCAAAATATTTGCGCCAACGGGGCTGTAAGGTGGAAACGGCTTCGAATATCGCACAGGCGCTCGCCGCGGCGAGCGATCAGGCTTTCGATTGTCTGATCAGCGACATCGGCCTTCCCGACGGCGACGGCTACGAATTGATGCGAGCGATCCGGGGTCGATCGAACACGCTCGGAATCGCGCTCAGCGGCTTCGGCATGGAAACCGATATCGCCAAAAGCCTTCACGCGGGTTTTGTTGAACATATTACCAAGCCGATCGATTTTCCCCGTCTTCTCGCGGCGATTCGTCGCGTGGCTTCGGAGGCTTGACTCGCGCGGGAAACACAAGCATGATGCGTTTTTAATGTTTTTCCATGACACGGAGCTAGCGGATGTTGGACGAGACGACGGATCGATTGGTCGATTTCGCGCTCGGCGTGCGGTTCAAGGATCTTCCCGACCGCGTGATCGACGAGGCTCGGAGACGCTGGATCGACGCGGTCGGCTGCGCGATCGGCGCGCTCGACGAACCCGCTCCCGAAATCGCGCGCCGGGTCGCGCGAAACGCTCTCGTTTCCTCGGGTTCCGCGCTCTTCGGCGGCGGCCGTTCGACGCTCGACCTGGCCGCGTTTAGTAACGGCGTGCACATTCGTTATCTTGATTGTAACGACACATACTTATCGCTTGAGCCGGCGCATCCGAGCGACAATTGGGCCGCGGTCGCCGCGGTCGGCGAGCATGTGAACGCGAACGGCGAGGGTTGGATCGCCGCGGCCGCGGTCGCGTACGAGATTCAATGTCGTTTGTGCGATTCCGCGAGCATCCGCGCGCGGGGGTGGGATCATACGACGTACGGGTCGCTTTCGACGGCGCTCGCTTCCGCGAGGCTGCTCGGGCTTTCACGCGATCAAGCCAAGCACGCTCTGGGAATCGCCGGAACGACGAGCGCCGCGCTCCGTTTAACGCGCGCGGGCGAACTCTCGATGTGGAAAGGTTGCGCCTTCGCGCACGCCGCGAGAAACGGCGTGTTCGCCGCGACGCTCGCCGAGGCGGGAATGACGGGCCCCGCGCCCCTCTTTAGCGGAGATATGGGCTTTTATCAACAAATCTCTGGTCCGTTTCGGTTGAACAAGCTCGGCGGGCTTACCGCCGACGAGTGGATGCTGCCGAAAACCTCGATCAAGTTCGTTCCCGCCGAATATCACTCGCAATCGGCGATCGCCGCGGCGTTCGAATTGCGCAAACGGATCGGCGATCCCAAACGAATCGTCGGGATCGAGATCGCCACATTCAAAACCGCTGTCGAAATCATCGGCAAGGATCCCGAGAAATGGCGTCCCCGAACCCGCGAGACCGCGGATCATAGCCTGCCGTATTGCACCGCGGTCGCGCTCGTCGACGGCGAGATCACGGCGCGGCAATTCTCGCAAGCTCGTCTGTCCGATCCCGCACTCCTCGATCTTGTTGCTCGTACCAAAGTGATCGAAGATCCCAAATTGACCGCGGGATATCCGTCGGGGATTCCCAATCGGATCAAGGTTTCGCTCGACGACGGATCGATCCACGAACTCGAGATCGCTCACCCTCCCGGCCACGATAAGAACCCCCTCGGCGACGAACAACTCGAGGCGAAATTCCGGGGTCTCGCCGAGCCGATCCTGGGCGGTCCCAAAACCGACGCGATTCTCAATCGAGCGGCGTCTTTACCCCAAGACGCGAAGCCGCACGAGATTTTCAGCCTCATCGGCGATCATGGATCGTAAATGTCTCAATCAACTCAATCGAAGACGTCGACATCTCCTCACGATCTCCGGCCGGCGGTCGATTTCGGCGGTTCGGCGACCCGGCGTCGATTCGTCTTCCATTCACGCCGATCGACGATAAACAATATAATTCTCTGATTAGAATCAAATAAACAACAATATGAAATTTCTTAATTGTCTGTTCGTTAATCGCGATGATGGAATTGATCGTATAAGTTTGGGATCGGCTCGCTCGGCCGCGAATCGTCGTGATTGAGGAGGAGCGAGCGCGCGGAGTTCTCCACGAACGGATCGAGCGTGATTCAATCGACCTCGGCGGTTTTTTACATCAATAGTAGATTAAGAATTGGAGAAATCGCGCGCGAAGATTGCATCGCTTCGATCATGATGATAATGTAACGAACATCAAGGTCGGACGGTCGACGGTGAGAGTCGATCGTTCGAAATTCCCCCTCATCGAGTCGCTCGGTTCGGGACGCGAGCGCAGATAGATTTTAGGAACACGTCGATGCGATTTTTGATCAAGCATTCTCAATCGGCTTCGCGTTCGGTCGTTAAAGCGGCGACGTTCGGTTTTTGCCTCGCGGCTTCGGCCGCATTCTCAATCGAAACGAGAGCGCAGGAACCGAGCGGTGGCCTTCGCAAGCGAATCAACACCGAGCTTATCGCCGAAGCTTCCGCCGCGAACGCGAACCTGCTTACCAGGTATGTGCCTGCGAAAGATTTGGCGATCGTCGTCGAAGCCGCGGGGTTCGATCAATATCCCGCCGCTTGGCGCGGAACGAACGCTTATCAAATGCTCAACAAGACGACGATGGGAGCGATGCTTGAACAGGTTTTCACCGAGACGATCGACGCGATCGCGGCTCAAGCTCCCGCGGCTCCGCCGTTTCGCGGCGCCGACTTCGTTTCGGTCGTCGAGTTCGCGCATCGTTCGGGGTATATCTTCGCGATCAACGACGACGGCAAGCCGCGTCCTCAAACGCCCCAATCGATGATCTTCGTGGCTCGCGGCGCCGCCGGGAAAAACGCGCCGACGATCGTTCGACAAATGCTCGCCCCGTTTCTCGGGTCGATACCCGGAGGGCCGCCGAAAGTCGATCGAGCCGGCGGTCGCAAGATCACGATGCTCACGCAAGAGCCGAACAATGTGACCGCGATTTGGAATGAGAACGACGACCTTGTTTTCATAAAAGCGAGCGACGCCAAGGCGATCGACGACGTGATCGAGACGATCGACGGCCGATCGCCGAACGTTTCCGCGGCGCCCTTTTACAAAAAACTCGTCGCTCGCGAACACGGCTTTCAGCCGATGATCGTCGCCGGAATCGATCTCACTTCGATCAGCGGCCAATTTCCCGAGAACGCCAAAAAACTCGGCGCGGAGGATCTGAAAACGATCGGGATTCGTTGGGGTTTTCAAGATAACGCGCTCTTAACGATCGTCGGCGTGGAAACGAACAACCCTAGAACGGGGCTCGCGGCGCTCCTCAATCAAAAAACGTTCGATTCCAAAACCCTCCCGGCGATTCCCAAAGAAGCCATCACATTTGTCGTCGGCTCGTTCCATCTCGATAAGGCGATCACGGCGATTGAAACGACGGCTCGACCGATCGCCGGGGACGAAGTCGACAACGTGATGAAGCTTGTCGATATGGCGAACCGATTCGCGGGAATCGATATCCGTAAGGACTTGCTGGCGCGTTTGGGATCAAAAACAACGTTTATCCAGTTGCCGAGTCGGTTCGGCGTTTCGGGAGATATCCTCAGTTTGGCCGCGGGGGTTTGGCTGCATGTTCCCAAAACCGCGATCGTGATCGAAACCGACGAACCGCGCGAGGTTGAGGCGACGATCGACCGGCTCGTCGTCTCGCTGAATGCTCTCTTCGCCAAACGCGCCGAGAAAGCGAACGGCGCCGCGTCTCAACCGGGTTTGCTCCGTCGTGCCGATGCGCCGAGCAAGCCGATCAAGGCCGAATTCCGCCCGCTAAAAGGATCGACCAAGGGGTATGTTTTGATTGTCCCGCCGGGTGTTATGCCGCTTCCCGCGGGTTTAAAGCCGACGATCGCGATCGGCGAGAAATCGCTGGTTCTGGCGACTTCTCCGGACTCCGCGGAACGCGTTGTGACCGCTCAGAGAAACCCCGACGAGCGTTGGAAGCCGACGGGAGATCTAACAAAAATCTTTGAAAAGATCCCCGAAGATCTCGTGTTTCTCTCGTTCAACGACCCTCGCGAAACGCCTTTTCCCGAATTGATTTCGAACGTTCCCGCGCTTACCCAGGCGTTGGGGATGTTCATCACCGAGATGAACGCGCAACAAAAACGAGGCGGGATGAACGCGAGGCCTGGAGGTTTACCTGGAGCTCCCGGCGGCGGTCCGCTCGCCGCTCGTCGGGGACCCGAATTTCGCTTGCGAGTTCAGCCCGAGACGATCCCCGATTCCGAGGAATTGCGCAAGTACTTCTTCCCTGGATTCGTCGCGGCGCAGGTTCACGATCATGAATTCCGGATCGTGATTCGCGAAGCTTTTCCCAACATCAATCCCGGTAACATCAGTATATCATCAACTCCGGTGATGATCGCGCTTTTGTTGCCCGCGGTTCAATCGGCGCGCGAGGCGGCTCGACGCGCGCAGTGCACAAACAATCTGAAGCAGATCGGTCTGGCGATGATGAATTATGAGTCGGCGAACGGCAATTTGCCGGCGTCCGCGACGGTCGACGCGGCGGGGAAACCGCTGCTCAGTTGGCGGGTTATGATTTTGCCGTACATCGATCAAGGACCGCTTTACGATAAATTCAAGCTCGACGAGCCGTGGGACTCGCCGAATAACAAGCAGTTGATTCCTTATATGCCGATTACTTATGCATGTCCAAGCGACGCCGCTCTGCTCACGACGTCGAAGGGATTGACGAAATATCGCGTCTGCGAGTCGAAGGGGACGATGTTCGAGGGGAAAAAATCGTGGAAGCTCGCCGACATCGTCGACGGGACTTCGAACACGATCGCGGTATTTGAATCGTCTCAGGAAACGATATGGACGAAGCCCGACGAGCCCGATATTGAACTTGAGCAGCTTCAGAAGATCAAAACGATGCTCGGCTCGAAGCATCCTGGAGGAATCAACGCGATGTTCGGCGACGGATCGGTGCGGTTTATCAAGTCGTCGGTCGACGGTTCGATCCTGAAGGCGCTCTTCACCCGAGGCGGGGGAGAAATCGTCCGCTCGGATGCGTTATAATCGAATCGTAAAGAGGGTCGCGGGGTTTCGATCGATCGAACCTCCGCGACCTTCGCCGCGAGCGCGGCCGATCGAACGAATCGATTGTGCGCGTCCTGTATTTTAAGCCTCTAAAGATTAAATGGATTGAACATGAAACGTATTTTTATTGTTTTGGCCACGATCGCCTTTGCCGGGTGCGGATCGAAGCCCAAGCCCGACGAGATCGTTTCGATGGATAAGCTTCCCGCGGTCGTGCGCGAGGCGGCCGAGAAGGCGCTTCCCGACGTCAAGTTTCAACACGCGGTGAAGATCCAGGTCGACGGGAAAACCGCTTACGAGGTGCGCGGTAAGTCGCAAAAGGGGAAGATCCGCGAGGCCGAGGTTTCCGAGACGGGAGAGTTGCTTGAAACCGAATGAGGGATCGAGGCGCGACGCATCGCTAACATTAACAGATTAATCGATACAATAAAATATTGAAAAGGTTGTGCGACGATGCGATTCGACGCGAAACGGGCGATCGCCGACGCGATCGACCTCGATTTTCCCCGATCGGCGGGGAGCGACGAGGAGCGAAGCGCCGCGGCGATCGTCGCCGAGAAGTTGCGGTCGGCGGGGCTCGACGTCGAGATCGCCGAGGCTTCGGGGGATATCCGATTCGGAGTCGTCGAGTCGATTTTTTCATGGATCGCTTACTGCGTAATCGCATCATTATTCGTCGTGATCGTTCTCTTAAAATCCCCCCCGGCTTGGCTCGCCGTCGCGATATCAATTCCGTGTTTGCTATTTTTGACAGATTACAATATTATTATTTTAAATCCTCTGTTAAAGCGAACAAAGACGCCCGTCGTGATCGCGACCCCGAGCGATCGAACTTTTCGATCGCCGATCGGCGAAAAAAAACCGAAAATCGTTTTCACGGCCAAGCTCGAACGTGTCGTCGATGATTTATCGATGCGACGAGTTCGAAGGCCGACGACGATTGGATTCGTTTCGGCTTCTCTTCTGATTCGCTTCGCTCCATTTTTTGGTGGTTTATCGCATCGACCGGCGGTCGCGGCTCTGTTTGTGATTCTAATTATCTTGATATCTGTAATCGGTTTGCGGCGATCGCTGGAAAAAATACGGATATCGAGGACGATCGATCGATCGAATGCGAGCGGGTTGGCGATGCTTGTGGAACTCGCTCGAAATCTGACCGATCCCAGGGCGCGACGTCTCGACGTTCGATTTGTCGTTTCGGGAGGCTTCCTTGGAGACGGATCGGCGGGTATTGAAACGATCGGCAAGAGACTCGTGAGGGAAAGGCCGCGAAGTCGGTCGTTGATCGTCGAACTCGAAGCGGCCGGTCTCGGTCCCTCGTGGACGATCGCGTCGAGCGGTCGGTTCGATCTCGCGGACAAGGCAGCCGAGGATCTGCGAATGCCGATCAAATCGACTCGTCGATCTTACGAGATCGGCGATCTTAGAAACAATTCGAATCCGTTGATCGATTATATCACTCTGATTGGAGGAATCGGCGCCGCGCCTAGAACGCGTGAATCGAATCGATCGGTCGAGAGTTCTCCGCTCGAAGCCGGCAGGCTCGCCGCGGCGGCGCAGCTCGCGGTCGAGATCGCGCTTCGTTACGATAAACTTCATTCGCGACGTTCGTCCCAGGCCGAAACCGGCGGCGCAAGCGCGCAATCCGTCGCGGCGAAATCGGACCAAAACCCGGGATAAGTCTTCGATACGCATCCCGGATCGAGAATCGTGATCCCGGGAACTCGCAGCCCCGCGATCGCGAAAGACATCGCCATCCGATGATCATTATATGTATGAATTTTTGCCGGATGAACATATTCAGGAGGAATGATCACAAGGCCGTCGGGGTGTTCGTCGACCGTCGCCCCCAATTTGCGCAGTTCGATCGCGAGCGCCGCGAGTCGATCGGTTTCTTTGTGGCGGATGTGACCGACGTTGCGAATCCGCGTGATTCCATCGGCGAACAGCGCGACGACCGCGAGCGTCATCACGGTGTCGCTGATCGCGTTCATATCGACATCGACTCCGCGAAGCGGACCGCCGCGGACGGTCGTCGAATTCCCTCGTCGCGTCGCCGTGCATCCCATGTGTTCCAGCACGTCTACAAACGCCATATCGCCTTGAATGCTCGATTTGCCGAGCCCTTCGACCGTCGTCTCGCAGCCGAGGATCGCCGCGGCGGCGAAGAAGTAGCTCGCGGCCGACGCGTCGGGCTCGATCGCGTAAGGCCGACCGATATAGGTCGACGGCTCGATATTAAACCGTCGGCCGCCGCGATCGCCGATCTTCACGCCGAACGCTTCCATCACCAGTTTCGTCATATCCACATAGGGTTTAGAAACGAGCGGACCCGCGATCTCGATCGAGGTCGGCGCGCACGCGTACGGCAGCGCCATCAAAAGCGCGCTGAGGAACTGACTGGAAACGTTCCCTTTAACTTCCGCGAACCCGCCTTTCAATCCGTTCGCGTAAAGCGTGACGGGAGGGCGCCCGTCGCCTCGATCGCTTTGCGCCTTACAACCCAAGCGATTGAGCGCTTCGAGCAGATCGCCGACGGGGCGTTCGCGCATCCGCGAGTCGCCGTCGATCCGATAAACGCCTTTTGATGTCGCGCACGCCGCGGTGAGGAAACGCAAGCTCGTTCCCGAATTCGCCACATATAAATCGGCTTCGGTCGCTGGAAACCCTTTCGCGCCGACCCCCTCGATCTCGATCGTCGCGGTTTTAAGATCATGATGTAAATCGACGCCGAGGCGTTTGAGCGAATCGACCATCACTCTCGTGTCGTCGCTGTCCAAAACCCCCGAGAGCTTCGATCGACCCCGAGCGAGCGCCGCGACGACGAGAGCGCGATTCGTCAGGCTTTTCGATCCCGGCGGACGCACGACGAACGACCCGGGCGCCGCGGCGGGAGGGGAGATCACGATCTCGGCGGGATACGCCTTCATGCTCATCTTTTCCATGATAAATACTAAAAATCCCAATCAACTTAAACGAATAAAGGTTATTTCACCGACGATTTCGCCGCGCACGCCGCGAACGTGAGTTTGGCTTTGAGATCGCGATTCGTCCAGCCTTGAACGAGGAATTTCTTATCGCGCGAAGTCGATCCCGAGATCAATTCCACCGCCGACGGCTTGCAACCGATCGCCTCGGCCAAAACGCGAGCGATCGCCGCGTTCGCCTTGCCGTTTTCGGGCGCCGCGTTCACGCCGATCTTGAGAGCCCCCGCGTGGATTCCGAAAATCCCCTCGCGACGCGATCCGGGATGTGCCCGCACCGAAACGACCGCTCCCGCGGAATGCTCGACGATCGCGATCGCGATCTCAATATTATCGGAATCTTTACTCATGATTATGCTTCCTGGTCGGGTTCTAGCCCCTCGAAAAAAGCCGACCCGATCCGAACGAGAGTCGCGCCTTCTTCGATCGCCGCCTCGAAATCCCCCGACATCCCCATCGAGAGCTCGGGAAGCGAGAGTCCCGTTCGCGTCTCGATCGTGTCGCGGATTTCGCGAAGTTTGGCGAAATACGGCCGAGCGGCCTCTCCCTCGGCGACGAGCGGCGCCATCGTCATCAAGCCGACGATCGGGATCTTCCGGGGCGTCGCGATCGCATCCGCCGACGCGAGGAATTCCTCGGGGCTCGGCCCGTGCTTGTTCGGCTCGGCGGACGTGTTCACCTGCAAACAGACGCGCGGCGGGTCGATCGCCGGGAAACGCTCGGCGAAAACGTTAATCGCTTCAAGAAGCTTGATGGAATCAACGGCGTGAATCATCTTTACATAAGGATAAACCATTTTAATTTTGTTCGTTTGCAGATGGCCGATCATATGCCACGAAACGTTAAGATCGGCGAGCGATTCGATCTTGGCCTGAAGGTTTTGGGGGCGGTTTTCGCCGAAATCGGTCGATCCCAGCTTCGCGAGGATCCGAACGTGTTCGGCGGGAGCGAATTTGACGACCGCGACGATCCTCACCGAATCCGCCGAACGTCCGCTCTTCTCGGCCGCCAGGCGCACGCGTTCAAGAATCGATCGCCGATTCTTCGCGATGATTTCCTCAGTCGTCTGTTCAATCATGCAAAAGTCGATATTAGCGACGAAGATCGAAACCAATCGGTCTTTGACCGAAACCTTGTTTTCGAGCCCGATACGATTGTAGCGAAATGGAACGGCGAGAGAATGTCGGTCGTGATCTTAAGGTCTCCGTTTCGTCGGTCGCCGAATCTTCAGTCGCCTAATCGTCGGGGTCGTGATCGTCGTCCGTCGCCGCCGTATCTTCAGGGTCGTCTTGACGATTCGGCGGAATTCGGCTAATTCCGCGTGATTCATTTCGGACCGAGACCGTTTTGTCTCACGTGTTCCATCGAACGGGGTGACGCGGCGATGCTTGCGCGGTTGATCGTGACGGCGACGCTGATGATCGGCCAATCGGCCGAAACGCGGGGCGGCGCCGCGCGCGACGCCGGCCGATCGTGGGCCGGAGTTGTTGTTGAGAAGCTCGACGTTCTCGATCGCCCCGATCCCGCCTCGCTCGCGACGAACCGGCTCCGTCGCGGCGATCGTGTTCGCGTCGTCTCCTCACGCTCAACGAACGATTGGACCGCGATTGAACCTCCCGAAGGCTCGATCTCTTGGATTGAGCGAGACAAGGTGGAAACGCTCGCCGAGAACGAGGCCAGGGTGATCGTCGATCGCGCGCCGACGTGCCCCGGCAATCGCACCGCGTGGTGGCCTGGAACGCCGCGACGCGTCGTTCACGAAGGGGATCTGCTCCATCTCGTTAATAGGCCGCCTTTGACTCTTAAAACGACATCGGGAACGCGCGTTTGGGTTGCGATTGTACCTCCGAAAGGCGAGGTGCGCTACGTTCCGACCGCCGGGCTGCGATTTCTGGTCGACGATCGCGAAGATCCGACTTCGAATCGAAATATCGCGAATCGAGCGAAGCCGCGGCGCACGACAACGAATGAAAACATTCCCAACTATAAAATATCCAGTAATAATTTAGATATCGATCGATCTTCGCGAACGGCGTCGGGGTCGCGATCCGGGGGCTATTCGTCGGGAGGGCGAACGGGGTCGAGATCGGCGGACGATTTGGAAGCGGTGCGGTCGGCCAAGACGCGGCGCGCGGCGCGGTCCGAGGAGATCGAAGACGATCGGGATGCGAGCGATTCGATTCAGGAGAGCGAATCGAGCCGAATCGGCGAGAAGATCGAGCTTCCTTCAAGTGATTTTAATAAATCATTAGCATGGCTTGATGAAAGACGGCGAGTCGAGCTCGAGCGTCCGATGGAGGCGTGGCGATTGGCGCCGATTTTGGCGGCGTACCGCGAATTGCTGAACCGAGCGCCCGACTCGTCGGCTTCGGCCGCGGTGACGGCTCGAATCGATCGTTGCGAACGCGACGACGAAATGGCGCGATCGGCGCGGACGTTCGGCGAGCTTTTAAGGCTGAGCCGCGAACGCGATCGTCTCGTCGCTTTGGATCAGCGGAGGGCTCAGGGAATCGAATCCGTGAGCGAATCGAAGCTCGACGCCTCGGGGCTGTTGCAGCCGACTTCGCGAATCGTAGCGGGACAAAAAGCTTACGCGCTGATCGCCAAGGACGGATCGGTCGCGGCGTTCCTGGCGCTCCCGCCGGGAGTCGACCCCGCTCCGTATGTCGGCCATCGAGTCGGCGTGACGGGCTCGGTCCATTACGACGAAGATCTTCACGCCAAACTCGTCGAGGTTCGGGATCTCCAATCCGTCGAATAACTTTTTGACGTCGGTATCAATTGATTGAACAAAGGCTCGCTTCGTTATTTGTCTTTCTCGGTCGGCGTCGCGGCGATCGCCATCAAAGACATAATCACGTAAACAAGAACAATAAGAACGGTGGTGTATCCCGAGTGTTGATGAGCCTTGGCGAGCTTGACGTTTCCTTCGAGGATAAGCTGCCCCATCACGAGCTGGCCGATGATTCCCGCGGCCGAGAGGAAACCGAGGACGAACAGAACGTTTTTGCGTACGGAACTCATTGCGGAAAACCTCTTTGGATAAGCGAGCGAGCGATCGCGGTACGGTTCCTGGTGGACGATCCGCGCGGGAACGAACGCGGATGATTCTCGATGTTCGCGAGCCGCTCGATCGGGTAAAATTCCTATTGTGTCTGGATCGATCGAAAACGGCGTCTTCACACTGAAGCTTAACCATCATGCGCGTGTTGATCGACGGTTACAACGTGATGCACGCGGGGGGGCTGATTCAACCCCAAATCGGCGGCTCGGGCCGAGGAGTGCGCGGAGCGGCGCGGACCGACGCGTTCCGAAAGTCGCGGAATCGGTTTTTGAACTTGCTCGCGGCGACGCTCGACGAGGTCGAAGCTTACCAAACGACGATCGTCTTTGACGCCGCGCTCGCTCCTCCGAATCTCCCGAGCGAGCAGGGATATAAGGGGATGACCGTGATTTTCGCGGTCGACGACGATTCGGCGGACGATCGGATCGAATCGATGATCCGGAACGATAAAACTCCCAAAACACTTGTCGTCGTTTCGTCGGATCGGCGGTTGCGGACGGCGGGTGAACGACGGGGCGCCAAGGTACTTTCGGCCGACGATTATTGGACGAAGCTCGATCTTTTGAAAGAGGCGAAAGAGCGAAAGCGCGGCCTGTTTGCGGCTCGATCCGCCCTTGAACCGAAACCGACCGACGAGGAGATCGCGCGCGATCGGGGGTTGACCGAGGCCGAGGCGAGGCTCTGGCGCGACGTCTTCCGCGAAGTCGTCGCCGATTCCGAATTCGACGACGATCTCGCCGGCCCGGTTCCCTTGCTCGACGAAGACGAACTCGCCCGTATCGCCCGCGAAATCGATTCCGAAGACAAACCGTTCGGCAAAAAACCGCGACGATGAAGCGTCATCAATACAATATCTAAGAATACAAGATAAAATAAATTCAATTATCTGCAAGATCATTTATTTCATAGAAATATTAAATTAAGGAAGATGTAGCCGCGTTCGCGGGGGTCTTTATCGAGCGCGGGTCGTCTGGTAGAAACGGAACGTTCGCGTCGCGAGGTCGGGGGGATTTCGCGTCGTCGTTCGGATTCGACGATCGATAAGGGGGGCTTGGGGTCGATGAAGGTCCACGAATATCAGGCCAAGGAGCTGCTTAAGGGGTCGGGGGTCGCGGTTCCGGCGGGGATCGTCGCGACGACTCCCGAACAGGCGGGCGAAGCTTACGAATCGCTCGGGGGCGGTTTGATTGTGATCAAGGCGCAGGTGCACGCGGGCGGGCGCGGCAAGGGAGTCGCGGTCGATCCTCAGGGCGATCGCGCCTTGGCGCTCGAGATCGCGAGCGGTCGCAAGCCGAGGCCGAAGGGGACCGCGGGGGGCGTTCAACTCGTCAAATCGAAGGCTGAGGCCGCGGCCGCGGCGGCGAGCCTTTTGGGTAAAACCCTCGTCACGTATCAGACCGGTATCGAAGGCTCGCGTGTGAATAAAGTTTTGGTGACGGTCGGTCACGAGATCGCTCGCGAGCTTTATTTGGGGTTGGCGGTCGACCGCGGCCTGCAATGTCCGGTGTTGATGGCCTCGACCGAAGGGGGCGTCGAGATCGAAACCGTGGCTCACGAACATCCCGAGAAAATCCATCGAGAGCCGATCGACGTCGGCTTGGGGCTGGGGGATTTTCAGGCACGGAAGATCAGCAAGGCGCTCGGGCTTTCGGGCAAGGCGGCCAAGAACGGCGAGGTTTTGTTCAAGGCGCTTACTCGGTTCTTCCTCGATCAAGACGCCTCGCTCGCCGAGATCAACCCGTTGATCGTCACGGATAAAGACGAGGTTTTGGCGCTCGACTGCAAGCTGACGTTCGACGACAACGCGATGTTCCGCCACCCCGACATCGCGGCGATGCTCGATCCCGCCGAGGAAGACGCCGCCGAGCTTCGAGCCGGCAAGAGCGGGCTCAGTTTCGTGAGCCTCGACGGGAACATCGGCTGTTTGGTTAACGGCGCCGGTTTGGCGATGAGCACGATGGACCTGATCCAATATCACGGTGGAACTCCCGCGAATTTCCTTGATGTAGGCGGCGGAGCGAATAAAGACCAGGTGCTCGAGGCGTTCCGCATTTTGCTCGGCGATCCCAAGGTGAAGGGGGTGTTGGTGAACATCTTCGGCGGGATCATGAAGTGCGATACGATCGCCTCGGCTCTGCTCGCGGCTTACGACGAGATCGACTTCCGCGTTCCGCTCGTCGTGCGGCTTGAAGGGACGAATGTCGAGGCGGGAAAGAAGCTCCTTTCCGAAAGCGGACGCAAGATCATCACCGCCGACGGACTGACCGACGCGGCGAAGAAGATCGTCGCCGCGGTCAAAGGCGCGGCTTAAGCGAAACTCGCGAACGCTTTCGCGGCGAACCGGAACCCGGCTTCCGGCCCCCCCGCCGCGTCCCCCAGCCGGACGTCGTCTTCGTATTGATTCAATCACGCGATGACTTTTTTGGGATTAAGAAATGAGCATTCTTGTCAATTCGAACACGCGGTTGATTTGCCAGGGAATCACGGGGAAAGCCGGCGCGTTTCACTCCGAGCAGTGCAAGGCGTACGGGACGAATCTTGTCGGGGGCGTCACTCCGGGGCGAGGCGGCCAGACGGCGCTCGGCGTTCCGGTATTTGACACGTGTTCCGAGGCGGTGAAGGAGACGAAGGCGAACGCGACGATGATTTTCGTCCCCCCTCCCGGCGCCGCCGACGCGATTCTTGAAGCCGCCGATGCGGGTATTGCGCTGATCGTCGCGATCACCGAGGGGATCCCCGTGCTCGACATGGCGCGAGCGGTCGCTTATCTCAAGGCGCATCACCCGCAAACGCGGCTGATCGGCCCCAACTGCCCGGGAGTGATCACTCCGGGACAATGCAAAATTGGCATTATGCCCGGATATATTCATAAGCCGGGACGCGTCGGGGTCGTGAGTCGATCGGGAACGTTGACCTACGAGGCGGTGTGGCAGTTGACGAGCCTGGGAATCGGCCAGAGCACGTGCGTCGGCATCGGCGGCGACCCGGTCAACGGGTCAAGCTTTGTTGATGTTTTGATGATGTTCCAGAACGATCCCGATACCGACGCGGTGTTGATGATGGGGGAGATCGGCGGGACGGCCGAGGAGCAGGCCGCGGCGCTGAAGACCGCGGGCAAGTTCACCAAGCCGATCGCGGCGTTCATCGCGGGACAAACCGCGCCTCCGGGCAAGCGGATGGGGCACGCGGGCGCGATCATCTCGGGGGGCTCGGGGAAAGCCTCGGATAAGATCGCGGCGCTCGAGGGCGCCGGTATCAAGGTGGCCAAAAGCCCCGCCGACATGGGGATCACGCTCAAGGCGGCGCTCGGATGATCGATTGAACAATCGAGCGCCGTCGATCGGTTTAAGAACGACGGCGCTCCGATTCAAGCTTTCTGTAAAGTCGTCGATTCCATACCCAGGCGAAGGATTCTTTTATATGAACCCGACGCGGGAGTGTGGGGTTCTTATATGCTGGCTTATGGCGTAGGTTAAGAGCTTTTATATAATAGCCCGACGTTCTGTGAGAGGGTTCTTCGGTATCGATCCGTCGCACAATCGAAGGATATCGATACGCCCCCCGACACTTCGGCCTTCCTGCGGTCAAAAATAATCTCCCGCGGCTTTCGGCTTGGCGTGATTCGCTTGTTCGGTCGTCGCCCGCGCATCGCTTCGTTCGCTTTCGGGCCAGTGGTGCAACCGATACGAACGGAACGCGAACGTTCCGACCGGCGGCAGGAGCGCGAAGAAAATCACCCAGATGATCTTATCAAAACGTCCTGGAAACGACGAATCGTCTAGGCTCATCAAAAAGACGAACTCGCGGCGCCACGATCGCCAGAGCGCAAGCGCCAGGCCGAAGAGCAAAACCGTCATGATTCCTTCGGGGAGCCGCGCGAGCGCCGTCGCCCCCGCGAAGATCGCGATCGCCAAGCCGACCTGCCACAAATGAACCTGTCGGAATCGGTCGCCGAGCCATTTCCAATACGAAACGCCCGCCGATTCGTCGCCGAGCCATTTCAACAACTGGTAGGCGACGATTGAAACCGCGAACATCGCTATGAGGAATGCGAGCATTAAAGAATCCTTGAATAAACAGGTATCGGGACGGTTCAACCGCACGGACCGCTTTGAAATCTCGTGATCCGCTTATCGGAACGCGACGAAGTACGAACCCGCGGCCGCCGCGCCGATCGCTCCCGCCGCGACGAGGCGGAGTTTGTTGGTGTAATAACCTTTGGTCGCCTCGTCGGCGCGGATGTAACCCGCGATCGCGCCGAGCAACGCGAGGATGAAAGCGATCGCCGCTACCAGCTCGACGAGTCGACGTTTAACGAGCTGATCATCATAAATTCTAAGTATATGATCGCGCGATTGCGGAGAAAAATCGACTCGGTACGCCGCGAGATAAACCGTGCCGATATCGAGAGCGACGGGTTCGACGCGTCGCTCGCGGATCAGCCGGTCGATCTCGGCTTCTCCCACGACGAACGATCGGGGAGCGTCGGGGGCGAGCCAATCGGCGACCGCTCGGCGAAGACGCTCTCGAGCGTCTCGTTCGGCTCGCTCGCGCGTCGCTCCGTAACGACCCGCCACGACCGTGAGTCCGCGCGGGTTGATCTTGGGCTCGAGCCCGGTCGCCTTTCGCGCTGCGCGGAACCAATCGGGATCGCGGCGAATCAAACCCGCCCGCGCATCCCCCTGATAATCAAAAGGCGATTGCGCGTACGAGCGATCGCTCGTCGCCGACGCGGCGACGACCAAAACGACCAAGAAGACGTTGAATCCATTTAACTTAAACATGTTTGTGAACCTAGTGAATGATCACAATAAAGTTAGACGATCCGTTTCCGACCGCGTATAATCCGCTCGCGAGTCGCCGCGGCCGATCGTTCGCACCAGGGGCTTACAAGCTGGACGACGACCGCTGTCGTCGCGACCGCCGCGACGCCCCACGCCGTCGGAAATCCGCACAATCCCGCGGCGCCAAAACCGACGAAAGCCGCCGTGAACGCGGGACCGACGCGGAATTTGGCGCGGCGATCGCGAAACGCGAGCGTCGGCCGGCCGAGGATCGCCGTCGTCACGGCGAAAAATGCGACCGTCGACAAGGCGTCGGCTGCGAACTGGCGAGAACGATGAGCGTTCCAATCAAACTCGGTCAGAGGATGATCGATTCGAACGTGAGTGAGGTACCCCGTCGCGTAACAGAGCCCGCCGACGATCAAACCGATCATTAAGTAAACGAACCGCCGCGCTCCAGGATCGACCGATCTCCCCTCCCAGATTTTGGCCGGGACGAGCGAGCCCCACGTTGATAAAAGCGTTATCACGTAAAGATACACGAGATTCTCGGGATGTTGGTTGAGCCGCACGCCGAGCGCCGCGCCGAGCGGAAAGCAGAACGCGGCGATCAGGATCGCGGCCAGCAGCATCGACCCCAAAAGCTCGGATACGCGCATGCGACTCGAAGGGAGCGGGGGCGCCGTCGGAACCGGCGCTTCGGCGCGTCGCCGCGGAAAAAGCCGGTTTCGCGGCCGTCCCGCAGCGCCTGCGCGGAGATCGCCGGGCGATTGCACCCGCGGCGCGACACCGTTTCGTCCCGCGGCGCCGACGGGCGCCGCGCCCCAAAGCCAATCGTGAAACGCGAGCCGAGAACCGGGCGGACGCGTTTCAGGGCCGATGTAAAAAACAGGATCCTCCTCGCCGATACGGAACACGTCGTCGTCTTTCTTCTCGTTCCCGGAGCGCCCCGCAGGCCGATCGACAGGCTCGACGCGATTCGGCGCCCCCTGGGCGTTCGCCGCCGCGGGCGCCGCCGGATCGCCGATAAAACGGATCGCGGGCTTGCGGGGAGCGTCTCCTTCGGGAAGCAGCTCGACCGCCCGCACGGGACGGTGATTCGGGTCCTTGGCGAGCGCCTTCCCCACGATCGTCCGATAAGGCTCGGCGAGCGGCGAAAGATCGGGCCGGGCCGTCAGGTGCTTCATCAACACCTCGCCGACCGTTTCTCCCTCGAACGGAACCCGACCCGTCAGCATCTCGAAAAGAATCACGCCGATCGCATAGATATCGATTGGCTTATTATATTTACCCGTGGAAATTTCCGGCGCCATGTAATGGCACGTGCCGACGCTCTCGGAATGCTCGGTTCCCACGCCGGGGTTGATCAACTTGGAAAGCCCGTAATCGCCGATCTTGACGATCCCCTCCTCGATGAAAATATTCGCGGGCTTGAGATCGCGATGCACAATGCCATGATCATGCAAATAATCGACACCGTCGACGATTCCGCGGAGCCACGAGCGAACCTCGTCGTCGGCGAGCCCTTTGGGATTGCGGGCGAGAACCTGAGCGAGGCTCGGCCCCGCCACGTATTCCATCACGACGAACGTCTCTCCCGCGTCGTTGGTTTTAATATCGTGAATCGTCAGCAGATTCGGACTCTTAAGATTCATACATTGCGAAACGCCGCGACATTCGACGTCGTGATCGCGAAGAATCAGCTTGAGAGCCGCCTCTTTGCCGGCGTCTGAAACCGCGAAATAAACCTCGCCGAAGCCGCCGCGGCCGATCGCCCGCTTGATCGTGTATCCTTCAAGAGGACGCGATCCGGAGGTGAATAAGTAGCGATGCGGTTCGCGCGATTTAGCGTTCATCGGTTGAGCCCCCGTCGCCTGCGGCCGCGAATCGGACGCGAGGTTCATCGATCCCCCCGAGCTCGAAAGCTCGCCCGAGGCGTGCGAAATCGTCTCGTCCATCGCGTCGGCGGATCGGTTCAGGGCCGGTATGTTCATCGCAAGGCGACTCCGTCGGTTTCGTTCGGCTCGCCCAAAATATGCGAACCTCGTACCGACCGTGAAAGAAGTTGGACGACTCATGTCGAAATCGATCGTTCAAGCGTTCGTTTTCGATCGACCGTTCTCAATACCTCGACTGATCGCAAAGTGATTCGCTCAAACGTCCGAATATTGGGGCGATTCGAGCGGTTCCAGACTGAACGAGAAACCCTCACCTAAAACGTTGGAACGAAGCGTGATCGGAGCGCGGCCGATGCGCGGAGCGCCGTCGACCTCGAACCCTCCCGCGGCTCGAAACCAAAGCGATTCTCCTTGACGATACAAAACGACGGGCTCTTTGAGCTCAGGCGCGTGAATGTGCGCCTGGAGCGACCTGCCGACGATGCACGTCTCGGCCATTAATACGATACCGTCGACCGCGAGCGGCAAGCGATGCCTGCTGACGATCGTCAAGGTCGCGGTCGCGCTCAGCGGGCTCGGCCTGCGGAATTCGATTTCGACGGTCGATCCCAACCGGATGATGTCGTGATCGCGAAGCGGCGCCGTCTCCACCCGCCTGCCGTTGACGAATGTCGGCTCGATCGCCTTGACGACGTAGCCGTCGCCGTCGCGGACGATCGACGCGTGTCGACGCGACAAATCCCCCAATAGCGGAACGTCGGCTCGGCCGTCGGCGTCGGCGCGGCCGAGCATGATTTGATCATTCAGACACACAAGGAATCCGCCGATCGAATCCGCCCAAAGAAGAAATCGTCCCCGCGGGCCGCTCCGCGACACGTTTCCCAAACCACGCCGCGTCGTCTCGGTATCCGCGGATTCGGCGGCGGCAAATCGATCGACGTTCGGCTCGCGTTCGGTCTTCCAATCGCTCGAGGCGGGTTTCATCAGATCGAGCGTGCGATTCCGCGCAGCGGGAGCGTGTGGCAGCGCGTGGTTGGGAGCGATCGCCGCGAGCCGACGCCACGCCCGCGTTCGACCCTGAAGCGCCGCGGGATGTTCAGGAACGACGTTCAAAACCGCCTCGGCCGCGGCGAGGATCTCTCCCCAATTCTCGCCGCCGAGGGCGCGATATAAACGTTCAATAAGCGGCTGAGACGTCTCTTGACGTTTCAGAAGATCGTTACGAGTTGAGGCGAGCGCCGCGATCGAACATTCCGCGGCGAGCCGCTCGGCTCGCTCGAGACGCTCGATACCGCGGCCGAATTCGCCCCGGCGCGCGTCGGCTAAAACGAGCCGCCACGCGTCGGCGATCTCGCGCATGCGAGCGAGCGCGGGACCGTGGATCTTTTCACGTGATAATTTTTCGATCCGTTCGACGACGCGCTCGGGACGTCCCGCTTCAAGATCGACCTTGATCTCGGGGGCGAGCTGTTCCGCGGTCCGCAACCGAGCCGCGGCGAGCGCGTCGGGAGGCGCTCCAAAACGCTCGGCGTTGTTCAAATCTTCAATCGCACCCGCGTAATCGAACGCCTGAGCCCGCCTTGAACCACGCGCGATCAGTTCGAGCGCGATCCGTCCCCTCAGTTGAACCGCTTGCTGGTGCTCGGCGACCTCGCCCTGATTGACGTACGCATATGCTTCCTCAAGCCGGCCGGCGCGAATCGCCTCCTCGGCCTGACGAACCGCGATTCGCCAATTTGACGCCATGATATGTTCACCGCCTGGGTTCAACATCGCGGATATCCGTAACTTCCGTCTATTATTGTAGCGAGGGATCACGACCGACCAAAGTGTGTGAAGTGCGAAGGCCGATCGAACCCGCGACGCGGGGGGGATAACGAGGGGTCGAACGATTCGACCTCTCGCCGCCGCGGATCCGATCAACCGTATCGCAGCGCCTTACAGGCTCTTTTCGCCCGTTTCGGCCGATTTCACGGTCGGCTTGCCGAACGCCGCGTCGATCTCTTTCACAACATCGCGTTTGGGCTCGATGACGACGGGAATCTTGCCGTCGGCGTAGCGCCCTTCAAGCTCGGCGGTGCGGGCCATCACGTCGAGACGATTATCAAGCTCGGCGACCGATTGCTTGGCGCGAGCCAAGGCGCTGTCGTCGAACGTGAATTCATTGGTCGATTGCGTCGCCTCGATCGCCTTGAGCCGCGCTTCAATCTCGTCGATCTTGGTGAGGAGCGATTTCCGCTGCGAGCTGATGTTCGCGAGTTGCCGACGCGCCGCGGCCATCGCGCGTTCGCGCGCCTTGAGCGTCTCGTTCTTCTCGTGCAAGATCCGCTCGACCTGACGGTAATGATCCCACCGCCTGCCCATCTCGCTCTTAACCTCGTCGGGGGTGTAGCTCACGCTCCCGGTCAACTGAAAATCGCCCGTTTCCAGGCTCTTCCGCAGCGCGAGGATCGTTTGCTTCTCCTCGCTTAGATTGTCGCGAATCGCGACCATCTCTTGCTTCAGGTGCTCGACGTCGGCCTCGGCGCGGGCGTAATTCTCGATGTTTTCGTGAATCGCGGGTTCGAGATCGGCTACCTGCTGGCGGGCGCGATCGATCTCGAATTGCATCGGCACCGAGCTCTTCACGCGGTGTCGAACTTTATGGAACGCGGTTTTGAAATAGCTGGGCGCCGACGTGCCGAAGATCAGCGCCGACGCGCCGACGGCGATCGCGGTTCCCAAAACGACCTTCTTGACGACTGAGCATGCCATGTTTTGATTCTCCTGGTCGATTGCCCTGTAAGGGCTTGCAAGATATCCCGTTACGTCGCCGCGGCGCCGTCATCAAGCGGTTCGCGCCGCCGTCGGTCGCGTCGATCGTCCCACTCAAGGGTTATTCGATCGCGGAGAACGGTTATTAACCACGAGCCGACAAGGATCGGCGGAATTCGCGAGAATTCGGCCGAATCGGCTTGTCTTTTTCCGAACCGATCGCGACGTTCCACATTGATCGATCCCCCTTGGATTTCCAGGACGATTCACGACGCGACGCCCAACGAAAATAAATGACCATGTTTTCATTAATTATGAGAACGTATAGATCGGTTTGATCGCGATCCTCTTCGATGTCGAGATCGCGCGCGCCGACGGTTGCATCGTCGTTTATCTGGCGGGGGATTCGACCGTCGCCGATCTACCACGCGAGCCCTGGAACAGTTGGGGTCAAATGTCGCCCCGTTTTTTCAACGAGAGGTCGCGGTCGCGAATCACGCCGAATCGGGCGAGACGTTGCGGAGCTTCATCGGCGGGAAACGGCTCGATAATATCCTCACCACGATCAAGAAAGATGATTATCTATTCATTCAGTTCAGTCATAACGATCAGAAAGAGCGCGGCGAGGGCGCGGCAGCTTTCACCACATACAAAGAATCGCTGAAAAGATTGATCGCCGAGACAAAAAAGCGGGGCGCCATCCCTGTCCTGGTAACGCCGATCAACCGTCGAACGTTTGATTCCGCGGGGAAGGTGACCAACAGCCTGGGCGATTACCCCGACGCTGTCCGCCAAACCGCGAAGGAGGAGAACGTCGTTTTGATCGATTTGAACACGATGAGCAAACGGTTTTATGAGGCGCTCGGCGCCGACGAATCGAAAAAGGCCTTCGTCGACGACACGCATCATAACGCATACGGAAGTTATGAATCGGCAAGGTGTATCGTCGAGGGGAGCAGGGCGAATCGGCTCGATCTCGCTCGATTTCTTGCCGAAGACGATAAAGCTTTTGATCCGGCTAAACCCGATCCGATCGCTTCGGTTCGAATCCCGCCGAGCCCGAATCGAACGAACATCGCGCCCGAAGGTACTTGATCTGTTTAACAATCTGCGATCGGTCTCACCGAGCGAGGATCTCGTCGATCGGTCGAGGAAAGAAGCCGACCAAGAGCCGAAACGAGTCGATTGAATCGGGTCGACGAGCCGAGTACGATTTGATTCATCGACGTTCGGGGGCGAAGTCGGACGTCGATTCTTGGGCTTATCTTGATTCCACGAAGATCCTGACCTTTTCGAACCGGAGCGGCTTTATGAGGTTCTTCATCGCGTGCGTATCGACGTTGTTATGGATCGGAGTGAGCGTTTATTCGGCGCCGACCGACGACGTTTACCGGCTCGGTCCCGATTCGGAACCGCATGAAGGCGTGCCTCAGGGGAAGGTTACGGGGCCGCTCGTGCTCAAGAGCGAGGTCTATCCGAATACGATACGCAATTACTGGGTGTACGTCCCCGCGCAGTATGACGCATCGTCGCCGGCTTCTTTAATGATCTTTTGCGACGGCCACGCGTTCGTCGGTCTTAAAGGAAGTTGTCGGATTCCTTATGTGTTTGACAATCTGATTTATCGCCGCGAAATGCCGGTGACGATCGGAGTTTTCGTCAATCCCGGGCACACGCCCGAGCAGAAAGAGGCCGACGACGCCGATTGGGGCGATCGCACGACGAATCGACGTGTCGAATACAACGCACTTGACGATAAGTATTCGAAACTGATCGTCGACGAACTCCTTCCCGTATTGAATAAGGAATACAACATATCGAAAGATCCGGAAACGCACGCGATCTGCGGAGCGAGCTCGGGGGCGATTTGCGCGTTCACGGTGGCGTGGAATCGCCCCGATCAGTTTCGCAAGGTGATCAGCACGATCGGCAGCTTCACGAACATTATGGGAGGTCACAAATATCCCGATATCATCCGCGCGAGCGAACGAAAGCCGATCCGCATCTATTTGCAAGACGGCGTCAACGATCTTCGAGGGATGCGCAGGGGCGGAAATTACGATCCCAAAATGGACTGGCACGCGCAGAACATCAAAATGGTCGAGGCTCTCAAAGAGAAGGGATACGACGTGAATTTTACATGGGGGATCGGTACGCACAGCAACAAACACGGGGGAGCGATCATGCCCGAGATGTTGCGTTGGCTGTGGCGCGATTATCCCAGGGTCGACGATCCCAAAGATCCTAAAGAACGTACATTATTCGTTCCCAAAGAGGCGCCGAAATCTTAACCGGATCGGCTTTCGATCTTGCGATCACGCTCGCCGCTTATCAGGCGAGCGCTTCACGCTTCGAACTTCCCTTCATTTCTTATCCCCGGTTATCATAGACGAAATAATATCTGTTTTAAGCATTTATTACATTCAAACGCTTCGTTCAAGTTAAACTTGAAGCGTTCGATCGCGCTTTGATCGTTTCCATTTCATAAGCGACGGAGACGCTTCTCGCGTTTGTATTCGCTCTTGGCGAGGGGGGCGTGCAGGAATCGTGAGCGAATCCATAGAAATTGGTCAGCCGAAGAAATCTATTCTCCGTGCAAATTCTGAAACTTTATCGTTCTTGATGCTTGATTTCGGCGAAGACGACCGATTGAATGGATTCGGTGCGACTTACCGAAAAAACATCGAACCCGTTTCCCGGGAGTCTCGCAGGCTTTGGTTTGAAACCCATCGTTTTCTTGATCGACCCGGGAAAATACGGCGCATCGGGATCTCGGAGGCGATTTCGCGTCCTACATTCACTGAGATCGAGAGAGCGATCCGCGCACGGCGAGCCCTTGCGACCGCTCGAATCCGATTTGTCGATGAGGAGAAAAAATGATAAACAGATCTTTGATGATTTTCGTCGCGTCGGCGGCGATCTGCGCGACATACGCGGCCGCTCGGGAGCCGAAAGAGAATCCGCCGAAGGCTTCGAAGGCTCGACCCGATCGCGGCGAGGACGCGGCGGCGATCAAGGCTCTCGTCGATAAGTTTATAAAAGCGTTTAACGCGGGCGACGCCGAAGCCGCGGCGGCGACGTATGCGAAATCGGCGATCGTCGTCGACGAGCACGGCGAGCGCACGCTTGGTCGCGAGGCGATCCGCGATCGGTACGCCGTGTCGTTCGCCGACAATCACGGCGAGAAGATCGCGATCGAAGCGGTCGAGCTTCATTTTCTTGGCGACGAGACCGCGATCGAGGTCGGTCGAACCACGATCACGCCCGTCGCGGGAGCGGGCGCGGCCGAGATCACGCGATACACCGCGGTTTATATCAAAGAAGACGGAAGCTGGAAGCAAGCCGCTGTTCGCGACGAGCTTGCGCACGACATCCCTCCTCACGAACGGCTCAAGGATCTGGAGTGGCTGCTGGGAGATTGGGTGAACGAGAGCGACGACGCGACCGTCTTCACCTCATGTGTTTGGGCGAAAGGGGGCGCTTTTATTGATCGCGAATTCACGATGAAAACGAGGGGGATGTCGGTTCTTTCGGGGACGCAACGAATCGGCTGGGATCCGCTCAAGCGACAATTCAAAACGTGGATTTTCGATTCCGAAGGAGGCCACGGCGAAGGCTACATGACGCGAAACGGAAACCAATGGGTGATCAAAGTTGAAGGCGTCGACAGGATCGGCCGACCGATCTCGGCTACAAACGTGATTAATCGTTTAGGTAAAGACCGCATGAGCTGGAGATCGACCGATCGAACCGCGGGAGGTTCGGCGGTTCCCGGGATCGACGAATTCATTTTGGTTCGCAAACCCCCCGAAGCGGGTAAATAACATACATTTACATACAGAATATCATTCTTTATCAACTATTACAGGAGATGCAAACATGTTAAGAATGTTAATCAAGACGATTTTGATCGTTTTGCCCGCGGTCCTCGTTTTCCCCGGAGACGCGACGGCGGGTCGCGGAGGCGGCCGCGGCGGCGGTTACGGCGGCGGCATGGCGGGACGCGGTGGTATGGGAGGCGCGTCGATGGGGGGAGCGTCGGCGGCTCGATCGCCGGCCTTCAGTGCTCCACGCGCTCAGTCCAACGGCATGCGGTCGTCGTTCGGGAACGAACCCGGCGGCGGCAATCGCAACGCAGCATATAACGGTATGAAAGGCGCCGGTGAGCGAAATCAGCCGAATCGCGCGAATACGGGTTCAGCTTCGGGCTCGGCGTACAACAACCGTAACAACTCGACCCTCCCCGACGGCGGCGCCGGGGCGGCGAGGGGTGCTTATAACAATCGGAACAATACAACTTTACCGAACGGCGGCGCGGGGCTCGCGGGAGCGGGCTACGCCAATCGGAACAATACAACTTTACCGAACGGCGGCGCGGGCCTCGCGGGGGCGGGCTACGCCAATCGGAACAATACCAACCTCCCTTACGGCGGCGCGGGGCTCGCGGGGGCGGGCTACGCCAATCGTAACAATGTATACCTTCCGTATGGCGGCTACGGCGCCGCCGCGGCGTTGGGAGCGGGTTACTGGAACGGAGCGGGCTCGGGCTTATGGGGGTTGGGAGCATATGGACCGGGTTATTACGGCGGCGTCGGCGCGTGGGGGACGGGATCGCCGATTTATACTTGGGGGTATTCGAATTACGACAATCCGTATTCGGGAGTCTACTCGGCGACGATCCCGGCAAGCGGCGCGTTGAACGACGCATCCTCCGATAATTACACCCGTCCGATCAGCACGACCGCCGCGCCTCCCGACTCCGCCGTCGAAGAATCGGCGATCGCCGCTTTCGAGCACGCGCGTGACGCTTTTAAAGCGGGAGATTATGATCAGGCGTTAAAATTGAATCGCGAGGCGCTTTCTCAAACGCCCGACGATGTTGCTCTCCACGAATTTCTCGCCTTGATTCTCTTCGCGCGGGGCGAATACGAACGAGCCGCGGCGCCGCTGTACGCGGTGCTCTCGGTCGGACCGGGATGGAACTGGACGACGCTGAGCGGCTTTTATCCCGATGTGGAAACGTACACGAATCAGCTTCGGAAACTGGAAGCGTTTGTTAAGAAGAACTCGCGATCGTCTCAGGGTAGATTTGTGCTCGCTTATCATTATTTGTGCGAGGGGCATGACGACGACGCGCTCGAGCAGTTGAAATGGGTGGTGAAACTTCAGCCCTCGGATACGCTCTCGGCGCAGATTATCGCGCAATATCAACCCGCGGGCGATTCTCGACCCGCTCCCGCGCCGGCGCCCGCGCTCGCTCCCGGCGATTCGGGCGGAGCGAGTACGAACGTCGTGGGAGTTTTGACCGGTAAATGGTCGGCCGCGACGTCCCCCGGCTCAAAGGTTACTCTATCGATCGAAAACGACGGCAAGTTTCGATGGATCGCGGCGGATTCGGCGGGGAAATCCGTCGCGTCGATCGCGGGAACATCGTCATATGAAGATGGAATCTTGACGCTCACCGACGAAGGCGGCAAGCAGGGCTCGCTCGTGGGCAAGGTGATCAATCGCGACGCCGACGGCTTTACATTCCGGCTCACGGGCGCGCCTCCGCAAGATCCGGGATTGAAGTTCAAGCGTTAAACCGGGTTTCAACTCCGCCGTTTCGGAGGCGAGTGTAAAAAGATTCATTATGATACGTATTCTATTAGATGGTCGCTCCGATCTCGCCGGGTAGCGATGAATCGTTTTCCCGGCGAGATTCCCCGAAGATCGTCTATCGGAGCGATCGTTTCAATAATTCCATGATCGATTATTATATCGGGGACGGGAGCGCGACGCGTCTCCGAACCGTAATCCGTGATCGATCCTTTGCTGTAAATGCACACACAATTATCTAAGTTACGCAATCACTCGTATCGTCGGGTCTTGGGGTTTTGATCGGGTTTGCGGCGGCGACGAGAAACGAGGGTTTTCAGTCGCACGCGACGGCGGTCGTGCGCGGGGTCCTGGGGGCGTTTCGCGGATTCCCTCCCGGTCGGGCGAGGGCGTCGTTCGGCGTCGACAAAGCTCTTCCGATTTTGGAGGAGAGAAGTCGAGACGGCGGAAAATGAACCGACACCTTCGACACATAACGGTAAATCACATTACCGCATATAATATTTATGATCGAAGATCGCATCGGACCGACTTCGATTCGTTGATGATTCGCTTGACGATCGTTTTAACAAGTCGCCATCGACTTATCGGCCGACCTGATAATTCGCTTCGAGTTTGTTCGCGTATCGTTTCATCGACTCTGAGTTCGACCGAATCGATTCGCTCGCCTCTCGATTCGTAAACATAAGAAAATCAGGTTGTTTATCATTTCTGAAATAATAGTATCAAACGATCGTCTGCGAGCGTGTTTACGATCAGATCGGCCGCGGCGAGCCCCTCGGCGGGGCTGTGCTCGTGCGGAGCGGCGACCGCGTAAGCTCCCGCGGCCTTCGCCGCCGAGATCCCCGCGGGGCTGTCCTCAAGAACGACGATCTCTCGAGGCTCGGCGTTCAATCGCCTCGAAGCGGTTAAATAGATCTCGGGATCGGGCTTCCCCTGTCGAACGTCCTCCGCCGATAAAATAAACATAAAACGATTCATAAGTTCGTGTCGTTTGAGAAGTCGTTCGGCGTGCGATCGACTCGACGAAGTCGCCACGCCTCGGGGAACTCCCAACGAATCAAGCCGATCGAGCAATTCCTTAAGCCCGTGCGACGGACGACAATAATCATCCAAACGCGACTGAAACCGCGTGCGAACCTCGGCGACGAATCCGTCGACGGAATCCCCGAGCCCGGTCATTCGTCTTAGCGTTTCAAGCGATTCGACTCCCCTGCGCCCCATGATCGATCGCATGATCTCGCGGGTGAACTCGCCGCCGAATTCGGCCATCACCTCGCGCGCCGTCTCAAAATAAAGATCCTCGGTGTTAAACATCAAACCGTCTAAATCGAACGCGACCCCCTTGAACTTAACACGTTCTTGAACTTGCATCTCGTAAATATTCCTTGTTATTTTGACATCATTCTAGTTAGATAGGTCCGTAGGCGATTCGGGCGAGACGCCCGGACCGACGACCGCGGAGCGATTCGGGAAAGAGCGATTCTTGATCGAGCGTGCCGTCGGCATGAAAGGGAATCGGGACGAAATCGGTCTCGAAATCGAGATCGTCGCATCGATCGACTTCACCGGCGAGCGCGGGTGTGACCCATAAAGTCGTCAGTTCGAGCGTGTTGGGGATCAACGTCATTCGCGCCTCCATGGGATCGATTCGCCAGCATGTATCTAGGGAAGCGGCGACGACGTCGCGATCGGTCGGCAGAGCGAGCGGGACTCGGGCTCGCGTGAGGAAATTCGAGGTGAAACTGTTCACCCGCATCGGCGTCGGGTCGATCGCCGCGACAAGTCGTTCGGTTGTCAAATCGGCGAGCCCCACTCCGACCGCGTTGCCGCGGGTTTCAACCGAAAGATCGAGCACGGCAAGCCGTGTGACGACGGGGCGAGGCAAATCGGGCATCGTTTCGACGCGCTGTCTGCCGATCACGTTGGGATCGAGCCCCGTACCGCTGTAATTCTTGCCGAGTTCGCCGACGATCAACGCGTCGATCTGATCGAACGGAAGCCCAGGCATCAACTTGCGCGCCCGATCGAGCAGTTCGGGCTCACGATCGAGCAACTCCTCGGGCTCGACCGAAACGATCGCCGCGGTCTTCTCCCACGCGTTTTCCAAAATCGCCAAGCCGAGCGCGACCGGAGTCTTTTTTAGGAGAAACGCCCCGACTTCGGGCAAAAGCTTCACAAGCCCGGGAAGTCCCAGCTTATGAACCTGCGCGGCGCCCTCGCGCTTGCCCAGGCCGATCGTCAGCATCTTTAAAAGACCGCTTTCATATCGTCCCGTAAATGATGTATGAGGTTTAATGCGATTGACGAGCACGATTCCGTCGGCCTGGAAGGCGTTTTTATCAAAATGGATCGGCAAGCCGAACGAGTTGACTCCCAGTTCGATCGTGTCCATTTCGGCGTGAATCGGACAGTTCATCGTTTCCTGGGTGATTGCGTATTCGGCGAGCAGTTCGAGCTGCCCCGCTTTGGTTCCTCCGCCGTGGCTTCCCATCGCGGCGACGAGGAACGGTTGAAAGCCGAGTTCGGCGAGCGCCTCGACGGTCGCTTTGGCGATCGAGGCGATCGAGGCGATACCACGACTTCCCACGGTGACCGCGATTCGTCCCCCGGGTCGAACGCGATCGCGGATCCGGCTCGAAATGACGGCGCGTCGGACCGTTTCGGCGATGTCGGAAACCTCGGGATGATCGAAACGACGGCGAACTTTGGCGATCGGCGGGAAAAACATCGGCGGGTCGATCCTCGTACGGCGGCTCCTGTTTATCGATTCTTAGAATACCGATTCGCCCCGAAAACGCGAAACCCCTCGTTCCGGAACGCCGGCTCGAGGGGTGCTCGCAATTAAATATATTTTAGCGAATTAACTTGGGTCGTTAACGATTCGTTTCCGATCCGAGCGGTCCGCCGAATTTCGGATCGATCGATACGATCGTTCGACGATTCGCGATCAGATCATGTTGCGTCGCCCGCGGAAGCGGCGAGCGAGCGCCGCGGCGCCGATCACTCCGGTCCACGCGAGCAGCGTCGCGGGCTCGGGAACGGGGACGGGGTAAATCTGGCCCCCCGTCGCGGCGTAAACGGGTGTGAGCGAACCGATCTGTGGATTCGAGCTTTGGAGGTTGACGAACTGCTGCGAATAGGGCTGATTGGTGATCAGCACGAAGGTCGCGCTGTTGCTTCCCGCGCCGAGCGGCGGCGTTTGGGTCGAGGGATTCACATAATCGGCTCGAATCGTGCCGACGGCCGATCCCGGCGCCCAAGAAAGGCTGCTTGGCGTTTGCAATTGAACGCCTGATGAATTCGCCGACGGATTGATTCCGCCGACGGGGCCGTTGACGATATATGCGGCTGCGGGCGATCCCGCGAAGTTCGTCACCGTCGGCGTGCCGTTGAATTGCCAAGACAGGCTGTCGACGTGAACAGGCTCACCCGAATTGTTCGAGACGTTATTAACGCTGACCGCGTACGCGTAGGCGTAAAGCCCCGCGGCGGCGCCTGTTCCTTGAAAGACCTGCGACCAGACGTCTCCCGAAACGGGAGCGCCGTAGAATTGAAACGGCGATTGCAACACGGGCGCGGCGGCGATCGGCTGAAAGAGGCTGCTGAACTGTGACGACGACAACTCCGGGGTGTCCAAAGTCTGGATCAGCGACCCGGCAAGCGCGGATGAGGGGGCGGCCGAGAGGCAGGCCAGCCCCGCCATGAGGGCGAATGCGTAAGTGAGCTTCTTCATATTCACGATCTTCCAGGGTTGATCCGAGAATTCAAGCGTTTTCGCCACGCGGAATTCTCATGCGAGTCGATCCTTAACTCGCGACCGGAGAACGTCTCCGGACGTGATACGAGGATTATCACGCGTTTAAGGTCGGGGCGCGCCGCGATTCCAGAGAAGTCGAATCGTCACATCGCCCATACCCGATCATTCGTCGAATCCCTCCCTTCGGCGATCCTCACGAATCTCGACGGGCGAAAAGCTCGACGAGAACCGGAGAAAGCCGATGCGCCGGCGGACGCGAGGGGAGTCGACTCATGAAGCGTGCTCGCCTGGAGGAGGTTGCGAAACCCTTTTTCCCCCAAGCGGCCGAGAAAGTAGCAGCGCGTCGAAAATCGGTCAATCCGACTTTCGATCGTTTTCTTAAGCTCGAATGACTCGTCGAAAATCGTCCGAAAGTCGATCGTCGACTCGCTCTTACGCGCCGCGTTCTTCGCCTGGACCGATCGAATCGAGCGTCCGCGACTCGACCGCCGCAATTCGAGTCGAGCGAGACGAGCCTCAAAGCCGAGCGACTCCAGCCCCGGTCGCTTGAACCCTCTCTTCTCACGCGATTCTTTATTTTGGTTAGAGACGCGCCTCCAAGCCGCGTGGTAATGAATGAAAACCCTCTCGGAGGATCTCCGGAAAATCACTCACGGCGATATCGACTCGATGAGATTGGAATCGGCGCCAATAAACCAAGGTTATTTTTATATGCAATAATTTTATACGACTGTTTTTCTTTCCTAGCTTGAGACGGCGGCCTTTCCGATTTCGGATTCACCCTCAAATCCCGCCGAATTTACCGATCTCTTTCCAAACAGCCTCTCGGGCTCCGGTGATCGCCTTTTTCGACTATAAACAAAAGCAAACACACTATACTATATGCTCTAATGATTGAATTATACTTGCGTTCAATAAATATATTGATGAATAACTGATCAAAATGCTTTTTGTTTTCGGTTCGCCACGATCGTCTCTCGATAGGCTTGTTCGGCATTTCGCCAAAATGCGATCCATCTCGCTCGTTCGGTTTCGGGCAATGCGGCGAGCTTCTCGGGCGTACGAAACGGGGCGAAATCGGGGTGATTGAGCTTGAGCGTCAGGTCGTATTCCAGCTTAAACTTTTCCGATCCTTGCTTAAGGCGATACGCGAGATCGGCTTCAAGCCAATTGAGCGCCAGGTTTCGGAACTCGCCGCGGCTTCGTTCGTCGATTTCTCCCGCGTCGTCGCCTCGCCCGCAAGCCGCCGCGGCCGCGGCGCGGGCCGCGAATGTTCGATAAGACGATTCCATCGAGTCGGCGAGGTCGGGAGAAAGTTCAAACGCTTTTTTATACAAACGCGCGGCGGCGGCGGGGCGTTTCGTTTTCCAAAGGCAAAGTTCGGCGAAAGCCATCGATTCGAGGGGGTCGCCGGGGCGATCCTTTCCCGCAAGGCAAGCCTCGAACCGCGGCTCGAAACGAATCAATCGTTCCAGATCTTCAATCCAAGACCGCGAAGGCGCGGAAACGATTATATCTCCCTTTTTAACGACTAATTCTTCGTATGACTTATTCAATTCATATAACGCATCTAGAAATTTACCTTGATATTCGAGGTTTCTGCCGATGAGCCGGCGAGCTTCGGCGGAATTCGGATCGATCGCGAGCGCTTCGCGAAAAGCCCCGGCCGCGCCCGCGTAATCCTCCCGGATCGACAGCGTCGAGCCGAGTTGAAAAAGCGTCCAGAACCGCGATTTTTGGGTCGGTTCGCGCTCGATCGCTAAGCGGAACTCGGCGATCGCTTCATCCAGCATCCCGCGATCAAGATACGTTAACCCCCGATGGTGATGGGGATCGGGTTTTTGGGGAGCGTTCCGCACCGCTTCGTCGATCTCACGATATGCAAGTTCAAAATCACCCCGATTCCTTAATGCGATCCCCAACCCGAGGTGAAATCGCTTGGGATATCGAGCGATTCCGCGGCGATAAAATTCGATCGCTTGATCATATCGTTTTTCATCGATTAAGAAAAGCCCCAATACGTTCCAGCCGTCGGGGTCGTCCGGAGTTAAACGAACGAGTTCGCTCAACTCGACGATCGCGGGCTCGATCTTTCCCTTCTTCCGCAACCCTGCGGCGCATTCGAAGAGCGCCGGGGCGACTTTTGGGTTCAATTCGATCGCGATTCGCGTCTCCGCCAATGCGAGATCGAGTTTTTCCGATTCCAAATACGCGATCGCCAAGTTTTTATGAACATCCCAGGAATTGGGAACGAATCGGAGCGCCTCGCGGAATTCGGCGATCGCGTCGTCGTATTTGCCGAGCCTAACGAGCGTATGTCCCAGGCCGTTATGATATCCCGAATTGCCCGGAACGAGTCGCGTCAGCTCCCGAAAGAGCGACTCTGCGGCGTCGAGCGAACCGAGTTCCAATAAATCCCTGCCGAGCGGATGACCGAGTTCAGGACGGATGGAACGAACAATCATATCATACCGAATCGCTTCGTTCCAGCGCGGCGGTTGGAATCGTTTGAGCGTTTCGCCGAGCGCCGCGTTGATCCAGAGATCGCGCGGGTGGCGTCGTTGCATCGCTTCGAGCACTCGAACCGCGGAGTCGAGCAAGCCCGCGTCGCGAAGCGCCACGCCGAGCAGATAACCCCCGTGTTTATCGAGCGTTTCAAGCGGCGCGCCGGCGGCGATCCGCTCGAGCGTTTCGCCTTGGGAACCCTTGGAAAGCATCGCGGCTCGAATCTGTCCGCGAAACGGATCGCCGTCGCAACGGCGCGCCAGTTCAATAAGCCGACGCCACTGATGTTCGGGTTTGCCGCGTGTTCTCAGGTCGAGCGCCCAATCGTCGAGCGCCGCCGAGATCCCGAGACCAAAATGCTCCGGCATTTTGCGAATTCGTTCGCTCAGACTTTCGGTCGCTCGATCGAACTCGACCCCGTCGCCGGGACGCTCGAACGAGGCGAAGTTGATTCCATATGTGTTGAAAACCTGAATCATTTCGGAATCGAGATCGATCGGGTTGATATCGTCCCCCCTGCTCGATCGGATCCGTTCGATTTCGGTTTGAAGCTTTTCATCGCTTTTGGCGCGACGAACGCGATTTCGCGCTTCCTCGCGTTCCGACTGGATTCTGGCGATCATATCCCAAACGCGATCGCGGGTATCGGGATCTCCCTCTCCCGCCTCGAACACGCTTCGCGCGTGATCGGCGATCACCGCGGCGTGATCCCAAGCCGCGAGATCGTCCGCCGAAGTCTTCGCCCGCGCCTCGAGCTCGAGCGCGTTGGCGATCACCTCATAAACCGCGATTCTTGTGTTCATGATCCGCTCGGTGCGACGGCGCTCAACCCAAAGCCGCCCCGCGACGATTGCGATCGTCGCCGCGATCACCGTCGCCGCCAATCCGACCGCCAATCGACGCCGTTTCACCTCCTCGATCGCCCGCGCCCGAGCCTCGACGCGATCGTGTTCGGCGGCCTTCAATCTCTCGTTCACCCGATTCGTATACGAGACGATCGCCGACGCGACCTCGCCCGCGTCGCGCGGACGATTCACTGGATCAAACGACAAACACTTCAGCATGATTTCCGCCAACTCGGAGTCGACGGGGCGGGTCGCGAGTCGTTCGTGAACTTTCGTTAATTGTCCCTCCGCCGCCGATCGCATGATGTCGTACGCCGTCTTGCCCGTGTAAGGAGGTTTGCCGGTGAGGATCTCACAAAGAATCGCGCCGAGGCCGAAGACGTCGGCGGTCGGGCCCATTTTGTCGATCTCGCCCCGAGCTTGTTCCGGCGCCATGTACGAAGGCGTACCCAAAATCGTCCCTGGCCGAGATAAATCGACCATACCCCCGGGAGACGGTCTAAGATCGGTCATCATCACCCGACTTGATGAATGATCGTCTTCATTCTCAATTGAGGTCTCAACCGCGTCGCCCAAAAGCGAATCGCGCGGTTCCAGCGGACTCTCATCGGAGGATCGCGACGACGATCTCGTATGAACCGAATCCGACTCGCACTCGTTTTCGGGGTCGTCTTCCGCCGATTGTGACGCGTCTCGCGAATCGTCGCTCCGGGGCGCGAAATCCGAGTCGTTCCTCCGGCGTATCACTTTGGCGAGGCCCCAGTCCATCACCTGAACCTCGCCGAAAGCCCCCGTCATAATGTTCGCGGGCTTGAGATCGCGATGAATCACTCCCCTGGCGTGCGCATATGCGAGTGTCTGACAAACCTGTTCAAAAATCGTCAAAAACCGAGGCAGATCGTCTTCGACACTCGTTCGCTCGCCGAGCAGTTCGGCGAGCGTACGCCCTTTCACGAGCTTCATCGTGAAGTAAGGACGCTTGTCTTCGAGATAACCGACCTCATGAACCGGAACGACCCCGGGATGTTCAAGTCTGCCGCCGATCCGAGCTTCTTCAATAAACCGTCGAGATAATTCGGGCTTGTCGCGATGACGGTCGCGCAACACCTTGATCGCCAGGTCGCGATCAAGATCGCGGTCGCGACCTTTGTAAACGACACCCATTCCGCCGCGCGCGATCTCACCGAGCATCTCGTAACCGGCGTGTTCGATCTGAATTCGAATCTTCTCGGCGGGATTGAGCGTGAACGAATCCAGTTCGCCGAGCCGAGCGACAGGATGAATTTCATCGCGGGCGGATTCGGAAGACGGATCGGGAGGGATCGTATCGCCCGCTTCGACGCTTCGATCCGAGCCGAAATAACGACATTCGCCGAGCGTGGGAACGATCTCGGTTTCATTCCTTCGCTCGGTTTCGAGCACTCCAGGTCGTGATGGATCGGATTGATGCTCGATCGTCGCATTGATGATCGATCCGACGCCGAGCGTATCGCTTTCCAAAGGCGCGTCCGAATCGCTTCGATTCGCGGTTGGATCGATCTCACGAATGGGGGCCGAATCATTCGACGACAAAGTGGGAAAACGCCGCGGATCCGATGTCTCGGACGACTCGGTTTCGGTCGCAATCACGCGATCTCTTGAAATCCGATCCTTTTCGGACATCTGCGACGTTTCTCCAGCCGATTCAACAAGGTATAAACGCCAGGATAACGGATTCGATCGATCGATGACAACCAAATCACGCTCGCACAGTCGACGCAAAGCGGATCGAAAAGAAGGTTACGGTTGATCGATCATTACGGAGATCCGGATCGAAACGATCGAAAAAGGACGAACGCGGAGCGCGACCGCTTCCGAGCAGACTTTGCGGGTCATTCGCTTGAATTCCGATGGACACTATCGAAAGCGTTTCCGTACCTATTATAAGTAGATCAAAATACTATTTATTGGCTTGAGGCGATCTTGGGATCCACTGGATTTCGCGATTCGCCGAATCCGAAGCAGCTTTCGGTCGAAACATTATTTATTTTAATATGTTTATTTTAATTAGCACTCGTTCAATCGCTCTCTCTCGGGTCCCAAAAGACAAAAGTCACGGCGGCCGATTGATTAATGATGACAATTCACACTCGGAATGAAGGGAGCGAAACGGCGAAAAGACGAATCATTGAGATCCTCTTAACGTCGACGCGACGATCGGACCGAGCCCGGAGTGATTGAGACAGGATTCGCCTGGTCGCGCCGCTCAGCGAAGACGAGCGGCCGTGAAAGCCCTTTTTCAACAAAATCATTTCGATGAACGCCGGCTCGATCGAAGAGTCGCCTTCTCGGAATCAACAATTCGGCGCCGTTAATCTTCCTGGATGGAGAACCGCCGTGTGAAAACTTTTCAACAAATTCATTTTCACAAACGAGGCTCGGTCGGCGCTACTCCCTCCCGGAAATCAAGACGAATAAAAACGAGGTTCGGTCGGCGACGCGTCGACTCGCTTGAGACAAGGCGATCCGCGACGTACGATTCCTTTGAGTACTCGGCGAGGCGGTACGAGGTTCTTTATGAATTCATCCTATCTGATCGCGACGCGAAGAACGCCGATCGGCCGTTATCTGGGGGCTCTCGCGGGCTACTCGGCGGTCGAACTCGGCGCAATCGCGGCGCGGGCCGCGATCGCCGATTGCGGAATCGATCCGGGCGACATCGACGAGGCGATCATCGGCAATGTGCTACAGGCGGGGCTCGGGCAAAACCCCGCACGGCAGGTCGCGATCGCCGCGTCAATCCCGCCCGAAAAAAGCGCGCTCACCGTCAACATGGTGTGCGGATCGGGATTAAGAGCGGTGATGCTCGCCGATAACTTGATAAGATCGGGCGACGCCGAAACGATCCTCGCGGGAGGGATCGAAAGCATGAGTTCGGCGCCTCACCTCGTGCGCGGTTGTAGAAGCGGCTGGAAGTTCGGCGATCAAACGCTCATCGATTCGATGCTTCACGACGGCCTCACTTGCCCGTTTGAGAAATGGCCGATGGGACACGCCGCCGAACATACAGCGAGGTCGATCGGCGTCGGCCGCGAAGAACTCGATCGTTATTCCGCCGAAAGCCACGCCTCGGCGGTCGCGGCCCAGGAACGGGGTGTCTTTGAGCGCGAAATCGCGCCGATACGGTCGATCTCGCGGAAAGGGATTGAAACGACGATCGACCAGGACGAACCCCCCAGGCGCGACGCGACGGTCGAATCGCTCACCCGGCTCGTTCCCGCGTTCGAGACCGATGGAGTCGTGACCGCGGGAAACGCTTCGAGCCTCGCCGACGGCGCCGCGACGCTCGTCGTATCGTCCGCGGCGGTCGTTCGCAAACTCGATAAGCCCCCCCTGGCGAGGATCGTCGCCTCGGCGATCTCGGGAGGAGAGCCTCGCGAACTTTTCTTCGCCCCCGTACGCGCGATTCAAAAGGCGATCGCGCGAGCGAATCTGAAAATTCAAGACATCGATCTCTTTGAGATCAACGAGGCGTTCGCGGCGCAGATGGTCGCGTGCGTGCGCGGGCTCGGTCTCGATCGATCGCGGGTGAACGTCAACGGTGGAGCGATCGCGCTCGGACACCCGATCGGCGCCAGCGGCGCCCGGATTTTGGGTTCGCTCGCGCTCGAACTCGAACGCCGAAACGAAACCTTCGGCGTCGCCGCGGCTTGTCTGGGAGGGGGCAACGCGGTCGCGGTCGTCGTCGGCCGCGATCGCGTACCATCAAAGATCTGATCGTACCATTTTCAACTCGATCAATGCTATTTGGAATTAATTATGAATTTTGATCGTCATTTTAAAGATCTGAAGGAGTCTCAAAATCGCAAAGTCGTCGCTGAGAACGCGTCGATTTCGAGCGTCGGCGACGGCGAACGATCGAAGGCTCAAGTCGGCGCGGGCGTTTCGGCGAGCGCGACCGGCGGTTCGAACGGGCCGGCGGGATCGTCGTCCGCGGCTTCTGTTTCCTCGAAGAATTCCGCGGCCGCGACTGGGGACGAGCATCGGGCGTCGGTCGAGCGCGTGTTGGGTGAAGAAGCGATCATCCGTTGTGGAGGAGGCGAAGACGCGATCGCTCGTCAGCACGCGAAGGGAAGGTTGACGGCGCGTGAGCGGATCGCGGCGCTCGTCGATCGCGGGCGGCCTTTCGTCGAGCTGGGCTTGTGGGCCGCGTGGGAAATGTACGCCGAATGGGGCGGTGCGGCTTCGGCGGGGGTCGTCACGGGGATCGGCGTGATTTCGGGGCGGCGGGCGATGATCGTCGCCAACGACGCGACGGTGAAGGCGGGCGCGTGCTTTCCCATGACGATCAAAAAAATCCTTCGGGCGCAGCGGATCGCGGGCGAAAACGCGCTTCCAATCGTTTATCTTGTCGATTCGTCGGGGGTGTTTTTACCGCTTCAGGACGAGGTTTTTCCCGACGACGACGATTTCGGCAGAATTTTCCGCAACAACGCGGTGCTATCGGCGCTGGGGATTCCGCAAATCGCGGCGATCATGGGGAATTGTGTCGCGGGAGGGGCGTATTTGCCGTTACTGTGCGACACGGTGCTGATGACCGAAGGATCGGGGCTTTATCTCGCGGGACCGGCTCTCGTGAAGGCGGCGATCGGCCAGGACGTCTCGCACGATGAACTCGGCGGAGCGCGGGTGCACTCGATCTTCAGCGGTTCCATTGATTTTCATGAGCCGAACGACGACGCGTGCCTGAAGCGGATCCGACGTTTGGCGGAGCTTTGGCCTTCGGATCAATCGATTCATCGATCAAGATCGGTTGGTCCGGCTCGTCCTTCGACCGACGTTTACTCGATCGTCCCGCTCAACCCCTCGGCTCAATACGACATGCGCGACGCTCTCGCGACGATCGTCGACGCGGGTTCGTTCGACGAATTCAAGGCCGAGTACGGACGAACGATCGTCACGGGTTTCGCTCGTATCGGCGGGATTTCAGCGGGGATCGTCGCCAATCAGAAGCTCCGGTTTCGTCCCGAAAGCGGCGGGCCGATGCGGTTCGGCGGCGTGATTTACGCCGAGAGCGCCGAGAAGGCGGCGCGATTCGTTCTTGTGTGCAATCAATTGAAAATGCCGATTCTTTTTCTTCAAGACGTCAACGGTTTCGACGTCGGCCGCGACGCCGAACGATCGGGGATCATCCGACGCGGGGCGAAGCTCGTGAGCGCCGTGAGCAACAGCGTCGTTCCCAAGATCACGGTGCTGATCGGTCATTCGTTCGGCGCCGGACATTACGCGCTTTGCGGCAAGGCGTTCGATCCTCGTCTGATCGTCGCGTGGCCCGGCGCTCGATACGCGGTGATGGGAGGGAGCCAGGCGGCGCGGACGATGCTCGACGTTCAGGTCGCGGCGCTCAAACGCCAGGGTAAAAAGATCGACGACCAAGAGATTGAGCGATTGAACATAGAATTGAGAGATCGCTACGAACGAGAAACCGACGTCCGCTACGCCGCGGCTCGCGGCTGGCTCGACGCGATCATCGAGCCGTGTCGCACCCGCGATTTTCTGATCGAGGCGCTCGATATCGTCTCCCGACCCGCCGAAGCGTCCCCCTTCCCTCTCGGCGTTTTTCAGGTGTAAAGTTATGAGCATTCGAGTGGGAAACGGCGCGGGTTTCTGGGGCGACGACGTCGACGCACCCGTTCGCCTGGCGCGCGACGGCGATCTCGATTTTCTCACGCTCGAATATCTCGCCGAACTCACGACGGCGATTCTGGCTCATCGACGCGCCAAGGATCCGGACGCGGGTTTCGTAACCGATTTTCCCGAAGTCATTAAACGTATCTCGAACTTTTTGGTTGAGCAACCTCGGCTCAAAATCGTCACCAACGCGGGAGGGCTGAACCCCTTGGCGTGCGTGAGGAACGTCGGGTCGATTCTCGTCGAGTCGGGGCTCGGCCGAACAAGTATCGCGGTCGTCGCGGGAGACGACCTGCTCAAGAATGTACCTGAATGGATTCAAGCGAAAATCGATCTGGTTAATATGGATACGGGTGAATCGATCGTTCCGTACGCCGATCGATTGATCGCGTTCAACGCGTATCTCGGCGCGAAACCGATCGCTCGAGCGATTGGGGAAGGCGCGCGGATCGTGATCACGGGGCGTGTCGCCGACGCGTCGCTGACGCTCGGGCCGGCGGTCGCTTCGTTCGGCTGGGGTTGGGATGAATACGATCTCCTCGCCGCGGCGTCGACCGCGGGGCACGTGATCGAGTGCGGAGCGCAGGCGACTGGAGGGCTCTGGAGCGATTGGGATGCGATTCCCGATTCCGCTTCGATCGGTTACCCGATCGCCTTGCTCGACCGCGACGGATCTTGCGTGATCGCCAAACCCGAGCGATCGGGAGGAATGGTGACGGCCGGCACAATCGCCGAGCAACTTGTTTATGAGATCGACGACCCGAGCCGATACCGCACCCCCGACGTCGATGTCGATTTAACGCATGTGGAATTGGATCAAGTCGATCAAAATCGCGTGCGGATTCGCGGCGCGAAAGGGAATTCTCCGAGCGATTTCCTCAAGGTTTCGGCGGTGTACCGCGACGGTTGGACCGCGAGCGGGCTCGTCGCGGTCGTGGGACGAGGCGCGGTTAAAAAGGCTCGCGCCGCGGGTGAGCTCGTCGTCGAACGCGTTAGGCGTGCGGGATATTCGCTTGCGCAATCGCGCGTGGAGGTAATCGGCGCCGGAGACGTCGTGCCGGGAGTTCTCAATCATTTGATCGATCGCGATCCGGTCGAAGTAATGTTAAGAGTGACGGCGCGCGATCCCTCGAAAGAGGCGATCGAGCGGTTTTGTCGGTCGATCGCTCCGCTCGTGACTTCGGGCCCTCCGGGAATCGCGGGGTACGCGACGGGACGACCCCGCGCGATCCCCGCGTTCGGCTACGCCCCGGTGTTGATACCGAGAGAACTCGTCGCGCCGAAATTGGAAATTCGAACCGCGACGGAATGGGAGAAGACGAACGCATCATTGGAATACAACGGTATAAGTTAAAGGCGTATATGCATGAAAGTTCGTACGGTACGATTGGGAGATCTGGCGCACGCTCGAAGCGGCGACAAAGGGGATCGCGCGAACATCGGCGTGGTCGCGCGCGATCGCGCGAGCTATGAGCTGTTGCGTCGATTTCTCACCGTCGAGGTCGCGGCGAAGTTTCTTGAACCGATGGGCGTCGGCGATGTGAAACGGTATGAGCTTCCTGGAATTCACGCGTTCAATTTCGTGATCGAGAAGGCTCTCGCGGGAGGCGCGGGGGGGTCGACGCGGCTCGACACGCAGGGGAAGGCGCTCGCCTCGGCGTTTCTTGAATTATCGATTCCGATCGACGACACCCGGGATTAATAACATGATCGCATCATTAATATTAAGTGAATTGCGGGGAACGACCGCGATTTTCACCCTCAATCGTCCCGAGCGGAGGAACGCGCTTTCGCGCGGATTGATCGAGGATTTATCCGACGCGATCGAGCGCGCAGGACGCGATTCGGACGTCCGCGCTGTCGTATTGACGGGCGCCGGCTCGACGTTTTGCGCGGGGATGGATTTGAAGGAATCTGCGAGCAAAACGGGATCGATCAGTCATTCCGAAGAATCGCGGTTGGTCGCGAACGCGCAGGCGATTGCGGATTTAATTGATCTTGTGCACAAGCTTCCCAAGCCGACGATCGCGGCGCTCAACGGAGACGCTTACGCCGGGGGCGCGGGGCTGGCGCTCGCGTGCGATTTCGTGATCGCGAGCGACGGGGCGAAGCTCGGTTATCCCGAGGTCCGACGCGGGCTTGTCGCGTCGATCGTTTTGCACGATTTGATCCGTCAGGCGGGCGATCGCCGCGCGCGACGGCTTCTCCTCAGCGGAACTCCGATCTCGGCGCACGAAGCGTACGCGTGGGGGCTATTTCATGAAATTACGTCGGTTGATCTTTTGCTTGAACGTGCGATCGAACTCGGTCGATCGCTCGCCGAATGCGGTCCGCACGCTTTGGCGACGACCAAGCGGCTGCTCGACGAATCGCTCTTCCGGCCCGCGACGCTTCGGGGCGCCGCTGCGATCAGCGCGGCGGTTCGCGTATCCGACGAGGCGGTCGAGGGAATCGCCGCGTTTCTCGAAAAACGCCCGCCGAACTGGTTTCCTCAACCCGATTCCGATACGAAGTCGTAACATCGAATCGGCAAATCAAGTGCGCCGGCGAGTCTTTGAAATCGGGGGTGATCGATATGACCGAAAGTATAGAATTCGACGCGGACTCCTCATGGGTCGCTCGATCGACGGTGAGCGGGGCTTTGCGCAGGGCCTCCGCTCGATATCCCGATCGCGACGCGCTCGTCTTTCCCAGGCTCGGAGTGCGTTGGACGTGGAGCGAGCTCGATCGTCGCGTCGATCGATTCGCATCGGCCCTGCTCGAACTAGGCGTTCAATCGGGTGAGCACGTCGGAATTTGGTCGATGAATTGTCCCGAATGGGTGACGACGCAATTCGCGGCGGCGCGGATCGGCGCGACGTTCGTCAACATCAATCCCGCGTATCGCGTTCACGAGCTTGAAGCGGCGCTCAAGCTCGCCGACGTGAGCACGCTTATCGTCGGCCCTCCATACAAATCATCCAATTACATACAAATCATTGAATCAATCTGTCCCGAGGTGCTCTCGGCGGCTCCGGGAGAATGGCGATCGAGCCGATTCCCGCTTCTATCGCGATTGATCTCGGTCGAAGCGGCCGCGGGATCGGGTTTGCTCGATTTCTCGACGCTCGCCGAACACGCGATCGATCCCTCGCTCGCCGATCGCGAATCGTCGATCGTTCCCGGCGATCCGCACAATATCCAGTTCACCTCGGGAACGACGGGTCTTCCCAAAGGAGCGACGCTGACTCATAAAAACGTTCTTTATAACGCTTATTACGTGGGCGCGAGGCTACGTTACACCGAGGCCGATCGCGTTTGCGTTCCCGTGCCGTTTTATCACTGCTTCGGCTGCGTGCTGGGAACGCTCGTTTGCGTCGTGTACGGGTCGGCGATCGTCGTTCCGTCGACGAGCTTCGACCCCGGAGCGGTCCTCGCTGCGATCGAAAGCGAACGGTGCACCTCGCTTTACGGCGTTCCCACGATGTTCATCGCGGAATTGGATCATCCAGACTTTTCGAAATATGATCTTTCGACTCTTCGCACGGGGATCATGTCGGGCGCCCCCTGCCCGCTCCCGGTTTTACGGCGGGTTGTCGATCGGATGCACGCCAAGGAAATCTGTGTGGGTTACGGGCAAACCGAGTCGTCGCCGATCATCACGCTCAGCGACGTCGACGATCCGCTCGAGGCTCGCGTGGGGACGGTTGGGCGGGCGTTGCCGGGGCTCGACGTCGAAATCCTTGATCGATCGACGGGCGAACGCGTTCCGGACGGAGTCGCGGGGGAATTGTGCGTGCGCGGACATGTCGTGATGGCCGGTTATTACAAGGCGCCCGAGGCGACCGAACGGGCGATCGACTCGAACGGTTTTCTCCACACAGGCGATCTCGCGATTCGCCGCGACGACGGCCGATATCGAATCGTCGGTCGATGCAAAGAAATGATCATTCGAGGCGGCGAGAACATTCACCCGCCCGAGATCGAAGAGTTTCTCCATCATCATCCCAAGATCGCCGAGGTCGCGATCGTCGGGCTTCCCGATCGGCTTTACGGCGAGGTCGTTTCGGCGTGGATCGTCCCCAAGGCCGGCGAATCGATCGCTCCCGAAGAGATCGTTTCGTATTGTCGCGATCGAATCGCGCATTTTAAGATACCAAAATACATCAGCATCGTTGATCAATTGCCGCGGACGGTGACCGGGAAAATTCAGAAGCACGTGCTCCGCCGTGTCGGGGTTTCGGAACACGGGCTCGAGGACGCCGAATCGACCCCGACCGCGTGACGGCGGTCGAACCAGGTTGCAGATTGATATTATAAATTCAAAATGCGATATTATAGTCATTCGAAAAAAGACCGGCCGCCGGCTTGGGCGGCCGATCCGAAAGTTCCGAAACGCGAGTTCGATCTTACCCGTTGGGAATCGGCGCGTTGGGGTAAGGGAACGGATTGGGGAACGGCGTGATCTGTTGGCCGATAACTCCCGCGGGGGGAAGCCCAGGGATCGGCGGCCCGACGGTTCGAACCTGCGAGATAAGAAGCGGCTGGGGTCGACGCAACGAGGCGAGCGCCGGGACGACCGTCTGAGGATTGACGACGAAACCGATATAATAACGCCTTGGACTTGTCGGCAACGTGACGGGACCGCCGCGGATCGTCTCAAAATTGCTCTGTTGCTGCAGGTTCACGTTCGCGGGAACGAAATCTTGCGTCGGCGCGTTCGATTGCGGCTGCACGACTTCGACCGGGTAATTCGCGATCACCGTCGTTCCCCGATTGAAGAACCGCGATCGCGAGGCGACAAGCTGAACGTCGAGAGTTCCGCCGACCGTCGTGCTGATCGCGCCGAAGTTCGCGAGCTCAAAATTGGGGGCGATCGTATCGCCCGGCTGCAACACCGAAGGAAGGTCCGATCCCACCACCGAGACCGCCGCGGCCGGAGGCGTGATTCGAATCGGGTTTTGCAAGTTTAAATATGTGTTTTGGAAAGGATTTCCCACGTTCACTTGATTATTGGGATTAACGACAAGCTCAAGATAGACTTTGCTTCCGTACGCGGAGCTGAAACCGGGATGAATCGTCGGGAGGTTGAAATTCGCGGTTTGTTGCACGCTCGCGTTTTGTTGCAAGCCCTGCGGAAACGAAGCGTTCCCCAGGAAGAGTGTCGCCGAGTGTCTTGTGCCGGGGCGGGCGACGACAAAAACCGAAACATAAAACGGGCCCGCGTCCGCGGTTGTGGCGGCTCCGGGCGCCAGCGAGAGAGGTTGAAGCTGCGTGTTGCCGCCCGCGTTGCTCACGTTCAAATTAACCGCGATCGGACCGCCCCAAAACGCGAGCGGCCCGGCGTAACCCGAAACCGTCAGGTTGGGAAGCGAAACGCCGAGCGGCGAATACGCCATGAGTTCGCGCGATTCGAGCCGTTCGATCGAGCCGAGTCCGTTTTTGAGCGACGGTCGGAAGCGACGCCGATCTCGTGCGACGACTTCGCGAAGCATCCGCCGGGCCTTGAATGAGAACACCAAACACCTCCGTGCGGCCGAGGGTCCAAACAACGTTGATTTCGCGCCCGGCGCCGTTACGAGCCCCCGCCCCTCGGGCTTTGGGTAGCGCTCGACCGTCGCCAAGGAGGGGTCGCAATGCCCCGTGCATCAGCCGGCTTCATCGCGCATCCCGCGCCCTCGACCCAAAACCCAGTGAGGCTTCAAGTCGATCCTCGATCCCCGCACCTTTCCGACTCCCAAGCGACGCTTGAATCGGACGAGAAGGGAAATCCTTTGATTATTCCATTCGTCCAATCGTCGACGATGTATTGGGTAAAAAAAACGATTCCCGCGTCGTTCGATCGGATCGCGACGATCAATCCGTCCTAAGCGATCAATCCTGAAATGACGCGTCTGGAACAAACGAATATAATTCCATCGGAAAGCGATCCATCCTCACAGACAGCATCATATATCGATGCGGTGTTTTCTGAGAATTGATCTAAGATTTTCCGGTCTTAATAACGAAGTCTCGCGACGAGGCCTTAAAGAACCGGAGCCCTCCAAGACATCCCAGGCACGCCAGAACGATCGACGCCGGCTCGGGAACCGCCGTTTTCCCCTCGACCGTGATCGATCCGCTTGTATAAGAATAAGAAATTTTATTCGCATTCGACGTGTTATCGGTGATTTCGG
>JAJYWB010000016.1 GCA_021791715.1 Planctomycetota bacterium | reverse complement strand
CCGATCACGCGCGGGGAACGATCGTTCCCGCGGCTCTCGTCGAAGCCACTGTCGCCGCCGCGGCTCGATACGCCGCGGGCAAAACCGCGACGACGCTTTCTGTATCAACAACGGTTTACCTACTTACAAAAGGAGTTGAACAAATGATGATATTGACAACGATCGGAAAATCGTTCGCCCTGGTCGCGGCGATCGCGGTCTCGGGCGTCGGATTCACGCTCATTCGTTCGACCGAGCGTGATAAGAAAGCCCCCGCGGGCGCCGAATCCGACAAACCGAAAGCCTCGGCGCAAGAGGCTTCACGAAAAAGGTCGGAAGCGATCGCGGACCCCGCCCCGCAAACCCCCTCGAAACGGGTTCCGATCCGCGGCGATTTGTTCGCTTATATCGTCAATCAAGCGGACGTTAAACAAAACGGAGGGACGAAATCGGGCGACGCCGTCGCAAACGCGATCAATCCGCAAGGCTCCCCAAACGCGTCCAAGCTTGATCACAATCTCAATCCGAACGAATTGAACGCGATCGGATCGAAATTCATCCCGGTCGACTCCCCGTTCGTCGTCGCGATTCATCCCGCCGCGATCGCCAAATTCGCATCGGTCAACGGGAAACTCAAGAAACAATTCGAAACAAACCCCGAACTCAGGCAAGCCCTCGACGCGATCGATCTTGAAAGCATCAGCGGGATCTCGCTATTCATGCATCCAGGATCGAATCCGATTGATGCGACTAAAATTGAGGAATCGATCCTGACGTCGTTCGGAGTGATCGTACAGACGACCAAACCGCGCGAATGGAAACCGCTCGCGCTGATCTCCGGCGTCCCCGTCCAAAAAGTCGATTACAAAGGACTGACTTATCATCGCATTCAAATGGATCAGGGGGGGGGCTGGCCGATCGGCGTTTACTCACCCGACGATCACACGATCGTCGCGACATTGGAATCCAACCTGCTGAAAAGGATCGATGAACCAATCAAAGATCAATCCGATCGGAAAATGTCCGTCGACTCGGGACAGTTGGCGTTTATGATAGACGCCGAGAAAATCAAGACGCTCCTGGGACCGCTCCTCGACGACGTCAAAAAAGCTCCCGAATTCGCTTTGATTTCCGCTCCGGTCGCTCCGCTGCTCGAGAAAACGAGCCGAATCTCCGCGTCGATCAACATCGAAGAAGGTTTCTCAATCGATTTATCTGCGACATGCATTGACGAATCCTCGGCCGAACGGGTCGCCAAGACGTTCGACGCGATCGTCACGCTCGCTCAAAACACGGCCGAATCGCCCGCGGCGCGCAAATCGATCGGCGATGCGCTCAAAAACGCCGGAGCGGGCGAGGAACGAGAATTCCTCGGCAAAATGCTTGAGTTGGGCGATCAGACGATCCGGTCGGCGCGTGTCGAACGGACAGGACGCAATGTCCGCGTGCGAGCCTCCGGTAAGGGAGATGCGTTTGAGTATTTAATCGGTATGTATATTAAATCGATTAAGTAATATCGGCGTCGCCGCGATCGTTCGCCGACGCGCATCCACTCGGCGAACGATCCTCTCAAAAAAAACATGGGAACCGAAAGGCCCCAACGCGACACTTGAAGTATAGTGCGGTCGACTATTCTTTCGAGGGTTGCGGCGATGCGTCCGATCCGTTCCACAGTTCTGGCTCGCGATTTGGGAACACTCTTCAAATCTGGTGTGTTGGCGAATCAAAGCGACGCTCAGCTTCTCGAACGCTTCACCACGCGACGCGACGACGCCGCCTTCGAGGCGCTCGTCGGTCGCCACGCGCCGCTCGTTTGGAACGTCTGCCGGAGCGCTCTCGAGAACCCGCGCGACGCCGAGGACGCCTTCCAGGCGACGTTTCTGGTATTGGTCGAAAAAGCGGGTTCGATCCGATCGGGCGACTCGCTTTGCCATTGGCTACGCGGCGTAAGCAAACGGATCGCGAATAAGGCGCGAGCCAAAGCCCGAAAACGAAACCGTCGCGAACAACCGCTCGAAACGCTTGAAATCCACGCTCCCGATCATTCGTCGCCACCCGAAACGAATGAACAGATACAGATCATTCGTGAAGAGATCGACCGTCTCCCCGAACATTGGAGGCTCGCACTCTCGATGTGCAGGCTTGAGGGGATCGGTTACGAGGAGGCCGCGATTCGCCTCGGCGTGCGGACCGGGACGATCAAAAGCAGGGTCGCTCGCGGGACCGCCAGGCTCAAGACGCGGCTCATCCGCCGCGGAATCACCCTCACGACGGCTCTCCTGGGATCGTCGCTCGCCGATCACGCGCGGGGAACGATCGTTCCCGCGGCTCTCGTCGAAGCCACTGTCGCCGCCGCGGCTCGATACGCCGCGGGCAAAACCGCGACGACGCTTTCTGTATCAACAACGGTTTACCTACTTACGAAAGGAGCGGTGCATTCGATGTTCCTGACCAAACTGACTTCGACACTCGTAGTGGTGGCGGCTCTGGGCGCGACGGGAGCGGGGGTGGGGATGATCGCAACCCGAGGCGGAGGCGCGGGTGACGATCTTGATCCGACGCAACCTGGAGCGGTCGCAATCCAACCGACAAAACCGGCCGAGCCTCAACCGGAGTCGCCGCTTCCGCCGACTCCACCGCGGCAATCCGATGCTCAACAGACTGAGAATTCAGTGTCTGGAGACTCGTCGCCGCTACCGCCGACTCCACCGCGGCAATCCGGCGCTCAACCGACTGTGAATTCAGTGTCTGGAGACTCGTCGCCGCTTCCGCCGACTCCACCGCGGCAATCCGCCGTTTCCGACAATCAACCGGTCTCGAGCGAGCGGGTTCTGGAGTCCAATCCCGCGAACGATCGACAAATAAAAGTCGATAATCTCAATGCGAATCAAACGACTTCGCCGGCGGGTTCGCTCTCGGCGCCGACACGTGCTTCGGATGCGGTGAGAAACGTCAACTCCTCCTTCGATTCGGCGCCCGGAGGGCTGCCCGATACCCCTCAAGGCGTTTTTGAATATCAACTCCGGAATCAAAAGAGACCAATTTCAAACATAAATCAAAATTCATTATTGAAACAAACGCCGATTCCTGTTTCCGCCCAGGTGTACACGATCGAGGGGGATGTCGTGAAACCCGGCAGGTATACGTTGCGGAAAGGAGTTCGCGTGATGGACGCGATGAATTTAGCGGGAGGCTTTCAAAGCAAGGGAGTGAATCAATTTTTCGTCAGAAAGCTGAAAGACGCGTTTGATTCCATTCCCGATCTCGCCCAGGAAGATCGCGACGCTCTTTTAAAAGTATCGATTGATATCATTCAGGAGCGGAGAAAGATCCGAGGTTTCTGGAAGGCGACTCTCATCAGGCCCTCCGATAATCCGATCATCCCCGAACAGACGCTTCCGATTTACGTTCAAGCGATCGCCCATGGTGAAGATACGACGAATTATTTAATCAAACCGGGCGATCGAATCCTGCTCGAGATCGAGGAGGATCAAGAGGCTGAATATCCCGGACCTCCGCCGACCCGAGCCGATCGTCCGCGAACGAGCAGACCCGATCGACCGCCGGTATCGACGCGTCGACCGTCGCCCGAGTGAATCCGACCCGTTATCCTCGGTGATATTCTATATCGATTACAAGATATCCTTTTGATATCAATCGCCTCTCGGTCGATCGTTCACCCGATCGGCCGTGAGGTTCGGTTTCGTTTCGATTGACCGGGGAGTCGATTTCAACGATGATCGAATCATGTTCTCGCGTCGTCGCAAATTTATCCTGGTTGATTCATCCGCCCGGCGGACGACGAGTCGACACCTTCGCGAGGGATGATCATCGTGACCGAACCCGATCCGTCGAAAACGACCTCAAAATCGATCGCTTTCGAGCTTGGCCTGATCGTCGCCGCGGGGCTCGCCGTCACGGGGCTCGTCGTCTGGTGGGCGACCGCCGACCGCGATCCGACGCTCGAACCCTCGAAGCCCACTCCCGGGCGATCGAGCGGAGCGAAATCCGAGCATCAGACGCTCGTCGAGTCGCTCGTCGGCGATCGAGCGTGCCGCGAATGCCATCCGGGCGAGTGCGCCTTGCATTCGAGATCGGGGCATTCCAAAACGCTCCGCATCGGCGCGGCTCACAACCCGGTGGGAAGGCTCGCGGGAGCGAAATTCAACGATCCCGAGCAAAAAGGGGTCGTCTGGGCGTACTCGGTTCAAGGCGATAAGCTCGCCGTCGAGCGGATCGAGAACGGCAAATCCGATACGTTCCCGATCGATTTCGCTTTCGGGTCGGGGCACAGCGGCGTCACGTTCGTTTCATTACACATGCCGACAGGTCGTCTAGGCGAATATGTGGATATTGAACATCGCGTTTCGTATTACGCGAACCGGAACAATTTCGGGATCACGCCGGGGCAGGAGAAGGCTGAAAAGGCCGAGGGGCTGACGCCCGCCGGTAGGCTCTTGCCCAAAGATGAAGTAAAATCGTGCTTTGGTTGTCATACGACGATCAATTCGACGCGCGGACAAGAGATCGTCGACGCCGCGACGATGATTCCGGGAATCGGCTGCGAACGGTGCCACGGGCCGGGGGAAGAGCACGTTCGCCTCGCACGCGCCGGGAAGGTTTCGAGCGATCACTTCGACGATCGACCCAAATCGACCGCGGCCGAGGAGATGCTCCTCTGCGGTCAATGTCATCGCCATCCCGACGTCATCTCGTCGAAAGAAATCGTCCCCGAAAACGCCAAAATCGTCCGCTTTCAACCCGTCGGGCTGATGCAATCGAAATGCTACGTTAAAAGCGAGGGAAACCTCCGCTGCTCGACGTGCCACGATCCCCACGCGCGAGCCTCCACAAACACGGCTGAATATGAGCAGACGTGCCTAAGTTGTCACTCGGGGGGCGACGAATCGAAAGCTTGCTCGATCGATCCCAGGCCGATCAAGGGATGCGTGCGCTGTCATATGCCGAAACGCGACGCGATGCAGGGTCTTATGTATACCGATCATTGGATTCGCGTGCGGCGCGACGGCGCCGACGAACCCAAGCCTTCCGACGCCTCGGCGGATCGGCGTCTCGCGCCGACGAATATCGATAAGATCGACCCCGCGATCGCTTCGTTCCTCTCGGGAATGAAATGATCATGCAACCGAGCGACGCGATCTCGAATCCGACCGCCGAATCGCCCGTCTCGGCGACGCGCGGCGTTACGGCGCGACTCGAAATTCGATCGGTTCGCCGCGTCTTTCGGGGAAACGTCGTCGCGGTCTCGGATGTGAACTTATCGATCAATCCGGGAGAATTCGTCGCGGTCGTCGGGCCTTCGGGATCGGGCAAAACGACGCTCCTGCGGATGATCGCGGGGCTCGAAAGCCCTGATTCGGGCGATATCCTCGTCGATTCCCGATCGATCCGCGATCGCCCCCCTCGGTTACGGAATCTCGCGCTCGTCTTTCAAGATCCCGCGCTCTTGCCTCACCTCTCGGTCGAACAAAACATCGCGTTTTCACTCGATCGCCGCCGGCTCCGACGCGACGAGATTCGCAGTCGTATTCAAAAGTGCTCGCATGAATTAAATATTAATCATTTACTCAATCGCGCTCCCGCGGAACTTTCGGGAGGCGAACGCAGGCGTGTAGCGCTCGCGAGAGCGCTCGTTCGCTTGCCGCGAATCCTTCTGCTCGACGAGCCGCTTTCAAGTCTCGACGGTCCCCTCGGGATCGCGACCCGCGACCTGATCGTGCGGATCGCCCGCGATCACGCGCTCACGACTCTCCTCGTCACGCACGACCAGGCCGACGCTCTCGCCGTGGGGGATCGGATCGTCGTTATGAATCAGGGAAGGATTGAACAAATCGGCACGCCGGATGACGTTTACCGCGAGCCCGAAACTCGCTTCGTCGCGGGCTTTATCGGCGATCCGCCGATGAATCTCTTACCGTGCGCCTTCAAGTCGGACGGCGATCGGATCGCGATTCGCCTGGAGGGAATCGATTCGCCGATCATCGAGATCGACACGACGAAATTACCGACGCGACTCGATGATTCGATCCGTCGCCCGGATTCGACGCGATTCGACCTGGCTTTTCGGTGTGAAGACGTGCGGATTCATTTGAATCCAAATTCCGTCGATAAGACGATCGAGCCTCGCGTCGCGGCCGGCTCCGGCTCGCGCGCGACGATCGACGCCGTCGTCGCGCGGCTTGAATTCCGCGGCTACGAAACGATCGCCGCGCTCTCCGTCGGACCGCTCGAAATCAAGGCGAGATCGACCGCGAACCCTCAAATTCGAGTCGGCGATCGGGTTCGCGCCGAACTTGATTTAAATAAAGTACATATGTTCGATCGAACAAGTAATTTGCGAATCTTATGAGATTGGATAGATATCGAATAAGGCTCAAAAAAAAACGCGACGACGGTTCATGTCGTCGCGCGTTCGGTTCATTTCGAGAAGGTGGCAGAATCGAATTCCTCGCCCGATTCACGATCGCGTCAGTTCTTGGGCGCCGCGTCTTTTTCGGCGGGTTTGTCGTCGCTTTTGGGAGCGGATTCGGTCGTCGCCGGTTTGTCGTCGCCTTTGGGGGCGGCGGGCTTATCGTCGCCTTTGGGGGCCGATTCGGCCGCGGCGGGCTTATCGTCGCCTTTGGGGGCCGATTCGGCCGCGGCGGGCTTATCATCCGTTTTCTTTTCGCCGTCTTTCGCCGCGTGTTCCTTCGACTTGGAATCCGCGACGGGACCGCCTCCCATTCCGGGAGGAGGATGAAATCCCTCGACCCCCTTGGGAAAGCCGATCTCAATTTTCGTCCCCTTGCCGTCGTCGCACCCCGTGAACGCCGAAGCGATCACGATCGGCGCCGCGAACCAATACAGTCGTTTCATCATGATAACCTTATTCAAGTGAATGTAGCCGATTTCGGCGATCAATTTCCAATCCGAAGCCCGAACTTATTCTTATTAACATAAAAACAAAGCATTCCGAGCTTCGGGTTTTCGGGAGAGGTTCCGCGTTCGATGCGAACGGCGCACGCGCGAGGCGAAGGCGATCGATCGAATTCAAGGGCTCGATCATCGTTTCGGCGCGGCGCCCTTGATCGGCGAGCCCTTGGCGAAAGCTCTCGCCCCTTTGGCCATTTTGTCCATTTGCTCCTTGTACTGATCCTTGTTCTGAGCGGCGAGGTGGGGAGGCGGGACGAAACCTTTCGCCGCATCCTTCGACATCCCCTCCTTCAAGTCGCCGCCGTCGCAGCCCGAAAGCACAATCAAAATCGCGCCGAACGCCGATCCGATCAAAAACCGTTTCATTGAATCGTATTCCTTGTGTCGTGATTGTTCCATCGCAACCGATCGAATTCGCCGGACGCGGCTCCGATCGCAATCGCCTGGAATCATAAGAATAATAAGCGATCCAATCGTGGGGAAAAAGAGCCTTGATTGGAATCGCCCGAATTTCCGCTGAGATAACAACCGGAGGCGAGAGCTAAGCTCTCGCCTCCGCGCGATCACATCAACCGATCCTCGTCGATCGGTTTTTTCGCCGGATCAATACGTGCTCTGATCGATAACCTCGCCCTGGTTGCGGGTTCCAAGAGCCCACCAGGTGATGTAATTGACCGAGTCTTTGATGAAATGAACCGAACCGTCGGCCATGCATACGTTCACGCCGCCGGGGTGGTTGCTCGTGGGAGGACCCACGCCGTGCGAATTGACGAACCAAGACTGGGCGTCGTTGGGATCGGCGCACGAGTTTTTGTTAGGCGTCCCGAAATGGTTATATCCATTGGTCGAGATATACCACGGATAAGCCGTCACCCAAACATACCCGTTCCCCCAGGTGCAAGTGCTCCCCGTCGTTCCGGGAAGGCTGTTGCACTTCTGAAGAATCGCGTAAGCCTGCACCTGGGAGTAGCCTCCGCCCCAATTATTGGGGTTGACGCCCGACATCGTATTCAAATACACGCCGCGAAGCGCCATGTTTTTGTTCTGTCCGGCGTAAACGGTTTGACCGCCGTTGATGCCGAGCAACCGTTCGCTGAATAGCCCCGTGCTCGACGAACCATCGACGATCGATTCCATCCCGACCGGGCCGAACGACGAAACGCCCAACGGCTGCGCGAGCGGAACGATCGTTCCCGTACCGATCAGCATCGGACCGGGACCGCCGTAATTGCCCACGTAATTCTGCGTGCCCCAAGGCGCTCCGGGACGCTGGTAAGCCCCGTCCGAAGGACAAAGGAGCGTCGCCAATTGAACATAACCGACCGTCGTGTTCGCCGGGGTCGGTCCCGCTCCGTTGGCGTTGCCGAAGATGCCGCAGTTAAAGTTGAACGCGTTGAACATCGCTTGCTGGTCAAGCTGGGGCAACAACGCCACGGGCCAACCGTATGTCCATCCCCAACCAATATCCGACGTCGTCGGATACATATCATGGGGAGGCAAAACGTTGTTTTGAGACAGATAATTATGCACCGCCAACCCCAATTGTTTGAGATTGTTCGTGCATTGCGCGCGGCGCGCGGCCTCGCGGGCCTGCTGAACCGCGGGCAAAAGGAGCGCGATCAGCACCGCGATGATCGCGATGACGACCAACAGCTCGATCAGCGTGAAACCACGCCTATGCCTCATATGAATTCATCCTTAACTATAACGAGGTATGACGAACATGCTGTGAACATGCGACAGTACGACGCCCAAACGCCCTCAGGTCGTTGAATAACGACCGGGTCGTCGGCGTATCGGAACGAAGGTAAGAAAGAATCAACCGAATCGTCGGCGTCGTCGAGAAAGACGACAAGCAAGATCTAACGTATCCGAGCCTTGAAGAAGCCGTCCCATTGGCTTCGACCCCAAGGCTCTCGCTCGTTAATCAATCAATCTAATCTTCACCGCCGAGGTCGACAAGAAAAAAAAATTGAAAACTCCAATTTCCTCGAACTCGGATCAGCTTTCTATAAAATGCGTCAACCGAAGGAATCTTGGCCGTGATTCCAAATCCGCGGCGCAATCCCATCAGGAAACCGTGGAATCCTAATGGTTATAACACCCTTGCCGAACAAAGATGACCGAAAGCGATCAATTTTGATCTCGATGAAAATGAAACGCACAATCGGCGCCGAACCAAAATCGCACGCCCAACCGAGGTCGGTCCACTCCGTCCTTTAATGCGGTTTTAACCGTAAAACACAGGGAAAACACGAAACTCGAAACGCCTCTTCATCGAACACGATCGGCCGAATGTCGCCTCTCTTTTAGGCGTTCCTGATCGAAAACGCGTCATCGGAGCCCCGCTCGCGAAACCACAATCGATCTCGCGCGGGGCTTCCGGATCAACGCCGACTTAATCTCCGCCCACGATCCTAAAACCCGAATGGAAACGACGTCTTAGTTATTTACAACCGTAACAGTGTTGATCAAGTCCGACCCGCGACGAGAGATCCCCCTCGCGGCGGGTCGAAGCGATTCGCGGCGATCGTCGCCGAATCTTGGAATTCGACGCCTCAATACGTGCTCTGATCGATCACTTCTCCCTCGCTGCGGGTTCCCAGAGCCCACCAGGTGATGTAATTGACCGAATCTTTGATGAAGTGAACCGACCCGTCGGCCATGCAAACGTTGACGCCGCCTGGATGATTGCTCGTCGGCGGGGCGATGCCGTGCGAATTGACCAACGCGGGCTGGACGTCTCCGGGATCCGAGCACGAGTTCTTATTTGGCGTGCCGAAATGGTTGTAACCATTGGTTGAAACATACCAGGGATAAGCCGTCACCCAGACGTATCCGTTCCCCCAGGTCCCCGTGCTCACGGTCGTTCCCGGAAGGCTGTTGCATTTTTGAAGGATTGTATACGCCTGAACCTGTGTGTAGCCTCCCGACCAATTGCTGGGATTGACGCCCGTCATCGAATTGACGAACACGCCGCGTAGCGCCATGTTCTTGGTTTGTCCGGCGGTGACGGATTGTCCGCCGTTGATTCCGATCAACCGTTCGCTGAAGAGCCCAGTGCTCGACGAACCGTCGTTGATCGATTCCATCCCGACCGGACCGAACGAGGGAACTCCCATCGGCTGAGCGAGCGGAACGATCGTACCTGATCCGATCAAAATCGGCCCGGGACCGCCGTAATTGCCCACGTAGTTCTGAGTGCCCCAGGGCGCGGAGGGGCGCAGAAAGGCGCCGTCTGAGGGACAGAGAAGCGAAGTCAGTTGGAGGTAGCCGACCGTCGTGTTCGCCGCGGTCGGTCCGACTCCGTTCGCGTTACCAAAGATCCCGCAACTGAAATTGAACGCGTTGAACATCGCCTGCTGATCGAGTTGAGGCAGGAGCGCCACAGGCCACCCGTAAGTCCAACCCCAGCCGATGTCCGAGGTCGTCGGATACATATCGTGCGGGGGCAACACGTTGTTCTGAGAGAGGTAATTATGCACCGCCAACCCCAATTGCTTCAGGTTGTTCGTGCATTGAGCGCGACGGGCGGCCTCGCGCGCCTGCTGAACCGCGGGCAAAAGGAGCGCGATCAAAACCGCGATGATCGCGATGACGACCAACAACTCGATCAATGTGAAACCACGATTTCGATTCATGCTATTGTGTCCTTAAAAATAGAATACTTGTTCACACCGTTTCTTGTCGACGAAATAACCTCTCCACGAATAGGCGCGCACGCCGAACGCGACGCCTCGATCCGCTTCGAGGTCGATCGTGCGCGACCCCGGCGGAAAACCCTCGGTCCAAGCGGCGCGCACACCGAACGCGACGCCTCGATCCGCTTCGCGACCGACCGTTCGGAACCTCAACCGAAACGATCGACCCGGGCGATTCACAACGAATTCATTAAGAATAAGCGACGAAAACCGACGGAAGGTCCCGCGAAATCATCGGAAAGCTCCGGAAAAAGAAAAACGCTTCATATCGACAACCGATTGTATATTAGTTAATAATAGATACTTGTATCTCTGTATAAATGTACGCCGATTATCGGATATCGGCGGATCGCGCACGACTCGCTTCAAACCGACCGCCGTTCGATCCGCGAACGAACGCTTCAACACGCCTCCGGCCATCGTCCGAATTACGATTACGCCTAAGGAATTAATGCAATCTCGGCGCCGAAGCCGCTTCGGCTCGACTCGGGTCGGTGTAACTTGTTAGATTACAAGAAGTAACGACACTTAATTTACCGTGTCACGCCGATTTATTATTCAGTTACCGATTCCGAATGAGATTTTATCGACCGTGAAACGGGCGCCGAAGCCTGAATTCGCGACTTCTCGCCGATTCAAGAACGGCTCGAATCCGATAAACCGAATCGAACGCGACGATTCAAATACGCTTGATCCTTGCCTAACCGACTAATCGATCACTCAAGCCTCCGCGTGAAAAAATCTCGACGATTCGACGAGTTCGCCGATCGATCCCTGATTTCGCCTTTTGGAATTGGATTTCGTCTCTTGATACTTGTTTTCGCCTATCGATCCAGGAGTTCGACGATCGATCCAAAAAAAATTGGAATTCTTAGATCGAACCGGCGGTTCGCCGATCGATCCAAAATAAAACGCCCGAGGCGGAAATCAAGCCGATTTCGCCCCGGGCGCGATCACAAAGCCGTCGCTTAAACTTTCACGACGTGATAAATCAATATGTGCTTTGGTCGATCACTTCGCCCTGGTTGCGGGTTCCAAGAGCCCACCAGGTGATGTAATTGACCGAATCTTTGATGAAGTGAACCGATCCGTCGGCCATGCAAACGTTGACGCCGCCGGGGTGGTTGCTCGTCGGCGGAGCGCTGCCGTGCGAGTTCACGAACCACGTCGTCGCATCGTTGGGATCGGCGCACGAGTTTTTGTTAGGCGTGCCGTAATGCGTATATCCGTTTGTCGACACGTACCACGGATAGCCCGTGACGAACGTATAACCGTTGCCCCAGGTCAGCGTGCTCGGCGTCGTACCCGGCAAATTGTTGCACGCCTGTAATACTTGATAAGCTTGCGCCTGGGTGTATCCTCCGTCCCAGTTGTTCGGGTTCACGCCCGACTGGGTGTTGGCGTACACGCCTCGAAGCGCCATGTTTTTGACCTGTCCCGCGTAGACCGTCGGACCGCCGTTGAGCCCGATCAAACGCTCGCTGAATAGCCCCGTGCTCGACGATCCGTCGTTGATCGATTCCATCCCGACGGGCCCCATCGAGTTCGCGTAAGGGCTGAGCGGCGCGGCGAGCGGAACGATCGTTCCAGTGCCGATCATGATCGGTCCCGGGCCTCCGTAATTCCCCACATAATTCTGCGTACCCCACGGCGACGCGGGGCGTAGGAACGCTCCGTCGGAGGGGCACAACAACGACGAGATCTGAACGTAACCGACCGTCGTGTTCGCCCGCGCGTAACTGCTGAAAACCCCCATTGAAAAATTGAACGCGTTGAACATCGCCTGCTGGTCGAGTTGCGGCAAAATCGCCATCGGCCAGCCGTAAGTCCAACCCTGCGAAATGTTCGAGGTCGTGGGATACATATCATGCGGGGGGAAAGTGTTATTCTGAGAGATATAATTATGCACAGCCAACCCCAATTGTTTGAGGTTGTTGGTGCACTGCGCGCGGCGGGCGGCCTCGCGCGCTTGCTGCACCGCGGGCAAAAGGAGCGCGATCAGAACCGCGATGATCGCGATGACGACCAGCAGTTCGATCAAAGTGAAACCGGATCTTCGTTTCATGATTCTATAATCCTTATTAAACTTGAGGGCGGAGGAGAGGTTCTTATCTCACTACGACAAAACGCCCATGCGAATTCGAGTCGCGAAACCGACCCCTTCGCCGGCGAAACCGATCGCGACGCCATGATGCGAACACCGATGAAAGCTCATTCGTTCGACGGACGTTCTTGAAAAGCATCTCGAAATAATCTCACGAATTATTTATGAAACGACGATGCTCCATGAACGAACCCGCGGCGATTCCTCCGACTTCGTCGTATCGGACGAAATCGGATCACCGTTCGATAGAATGAACATCATGTATTAGGTGCAACTTCCAGGCCGATAAAATCGTTTACCGGCCGAGGTCGTACGTCGCTCGTCGATGCGAGCCCACGTCACGCCGCAGACTCAATTGCTTTCGGCGCACGATCCGGACAAAAAACTTTTGAAAATCGTGAAGATCGTTCCACAAAGTATGAAGAGACAGAGACTTAAAGATTAAGCGACCGATCCGAATCGGTCGCGACGCGATCGCTCACCATCGTCGTAACCCGGTAACTCGAAAGGCTCGATTTGACGGTCGAAACCGACGCTCATTCGATCGCTTGAGGGGGTTTTCTTTCTTGGATCGATTCCAGAAAAGCGGAGAGCCGCGAGCGGTTCCTCTCCAGATCCAAGTCGTCGCGATCGATTCGAATCGCGATCTCGTATTCGCCGAGCGCCGCTTCGAGATCGCTGCGAAAAATCCTCCGCGCTTCGACCGAACGATCGAGGATCGTCGCCGCACGCGCCTGAAGTTCAAGCGATTGCCCGCGCAGTTTGTGAGCAGTCGCCGCTTGTCTCAGCCGCATCGCCTCGCGATCGGTCCGATTCATCCCGATGGAGTAAGCATCGATCGGCTCGCGATGCTCAAGCAAAGCCGCGAAGTTCGCCGACCAGGATCCGATCCGCGACGTCGTTTTCGGGGCGGAAAATTCGAGCAAAGGATGATCATCGGTGTTGATCGGTCCCGATCCGCCGAACGCCGCGGCGCCCCGATCTCCCATCAGGAAAAAATCCGCCAAGGTTATCGCCGAACCGAGTTCGACGTCGTTCCAATCGGCGAGAATCGCGGGCCGCGCCAGCTCGCGATGAAACCGGACGAAATCGATCACGATCGGCGATCGAGAAGCAAGAATCACGATGTTCTCGTTCGGCTCGATATTGGGATACCATATTTGAACATGCGGAAATACGCTCATCAAACTGCGGATCACGCAGCGAAAATCGTCGACCGAAAGACCGTGGAGCGCGAACCAGGTTGAAAAGATCCCTCCCGGTTTGAGCTTGTTCGCGCAAAGCCCGAAGTAATCGCTCGTATATAAAGCCGCGTTCCCGCGAAATCTCGGCAAAACCGAATCGGAGAGAATCAGATCGTACTTTCGGCTCGAAACCGCGGCCTCCTCGCGCGCGTCGACGATTCTTAAATGAACGCGCGGGTCGGCGAGAACATTTTGATGGATCGGCTTGAACCATTCTTTCGAAGTTTGAACGACCTCGGGGGAAATCTCGGCGACGTCGATCGTTCGAATCTCGGGACGAAGGCTCACCGATCGACACGTTCCCCCCGAGCCGAATCCGATGTGCAAAACCTCGCTCGGATCGGGATGTAAAAACAGCGGCAAATGCCCCTGGAGCTTCTGAATCGTCCGAAAAACGCGCGAAGTCCCCGCGACGTTGACCCCGTTGATGTTGATCACGCGATCGGTCGACCCGCGTTTTTCGTGCACGGTCACGGTCGCTCCGGGCCCCTCGCGCGTGAACAAGAGCCTGCCCGGCTCCCATCCCGAATAAACTTCATCAAGCGAGAACAAGGTGTTGATCGCGAAGCCGGCGGCGACCCCAAGACAAATCAATATTACGGAATAGATTCGCGAGGTCGGTCCAAGGTAACCCCTGGAAAAAAGCACGACGATCGCGCCGATCGCGGCTTGAGCGAGCGCGAGCGCGACGACCGTTTTTTGCACGCCGAGGTTCGGAATGAGGAACCACGTGGCGACGAGAGCGCCCGCGATCGCCCCCCAAGTCGAGCCGAGATACAACCGCCCCGCGTGCGCGCCGACCGCACCCCCTTTACCAGTGTAAAGCCGCGCCGCGAGCGAAAAACTCGCCCCCAGAAACGCCGCGGGGGGAAACATCACGACCAAACAAACGCTAAAATAAAACGGCGCCTCCCAGCTCCAAAACGAAGGACGCGTCGATTGAAACCCGCCGTGAGCGAAGATCAATCGCGAAGCCAGAACGAGGAGCGGAATCGAAGCGAGAGCGCCGATTCCAACAAATGTTTGCGCCAGTCCAAGTTTAAACCAAGCCGCGGCGTCGCGCGAGTCGAAGCGATTCTTCGAACCGAACAATTCGCCCCGCGCTGCTCTTCCGCCGACGGCGTGCCCCGCGAGAAACGCGGTGAGCATCGCGGTGAAAGCGTAAGTCGTGCCGTCGGTGATCGCAGCCAGAACCCCGCGCGTCCATAAAACCTCGTAAGCGAGCCCGCAAAAACCCGAAAACGACGCGATCGCGACGACGAGTATCCCCGCGTATCGGCTTCGGCTCGAACCATGATATCCTGAATCACTTATATCCATTGTATCTTTTATGATTGCGTCATCAGCTTTTTGCCGGCGATCGGCGTCGGTCCGCGCCGCCACGATTCCAAGGCGGATCGCCGATCCGCCGATCAAAACGTCGATCACCGCGGCGAGCGTGTTCGTTTCAACGACCCCGAGGGTGAGGATGAGGATGAAACCCGTGACGAAGCAACCGACGACCGCTCCGAACGTGTTCCAGGCGTAAAGACCGGCGAGAATCCCCGTCGATCCGCCGCGTCGATCGGAACACCAACGCGTGAGGACCGGCAACGTTCCCCCCATGAGAAATGTCGGAGGAGCGATCGCTAAGCACGCGATCAACAATCGAATCGGATGATCGAAGCCGAACGGTCGACCGTAACCGCGTTGCAACGCGATATACCCGGCGCCGATCGCGCTGAAGAGCAGGGGAGCGGCGAGCGCGTAAATCCCGATCGCGAGTTCGAGCGCTCCATAAAGGACGAGCGGCCGCCGCGAGCGTTCGGCGCGTTTTCCCCAGAACTCGGCGCCGATCCCGAGCCCCCCCATAAAACTCACAAGCACGGCGAGCACGCCCCAGGTCGTTCCGCCGAGCAGCCTGGAAAGCATCCTCGACCAAACGACCTCGAACATCAAACCCGACGCGCCCGAGACGCAAAAAAGCGCGATGACGATCGAATCGACGACCCCGACCGAACGCGACGACCCGCGATTCGCGTTCGCGGGCTCGGTCGCGAGGTCGATCGCCTGCGTCATATCAAAACACCCGAATTCAGTAAAAAGAACCGGCTCGTAACGGAATCAACCGAGCGAACGGATTGAACGAATCAAAACACGAACAGTGATGAATTATTCGTCTCCCGATTTGGCCTCGGCGGGGGGCGCCTCGAACGCGGGAACCTTGGCGGGAACGCGTTTGGCGAACGCTCGGGCGAACGCCTCGGCCTTTTTCACGTCGTCGGCGCCGTTCACTCCGCCCAACACGTTCCCCTTAAGGAAAACGACGTCGACGAGGCCGATGCTTGAACTGATCATCAATTCGTCGGCGTCGGGACATTCAAGTTTCTTGATCTCGGCGCCGTCCTTCTTGGCGTCCTCGCCGTATTTCTCAAAGATCTTCCGCGCCTCGGCGGCGTCGGCGTAGGGACGAATAAACCCCTGCCATTTCGATCCGCCGTCGTCGTAATCGGCCATGAACACGTCCGAAAGGAACCCATATCCGAAAACATCCTGCGCCACATATTTCTGACCCGTTTTGCCCGAACCCTCGGGAAGGAGAACGAACATCGATTCGGGGGTCGCTTTCACGGCGCCCTCGGTTCCCGCGGCGACCGCCTGGGGAATCTGTTTGGCGGCGATTTGTTTGGCGATCGTGAGAGCGAACTCGGCGAACTTGGCGTCGTCCTTCGTCGAGACGATCTGCGTGTAATATTTATCGGCGTAAAAGAGCGTACTTCCCGCCGAAACATACCCCTCCTGGCCGAGCGCGATCGTCTTCACCCCCGGCGTTTTCTCGGTTCCGTATTTGCCCAGCGCCTTGAGCGGCCCGCTCATCTCAAAAATATAAACTTGAACCTGATATGAATCGTCCCCCTTGGGGTGATAATCGGCGTAAGCCATGCCGCGAACGTCGTATTGCAAAAAGCTCTCGGCGCGACCGTCGATCTTCTCATACAAATTCTCGGCGTTAAATGTTTCGATATATTTATCGCCTTGTTTGCCGATCTCCCACCCCGCGGGGATCTCGCCGTCGCTTAAGGGAAGCATCGCCGCGAGTTTCCGTTGCGGCTCGGGAACCGCGGCGAGTTGGGCTGCGATCTTCGCGGGGGGAAGCCCCGATTGCGTCGCCTGAGGAGCGACCGTTTGAGGAATCGCCGGTTGCGGGATCGTCGTCGTGGGAACGGGGATCGCTCCTCCCTGAGCCGCGAGCGCGAGCGACGCGGGAGCGCCGGCCAAACCGACGGGGGGCGCGGTTTCGTCTTTAAGCTGCTGCGGAGCGTCGAGCCCGACAGCCTGGCGAACCGTCCCCATACGATCGAGAACAGCGAGCAGATCGGGAGCGAGCGCCGGAACTTGACGCGCCGTCGCGCGGAGCGTGAGCATCGCCTCGTCGAGCTTTTTCACCGAATTCACCAGCTTTTTACGCTCATCCGCCAACCGTTTCATCTCTTGCCGCACGGCCTCGTCGGCCTCGACCGTGCTTTTAAACCCGCGCCCCTGATCGAGCACCGACCACGTTTTATTGGGGTCGAACTCGTATCGATTCTTATCAAAACTTCGGCTTTTGATCACAAGAGCGCAAAAGATCGCGGGGATCGCCGATACGAGCATCATCCCGCTGATCACCGAAGCGAACGAAGGTTGTTGAAACGTCCGGCCGCGTCGCGTACGCAAGTATTGATATCTGGAAAGGACAAGAAAAGTGAGCGGAGTGGTTGCGATCGCGAAGATCGCGGCGGCGATCATCGTCGCCATTAAGGGATCGTTCCAAAAGAATTCACCGAGTCCGCCCAACACACTTTGTTTCGCCATTCGACCGACCTCGGATTCACCGCGTGTTCGTTTTGAGCCGCGACGACGTCGCGGGCGTTCGTTAATCATAAACTTGAGAGGCGCCGATTCGCAACCGCGACGAGCGCCGCGGTCGATCGAGAAACAACCGACGAGTCTCGGAAACCCTCCGGCGGTTCGAATAGCACTCCGCGACCCGAACTCTGAAAAGCGTTCAATTTCCCAGGGAGCGATTATCAAAATAAATTACATAAATATTGTAAATAACATTTTCTAAATTATATATATTATTTATCTGGGCGTTCACCCTCGCGATAAATACCGAAGACGCGAGGAGCGACTCGCCCAACCCGAGCGACGATGCGATTTCCGAGGGCGTCGATCGCCGGCTCGGTCGCATCCCGAGGTCTTAAATTCGAGCCGACGTGTTTTCATTCATGACGACAAGCCGAACGGTCGACTCAGGATCGTGAATTGCGTTAATGATCGCGATCGTCCCGAATTCTGATTGCAACGTTCCTGAAGTCGTCATGCCGACGGGAATTCTAGTAGCGACATACGAATTATTCGCAATTTTTCCACTTGACGCCGATTCGCTCCCGTTGTAATATTGCCGTAACGCTGAATCTTGATGAACAAACCGAATATTGCACGCTCGATCGATACGCTTTAGCGAGATTTTTACCGATCCCCAAGCAATCTGTGTGTAATCCGCACGATGTTGTGCGGATTTAAAACAATCCGTTGGATAATGAACCCCGCTTCAAAGAAAGGATCGCCGCCATGAATCGCACCGTCTCCCGGGTCCGCACCGAATTGCGAGATTCCGCTTGTTTCAAAGGGTCGTCGACCGATTCCTCGAACCCGGAATCGGCTCGCCGCGCGCTCGAATGCGGCGTCGTTTCGACCGATCCCGTCATCGAAGGCCGTGAGTCGCATGAAGCTTGGGTTTCGCACCGCGATACCGTCGTCCAGGAACTCAATCCCGTGGGCGAATTGGAATCCTTTTACGCCGAACGGGCGGCGATTTACTTATGGCGGCTCAATCGCGTGATCCGGTACGAGGTTACCGCGACGCAATTCGACCTCGACGACGTCTTCGCCGAGTTCATCGTTTCGCTCGATCATCCCGAGCTTCCCCGCGACCGATCCGAGGCGGTAACTGTTGAAATGGTACGCAAACCTCTCAACGATTATTTGGACGAATTTGTAAAATTGGGGGCGAAGGCCGCGAAGCTCCCCGAGCTCAAAGAAGGGCTCGACAGGGTCCGGACGGCCGCGAAACGCGTGAGCGAACTCCGTATATTGCCCGACCGGCCGACGATCCAGACGATCATCAAATACGAGGCCCATCTTGAAAGGTGTTTGTCGAAAACAATGGCCGAACTGAGGCGATTGCAAAAAGAGCGGCGGCAGGGCTTGCGCCCGATTATTGAGGAATCCGCGGTTCGGCATCCAGTTAACACGCCCGAGGCGCCCGCGACTCACGATTTGAGGAACGAGACTCGCGAGACGATCGAAAAGGCGAACCGAGAAGTCGATTTGGAGGAATCGCCCGATCGAATTCCCGATCGGACGACGCCGCGACCGTCCGAACAAGAGATTCCGACTGCCGAACCGCCTAACGCGAAGGCGAACCTTCAGGCAAGCCGTCTTAAAGACGTCGATCCGACATTGGACGCTCGCCGGTTCACGTCGACGTTTATCAATACCAATAATCACACAAACATGAAGCAGGCTCGCCGCGAGATTTTCACACATGACGATCCGCCGAACACCGACGATTCGGCCTTATCCCTCGGCGTCACACAAGCCTGTCCGATCGCGCTCGAACCGCCGCTTCATCGAATGGAATAACCGTTTTTTGAACTCATGATTCCGCGATTTCCTCCGATAACAGCCCATAATACGGGCCGAATCGAATCGGCGCGACGCGACGAGCCTGGGCGACCATGAGATCGGGCCGGGACGCTCTTTGACAATCCGGTTTCGGTAGGGGGCGGGTCGCCGCTTGGCGATCACCGCGGGGTTTCGCGATGCGCGCCCCGCCCCCGATCGAGGAGCGAGATCGAGAGGCTATCCGGAAAGACAACCGCATATTCGTCGGGATTTGAAGGCGAACGCGAAATTGGGAGGGGGAACGCGAAATTGGGAGGGGGAACGCGAAATTGGGAGGGCGAACGCGAAATTGGGAAGGCGAACGCGAAATTGGCAGGGCGAACGCGAAATTGGCAGGGCGAACGCGAAATTGGCAGGGCGAACGCGAAATTGGCAGGGCGAACGCGAAATTGGGAGGGCGAACGCGAAATTGGGAAGGCGAACGCGAAATTGGGAGGGCGAACCTCCTGGTGAGCCGCATTATGATGTTTACGATTATTGAACGAAAAAACGGCCTCGTCGCAAGAGTTTACGAAAAGAGGTTCACCGGGAGGTTCGCCCAGCCAAATTACAAAAACCGATATCTAGATTTTTAACATACATTTTTTATTGATGAATTGGCGCCGTAACCGATAAAAGCGAGGCGATTGGGTTTCGAAAGATTCTTAGGAAATCCGCTGATTCGAAGGCCTTCCGGCTCGCGCCGGTGCGACGCGATTCGATTAATCGTTTTCACCCGCCGCGGGGAGTTCGATCGTCACTTCGAGTCCGGGAGAGGCGTTGCTCGCCTTGATTCCGCCGCCGTGCAGTTCAACGGCGCGAAGTGCGATCGCGAGCCCGAGACCGACCCCTCCGCTCGCGCGATCACGATCGACCTCGACACGGAAAAACGGCTTGAAAATCGCATCGAGCGCCGCTTCAGGAACTCCCGCGCCGAAATCGCGAACGCGGATCAACGCTCGACCGTCGCGATGTGAAAGCTCGACTTCAACCGTCGTCCCCTCGGGAGTGTGCCGAATCGCGTTTCGAACGACGTTCTCGACGGCGCGACGCAACAGCTCGTACACGCCCCTAATCGTGACGGAGCTTTCGACCTTGAAAACGATCGAACGCCGTCGCGCTTCGGCTTCCCATTGGCAATCTTTAATAATATGATCAAGGAGCGAATCGGGAGCGATGATTTCGGCGTCGCACGCGGTGCGATCTCCTTCGAAACGGGTAAGTTCGATCAGCTCGCCGATCAGCGTCGACATCCGATCGGCCTCTTTGCGTACTCGGTCGAGCGCGCGATCGCGATCGGGACCCGATCGAGCGAGTTCGACCGCGAATCCGAGCCTCGCGAGCGGAGAACGGAGTTCGTGCGAGACGTCTTGCAAGAGCCTTCGCTCGGCGAGGAGAAGCGTTTCGATCCGTCCCGCCATTTCGTCGAACGCTCGCGAAAGCTCGCCGATCTCGTCCTTTCGGATTGAATGTTCACGAGCCGCGAGGTCGCCGCGACCGAACCTCTCGACGACTTCGCGAAGCCCGCGGAGCGGCGCCGCGAGATGAACCGCGAGGAAGAATCCCATCGCCGCGATCACGACGACGATCAAGGAATAATAGGGAAGGATGTCGCTCGGTTCGAACAACGGCCGAACGATGTTGATAAAATAATACTTGCCGTGTCGCGGTCGGCCGACGAAGACGATCCGACCGTCTTCGAGCCTTCCGGGCTTTTTATGAACTTTCGACCGTCGGATCAGGTCGGATCGATCCTCTCCGGTCGCCAGGTCGCGACCTTTCGAATCGGTCAGGATATGCTCGGCATGAAGGTATACGTTTAATCGTTTGAGATGAGCCGCGAGGCGTTCCGCTCCTCCTTCCTCATAAACGCGGCAAGCGTCGTCTTCGATGAGCGCGATCATCCGCGGGAAGGGATCGCCGCCGCGCATCCGCCGATCGATCGTGTGCGAGATCGCCCAGAAAGCGATCAACGAAAGGACGAACGTACCGAGCGACCAGAGGAAGATTTTGGCGAAGATCGAACGCATGTCATTTCGCTCCGTCGACCTCGACCCCCGATCGAAAGAGATAACCGACGCCCCTCACGGTGACGATCGAATCGCCGTCCGTCCCCATTTTTTTCCGAATACTGCTTACATGCACATCGATAGATCGATCGAACGGCGAGGCGCGGCGGCGGTGAATCGTCGAAGAGAGTTCGTCGCGCGAGACGATTCGTCCCGCGGCCTGGACTAGGAGTTCGAGGATATCGTATTCGATCGTGGTGAGCTGGAGCGCCGAGCCGTCGCGGATCGCGCGTCGTTCGGCGGGGATGAGCGTGATCGGTCCCGCCTTGAAGATCCTCACATCCTTTCGCGCTCGGTTCGAGCGTCTGAGGACGGCTCGAATCCGCGCCGGCAATTCTTCGGGACCGAAGGGCTTGGGGAGATAATCGTCGGCGCCCGAATCAAGTCCGGCGATCCGATCCGCCTGAGCCGTCCGCGCCGTCAGCATGATCACGGGAACCTCGCTTTGCCGTCTCAACCGCCGCAACAGCTCAAAACCGTCGATTCCGGGAATCATCACATCAAGTAATATCAGATCATGTTCGCCTTTTAATGCGCGAGCGAGGCCGCGCAAGCCGTCGTGCGTCGTTTCGAGGCGAAAGCCGCGACGAGCGAGGAATTCGCGCATCAGCTCGCAAAGCTCGATATCGTCGTCGATGAGCAAGATCGAAGGTTCGGAGTCGATCGTTCGATCGTCGTTGAAACGATCGTCGGTCATCGCGGATTCTCCGTTTCGGTCGCCGTTCTCTAATCGAATAAAATGTTCAAGAATGATCACGCGGAAATCATTCGACTCGATTCGGTCGATCGGTCGATTTTAAGCGATACGAACGATCGAATCCTCGTCAAAATGATACGAACGACCGACGGCGATCCGATTGATGATTCCGCCTTGAACGCGGCGATCGGTTTCGGCCTCATTCCTCACATTGCAGATCGACGCTTTCGACCCCTTCGAGTCGTTTCAGCTCGACGACGAGATCGAACGGGACGGCGTCGCGTCTGAGAACGATTCGATAAGATAAATCGATAAATAAACCTTGTTTCGCGGTCGTCGCGGAAACGAGGTCGAATCGGTCGGCGAAGGCCGAGATCGCGATTTCGACGGCGTTCCGAACGGTTTGAACCGGGCCGATTCGAATCGCGAGAGTCGATTCGATCTCGCGTCGGCGAGAGATCGCCGAGGGAGGCCAAAGCGCAGGCGAAGCGACGCCGATCAACGCCAATCCAATCAAACCCACCGCGAGATGATCCGCCCCCGAAGCCATACCGACGACGACCGCGAAGATCACGAACGCGGTGTCCTGAGTGTCCTTGACGACCGTTCGAAATCGGACGACCGAGAGAGCCCCGACAAGGCTGAAGGCTCGGGCCACGTTGTCGCCGATGATCTGCGTCGCCATCGCGATCAAGGTCGCGAGAAGAATCAACGTCGTCAGAAACGTCGATTTCACGCTCTCTCCCCGCCGAGCCCAGCGGTAAACTCCCGCGACCGCGACGCCGAGCAGAAACGCGACTCCGATCTTTCTGCCCAGCGTAAACTGCGCCGACCAAACATTCGATCCGCTCGCGAGCGACGACCAAAACCGATTCGGCATCAAATTCCTCCAACTCTGTTAGATGAGTTCATCAATTCCAGTGAATTCGAACGAGCGACCGCCGAAAAAAGTTAGAGCCGTGATGATTTCCGAAAATAATCTGTATTTTTATGCTTTGCCGTCGCTCGCGAATCGAATTCGGATGAGAATCGGACGATTCGCTCTCGCGCCGTCGCGGCCCGCTCAAATAAACCGAGGTCATTCGCGGCTCGATCCCAAAGCTTTGATCGCCGGATGATTGAGCAAGTATTCGCGCCGTTTCTCGGCGAATTCTCTAAGGCTCATCGCGTTCCGCCCGCGCGGAGCGGCCTCGGCCCGCGGCGAATCCGCGGTCGTTCTCTCGAACGCCTCGAACGAAGTCAGCTTGCGGGTGTCGTCTTTCACCTCGGCTTCGATCAAAGATCGATACGCCGCGACGACGGGGCCGAGCTTTTTCCAATCGAGATCGTCTTGAGCGATTGCGCGAACATATTCGAGATACTTTTGTTTCAATCTCGGGACCGCGAGCAAACGACCGCGGAGCGGCTTACGATCGTCGTCGAGGCCGACGAGGGGATCGAGATCGACCCCTCCCCCAGAACGATGCGCCGGTTCGGCTTTCTTCTCGGCTTGGTCGCGAGAGGGATCGGCGGCGTTCGATTTCGTTTTGGAATCCCCCCCGGGGCCTCGGCCTCGATTTCGACCCCCGGGGCCGCGACCTCCGGGGCCGAAACCGGGAGGTCCCATCATCATCGCCGGCTGAAACGTCTCGTTGGCGTCGTGCGGAATCAGATGAAAAACCCCCTTGGAATCGCGAAACAGGCTGTAATCGCTCGAACGGATCCAGTAACCGTCGGAATTGATCAATGCGACGTCGAGCGCCAGAAACCGCAACACCGAGTCGATATCGAGAATCGGCGAGATCGCCCGTTCGAGCTTCTCGGCGGGGGTTCGATCGAGAATCTCGCAAAGCGCGATCAACGCGCTCCACGCCTTCTCGTCGTCGCCCGATTTGATCTCAAAACGATTTTTATAATCGTCGATCTTATCGCCGAGATAGCGCAGGCCGCCGTCGGCGCCGGGATTGCCTCGAACTTTCCAACGCGTTCCCCGCGAGTCTTTGAAGTTCTCGGCGAGCATCGTTTTATCAAACTGTTGCGCGTTTACATATAAGCCCCAACTTTCTCCGTTGACGACGACCCGGACGAAATTCGCCTTCGGCGCCGCGATGTACCGCCGCGCCGTATCAAAATAAAGCACGGTGTGAAGAAACGTGGGATCCTCGTGAGAATTCAAGAGGTTGAGAGTCTTGTACCCGTACAGCCGCTGTTTCTTGTTCTGGTAATCGATTGAGAGGTTGAGCGAACGCTTATGACCTGAACGCACCATCATATAAGACGACATACCCCGGAAGCGCGCTCCGACTCCCTGGTAAGTTTTGCCGTCGACCGTCATCGTCGCGGCGACCTCGACGTCGGTTCCATGAAAATCGGCGAGCTCGGCCTCCCAGTCGGATTCGTCGAAATCGAGAAAAATTGTGCGCAAGATCGAGGGATCATATAATGTTTTATCGGGATATGACTTCACGTCGGCGGGAGCGACGCGCCGACCCGGTTTGACCTCGGGCTCGCCGCCGAAACCGGGGGGGGGCCCGAATCCGCCGGGGGGTCCGAACCCGGGACCGCCTCCCCCTCGTCGCCCCTCGGGACCGCGTCGTCCTTCGGGACCGTTCGCGCTTTTCGCGCGATCCGCCTTGATCGAATCACGCGCGGCGAGGCGCTCGTCGCGATTGAGCGTTCCGTCGCCGTTTTTATCGAACTTCGCCATCAGCTTGACCGATCGCCCCATCATTCCGCCGGGACCTCCGGGGCCAAAACCGGGCGGAGGCCCCGTTCGCAGGTTGATCGCCTCGATCAATTGCGCGGAATTAAGAAGTCCTTGCTTCTTTATATCAGCCTCGCCGACAAATCGCGTCGCGGCCTTCGACGCCTCTTCTGGACTGAGTTTGCCGTCTCGATCGGTATCGGCGAGTTCGAGAATCGCGGGCGCCATGAAAGTCCCGGGGCCGAAATCTCCCGAAGAGTCTTCTTCAGGACCGAAGCCGGGAGGAGGACCGATTTTTTTATTGATCGCTCGCCCGAGCGTCGTGGCGTCGATCGATCCTTTTTTGTCGCGATCGGCTTCTCGAATAAAAGACGCGGCGGCCGCTCCCGCCTCTTCGGATGACAGATTGCCGTCGTCGTTTTTATCGGCTTCCTCAAGAATGCGAGTCGCGATGAACATCCCCGGTCCGAATCCGCCGGGAGGGCCGCCGGGAAATCCAGGACCGCCAGGAGGGGCTCCCGGAAAGCCGGGACCTCCGGAAGGGCCGTCGGGTCGTCCGCCATCGAGGTGACTTTGGGCGGCTTTTGGATCGTCGCGCCGATCCCCCGTGTCGTCGCGTTCGCGGGGCGTTACGGCGCCAAGCACGACGAGCGATAACACCGCACTCAAAATGATAAAAAGGATTGGTAAGAATTCCTTTTTCGGCTTCTTCATAACGACCCTGCTAAATGAAGTTCGATTCGGATGATTCGCCGACGACAAGCCAAACGGAAAACCTTCCGAAGAAATCGAATCGATCGAGTTCGAGAGTGATTGTAAAGGCTCGATGAAGGTCGGTCCGTAAAAGTTTGTAAAGAAGGATTTGAACAAAAGTAAACATAAATAATAGATAAGATCACGATAATCAATCAGGCAAATTGATGATGCGAATCAGGGGTCCGCCGATCGTCGCCTTCGACCGCGAATTCTTCGACGCACCTCGATCACGGCGAGAGTTAGCGATGAGGTATCAAGACATCGGCGTAAGTTGATTCGATCTGATTTCGATCGGCACAAACCGACGGTTTCGTGTTCGGGGCGGAGCGGTTATGATCGAGCGAGGAGGGTTATGTTATGCCGCTGCTCGATCATTTTCATGCTCCATTTTCGGATCGAAGGTCGTGGGACGAATTCCATGGACAATGGCCGGCGATGATGGTGATTGAACTCAATAAGCGACTTCCCAAACGTTATGTCGCATGTCCATCTGTCCATTTAAATTTTTCTTTTGAGATTGATGAATCTACATTTTATGATGACGGCGTCGAGCCGAGGTTGGATTTCGCCCACGCAGGCGAGAACGGCGGCGTGGCGACGGAAATCTGGGCGCCTTCCAAGCCGACTCTTTCGGTCGCGACCGACCTTCCCGTCATGGACGAGTATGAAGTGCTCATTTATGACGAAAAGTGCGGACGTCGACTCGTCGCCGCGGTCGAAATCGTCAGTCCTTCCAACAAAGATCGACGCGAGAACCGCGATCTCTTTGTCGGTAAGTGCGCGACTCTGCTCCAAAATCATGTTTGCACGGCGATCGTCGATCTCGTCACGAATCGTTCTATGAATCTTTATCACGAATTACTCGATCTGATCGGTCAGGAAGATCCGACGCTCAAGCTCGGTGAGCCGCCCCTCTACGCGGTTTCGTGTCGCTGGACGAGTCGGGCTGGGAAACGCGTGTTCGAGGCCTGGAGCAACGAACTCACTCTCGCTAAGCCGTTGCCGACGCTGCCGCTTTGGATCGCCGACGATTTCGCCGTCCCGCTTGATCTCGAATCGACTTACGAAGAAACACGCAAAGTACTGAGATTGGCGTAGCCGCGAGATGAACAAACGCCGAGGGGGCGTTGCGGACGACTCGGATCGAACGCTCGGATCGGGATGTCCGTGTTTCTTTAAGGTACATACGAGCCGCCGAACTTCCGTACGCATCAAAACTCGTTTAGGGATATGTTTCAAGCGTCCGCCGATCGACGTCTTCGACCGGGAATTCTTCGACGCACCTCGATCACGGCGAGAGTTAGCGATGAGGTATCAAGGCATCGGCTTAAGTTGATTCGACCTGATTTCGGCGGACACAAACCGACGGTTTCGTATTCGGGCGGGATCCGTTATGATTGAGTGAGGAGGGCGATGTTATGCCGCTGCTCGATCATTTTCATGCTCCATTTTCAGATCGAAGTTCGTGGGACGGATTTCATTCGGCGTGGCCCACGATCATGGTGATCGCGCTCAACAATCGGCTTCCCAAGCGATTTGTCGCATACCCGAACATTCACTTAAATTCGGCTTTTGAGATTGATGTATCTACATTTTATGAGGAAGGCGTCGAGCCGAGGTTGGATTTCGCCCGCTCCGGCGAGAACGGCGGCGTGGCGACGGAAATCTGGGCGCCTTCCAAGCCGACTCTTTCGGTCGCGACCGACCTTCCCGTCATGGACGAGTATGAAGTGCTCATTTATGACGAAAAGCGCGGACGTCGACTCGTCGCCGCGGTCGAAATCGTCAGTCCTTCCAACAAAGATCGACGCGAGAACCGCGATCTCTTTGTCGGTAAGTGCGCGACTCTGCTCCAAAATCATGTTTGCACGGCGATCGTCGATCTCGTCACGAATCGTTCTATGAATCTTTATCACGAATTACTCGATCTGATCGGTCAGGAAGATCCGACGCTCAAGCTCGGTGAGCCGCCCCTCTACGCGGTTTCGTGTCGCTGGACGAGTCGGGCTGGGAAACGCGTGTTCGAGGCCTGGAGCAACGAACTCACTCTCGCTAAGCCGTTGCCGACGCTGCCGCTTTGGATCGCCGACGATTTCGCCGTCCCGCTTGATCTCGAATCGACTTACGAAGAAACGCGCAGAGTACTGAGATTGGCGTAGCCGCGAGATGAACAAACGCCGAGGGGGCGTTTCGGACGACTCGGATCGAACGCTCGGATCGGGATGTCCGTTTTTTTTAAAGATCATCGAGGCGGTTGTCGTCCCGCCTTCTTCGAGAATCGACTCGGCTTGGTTGACAAACCGCGTGTTCCCTCTCTATCGTTCAAATCTGTTCGTGGATGAAGCCGGCCGTCGCGACCGGCCCGCGGCGCGACGTAGATTGATCCATCAATGAGCATTCGCACACGATTCGCCCCCAGTCCGACCGGCTTTTTGCACATCGGCGGAGTTCGCACGGCGCTCTTCAATTGGCTGCTGGCGCGCGGCTCTGGAGGTCAATTCATCCTCCGCATCGACGATACCGATCAGGGTCGGCACGTCGAAGACGCGGTCGCTCTGATCCTTGAAGGCTTTCGCTGGATGGGGATGGATTGGGATGAGGGCCCCGAGGTCGAGGGGCCTTACGGTCCTTATTTTCAATCGAAACGAGGCGAGCATTACCGCCGCGCCGCCGAGCGCCTAATCGCATCAAATCTCGTTTATCGCGATTATTCGACCGAGGCCGAACGAGCCGCCGAAAAGGCGATCGCCGAACGCAATAAAACGGCGTATCGATTTCGTCGCAAGCCGATCTCCGAAGAGGAACGCGCGAGGTTCGAGGCCGAGAATCGCCCTTACGCGCTCCGCTTCGAGGTCCCTCCCGGTCGAACGCTCGTCGTCCCCGATCTGATCAAAGGGAACGTCGAACAAAAATCCGACGAGATCGGCGATTTCGTGATCGTCAGGCCCGACGGAATGCCGCTTTACAACTTCGCGAGCGTCGTCGACGACGCCGAAATGAAGATCACCCACGTCGTTCGCGCCGAGGAGCATTTAAGCAACACGTTCTCTCAGTTGTTACTTTTTGAGGCGCTTGGATATGAGCCTCCCAAGTTCGCGCACGTTCCGTATGTCGCGGCGCCGGGATCGAAAAAGAAGCTTTCCAAGCGCGACGGCGCGGTGGGGCTCGACGAATACATCAATCAAGGATATCTTCCCGATGCGATGATGAATTATCTGGCGCGGCTCGGCTGGAGCTTCGACGGCGCGCAAGAGATCTTCACCCGCGACGAACTGCTCGCCAAGTTCTCGCTCGATCGTGTGAACAGTTCTCCCGCGAGCCACGATCCCGATAAGCTGTTTTGGATCGAGGGGGAATGGATGAAGGCTCTTCCGCTCGCCGAGAAGGTCGAGCGGACAATTCCGTTCCTCGTCAAAGCGGGGCTCGTCACGGAGCCCGTCGGCGAGGCTCTACGCAAGCGGATCGAGGCCGTCATCGTCGCCCTGGGCGATCGCCTCAAGGTGTTTCAGGACGTCGCTCGATTGGGAGGGTATTTCTTCACAGCGAAAGCGACCTACGATCCCGACTCGGTCAAAAAGCGGTTGCGAAAAGAGGGAGTCGCCGAGACGCTCGCCGAACTCTCCGAGCTGCTCGATCGCGTCGATCCGTTCGAGGTGAGCACGCTCGAACGCGAGGTTCATCGATTCGCCGAGGCGAAGGGAATCTCGATGGGAAACGTCGTCAATCCGCTCCGAGTCGCCGTGACGGGGCAGGGCGTCGGTCCTGGATTATATGATTGTTTGGTGATTCTTGGGAGGGACGCGTGTCGCGAGCGAATCGCCGCGGCGATCGAACTGATTCGGCGGGGCGCTCAAACCTGATCTCTCGCAAGAATCGCTGCAAATGTTCACGCGGAGTTATTTTCACTTTTTCTCGTTGATGATCGTGGATCGAGGAGCGTTTCGTGTCGTTGCTTGTCGTCGGATCGTTGGCATTTGATTCGGTGGAAACCCCGTTCGGCGTCGTCGAGGACGCTCTCGGCGGTTCCGCGACCTTCTTCTCGTACGCGGCCAGCTATTTCACGCCGGTGCGTCTCGTCGGCGTCGTCGGCGAGGATTTCCCCGCCGAGCATCGCACGCTGTTGGAATCGCGCGATATCGACACCTCGGGATTGAAAACCGAGCCCGGAGGCAAAACTTTCCGCTGGAAAGGTAAGTACGAAGGAGATATGAACACCGCTGAAACGCTCGAGGTTCACTTGAACGTTTTCGGATCGTTTCGGCCCGAGATTCCGGCGAAGTTCACCGATTCTCCTTACATTTTCCTGGCCAACGGAAGCCCGCTCACCCAGCTTAAGGTTCTGGAACAGGCGAAGAATCGCAAGCTCGCGGTCGCCGATACGATGAACCTTTGGATCGAAACCCAGCCCGACGATCTCAAAGCGCTGCTCAAGCGGATCGACGGACTCGTTCTCAACGACGGCGAGGCTCGGATGCTCACGGGAGAAGTCAATCTCGTCCGCGCCGGACGGAAAGTTCTCGATCTCGGACCTCGTTTCGTGATCATTAAAAAAGGTGAACATGGGGCGATGTTTATGAGCGGGGACGAGACGTTCGTGATGCCGGCGTTTCCACTCGCGGACGTCGTCGACCCGACGGGCGCCGGAGACAGTTTCGCCGGCGGATTCATGGGATATCTGGCCGCGACGGGGAGGACCGACATCCAGGCCTTCAAAACCGCGACGGCTTACGGGACGGTCGTCGCAAGCTTTCTAGTCGAGGATTTCAGCCTTCGTCGCTTTCTTAGAGCCGAACGTTCGGATATCGATCAAAGACTCGAAACGTATCGATCGCTTTTGGCGTTTTGATTTCTTAGAAGTGAGGATTTTGCAAATGGGGTCGATGACGCGAACGTTCGTCGCCGCGACGATCCCAGCGGCGCGCGCCGAGAAACTCGCTCGATTGCGCACGTCGCTCGCCGCCGATCTTCCCGCGGCGCGATGGAGCGACCCGGCGCAGGCGCATGTGACGCTCGCGTTCCTGGGAGACGTTCGCGACGTCGAGCTTTTCGATATCTGTCGTGAAATCGAACGAGCCGTCGCCGGGTTTGAACCTTTTGAACTCTCGATCACGGGTTTGGGCGCCTTTCCCGACGAGTCGAACCCTCGAACGCTCTGGGTGGGGCTCGCCGGCCCCGAAATCGATCGGTTGATCGAGCTCCAGGCGAGCGTCGTCGCGGCCGCGACCCGCGCCGGCCGACCTCCCCGCGACGATCGCTTTCATCCCCATATCACGATCGCCCGATTCCAGGATCGCGGCGATTCGGCCGCCGCGGTCGCCTCGACGATCAAAAGCCGACGCGATTGGTCCGCGGGATCGTTCAAAATCGCCGAGGTCGTCACGTTCGCTTCAAACCTGACCCCGAAAGGACCGATTTACGACCCGCTCGCCTCCGCCTCTCTGATCGGCGATCGATCGCGCCGATCGACTTCTCAATAACCCAGGCTTTGATAAATAATTAATTGTTAGCTATTTTATTATTCCGATCGATTTATTCTAAGTGAGGAGAGACAGAACCGTCGCGAACGGCTCGCCGATTTGTTAAACACGAATCGACCGTCGATCTTCGATCGGCCGCGATCCGTTCCGGTTTCTTTTAAGGAATCATCGATGAATCTCCCGAAACACGCCGCTCTTTTGGCCCTTTTCACGCTCGCGGCGGGCGCGTTCGCGGGCCGCGCCGCGGATTCCGAATTCCGACCCCTCGCTCCAGGAAACGACCTTTCGGCGTTCGACCTGATCGGCTTCGGCGCCGATACGATCTCGATCGAAAACGGCGAGATTCGCGTATCGGGAAAGCCCAACGGCTACTTCGCCACCAAGAAATCTTATAAAAATTATATCTTGAAGTTTGACTGGAAATACGAACGCCCCGCCGATCTCAAAGACGATCTCAAATTCGAAGGAAACAGCGGCGTGTTCGTTCATATCAAAAGCCCTCATAAAGTTTGGCCGAGGAGCATCGAGGTTCAGCTATTCAATCAAGACGCGGGAAACGTCTTCGGCGTCGACGGCGCGAAATTTCAAGGCAAGAAAAACGCCGACGCGCAGCGCAAGGCGATCAAACCCGTCGGCGAATGGAACGCGATGAAGGTGACCTGCCGCGACGGCTCGATCGCTTGCGAAATCAACGGAGTCGAGGTTTGTCGGGGAACGGGCGCCGACCCTTCGAGCGGAACGATCGGCTGGCAATCCGAGGGTTCGCCGATTCGCTTTCGCAATCTCGAAATCCAGGAACTCGAATAAGGAACCCTTTTTTGAAGTAGCGAGTCGAATCGGTTTCGACCCCTTCGGAACTTTCGATCGAGGATTTTTTCTCTTACCATGACGACCGAACTCGAACCGATTCGACCTCCTTCACGGTTCCGTGTTAATGATCAATCGTATGTTTGAGCAAATGCTCGCTAATAGGTAATTGTTTATGAAACTTGGTTTTGTTTCGGCGATTTTCCCCGAGTTTTCGCTCGACGAGGTTCTCTCGTTCGCAGCCGAGAACGGGTATTCGTGCGTCGAGCTGATGTGTTGGCCACCCGGTCGGTCCGAGCGTCGCTACGCGGGGGTGTCGCACGTCGACGTCGTCGGTTTGGACGCGGCCGGGATCGCTCGAATTCAAGAACTTCTAAGCCGTTTCGGCGTGTCGATTTCGGGGCTCGGTTATTATCCCAATCCGCTCGCGAGCGATCGCGCCGAGGCCGAGCACGCGATCGGTCATCTCGAGAAGGTGATCGAATCCGCCGCCAAGCTTGGCGTCGGGGTCGTCAATTCGTTCATCGGCCGCGATCCCAAGCTTACGGTCGACGCCAATTGGACGCGATTCCTCGAAGTTTGGCGCCCTTTGATCGCACGCGCCGAATCGGTTGGAGTGAAGATCGCGATCGAAAATTGCCCGATGCTCTTCGGCGCCGACGAATGGCCGGGAGGGAAAAACCTCGCGACCTCTCCGGCGATCTGGCGACGCATGTTCGCCGATATCCCCAGCCCGAATTTCGGCCTCAACTTCGATCCCTCGCATTGCGTTTGGCAACGGATCGATTACCTCGCGGCGCTCCACGAGTTCCGCGATCGCCTCTTTCATATTCACGCCAAAGACGCGCGAACCGACGTTTCCGCACTCGCCCAACACGGCGCGCTCGCTTACCCCAAGTTGTGGCACACCCCCAAACTTCCGGGCATGGGAGACGTGAACTGGGGCGCCTTCATCGGAGCGCTCGCCGACACGGGTTACGACGGCGCCGTCGCCGTCGAAGTCGAAGACCGCGCATTCGAGGGATCGCTCGAAAAACGCAAGGAATCGCTCGTCCTCTCGCGCCGATTTCTCCAATCGTATATCTCCGGATAAATTCACAATCGAACTTGTAACAATTATGAGAATCGACCCGATTATGTCTTCAGATCCGCAACCGTCCGCTCCTTACCTTTCGGTGATCGTTCCCGTTTACAACGAGGTCGACAACGTCGATCCTCTTTATCGCGAGCTTAAAACGGTTTTAGATAATAATAATTTTGAGTATGAATTGATTTTCGTCGACGACGGTTCGCGCGACGGGACCGAGGAACGGCTCGGCGCGATTCAACGGATCGATCCCGATCACGTGGTGACGGTTCGATTGAAGCGCAACTGCGGCCAAACCGCGGCGCTTTCGGCGGCGCTCGACCTCGCTCGAGGCGAGATCCTCATCCCGATGGACGGCGACCTTCAAAACGACCCCGCCGACATCCCCAAATTGCTCGCCAAAGTTAACGAGGGTTTCGACGTCGTCTCGGGATGGCGGAAAGATCGGCGCGACGCGTTCGTTACCCGCAAGATCCCTTCTAGGCTCGCGAATCGGCTGATCGCGCGGCTTTCGGGCGTCAAGCTTCACGATTTCGGCTGCACGATGAAAGCGTATCGCCGCGACGTTCTCGAAGGCGTGCGACTCTACGGCGAAATGCACCGCTTCATCCCGATCTTCGCGTCGTGGCAGGGGGGAAAAGTCGCCGAACTCGTCGTCAATCACCGTCCCAGAATCGCCGGCAAAGCCAAATACGGCCTGGGCCGCACCTTCAACGTCGTTCTTGATCTTATCTTAATCCTTTTCTATCAAAAATATTCTCAAAAGCCGATTCACTTTTTCGGCAGGATCGGCCTGGCGGGGATCGCGTGCGGATTCGCGTCGTTTCTGGCGATGCTTTACTTTAAATATATCTTCAAACCGCCCAAGTCGTTCGTCGAGACCCCGCTACCCAGCCTTTCGGTGATGTTTCTGCTGGCGGGCGCGGTGAGCATCCTGATGGGCATACTGGCCGAGATGATCATGCGCACATATTATGAGTCCCAATCGAAAACGACGTATTTGCTCGGCGAGGTGCGCCGCGGATCGATCGAATCTCGACTCAATCCGAAGCGAGCTTCGGTTCCGCGCGAAGGCCGAGGGGCGAGAGGCTTGACCGCCGATCTCAATAACGACGAATCGACATGAATCGGCATGACTCGCGCGGTCTCGCCGCGAATCATCAAGAAATCGATCGAATCGGCGCGATCGATCCCAATTCTTTGGTCGTTACGATCGAAACTTGGAGCGAAAAAAAATGCTTGGTTCTCCTCCGCCGCCGCGATTCGTAGCGCACGATATCGTGGTCGATCGAGCGTCCTTTCAACAAGGAGGTGGACTGTGTCTGGCGACCTGATCCGCAAAATGCTTTTCGTCGGCGTGGCGCTGGTTGGAATGAGCGGTTTGAAGTCCGCCCGAGCCCAAAATTACTCGGATTACCTTTACTGGCCGTACACGCCTCCGCAAGTTCCAGGCAACGGGTTCGATTATAAGCCGCTTTACGACGGCTTTTATCTTTACCCGCGCGAACAACGATTGGTGCCTCAAATCCAAGGGCCGTATTATCATAATTATTACGGCGGCAGGCGCGTTCTCGGCATCCGCTCGCCGAACGGCCTCCACGATTGGAAGAAGAAGCGGTGGTATCGCGGCAATCACTTCGTTCTCGACGTTTTCTAAGACGAAACGATCGCCGTGATCGAATCTCTCGAATCATCACGACCCGACGCGCCGGCGAGGGCGAATCGCTCCCGCCGGTTCGTCGATTTTAAACGACACTTGAAACTTTATTCTTAAAACTACTTGTGTTTTTATATGATTGGTTCGTCGGGCGGGCGTCGCTCACTTTTCCGCTTCGTTTCCGGCGTTATCAAAACGGTTTGATTCGATCCGCGAGCGGGTTCGGCGACGATCGATCGGCGAAGTCTTTCGTCGTTCGATCGCGTGTCCTCGCTTGAACTTAAAACGTCTCATTGAATCGTGATCGCGCCCTATGGGAATTTTTTTCACGATATCGTCTTCGTGTCCTATGAAGTTTAACAGGTCCAGAGTTTCGGCGACGATCGACCGGGTTTTTAATCCGCCCCGGCGCTACTGTTGTTTCCCGGTCGTTCGTTCCGAGGGATAAACGTTATGCCACATGAAGCAACCACGCGGGCGCAGGCCCCGACGCGCCGCGGTTGGGTGTCAAGACTCTTCGGCGGGGGTAAATCGACCGACTCCGAGGTCGCACGCGCGACGACGAGTCCTCGGCCGCACCTCTCGAGCGAATCGTTCGCCGAGCCCGGCTCGCAAGTTTATTCCGAATTGTCGCGAACCGAAATTCAACAACTCGTTCGCGGCTTAATCGCCGACGAGCGTTATACGTTCGTCCTCTTGGCCGACGCCGAGGCCGAAATCGACGACCGATGCGCCGGACCCGCGTGGTCGATCCTCGATCGCCGTGTCGCGCTCATCCCCGCGGGAACGGTCCCCGTTTATCAAAGCGACGGTACGACCGAACTCACAGAAATCGAGGCGTTTTATCTCGATCGCTGCTCGGTTACAAATGAACAGTTTTATAGATTCGTTCTAGCTTCAGGTTACGAATCGCTCGAAATCTGGCCTCGCGATATCTGGCCTTCGCTGATTCGTTTCGTCGACCAAACCGGTAAACCCGGACCTCGCACGTGGCAAAACGGTAAATATCCCGCCGGAAAAGCCGATCATCCGGTTACCGGCGTGTGTTGGTACGAAGCATCCGCCTACGCGAGATGGGTCGGCAAACGGTTGCCGACCGCGGCCGAATGGCAAAAAGCCGCGGGCTGGCCCGAACAGCTTAGCGGCGGTTCCTGCAACCGATACCCCTGGGGCGATCTCTACTCCGAGGGGAAAGCGAATCTTTATTCAAGCGGAGTCGGCGACACCGTCCCCGTCGTCGAATACCGTCATGGCGCAACTCCAAACGGCGTTTATCAGATGACAGGAAACGTTTGGGAATGGCTCCAGGACCCGCTCGAAACGATCCCCTGCCGATCCGACGAAACCTTTCAAAGCTGGAAACCGCTTAAAAGGATTATCGGAGGATCATATGATACTTATTTTCATTGCGAGGCCGCGAACCACTTCATCACGGGGCAACCCGAACTCGATCGTCGCGACAACATCGGCTTCCGCTGCGCCGTCTCGGCTTCGCGGTTGCGCCGCAGGAACGAAGAGGCGAACGTCGATTCCAGGAACGATCAATCATGAGCACGCATTCTCCGTTTTTATCGACGCAGTTCGGTTCGCATTCCACGGCGTATCAACCGTGCCCGCTCTGCGGGATGGCGGGATTCGAGGGAAACGCGTGTGAACATTGTTTCGCCCCCGCCGACGTGATTCACTCGATTCGCCTTCGTGACAAGCCCCCCCGAATCGTCGGCGTCCTCGGCCCCAGCGGCGTGGGAAAAACGGTATATCTCGGCATTCTCCTCGATCATCTCGCTCGGGGCGCCATGAACCTAAGCGGCTTCGCTCACGGAGCGTTCTCGTTATCGCTCCATCGCAACACGATCCTCGCGCTCGAACGCCAACGATTCCCCGCCAAAACTCCGGTCGAGGCCGATCGCTGGCAATGGGTCCACTGCGAGATCGAACGAAAAAACGCCAAAGTTCCGCCGTTCGACCTCGTCGCGCCCGACGTCGCGGGAGAGGCCGTCGCCGCCGAACTCGCGTCACCGATGTCCAATCCCACAATACACGCGCTGATCTCTCGATGCGACGCGCTCATCGTCCTCGTCGATATCCTTCAGGTCATCGCCGACGGCCAGGGCCAAGAACTCTTCGCGATGCAACTGATCAGCTATCTCACGTCGCTTCGACCGAAACGGAAAAAACAAAAGTCGGACGTCCCGACCGCGATCGTCTTTACCAAATCGGACCTCTGCGAGGAATCGGTTCGAGACCCCGCGGCGTTCGCGCGATCCAACGCCCCGGGCCTGTGGAAGCTCTGCGAGGCCAGACTCGCGCAGTTCAAATTCTTCGCGTCGGGAGTCGCGGGATCGAGCGGCTGGCTCATCGATTCCGAGGGCCGCGAAAGCCTGATCCCCCTCCGCGTCGAACCCAAGGGAATCATCGAGCCCTTCGCCTGGCTCGCGGGGCAAATTTAAATCGCCGAATCGCCGTGATTCAATCGAGACATTTGATTAAGCTCTTATATATACATGATTGTAGATCAGGCTATATTCACATCGTTAGATCAGGACGGGACGGCGGGGTATCACCTCGCGGCGCGATCGCGCGGCGTGACCGAGCCCGAGGCGGTCGCCGCGTCGACCTGGTCTCCTTCGCACGAGGGGCTCGCGATCGATCCCGCCAACGCGTTCTCGTTCCAATTTTTTCCCCTGCCTTCGGGCAGATTCGCCGTCGCTCGCACGTGCCAGGGCCCTCCCGAATACAGCGGCCGAGCCGGACGTCAGATTTACACACACATCGTGATAATAACACGCGATCAACTGCTTCGCGCCGACGATTCGCCGATCGCGATCGCCCGCGACGCCTTCGTCCTCGGTCGATCGGTCTATCAGGCCGTCCCCAAAAGCACGCTCGACGCCGTCGAATTAAGCGATCATTATCCGCGAAGAACCGAATCCCGCGCGTGCGAAGGCGCGAATTGGATCGAGCTCCCCAAGCTCGATCAATCGATCGCGCTGCTCAACGCCGGAAAAAACGTCCGCTTGAATTACTCGGGAGACCGCACCCTCCTCGTCGAACGGATCCTCGGACTGGTGAAACCCGACGAGATCCCTCATTTAAGCTTCTCCACCAGCCTCGTCCCGTCGGCGATCCGACCTTTTCGTTTGATCTTATCGCCCCAACAATAAAATCGACGTTCTGTTGATATGATATTTTATAATCGTAAATGATTATGGTGATTCATCAACGTGTTATCATCAACGCTTTCGAATAGAGATTTCCGCCGTTCCAAACGGCTCGCGCCGATTTCGGTTTATTTTTCCGAGAGTCGAACCGGAAAACGATCGAGTCGCGTTCGGCTCGACGATTCCGGATTTGCAGTCGGTTAACCAATATAATATTATTTATCAATAATCAAAAAGTCGGCATTTTTCATTGGATAAGGCGAACCTCCCGGCGAGTCTCTTTTTCGTAATTTCCGGCAAAGAGGACGATTATTCGGTCAATAAACGCAAACATCATGATGCGGCTCACCAGGAGGTTCGCCCTCCCGGACGGGTTCGTCGTCCCAATCGGGTTCGACATCCCGAACCGGTTCAATATCCTAAATAAAAACATGCCGGCTCACCAGGAGGTTCGCCCTCCCGACCAGAATTGTCTGATATCTTGATATTTTATGTAGTTGCGATCAACATGTATATTGCGTCGAAATTGGTATATTCGAGCCGATGGCGTTCCGTTGCTTTTTCGGAGAGCCTCTCAGCGAAGTCCGAGTCTGGATTTCCGCTCTTTCACTTCTCCCTTTGGGAGAAGTCGTCGCGGAGCGACGGATGAGGGCCTGATTGATCAGATGAATCGCAAGTTGAAAAAGCCCCTCACCCGGCCTTCGGCCGGCCTCTCCCAAAGGGAGAGGCTTACATTCACTCCGAAAAGAAGTGCAGATCCGTATCAATACTTCTCCCTTTGGGAGAAGTCGTCGCGGAGCGACGGATGAGGGATTGAATTTTAAGATCATTCGCAAGATTCCAAACCCCTCACCCGGCCTTCGGCCGGCCTCTCCCAAAGGGAGAGGCTTACATTCACTCCGAAAAGAAGTGCAGATCCGTATCAATACTTCTCCCTTTGGGAGAAGTCGTCGCGGAGCGACGGATGAGGGATTGAATTTTAAGATCATTCGCAAGTTGAAAAAGCCCCTCACCCGGCTTTCGGCCGGCCTCTCCCAAAGGGAGAGGCTTACATTCACTCCGAAATGAAGTGCAGATCCGTATCAATACTTCTCCCTTTGGGAGAAGTCGTCGCTGAGCGACGGATGAGGGGTTGCTCGATAAGATAATACCGGGTGAATAACAGACACACGATTTGATACAATCAAGGTTTATCATCCGATCTCATCGATTATTTACGCCGGGCTTCGAGCTTTTTGAGTTCGTGGAGCGCGATCTCGTACTCGAAATACGTCGAATCGCCGCTCCTCTCGACCCATCGGAAATGCTCGACCGCTTCAGCCTCGCGCCCGTCGCATTCGAGATTGAGACCGATATAACAACGAGCCTCGGTCATTTGACCGTCAACGGCCGCCGCGGAAATCAATTCTTTCTCACTCATCTTTCCACGCAGGTATTGAACGACGGGATACGGCCAGTTGCGCTCAACGGTCCGTTTCACAACGTCGTCGAGATATCGCTCGACGAGATCCTTTCGTCCCGATTTTCGAGCGGCGAACACGCCGATCAGTACCCCGTAAGTCGCGTACTCGTCTTTCGGATCGCAATTCTTGATCAAAAGTGAAACCGTCTCGTGAACGTTCCTTTTCTCGCACACGAATTCGAGCACGGCTCGACTGACATACGGATTCGAATAAACGGGATCGAGACCGATCGCTTTGTCAAAATCCGCGAGCGCCTTGTCGTATTCTTTTTTCACGTTCCAAACCACGCCTCGCTTCCCGTAGCCGAAGGCCGATTGAGGATCGAGACGAATCGCTTTGGTGAAATCGGCGATCGCGAGCGCATATTCCTTTCGTCCAAGGCGGTACTGACCGCGAATAATATACGCATATGCATTTTTTGGTGCGTCGTCGCGAGCCGTCGCTTCGTGGATATCGACCGATATCGACGCGAGAACGATCATCGCCGCCGCGCCCGCTTTTAAAAAGATTCGATGTAAATGAATGTGCAAAGTCATGGATTCCAACCTCGTCGTAGAAAGCCGAAACCGATCTCTTATAAAATGGATCCACATTAATAACACGACAAACCGACGAAAGCAACCGACCGTGGATTGCTTTCGAATCGTAACAAAGAACGCGTCTTCCAGCCGGGTCTGTTCGATCGTCTCGCTTCGCCTTGAGCTACCGACGACCTCTTTCGCCGGTATGATAAGGCGGCTCCCCCCGATCGATAACCGAGCGGGTCGACGCGAATTCGCAAGCGTGATCTCGATCGATCGTCGCGACGAACCGACGATCGGTAACACGAACCGTCTCTCGTAAAGCGGTTCGCGTCGAGTCGAATTTCGATTCAATCTCCTCAAGAACGATCGATCCGTTCACAAAATCCAGGTTCGAGACGCGCCGGATTTCGGCTCTTAAACCGGACCGCGGAATATTATAATAATATTATTATATTAATTAGTTCTAAATAAACAGGCGATCTTTGTTCCCGGCGCGAGCGAATCCGACCGAGAGACCGCGAATTTCGTTGTAACGTCTATTATTATGATACAATCATTGATATTGGATCCGCTCCGCGAAACGGCGCGATCGGGCGATCCCTCGGCGTCTTCCATCGAATCGGGAGCTCGCGAACCGATCGCCGATCATGAACCGGTACGGCTCGACGTCGCATACCGCGAATTTTATGATTATACTTATGCATTTTTGAGATTAAGTGATTGAATCAATCGTTCAAGCCCTTCTTCAAAATCGACGATCGGCTCGTAACCGAGCTCGGCGCGGATGCGATCGAGGCTCGCCTGCGAATCGCGGACGTCGCCCGGGCGAGGTTCAAGATGAACGGGTTCGAGATTCGTCCCCAGGAGCGCGTTAAGCATGTCGACGAGTTCGAGCAAAGAAATCCTTCGACCCGTCCCGACGTTCAATACGATCCCGCCCAACGGTTCGGATCGGGTCGTCGCGAGCAGATTCGCGAGAACGACATTGGATATGTATGTAAAATCACGTGTCTGTAAACCGTCGCCGTGGATCGTCGCGGAGCGTCCCTCCGCGGCGAGCCTCGCGAAGAGCGCGATCACCCCGCTATAAGGGCTTGAAGGATCCTGCCTCGCCCCGAACACGTTGAAATAGCGTAGGCTCGCTCCGTCGAGCCCCATCGTTTTCGCGTAAACCGATACGAAATATTCCCCCGCGACCTTCCCCGCGGCGTACGGACTGAGCGGAGCGGGCCGCGACGATTCCTCCTTGGGAAGAACCGCGGTGTCGCCGTAAGCGCTGCTCGAAGCCGCGTAAATCAATCGTTTAACCTTCGCGAGCCGGCTCGCCTCGAGCAAATACAAGGTGGCGATCGGCCCGCTTTCGATCGAAGGAATCGGATCGGCGATCGACCGAGGGACGCTCGGAATCGCCGCCTGATGCGATACAAAATCAATCCCCTCGACCGCGCGCCGACACGTTTCAAAATCGGCTAGATTCCCCTCGATAAACTCGATCCGATCCCAAGAATCCGCCAGATTCTCGAGCTTACCCGTCGATAAATCGTCGATCACCCGCACCCAAGCTCCCGCGGCCACAAACGCGTCGACAAGGTGCGACCCGATGAATCCCGCGCCCCCGGTTACAAGAACGCGACTTCCGCCAAGATTAAACGCATTCGTCGATCTTTTCATATCATTTCCATCATCATTTCAATTACAGTTATCGTTAGCGCTGTGACGATATCTTGGGACGAGCGATCGCGTGATTAATGAAAATCGCAAAGCGATTTCACGTATTCAAGCCCGCCGTCGTTCGCCCAGCCGTCGAGCTGCGCCGTATCTTTAAGCTGGCGGCCGCGCCCCCGATCGACGACGAGGAACGAGCACGAAAGATCGGGCAACGACGTCACGTCGCCCCACAATTTTTCAAATTGAGCCGCGGGGAAAACGTCCTCCTGGCCGTGCCCCCAACGCCGCTTCACGTCTTTGATCGTTACATACGTGGGAACCCGCGAAGCGACTTCGCGCACCGCGGCCGCGGCCTTGGCGGGATCGTCGCGCGTGTCGTCGCGGGTTAGGCCGAAAGCCTTCAGCAGGCCGTCGATCTCGACCCACGTCGTGAGCGTGTTGTAATAGCGAAGACGGAACTCGGTCTCCTCGCGCGGCTGCGCCAGCCCCTCGAGCAACCGCAAGCGACCGTTCACCTTCGCCAAACCTCCGCCGCGATCCTCGATCCGCCGCGGAATCACCTCGAACGAAACGCTCGAACCCGACTCGATCGCTCGACCCAACACTCCGGGATCGATCGAAGCTCCCAATGTATCAATATTATGAACAAGCAAGTATTTCAGTTTGGGAAATTCGGCGAGAACGCGGGCGAGGACGCCGTTTTTGAGGAGGTTGGGGATCTCGTGAAAATGGCCGGGGGGGTTGAAGCGTTGGATCGGCGTGTTGTCGGTGTAATCGCTCCCCTCGCCGGTCTCTCGCGCCCAATCGAGGATCGCACGCCTGCCCGCGGCGCGAACTTTTTGTTTGTTCTCGTCGAGCGTTTCGTGACTCGTCTCCTCCCATAAAAAGGTAAGATCGCGAGTCATCGGCACGAGCCGCTTGCCGATCGACCGCCCCGGCGAGAGAAAAACGGGGCCGTCGTGACCGAAATCCCCCGTTTTTTCGAGCCGACGTTCGATCGCCGAGTGCGTGAGATAACTCGTCGTCACGATATGCGGGATTCGAACATGATGAATCTTTTGAGATCGTTTCGTTTTGGCGAAGTGGATTTCGAGAAACGCGCGATGTCGGCCGTCGATCATGACGAACGGGTTGATCGCCTTGACGACTCCGGCGCCCGTCGTCCACCGGCTGCCGACCCCCGCGGCGAGCGAGACGACCGCGACCTCGCCTGCTTCGATCGCGCGTCGCCCAAGTTCGACCGTCGTCGCGGGAATGCGACCCCGCGCCGAAACGAGTTCGCGATCGTCGACATCTCGTATATCGGTATCGACGGGGAGCCGATTCCGCGCCAGTCCGATCCGACCCCGAATCAGATCCTCGCGCAAGCGTTCGTGCTCGGTCGAGTCGAAACCGTTCGCCTTGAGGATCTTCTCGGCGGTCTCGTCCCAGCTCGCGCGCGACCGATCGACCGCGGATCGAGGGACGGGAAAAAGGTTGTTGATCATCGCACGAAAGACGCGGATCAGGTCGGCGGAATCGCCGCAATGATTCGAAAAATGATCGACGTCGGCGCATCGCGAAGCCGCGGTCTCTCGCGCTCCCTGTTCGATCATTTTGGGGACCTGCAACGTGTAGTATTTCGCGGGCATCATCGCACGCGCGTCGGTGATCAGCTCGGCGTGCGTGCCGAGGGGATTGATCTTGAAATCATAAACGACGGGGTCCATCGCGAACGGCAACGCCTCCTCGAGCGAAGCCTTGGCGTTCCGCATGATCGCGGCGATCTCGCGGCGGAATTCGTCGCGCCGGTGAGGCGCGGTGAAAAACGCCATTCCCCCTCCCGACATCCCTCCCAGCATCAAGAAGCCCCAAAAGTCCTTTTCGAGCGTCGCTCGCGCCTGCGCGATAATCGTTTCTGTGAAGTGATTACTTACCCACGGAATGATCCGTTTAAGCGGGCCTTCCCAATTGGCGGTCGTCGAACCGCCGAGCGCCGCGACGTCGCCGGATTGAACCGCCTGAACGATCCGCTCGAAAATACGCCCCGCGTCGCGTCTTCCCTCCCATTCGGGTCCGCTTCTTAAAAGATACTTTTGCGTAACCATGTTTAAGATCGGCCCGACGTTCTGCGCCATCCCTCCGTGCACCAGCACAAGGCTTTCCGCGAGCGCCCGCGCGAACGAATCGGACCGCTCGTCGGCGACGGGCGATTTTCCGCCGATATCCATACCGTTATCTATATTTACATGCGTGGCAAGATGATCCGCTCGATCAAGCAATCGATGGCGCGGCAGCAATCGTCCTCGGCTGATTCCGTGTTCGGGGTCGGTCGGTCCCGAGGGAACTCCCTCGATGATTTTGATCCCCGGGAAAACGCCTCCCGAATCCTGCCAGCCCCCTCCCGATCCGCCGAGCCATTCGCCGAGAATCGCCCGCGCCACGACGACCCGCGCCTCGTCGGGCTCGAGCGTTCCCGTCAACCGCCTCGTTTGCCCCGTCGCGCGCATCAGCGCCGAAATGATCGACGCGAGTAGATTCGTTGAAACCGCGAGCCGAGATCCCTTGGGGATATCGTTGACCGCGGTCGTCACCTCGACGCCGTGGCCGGGACGAACGACCCGCGCCAAAACGTCGGCGAGCGAAGTCGCCGTCCCCTCGAGCGACGCGGGAACAAGACCAGAAGCGATCACCCCCGCCTTCACCAGCCCCAGATAATCGTTGCCAAAATTGAACAGTTCTTCGAGTGAGTCGACGTCTTTACAAGCGCCGAGGTCGAGACTCGTGAGCCTGAGGATCGGTTCGGCGATCACACGCACATAAACCGAGATCGGCGGGACGGGCGCGGCGTCTCGTCCATGAACCCCAAGATCAACCGATATGTTTAATACCCGCGCTCCTTCGGGATAATCCATTCCCAGAAAGAAAATATCGGACCAGGCCGAATGCGAAAGATCGAGCCTCACGGGGGTTCGCTCGATCAGGATCGGAAAGAGCGAGTCGGCCGAGGCGCGTTCGAGCAACGCCGGAGCGAGCCGGAGCGGCAGCTCGTCGACCCCGCCGACGCGGAACATCCAACGATTCCCCGAACAACTCCGCACCGATCGCCGAACCTGATCCGCGAGCGTTTGATAAGCGATCTGTTCATACGCCTGCGCAAGCGCGCTCGCGACCGTCCCGTTCGGCCCCTGTTCATCGAAAGCCTTTAAAAACAATGCGATCGCGCGTTCGAACCGACGGTCGAGCAGATCCTCGAATCCGTCGTACGGAACGTACCCCGAGGCGGGGATCTCAGGACTCTCTTGAACATAATATTGATAGATCGCGTGCAGAAACATCGAGGCTCGCACGCGCTCGTAGAGGTTCTCGGACCGCCTGCGAAAGCGTTCAAGTTCTTTGCACGCCGAAAGCAGATCGGAGGTCGACATGCCGATTAAAAGCTGGGAAAGCGAGCGATCGCGAATCGCCGGATCGTCGCTCTCGATCGTCTCCAACAGCGACCGAATTCGCGCGTCGACCGTCACGTTCGGGCTCCTTTCGCGTCGATCGCGAGGCGTCGCGGGACGCGACCAAAATCGCGAAAAACGTCTTCAAAATCGTTACTATAAATATTCATGATTTAGAGTGTTCAATCCGAACGACCGATTCGAGCAATGTGGTAAGCATTTGTTCGCGATCGACCCCGGCGAGAGCGAGCGCGATTTGAGCCTCGACGAAGCCGTATTTAACGCCGAGATTGTGCCTCGTTCCCTGGGTTTCGAGCGCGAGATGGCGCTCGCCGCGGGCGAGAGCGCGGAGCGCCGGGGTGAGCTGAATTTGTCCCCCCTCGCGTTCGTCGCGCGCGATCATCTCGCCGAGATAATCGAAGATCGAAGCCGTGAGAACGTGCATGCCGAAAAAGCAAAGGTAATGCCCCGATCGAACCCCCGGGGTTTGCAGTTTAAGCTCGGCGAGAGTCGGGTTCGGCTTCTCGACGATCTCGTCGATCACGAAAACGTCGGCTCGATCGTCGAGCCTTCGACCCGTCAGCGTGCCGTATTGGTGAACGAGATGCTCGCGAGTCGCCTGGACTGCGGAAACCGAGCAAGCCTCCGCGGTTGCGAGCTTGATCAACTGTTGGGCGCAGCGATCGTCGCGTTTTGAGATATACAGGTGATCGCTTAGCAGGAGCAAAAAAGGCTCGTCGGCCACGAACTCGCGCGCCGTCCAAACCGCGTGACCGTACCCCTCGGGATCGTGTTGCACGGTGAATTGAAGCCGACGTTCGAGCTCGGCGATGCGTCTGGCTTGCTCCTCGGCCCACGCGACGCCTTTAAAGGCCGCGGGGAGGGTTTCTGCGTAGCTTCGGAAGTGGCGACGGTAATACGCCTCGTCGCCGGGAGCGGTAACGACGCAGATCTCTTCGATGCCGCTTTCGAGCGCCTCTTCGGCGATGATTTGAAGGACGGGTTTTGTAAGGCCGTCGCGATCGACGATCGGCAGCATCGCCTTATGGACGGTATCCGACGCGGGATACTGCCGAGCCCCACGTCCCGCCGCGGTGATAACCGCCTTGGTGATCCGCAACGCATGCTCCTTCGCTTCGCTTGAAATTGAGCCCAAAAGCCGATCGCGATCGATCGCCGCGGCGAAACCGCGGCCCGTCCGGTCCGAACCTTCCCCGGTCGGGAAAGTCTAAGGATAGGGTAGCCTAACTTTCGCGACCAAACTTGGGCAATCCCCCCGCTTGACAACGGGCGGTCGCGCCGATATTTTACTTCTACGAACAGCGAATTGGGGATGTAGCTCAATTGGTTAGAGCACCGGCCTGTCACGCCGGAGGTTACGGGTTCGAGCCCCGCCATCCTCGCTTTTAAAATCGACGGGATTTCTTTCCAATCCTCAATTGGAAAGCCGAACATCCCGATACTTAGGCTTGCTGCGATTCTTATAAAATGCGATCAATATCGGCTATTCATTAGAGCCTTTCAAAAGAGCCGCTAGGAAGTTTCACTTTCCCATAAATAAACAATCCATCACTTTATCGTTAATCCTCCGAGAAGCTTTCCGGAAAAGCACACGAAACTCCACAGGCTCGATTTTACCGTTTTCGGCGTCTACTCGCAAGTGAAATCAATATATTTAAGCATCTTTATGTCGATTCGTTGTGATTGGGAGGGCGAACCTCCCGGTGAGCCTCTTCTCGTAAACTCGGGCGAATAGGCCGATTTATCGGTCAATAATCGCAAACTTGATAATGCGGCTCACCAGGAGGTTCGCCCTCCCATTTTCGGGTTCGCCCACAAATCCCGCCGAATATGCGGCTTTCATTCCGGATAGCATCTTTCGTAACCGATGTCTTAGGCTTGAATTTAGCGGAATCGAAGGTTAATCGACTCGAAAAGCGATTTCCGCAAGCCGATCGATTTCGGCTACGGATTCGACACTTTAACGATTCGACGCTTCGCGTCTGTCGATCGAATAAAGCTTGATAAACCAATCGGCGAATCGATTTGCGAGAGGCGATGTCGCGTCGATCAATCCCTGAAGAATCGCGGTGGAAAACGAGCGGCCGGGAGGATCCGACCAAGCTAAATAAGTGTAGATATAAGATTTGTCTTTGTGGGCGTCTTTGTATGTACCGTCGTAATCGGAAGCCTTGTCGCACGATTCCCTGGCGAAATTCCAGAGGGGGATACGATCGGGTTTTAATAACAATCCGAGAAAAGTTTCAAGCATCCCGAGTGATCGGTTGTCAGGCATCATCCAAACGCCGAGCCGCAAGCCCGCGGAAGCCTGATGGATTACCCCACCCTCGGAAATATCCTCGGGAAAATCATCCGCGACGGTTCGTAATCGATCGCTCACCATCGTCCAACGCAAATCGAAAGAATCATTCGCGTCAATAATGATTCCTAAAGCATTTAATTTTGGAATTTTCGCGTAACTTTCAATCACTCCGGGTTTCATTATTTCATCCACGCTATCAAGATTTTTTATTTCAACGATTCGATCGCTCTCTTTATCGCCCCACACGACGTAATGATCCATTATCCGCGGGATCGTGTACTTTTCGTCGTTTCCCTCGACAAGCAAGAGGTTCGGATTCGTCTTCGCCATGTTCAGCGAACCTCGATGTCGCGATCCGCGACGGCGATGATTTCTCTCTCGGAATAACCCACCGCCTCGTCGCGGCCGCGTTCGATGCGGTTGATCGAGACGTCGCTCCCTTCGGAAACATATTCTCGACAAATAACGGCCAAACTGTGACAACAATCCCAGCTATGAGTCGTCGCGAAGATTTGCACGTTGAAACGCTTGGCGCATTCGTAAAGAAATTGCCACATTTTTTCCATAATGCTATGATGAAGGCCCGTATCGATCTCGTCGACGAGCAAGATTCCGTTTTCCGTTTGAACGACCGCGAGCGCGAGCCCGAGCATCCTCCAGATACCGTCTCCCAGGCCGCCGATTGGAATGCGATCCTTAACACCCTTAATCCTTACAAGAATCCCGCCTCGATATGAAAGCCGAGATCCATATCGATTTCTATCCGAACCGGTTGAAGCGATTCTTTCGATATCGGGTTCGATGATCCGCATCGCCTCGATCACGAGATCTTCTTTGGGAGTGAGAACGATCTTTTCAAAAGAAGATGATATATTATCAGTCGTCAAAGACGTGGTTGTGATCATTCGAACCGGAATACTTTCCACAAGATTCGTCCTCAATGAGGCTCGACTAAGCATATCAATGGAAAATCCGCCCCAGGTACTTAAAGGAATGGTTATTTCCTTGCCTGTTCCGGGCCTCCACATTAGAGAAAGAGAAAATGGAGGAAGGATATCCTCGGTGGAATCGATCTGTCGGCTTATCGGTTCTAAAAGTTGCTGATCTGTAGAAGAAGCGTCCTCGATCTTGGCGGTAATCGATTTTACCCCCGAATCGCCTTCGGAAGTTATTTTGAACGTTTTACCCGCTTCGAGTTCGTGACCCCGGAATAATCGTCTGATATCCACTTCCCTTCCGGGTGTCGAATTACTATCTTCCCGATCGATGAAAACATCTTCTCCTCTGTCTCGAAGCGTTCTCCAGATCGAGGATATATCGCCATTCGCCGATAAGATGTTGATCGCTTCAAGAATCGTCGTTTTTCCGCTGTTATTGGTCCCGACCAACAGGTTCACTCGTCCCAGATTCTTGATTTCGAATCGGCCGAAACCTCGGAAATCCTCGATCAGTAAACTTCTGAGTCTCAATTTCTGAACGGGAAGAATCGCAAGATCTTCGGAATTTCGGTGAATCATCTCGCAACTCTCTTTGTCAAAGCCCGTCTGTCCAGAAATCTCTCATTGTTAATATCGTCAGTTTGACCGCGATCGCGGATTTACGCAATCGTTTCCCCGGCATTACATGTGTCGAAAAAGTTTATTACCGCTCGACTCGCCTTGACCGTTCCTCACCTTGTTTCTAGACTTCCGCGTCTCTTTGGAGGGATTCAAGGTGGGCGCGATCGATACCGAAACGAACGATTCGCGGACGATCGATCACGATCACGAACCCAATCGCGATCGCGATCGCGATCCCCTCGCCGAACGCGTTTGGCGAGCCTGGAAAACAAAGGGTTCGCGCTACGTTTGGCATAAAGCGATGCGGCGAGGGCTCGCACGCTGGCCGGCGCTCAAACGCAAAATCGTTTACGCCGATCCCCGCGCCTATTGGACAATCCGAGGCGGCGACGATTACTTCCACGAACAGGAAGGACAACCGGCGCGAACCGCTCGGGCTCACTGGATCGCCGATCGCATCGCCGAATATCGACCCGACTCCATCCTCGAAATCGGCTGCGGCTACGGCAAACAAATCCGAGCGCTTCGCGAACGTATCGAGGCGCCGATCGTCGGAATCGACTTCAGCCCGTCGCAACTCGCCTACGCGCACGAATACTTACATGGATATGATGATATCCAGTTATTCTTGGGATCGGGCGATCGGTTGCCTTTCGCGGATCGTTCGTTCGACCTCGTACTCACTTCGGCGGTGATTCTGCACAACCCTCCCGTTATCGCCGAGCGGATTCGGCTCGAGGTCGTTCGCGTTTCTCGAAGGTTCGCGGCTCACAACGAGGATCTCGATCAAACGTATAATCGTTACGGATACGACACCGCGGCGTGGTATCGTGATCGAGGCGCCCGAGTGCTCGAAGCGGGGCCTTTTCCGGCGGCTTGCTCGTCGGAAGCGTCCGTCCCAACCCAATTTTGCGTGGTTGAACCTTGGCGATCGCATTGAGCGTTGAAAAGGAATCCGATCGAGCCCAAGAGACGCCCGTCGATACGGAGCGCGACGATCGCCGCGCCGTACGCGATAGCCTGCTCGTGACGATCGGCGGCCAGATCGAGCAAGTCGCGGGTACATTAACCGCGTTCGCGCTCCGTTGGATGCTCGATCCCGCACGTCTCGGCGTTTATTCGGGCCTTCGTCTCTATCTCGATAACACCAACCGATCGAGCCTCGGCGTCAGCCTCGGCGCCGCCCAGGAGATCCCGATCCTCCTCGCCGCGGGAAAAGACGACGAGGCGACCCGCGTCGCCAATGTCGCCTACACCACCAATACCGTCACGTGCTTGATCTACGCGGTCGGGCTCGTCGTCTGGTCGATATTAAGAACCCCGCTCCTGCGCGACGACCCGCTCGCCGAGCTTTGGACCCGCGGCCTGTTTGTCGTCGCGGGGCTCACTTTGATCAAACGGTATCAAGATTTTTTGATCGTCGTTCTACGAGCGCGGCGCGAGTTCGCGCTCCTCACTCGCATGGCGGTGCTCGATTCGCTCCTCGGCGCCGCGGGGACGATCGGCGGGATCGCGGTCGCCGGGTTTTGGGGGCTTTTGGCGTGCGTCGGCGGGCTTTTGCTTTTCAATATCGCATACCTACATTATTATAATAGCGTACGTTTTCAATGGCGATGGGAGTGGACGACGATCGGACGGCTGATGAAGGTCGGCCTGCCGATTCTGGCGAACACCGCGATATTGGGCGCGGCGATGAATCTTGATCGCGTTTTGATTCTTTGGCGCGTTCCGGGGGGAGAGAAGGCGCTCGGTTTATATTCGATCGCGCTTATGGGAACATCGTGGAGCCTCGATCTCGCGGGTCGAATTGTAATTGTTATGTATACGTATTTTCAAACGACTTTAGGACGGACGAACGACTTGGTCGAGACGGCTCGGCAAGCTGCGCGTGCGACCTTGGCGCAGGCGACGCCGATCGCGGCGGGGAGCGCGATCGCGTACGTCGTCGGGCCGGTGTTTTTGGGTCTGATGATTCCCAAATACGCCGAGGGATTGCCGGCATTACGGCCGCTGTTGCCCGGGATGTTGTTATTGGCGTCGGCGTGGCCGGCGCGACAGTTTTTGATCACGATCGATCGCCCTTATCGGCTCTTCGCCGCGACGGCGCTCGGCCTCGCAGCGGCGTGGGTCGCGGGAACGATCGGCGCCGATCGCGGCGGGATCGTCGGCGTGGCGTGGGGGATGACGATCGGATATTCTTGTATCTATTTACTAACAACTTTCACGGCGTTCGCTCCCGCGCTTTCGCCGCGCGGTTGGCTTGAGCTGCAGGGGCGGCTGGCGGCGACGACGGCCTGGTACGCCGCGAGCGCGGTCGTCGCGGCGCACGTTCCGCTGGGTAATCCGCCGCGTTATCTCGAATACGCGCTTCGGCCCGCGATTTTGGCGATCTTCGCGGGGCCGATGTTGTGGCGTTGGGGAGTGAGGCACGAGTGGGGAGGGTTGTTCCGCCGCGAATCGCGGAACGGAAAAGCGTGATCTTCGAGGGCATGGATGCTCAATTTAGTATTCGTTATCTTGTTATTCGCGATCGCCGCGGGAGCGGGGAGGGGCGTTTTACGATCGATCGGAGTCGACCCCGTCGATTCGGTCGACGCGTGGGCGTTCTCGCTCGCTCTCGGGCTCGGATCGCTCGCGCTTGGTACGTTCTTCCTCGCCGAAATCGGTCTTCTAACTCCGCGTTCGATCGCACTCGTTCTCTTCTTCGCGGCGTCTATCGCGCTGATCGAATTTCGTCGCGGCGGTTTGGGGTCGATCGCCGCGATCGCTCCGCGCAACCCGCTATCGTGGGCTGCGCTCGCCGGAACGCTTTTCGTCGCGTGCTCTCCCGTAACCGACGGCGACGCTCTCTGTTATCATTTGCAAGTTCCTAAAATCTTTTTAAACGCTCATCAAGCTGTTTTTGAACCTGATTTACATGAAACGATTTACCCCCTCGTCACCGAATCGTTGTACGCGGCGGCGCTCGCGGTGCGCGGGCCGACGGGATGCCGGCTCGTTCAGTGGCTATTCGGAGCGGCTCTGATGCTGTGCGCGACCGCGACCGCGAGGCCTTATATGGGACGGCGCGCCGAGTGGGCGGGGGCGATCGCGCTTTTGGTTCCCGCGGTTTCAAACGGCATGTCGGCGCCGCTCGCCGACGTGTCGCTCGCGGCGCTCGGAAACGCCGCGATCTTGGCGTGGGACCGACGCCGCGACGCTCCCGGACTTCGGCCTTCGATTTTGGTCGGAGCGTGCGCGGGGCTCGCGATCGGGGTGAAATATCCCGCGCTCGTTTTGGCGGGATTGATCGTGTTAACGATCGCATTCGAGGCGTTTGCACGATCGAGGCGTCGTTCGCTCGTCGACGCGCTCGCGTGCTTCGCGACGATCGCGATCGTCGGCGGATTCTGGTATGCGCGTGCTTATTATTTTACAGGTAATCCTGTTTATCCGTTTTTCCGCAACGTTTTCGGCGGCTCGGGGATCGACGAGGTGCTCGCTCCGATAAAACGACCTATGCAAGTTAATATTTTTAATATCATCACGGCTTTAATGCCGATGACGCTCGATCCCGACCGGTTCGACAGTTTTTCGCATCAACTTGGCCCGGTTTTTTTGTGCGTGATTCCGGCGATTTTCTTGACGGGAATGCGTCGCCGTGAACCGATCGGGCGCAAGCTTCTCGGCCTTGTCGCGCTCGGATTCGCGTTTTATTGGCTTTGTCTCACGCAACGGCAGAGCACGAGGTTCATTTTGATCGCGGTCGGTCCGTGGAGCGTCGCGACGGCTTATGTTATCGCCGATCGGGCGAAACGTCGAACGATGGCGGCTCGGCTTTGGATTTTGCTCATCGTCGCTCTCCTCGGCTTCGAGGCGACCTGGGCGATCGCGCGCGGTCGCAAGGTTGCGAACGTCGTGCTCGGTCTTGAAAGCGCCGAGGCGTATCTCGCTCGAGTCGAGCCGACGTTCGTCGTCGGCCGGTGGGTCGATCAAAATCTTCCCCTGGGCGCGCGTTTGATCGGCCAGGATCACCGCGGTTTTTACTTCCCAAGACCTTATACGATGGAGCTGGCGCGGCGGAGACGGACGGGTTTGGGAACGAGCGGCGAATCCAGCCGAGAAATCATCGGTCAACTGCGCAAAGATCGGTTTACGCATCTCGTCATGTGCCCCCCGGTACACGAGGGATCGGTCGAATTCGACCCCAAATTGGGAACGCTCTTAAAAACATGGCTTGATTCTCATGCGCCTGTTTATCGAGCCGAGCTCGCCGACGGCGACGGAATCGTTCGGCGATATGAAATTTTCGATATCGGCTCGACGGAAATCACGCTCCGACCGAACGATCCCGATTCGGCGAGGGAGACACGATGAACGCGAGCGAACGTTCGACCCCGATCGATCGCGAACGGCCGACTCTCGCCGAGCTGCGCCGACGCGTGCATAAAGAAAGATATCGAGAGATCGGTAACTTTTTGGCACGAAGAATCGCGCGGCCCTCGGCGGTTTACGGAACGTGGCTCGCGGTTCGGTTGGGGATCTCGGCGCACCAGGTGACGCTGGGATCGCTTTCGCTTTCGATCGCGAGCGGGATATTGCTGGCGACGGGGAGCCGATCGGGCTTCGTGCTCGCGGTCGCGCTTGAGCACGCCGCGTTCTGGCTCGATCACGTCGACGGCCAGGTGGCGCGATGGCGCGGAACCGAAAGCCTTGACGGGGTTTATTATGATTATATGATGCATCATCTCGACGCGCTCGCGGTCGGATTCGGTCTTGGATTCGGGCTGGCGGTTCGCACGGGTCATTTGTACTGGACCGCGGCGGGGTTTTTGATCGCGATCGGCAGGCTTTTTTTAAGCGTTCATAACGATTGTCGATATAAGGCGTTTTTTCAACGGATGAAGAGGGAGACGCGTTCGTTTCGGATCGACGGGGGCGCGGGCGGGGCGTTCGCTCCGGCGCCCGCGCCCGGACCTCCGGCGCGAGGGCTCGCTCTGGTTCGTTGGATCTTGCTCAAAGCTTGCGAGCCGCACGTCGTCCTCTCGATCCTTTCGGCGCTCGTTTTAATTTCATTGATAAATCAGGGTATCTGGACAATATCACTTAAAATTTACGTGACGGGTATGGCGGTTACGGCGCCTGTTTTGGCGGCGGGTCGGGCGTACCGGACGATTCGAAGGGGCGCCGTGGAGAGCGAATTCGACCGCTGGTTCAAACCGCTTCGGTCGTGAAAGCGAGATCAATCACGAGGGGTTTCGCCGATCCCCGCGCACGACTTCGTTCTCCTCCACGCGTTCGACGGTAAGAGAAAAATACATACGAGATATTTTTATACATAAGGATATAAATAAACTTAATCGGCGGTCGATCGCGCTCGATGAGAAAGAATCGATCATTCTTAAGGTATAATCACGATTTCGCGGGCTTATCTTCCAGATTGATCGACGCCGAATTGATGCAATACCGAAGTCCCGTCGTCGGCGGGCCGTCGTCGAATACGTGTCCCAGGTGGCCTCCGCATCGAGCGCATGTCACCTCCGTTCGGATCATCCCGTGGCTCGTATCGCGATGTTCCTCGACGATTTCATCGTCGATCGGACGATCGAAGCTCGGCCAGCCGCATCCCGAGTCGAATTTCGCGTCCGACGAAAACAACTCGGCGCCGCATCCCGCACACGCGTAAACGCCCGGAGTTTTCGTCGACCAATAAGCGCCGGTGAACGCACGCTCGGTCCCCTTCTGACGCAAAACGTGATATTGCTCGGGAGAAAGCTCGGCGCGCCACTCGTCGTCGGATTTTTTGATCTTTTCGACCATAATGATAATCGCCTTTTTATTATGATCGCACGCCTTTGTGATTCCAGCCCCGGCGGAGCGTTCTCGTTCGGAATCCTTAGATAAACGAACGCGAATTTTCATCGATTTTGGTTCGCGTCACGCGATCACGGCATCGACGACGTTACCATAAACGTCGGTCAACCGGAAATCGCGTCCCGAGTAGCGATACGTAAGCCTTTCGTGGTCGAGCCCCATCAGGCGGAGGATCGTCGCGTGCATATCGTGAACATGCATCGGATTCTCGGCGGGTTTATCGCCGTAATGATCCGAAACGCCGTAATCGAAGCCTCGTTTGGCGCCTCCGCCCGCGAGAAAACAGGTGAAACATTGGCTGTGATGCCCGCGTCCCTTGGGGGTGAGATCCTGCCACGGAGTGCGGCCGAATTCGGAACAGCCGACGATCAACGTCTCGTCGAGCAAGCCCCGCGAACGGAGATCTTTCACGAGCGCGGCGAGCGGTCGATCGACGTTTCGAGCCAATTTCCGGTGATCCTCGATATCGTTATGGCTGTCCCAATTCGTGTTCGAGCCGACGTCGAACAGCTCGACGACGCGAACTCCGCGCTCGATCAACCGTCGCGCGATCAAACACTGCGCGCCGAACGACGAGCGATCGTTCGCCTTCGCTCCGTAAAGATTTAAGATATGTTCCGGTTCTTTTCCGATATCGAACGCCTCGGGCGCCTCGCGCATCAGGCCTTGAGCGGTTTCGAACGAACTCGATCGCGCCGCGAGCGCCTCGTCGCCGGCACGCCGGGCCGCGTGCGATTCGTTGAGATCGCGCAGCATCAGGCTCTCGAGCTCGCGCCTCGTCGTCGAGACGACGGGGCTTTTGACGTTCGGAAGAGGATCGGGCCCCGGTATCACCCGCACCCCCTTGTGAAAAGCCGGCAAAAAGCTCGAATCCCAAACCTGAAAACCGTTGTACGGGTCCTTCGCGGCGAGCACGACGAACGACGGCAGGTTGTGATTGAGCGTGCCGAGCCCATAACTGACCCACGAACCCAGGCTCGGCATCGGAATCGTCACCGAGCCCGTCAGCATCCCCAAAGTCGCCGCCGAATGACCCGCCGAATCGCCGTGAATCGTATGCAAAAAACAGAATTCATCGATCACGGAACCGACCTCGGCGAACAGCTCGCTCACCATCTTGCCCCGTTTGCCGTAAGTCTTCCAAGCGTAGGGAGAAGCCATCACCTTCCGCTTGCCCACCCCTTTGTCGTGATCGGCCTGGAGCTTCGGCTTATAATCAAACGTATCAAGATGAGACATTCCTCCCGTCATAAAAAACAAAATCAAATGCTTGGCTTTGGAGGGGAAATGCCCCGGTTTGGGCGCGAGCGGGCCGCCCCCCTGAAGCGCCGCGGCGCGAACGAGGTCGCCGTAAAGCCCGAGCCCGCCGAGCGCCGCTCCCGCCGATCGAGCCAAAAATCCGCGACGATCGATCACGTTCTGACTCATCATCGCATACCTCTAAAAGGATATCTTATAGGTGATCGCTTTGTTAATCGCGGTCGGGCCGAGCGATCTCCGTTAATCCACGAAAATAAACTCGTTTGATGCCATGATCGCGCGCGTCAGGCTCGCCCAGGTTTCGACCTCTCGTTGTTCCGCTGGGACCGATTCGGCGGCGAGCGCGGCGCGATAGCGATTAAGGTTCGCCTCGATTCGCTCCTTCTCTTCGGTCGAAGCGGGCCTCGCGTACGCCTTGAGGAAGGCGCGATCGATCCGGGCGAGGTCGTTCGGTTCGGTCGCGATCAGGCGCCGCGCGAATTCGTGCGATCTCTTGTGAACGAATTCTCCGTTCAAGAGATAAAGCGATTGCAAAGGGAGCGTCGAATCGTCGCGCACCGGGGTCGTCATGCTTGTATCGGGACCGTTGAACAACGATAAATACGGATGAGGCTGCATGCGTTGAACCATCTGGTAAATCGTCCGATGATTCGATTCGTAATACGCGTGAAATTGATGATGCGCCGTGAATCGCCATTTTTCCTGAGGCGGGAACGGATGGGGACCGGGACGATCGATCAGCAGCGATCCTGAAAGTTCGAGCAACGAATCGCGCAGCGCCTCGGCGTCGAGCGGACGCCGGTCGAACCGCCAATACCACGCGTTCCCCGAATCGATTTCGGCGTTCGACGAATCGAAATCGGACGAAAGTTGATAAGTTTTAGAGAGCATGATTTTTCGATGCATCGCCTTGATCGACCAGCCCGATTTAATGAATTCCGAGGCGAGCAGGTCGAGCAATTCGGGGTGAGTCGGCGGAGTTCCCCGAAGGCCGAAATCGGACGGGGTCGCGACGATCGGTTTCCCGAAATGTCGTTGCCAAACGCGGTTCGCCATCACTCGAGCGACGAGAGGTTTGGGAGGCCCGTCGGTGAGCCATCTCGCGAGTTCAAGCCGCCCGCTCGTCTCGGGAGGGATCGCGATCGTTCCCGAAGCGTCGAGGATTTTCGGCACGCCGCGCCGAACGACTTCTCCCGGTTTCCTGGGATCGCCCCCTTTTTGAAACTTCGCGTCGGTCGGCGTCCCCTCGTGCACCGCGTACGCCGTTGGAACTCCGGCGAGAGGAGATTCCTTCTCGATCCTCGCCAATTCGTCGCGTAACGGTTTGAGCGCCGCGGTCGCGCGGTCGTTCGCGACGGTCCGCTCGGCGTGCAATTCACCGATCAAAGCCGTGATTGATGAATATTTTTCGATCCCGTCGATTTCTTCGCGGCCTGCGTTCCAAACCGACAAGGAGGAGTCGATCTCGCGTACGCGAATCGCATTCGGATCGGTCGATTCGCGCAGAGCGATTTCCGCCTTGATCTTGGCGATCGCCTCGTCGCGCGCCTTGCGCCTCGCCTCGATATCGGCGGGGGGAACGAGCGGGGCGAATTCGCTTTGCTTGTGATCCTCTTCGGCGCCGGCGAACGGATAGCCCGTGCTCGCGAAAAACCCGTAAAGCGCGTAATAATCGCGCGACGTCAAAGGATCAAATTTATGATCATGACACCGAGCACAACGGAGCGACAATCCCAGCACGACTTGTCCCGTAGTGTGGAGCGTATCTTCGATAATAAGGTGCATGTCTTCAAGTTTTCGCGTGCCGAATCGTTTAGCCTGAGCGAGAAATCCCGTGGCGACGACTTTTCGCGCGAAATCCTGGGCGGGCCCGGCGCCGGCGAGGATATCGCCGGCCAATTGTTCGTGGAGAAAGCGATCGTAGGGGATATCGGCGTTGAACGCGTCGATCACGTAATCGCGATAAAGATACGCTTGCGGAATCGGGTAATCCGAGTTGTCTCCCGCGGTATCGGCGTAGCGAGCCAGATCGAGCCAATAACGCCCCCATCGTTCGCCGTAACGCGGCGATTCAAGGAGTTCGTCGACGAGCCTGGAGAAAGCGTCGGGGCGTTCATCGGCGAGAAACGATTCGACGCGTTCGGGAGCGGGGGGAAGCCCGGTGAGATCGAACGACGCGCGTCGAATTAACGTTCGTTTATCCGCGGATTTTACAGGCGCGACGCGATGCTCGCGTCTTGAAGCGGCGATCCAGCGGTCGATCGGGTTACCCCCGGCCCATCCCGCGGGGTCGGCGGGGGGAGCTTGCGTTTTGAGCGGCTCGAAAGCCCAGTGCGGTTTCGCATCGGTCGTCGAGGGGCGCTGCGAAGGTCCTTTGGGCCACGCCGCGCCCGCGGCGATCCAAGCTTCAATATCTTTGCGAATCGGTTCGGGGAGGGGCTTGTCGGGAGGCATCTTAAGCGATTCGTCTTCGCGTCGAATCGCGTGCACGAGCAGGCTTTCGCTTGGGTTCCCAGGGGCGATCGCGGGGCCGGTCTCTCCTCCTTTGAGCAGCGCGTCGCGATCGTCGAGCCGGAGCCCGCCGCTCGCCTTTTTGGCGCCGTGGCACTTCACGCAATGAGCGGTCAAAGCGGGACGAACCTTGAGCTCGAAAAAAGTCTCGGCGTCGTCGACCGAGCGAGACGGCTGGTCGCCGGCGAAAATCGACCGCAAACCGAAACATCCCAGAGCGACCGCGGCCAAAACCAAGCGAATCGTTCGATTCATGCGATCCTCCCCAAGCTCCTTCGCCCTATTTTGAACAAAGGTTAAACGCAGTATAACCGCGTGCGATCGGGAAATGAAGATGGTAATCGCGCGAATCGGCGACGGTCGCGGACCGTTTTATTCTCGTCGCCGGCGCGATCGCGATCGAATCGGTTCGATCGATATCGGAGAGAATCGACCGACGCGCCGAGCGATCTCTTGGATTTCATCCTACACTTGAATGTTTTTATGTGGATTTTCAACGAGGTCGTCGTCGTTCGCTTCTTGACCGAGCCGAGAAAGCGGTATTGAATTGAGCTTTGATCGATCGAGCTACTTACGTTGAGGGACGATCCAATGAAGAACATTCTGGCGCTTGGAGTCGTCGTTTCGGCGACGCTCGTCGCCGCGGCGTGGGCTCGCGACGACAAGGACGCGAAGTCTTCGGCGTGGCGATCGCTGTTCGACGGCAAATCGCTCGAAGGGTGGGAACACGTCGGTCCCGGCAAGATGATCGTCGAAGATGGAATCATTCGAACCGAGGGGGGAATGGGACTCCTTTGGTACACCAAGGAAAAGTTCGGCGATTGCGTGATCAAGGTCGTGTATAAAACGGCGACCAAATCTTCGAACGCCGGGGTTTATGTCGCCATCGCCGATAAGCCCAAAGATCCCTGGTTCGCGGTGCATCACGGCTACGAAGTTCAGATATGCGATTCCGAGGACGATTGGCACACGACCGGGGCGATCTACTCGCTCTCGAAGGCGAATTCGAGACCCGTCAAGCCCCCCGGCGAGTGGAACACGATGGAGATCACGCTTAAGGGCAAACGTGTTCAGGTGATGATCAACGGAGTTTTGGTGAACGATTTCGACCCCGCGACCGCGGTCATCCCCGAACGCAAGAAGGATTACGAGCCCGAGCGCGGACCCCGCCCCGAAAAAGGATACATCGGCCTGCAGAATCACGACGATTACGGCGAAAAGTCGCACGTTTACTATAAAGAAGTGAGCGTCCGACCGTTGTGATTAAATGCGACCTTCTAGGCGGCTCGTTACGATCGGCCCCAATCATTTTCAAGGCGTATCTCATATGACGACATTGAGAGTAAAACGATCGGCGTTCGCAGTCGCGATCGCGTCGGCGCTAATCGCCGCGGGTTCTCCCGATCGAGCGGCGATTGACGAATGTCTGGCTCGGGTTCGAGAAATCCACGGTTCGGCGGGGCCGTGGGCCGTCGCGGGTTACCGGATCGGCGAACGTTCTCTCAAGGAGTTCGGGATTAAACGGCATGATTTCTCGATTTCGATCGTTCATCGTTGTCCCGCGAAGGTGCGGTATTCGTGCATGGCGGACGGTCTGCAGGCGGCGACGGGGGCGAGCGCCGGGAAGCTCAATCTCAAGGTCGAAGAGGCGTCCGTCGAGGCTCTTCAAACCGTCGTCCGCGATAAAAAATCGGGACGAACGCTCTCGTTCACGCTGCGACCGAAGCTCGTCGAATCGATCCGCGATCTCCCTTACGAACGTTTAGAAGCCGAAGGCGAGCGGGTGGCGGGGCTCGCCGACGACGAAATCTTCTCGATCGTCGACAAGCCCGGCAAGGAGAGCGGAAAGTAAGCGAGACGTTCGCCCGGTCGCGAATGAATTCGCTCTCCGCAAGCCCTGTAACGTTTTCCCCAGGCGCCTCCGTTCCGAATCCGATCGTCCTTTCTCTTCAAGGATTGCCGATGTCTGAAATAATCAAGCCGATGGATTATTTGATTTTATGGCGGCTCGCGATCTCGGACGACGGGGGCGAATTCAACCCCGATTTCAGACCGAGGCTCGAGAAGGGAGTTCGCGACCGACTCGTCGCGGCGGGGTTGATCGAAACTTCGAAACGTAAAAAGCCTCCCAAAAACACTCTCGCGATGTACATCGCCCTGACCGATTCGGGCTGGGAGCTACTGACACGCAGCTTCCAGGTTTCCTTTCCGCCGCGAGCGAACACGGTCAATACGCTCGAACGGTTGCTGAGGAAAATCGAGAGGCATCTCGAAGCCAACGGAGCGACGCTCGGCGAGTTTATCTCCGGAAAATCGTATCAAAATACTATCGTTAACGAATCTCATCGGTCCCGTTTTGACGAATCGTTCGGCGATCAACCGACGAAGACGATCGACGTGAAATCGAACGATCGTGAGCCGGTCGAGTTCATTCATGATTCGATCGATATCCCCCGTCTGATCGAAGACGCGTATCACCGCATCACACACAATCAACAAAACATACGGGTACGCCTCGCCGATTTGAGACGCGAGATTCCCGCGATCGATCGCGACGAACTCGATCGCGCCTTGATCGATATGGCCGACAAGGGGAGGGTCGCGCTTTATCCGCTCGAAAATCCGCTGGAGATCGGCGACGACGATCGGACCGCGGCGCTTTACGTTCCGTCGGGGCACGTTCGCCATATCGTCTATCTGGGAGAACGATCGTCGTGAACGAACTCGCCCTCGCCCGCGCGATGGATTTCGATTGGGTGCTGCAATTGTCGAGCGTGTGGGAGGATTCTCCCTACGACACGCCCGAACTCCACCGCGCCACGCGAGTTCAGTTTGAAGCCGAACTCGACGCGATGCGAAATCAAGACGCGACCCGAAACCCGACCGGCTGGGTCGTCACGGGACGAGGAGGAGCAGGCAAAACGCATTTGCTCTCGAGCTTTCGCGCCTCGACGACCGAACGCGAAGCGACTTTCGTTCTCGTCGATATGACCGACGTCCGTGATTTTTGGGATCTCGTTTTACAATCGTATGTTCACTCCATACAACAACCCGTCCTTAATAACGATACACAGCTTGATAAAATTCTTAATGCGATTATCGATCGAATGCGGCCCAAGAATCGGGATTCGGCCGAGATTCTCGAGATCCTCAAAAACCGACCCGCCGATCTCTTGGCGAAAGATCTCAATAAAATCGTGCAGACGCTCTCGACCTACGATCGAGTCAACACGGTTGTATACCATGATGTGCTTAGAGCGATGATTTGTTTGAATCATTGGAATTTTGAGATCCGCGGGATCGGGTTCACCTGGCTGCAAGGGCGCGAGATTGAGGAATCGGAACGGATCGCGTTCGGCTTCTCGAAACGATCGAAACCTCCGATCGAGATCGTGCGGGGGTTGTCGTGGCTTTCGAGCCTGCGCGGGCCCGTCGTTTTGGCGTTCGATCAGCTCGACGCGATCGTCACCCAGTACAACGTCGACGCCAGGATCAAACGAAACGGCGAGCAGGCGGTCGCCTCCGCGTCGATCATCCATCAAATCGGCGGAGGTCTCGGATCGCTCCGCGATCAAACATTCAACACCCTAAGTGTTATCACATGTATTGAATCAACGTGGGAAATATTGAGGACGACGATACCGCGGGCGTTTCTCGATCGATTCCATGCGCCGAGGAAGCTCGACTCCCCTTCGTCCGCGGACAAGGTCGTCGAGCGATTGATAAGCAATCGTCTCGCAATCGCGTTTTCAAGGTTGGATTTCACGCCGCCTTATCCGACATGGCCTTTCAAACCCGCGGCGATCGCGGAGTTGAAGGCGAACACTCCCCGCGAGATTTTTCAACTTTGTGAGCGTTGGCGCGATCAATGGCTCACCGAAGGTTTCGTTTTCGAGGTGGAATCGTTCGACGACAGGCCAAAACCGAAAACGGGTCCCGTCGATCGATCGCTCCCGGCGCACGCGCGGCTCGACGAGCTTTTCCAGGTTCAAGTTCGTCAGGCGGAAGTCGATTTCTTGCTCGAGGAAAAGTGCGACGACGAACGGCTCGCACCGTTGATTCAAGATGCGCTCGTTTGTCTTGTTCAAGAAATTGATCTTCCCGGGAATCTCGGCGTTCAGGTGGACCCTTACATTAAAAAAGGCGCCGACGTTCCGCCGCTTCACGCCAGACTTCGAATCATTCATTTGGATGAAAATGAAAGAGAGGAACATTTCTCGGTACGTTTTTTACAATGGAACAACGCGAGGGCTTTTCAGAATCGACTCAAAAAAGCGACGACCCAGGCGGGGATCGACGCGGCGCTGCCGTTTCGCAGGCTCGCGATCGTCCGCACGGGGCCGATTCCGGGAGGCGCGGAAACCAAAAAGCTCGTCGATCATTTTCTTTCGGAGGGGGGCGTATTTATCGAGCCGAGCGAAGACGAAATACGCTCGCTGTTCGCGATCTCCAAGCTCAAGCAAATGAATGATCCCGAATTCGTTTCTTGGCTCAGGTTGCGCAAGCCCCTTTCCGGGCTCAAGCTCATTCGTGCCGCGGTTCCCTCGCCGCTCGTTACCGGAGAGGAGGCTGGAACGAGCGGTTCGACGAGCGACGTCAAACCGATAAGCGATTCGGAATCGGTTCGATCGAGTTCAAAGGCGATCGATTCGTCCGGCTCGGTCGATTCGGTTACGACGATCTCGCACGCGAACGCCGAGGTTTCGGTACGGATCGGCGAACAGGCATCGACGCCTCAATTATTCGATCATGTCGCCGAATCGACTCCGAAATCGTCGCCCGCCGATTTAAACGAGAAAGAGCCCGAGGCTATAACCGAGAAAGAGCCCGCCGATTTAACCGAGAAAGAGCCCGAAGCTTTGTCTGATAAAACGCGGGCGTCTTCGACCGAGAAGGCGACCGAGGTTTCATATGATCACTCGCCCGCAAGTCCGATCGAGCACGCTCCCACATCCTCGATCGCGCAGCCGTCCCCGGCCGATCGCTCGATCGGTTCGGTTATCGATTCGGCGCCGGGAGCCGTGGAAACGCAACGACAGAATCCGATCGTTCCGATGAACGGCTCGCACGAAACGCCCGCTTCGCAATCCCGAATCGCGTCGACTTCACCGCCCGAAATATGCTTTGGTTTAAAGATCATCGCGGGTAAGCCCGAAGAGCCTTTGTATGGAAGCATTAAATTACTCGAAAAACATGTTTTTGTGGTTGCGGGAGCGGGGTCGGGGAAATCGGTTTTATTGCGGCGGATCGTCGAGCAGTCGGCGATCGCGGGGGTTCCTTCGATCGTGATCGACGCGGCGAACGACATGTCTTCGCTCGACGAACGGCGTCCCGTTCGTCCCGAGGGTTGGATCGAAGGCGACGAGGAACGCGCGGCGGGTTATCACGATCGGACGGACGTCGTCGTTTGGACACCCGGGCGAGAAACGGGGAATCCGCTTTCGTTCGAGCCTCTCCCCGATTTTTCGGCCGCGGGAGACGACGGCGACGAGATCGAGACGATGATCTCGATGGCTCGGGAATCGCTGGAACCGATCGTCGCGGCGGGCAAAGGGGTGACGATCGATCGCAAGAAGGCGATTCTTTCGAAAGCCCTGCGACGACTGTCGAGCCAGGGGTTGAACTCGCTCGATCGATTGATCGAGCTGCTCGACGATCTCCCCGCCGACGTCGGGCTCGGTCTCTCCGACGAGGGGAAATTGGCCAAAACGATGGCCGATTCGATCAAGAGTCAGCGGGAAACGAATCCGATGCTGCGATCGAGTGGAGCGCCTCTCGATCCCGCGATTCTCTTCGGCGACGACGGCGGGTTTGAGAAAACTCGAATCTCGGTCGTGAACCTTGAAGGATTGGCGAGCCTGGATTCGAAGCAAGTGTTTATTAATCAGCTCGCGATGACTCTTTTCGGCTGGATCAAAAAACATCCCGCCCCTGGAAGATCGCTGCGCGGGCTTTTGATCGTCGACGAGGCGAAAGATTTCGCTCCGTCGCAATCGGCTTCGATGTGCAAGGAAAGCCTCGCTCGACTCGCGGCTCAGGCGCGCAAATATCATCTTGGGGTGATATTCGCAACCCAGAATCCCAAAGATATCGATAATCGCATCGTCTCGAACTGCGCGACGCATTACTACGGCAGGCTGAATTCTCCCGCGGCGATCGACGCGGTCGACGAACTGATCCGCCAAAAAGGGGGTTCTGGAGGCGACGTTTCGCGGCTCACTCCGGGAACGTTTCGCGTCCACAACGCCGAATTGAATTTGCGCGAGCCGGTTAAGGTGTTCGTGCCGAATTGCCTCAGCCTGCATCGCGATAATCCGCTTGAAGGCGACGAGATCGCCGCCAAAGCGCGCGCGTGCAGAGAAAGAATCGCCGGAAAAAAAGCAAACGCCTCTCATATTTAATTTTCAACGGTTTGAACAATCCAATATTATAGATATTCATTCAATCGATTATTCAAGGAGATTTGTGCATGAGCGTTCGCCGGCTTTCAACGCGGTTGTTGTTGAGGCCCGAGGATTTCGTTCCGTCGCGCGAAGATTTCGAGGTCGTCGGAGCGTTCAATCCGGGAGCGGTTCGATGCGGCGAAGAAATCGTGCTTTTGGTTCGGATCGCCGAGCGACCCCTCGGAACGCGAAAAGGACACGTCGGCCTGCCGCGGTTCGACCCCGATTCGGGCGCGACGACGGTCGATTGGGTCGCCGAGGACGAGCTTGAATTCATCGATCCCCGCGTCGTTCGACGCAAATCGGACGGGATCGTCCGACTCACTTTCGTTTCGCATCTGAGAGTCGTTCGCTGCGGCGACGGTCGCGAGGTCCGCTCGATCACCGACGACGTTTTTCGCCCCGAGAACAAACTCGAAGAATTCGGCGTCGAGGACCCGCGAATTACGTTCATTAATGATCGTTACTATATAACATATGTATGCGTATCGCGTCACGGCCCCGCGACGGCTTTGGCCTCGACGCGTGATTTTCGCTCGTTCGAGCGGCACGGAGTCGTGTTTTGCACCGACAACAAGGATGTGACGTTATTCCCCGAGAAAATCGGCGGGAGCTACGCGGCGATTCACCGGCCCGTGTGCGGAACCGCGTTCACGCGTCCCGAGCCGTGGATCGCGCGATCTCCCGATCTGATCCACTGGGGTTCGCATGAACCTTTAATCATTCCAGATCGCGAGGGCCGTCGCGGTCGCGCCGGGGCGGGAGCGCCGCCGTTTCGCGTCGCCGACGGTTGGCTCGAGATTTATCATGGAAACATACGTCCGAGCCGACCCGGCGAGGTCGGAGCTTATCACGGCGCGGCGATCCTGCTCGATGCCGACGATCCCGCGCGCGTTCTCAAACATTCGAGCGAGCCGTTCCTCGTTCCCGAGGCCGATTTCGAGGTCGAGGGTTTTGTTCCCAACGTCGTCTTTCCGACGGGAACCGCGCTCGCCGGGGATGAATTGCTCGTGTATTACGGAGCGGCCGACGCGTACGTCGCGGTCGCGAGCTTCTCGCTGAGCGAGATCTTGAATTCGCTGATCGATATTTAAGAAATAACTTATAATTTTTTCATCGCGTTGAGCACGTCGTCGATCGGCACGGTGGCGAAAGTGCTGGCGTAATCGGACATCGCGTAGGGGATGACGAGATCGCGACCGTGAGGGAGCGCGCCGCAACTGTAAACGACGTTGGGAACGTAACCCTCGCGTTCGTTCGCGTTCGGTTCGAGGAGCGGCGTTTCGAGCCGGCCGATCACCCGCGCGGGGTCGTCGCGATCGAGCAGGAACGCTCCCAACGCGTATTTGCGCATCGGCCCCACCCCGTGGGTCAACACGAGCCAGCCCGCCTCGGTTTCGATCGGCGAACCGCAATTCCCCAATTGCACAAATTCCCAAGAATATGTAGGCTTGGCGATCAGTTCTTTGGTGTACCAGAAATGCGGCATATCGGAATACATAATATAGATATTTTCATTATCTTGTCTTGAAAGCATCGCGTACTGTCCGCCGATCATGCGGGGGAAGAGCGCGAAGCCCTTGTTGCGAACCTCGGGGCCGTTGAGCGTGCCGACTTTGAAGTGAAGGAAATCTTCGGTTTCGAGCATTTGAGGCAGCGTCACTCGGCCGTCGTACGCTGTGTATGTGGCGTAATAGCACGTTCGACCGTCGTCGTGGGTGAAACGCACGAAGCGCGCGTCTTCGATGCCGTTCGTTTCGGTGGGGGACGACGGGAAGATGATCCGTTCCGAAACGTCGAGCCCTGGAGCGAAGCGAATCTCGTAATTCGCCTTGGCCAGGACGAGCATCGTGTGCGCGATCGGCTCGAACTCGCGCCTTCGGTCGCGGTTGTGTCGCGCCACATTGCCCAAAGTATTCTCAAGATCGTCGAGCGTGAAACGTTCCCCAAGCGCTCCAATCACTTGATCGGTCAGCGTTCCGTTGATTCCAAGTTCGGTGAGCTTGCGATAAAACAACGATTTCTCATACAAGGCGTTGGGAACAAGATCGGGCGCCTCGACGAACGGCGTCGGCTCGTCCATCGTGATCTGGTTGTCGTCGTCGATCACCCCCGATCGGAAAGTGATCGACGAGATATGCCCTTCGCCCGTGGCGCGAAGGCTGACGATGAACCGGCTCGAACCCTGGGGAAGGCCCGATTGATCGGGGTGCCACACCAACGCGGGATTGAAAAGCGCAGCCGATTCGAGCGCGTACTCCTGGGTGAAGTACGATCCGATCAACAGCTTGCGAGCCTCGCCGACGGGCTGATCGGTTAAAAGGTGTTTCCGTACCTGTTCAAATCGATGTAAGAAAAATTCACGCGTTCGTTGATGGCGTTCGCGGAACTCGCGCATCACGTTTTCAAGCAACCGCTCGACTTCTTGATCGCAAAGCGAGGAGACGCGCGCGATGATCCGTTCGACTCGCGTCGTATCGGCGATCTCGAACGGTCGAATGACGACGCGCGAGTTCGTCGGTTTAAGAATGATCCCCGTCCGTCTGACGTCCATGTTCGCCTGTTCAACCTCTCGAGGCCGAATCGATCGTCCGTCCCTGGACACTATAGGACATTACCGCGCCTGGCGGAATGCGGCTAGGGAGCTTTCGAGTCGGCTCATCTCGGCGAGAGAGAGGAGAAAAGCGAGGGTCGATTCGGCGCCCTGGTTGCGATTGACGCGATCCTCTTGCAAGCCGTCGCGACACCCTCCCGTACCCGAATCGTAAAGCTCTTGGCCTAGGTCGTTTCGGCCCAGAAACCATTCGAACGCCGAACGCGCCTCGTTCATCCAACGCGGATCTTGCGTCGCCCGGTAAGCCTCAAGACACGCCGATACGCTCGCGTTCGCCTCGATCGGCTGCTGATCAAACCGGGCCCGTTCGCCCCCCTTCCGATAAAAACCGTGGCAGCCGATCGGGCGAAAATGCCCTTGCGGAGCACGCTGAACGCTCATCAGCCACTCGAGCGATTCGAGCCCGACCTCAAGCGCGCGATCGTCTCCGCCGTCGCGACCGACCGCGATCAACGCGTTCGAAAGCCGAGCGTTGTCGTACGAGAGAACCTCCTCGAACCAGCGCCATTCAGATGTCGATACGCGATCATATAGCTTGATCAGCCGAGCCGTCAGTTCGTCGCGAATCAGCGAGATCGGTCGATCGCCGCTGAATCGAAGTAAGTAGCAGTGAATACCCAGCAATGCGAAACCCCAGGCGCGAGGCGAAGTCATCTCCAAAACGGGGGGAAGCGCGAGCTCGAAATGAGCCGCGGCCCATTCGGGAAGATCGGCGCGGCGCGATCGGCCCACGCACGCTCCCAACGCCCAGAGCGCCCGGCCCTGGCTATCCTCCGAACCGAAATCGTCGAGCCAGCGACGATCAAATCCCATAAAATTATGAAAACGCTTGCGATCGCGATCGAACGCCGCCTGCAGAAACGCCGCGGTCGTCATCGCGAGCCGATGAACCTCCTCGACGTCTTGACCCAGTTCCTCGAGATAGACCGTGAGCAGGAGAGCCCGCGCGTTGTCGTCGACACAATACCCCTCGGCGTAATTCGGGATCGTGTAGGTCGCATGCTGAAACATCCCCGTCGCATCGGTTAGCCTGGATAAATGATCGAGTCTCCAAACGGGGAGTTCGTCGTGATGCTCGGCGAGGGTGCGAACCACCAGCGGTTTGAAAGGTCGATCGCGACGCGCCGGCCGAGCACGCTGAAACGATTCCATGTAATGGATCGCCGATCGATCCCAGATCATCTCGCGACCAAGCTCGTAAGCTTGAGCGCACATCGCTCGCCGCCGCGGTTCGTCGCGCAGCAGCGCTCGGATCTCTCGCGCCAAAGCCTCGTGATCGGCGAATGGAACGAGAACCCCCTTGCCGTCGGCGAGCAGCTCTTCGGCGTGCCAATAAGGAGTCGAAACGATCGCCTTGCCGCACCCGAACGAATACGCGAGAGTTCCCGACGTGATCTGCGCCGGATTTAAATACGGCGTCACATAAATATCAGCCGCACGAATGAATTCGGTCAGCTCGTTGATCTCGACGAACCTGTTGTAAAAGATCACATGGCTTTTCACCCCCAAATCACGCGCCAGCCGTTCGAGGCTCAATCGATATCGCTCCCCCTGATCGCGAATCAACCCAGGATGAGTGGCGCCCAGAACGATATAAACAAAATTGGGGAATTCGGCGACGATCTGCGGTATCGCTTTTAACATGTGCTCAATCCCTTTATTGGGAGAGAGCAGACCGAAGGTGAGCGCGACGAGCTTATTCTCGACTCCGAATTGGTCTTTATAATCGCCGGTGTCGACAAACGGCGTATCGGGTATGCCGTGCGCGATCAGATCGATCTTCTCGGCGGGAACGCGATAAAGATCAAGGAGAAATTTCCGAGCCCGTTCGGTCATCACCACGACCCGCGCCGAAAGCTCGATAAGTTCTTTGAGAACACGCCTCTGGTGAACGTCGGGATCGCGCAGAACGGTGTGCAACGTCGTGACGATCGGCATCCTCAGATCGCGCAGTAACCCGAGAATGTGGCTTCCCGCGATACCGCCGAAAATACCGTACTCGTGCTGCAAACAGACGACGTCTGTATTGGCGAAATTGAGGAAATCGGCGGCGCGGAGGTAACTGTCGAGATCGTCCTGCTCGATCTCGAACCGAACCTCGGGAGGATAATCGTAACCCTCGGGACGATCGTTCACCGGAACGACAAAACACTCGGTTTCGGGAAAACGATTCGAGATCGACGAATACATGTCGTGCGTGAACGTCGCGATCCCGCATTTTCGCGGTAAATAATCGCCGACAAACGCGATCTTCTGAATCTCACTCTCTCGAATCAGGGGGGATTTTATCATGAAACCGCTCGCTTGGCTCGAAAACCCGCGTCTTAAAACGCCTCGGAATCGCCATAAAAAGAAGAAGCAGCGTTCGATAGAATAGGATAACCTACCACAAGCCGATCGTTATCGCGATTAAGATCCTGCCCGCAAAGGATGCGCCGGAATTGGACAATCGCTCCACCTACGACCTTTCGGCTCATACACCACACAACTTAAAGTGACATATTTATATTTAATATCAATTAGGATGTAAATGCTTGTGTTTTAATGATATCGGGGTCCGACAAATTAAGTAATTTTCGATCTCTTGAATCCGTTCGGGCGGCGACGCGAGGATTATTTCGACGCTTTCGGTTTGATCGTCAGGTCGATCGTATCGCTCGGCAAGACGACGCGTTCGTTCCGCGACCCGCCCCCCGCGTTCTTGATCGGAACCTGGCCGTCGCCGTCGATCAAAAAACTGTACTCTCCGGGAGGGATCGATCCCGATTCGATCTTGACCTTCGCCTTCGTTTGATCGGCGGGAATCCGAGTTACAGGTATGTTGAGATTGGGTGGAAGTTGATATCCCGATCCGTTGAGCTCGATCGCGTTCGGCATCTCCTTCGATCGTTTCACCTCGACTTCGATCTCGATCGGTTCCCCCTGCGTTTTGACGATTTTTCGCGGGGTCGCCGTAAGCTTAAACGGCGCCTCGCCGCGTACCGCGAGGACGATCGACCGCGTCGCGCGGCTGATCGCGGGCGTGTTGACGGTATCCCACACGATCACCCCGCCGCGCGCCTTCCGCTCTATCTTTCCATGCGACGATTCGCTCACGCCGACGATCTCAATCTCCCCCTCGGCTTCGGGAGCGTCGGCCGCCGCGGTCGCGACTAGCGTACCCCAATGAAGCCCGGGGGCGATCACGATCGGATCGACCGTCACTCCTTTTGGTAAATTCCTCGCTTCAATACGTATCGGATCGTTGTGTCCCGACAAGCGGAAAACGAGAACGTCGAGCCGTTCCCTGCCGCCGCGGAGAATGTTGTGCGAATCGGAGCGAATCTCGTGCGGGGGTTGCACGATCAGGCGGAAATCGGCCGCGGGATCGTGTTTCAGCGTAAGCCGATACACATATTGAGGCCCTCCCTGAACCTGGCCGTAAAGGTGCTCGAGCCTGATCGTATACACGCCGTCTTCGGGAGCGTTAAACGTATGCTTGAGATCGCGATGAAACGTGGTGAAGCGAATATTGCCGATGTTCTCGCCGTCGTCGAGAACGTGCGACATCACGTCGCCCCGCGGATTGAGCAGCTCCATATCGGGGTCGACGGGCGATCCGATCCGTTGGCCGAAAACCTCGATCTCGTACCGCTCCCCTTTCTTCGCCTTGAACGAAAAGCAATCGACATCTTTGGGTGCTTGGAATTGACCGCTCACCGCGGTCGAAGGTTCGATCGGTTGCGCGGCCTTGGGAGTGTCGTTGGGCTCGCGTTCGAGCGTCTCGTTAAGATCGCCGATGAGCACGACGCCGGCGTTCGACCCGCCGCGATCGGTCGCGATCCGCACGGGCGAACCGTCGAGCCGAGCCGCGGGAGGACGAACGAGATCGCCTGGGAAAAACCGCGAACTCGAATCGGGGTCGGCGGGAGCGACGACCGAAACACTCGCCGATTCGATCGGCCTCCCTTTGATCAGAAGAGGAGTCGCCGCGCCTCCCGGCAAATCGCGTCCATAAACCGTCACGGTCGCGGTCGCCCCCTTTTTCACCCCCGTCGGCAACGTGAAATCAATCAGCGGTCGCGTACCGATCTGAAGCCGATAAAAATAATCGTTGTTACCTTCATAAGTAAAATCATTCAGCTTGATATAATAATCGCCGTCTTCGGGAACGTCGAAATCGACGAACGGGTCGCGCATTTCGTCTCGGACGTTCTCGTCCTGGCTCGAAGCGAGTTCTTTTCCCAAAGCGTTAAACAGCGAAAGCCTGCCGTCGAGCCTGGAATCGATCCGCCATGCCCAGCATTCGATCAACAACCGAGTCCCTTTCTTGGCCGAAACGATGAACCAATCGACGTCCTCGTTGGGAGCGATCCGACCGTTCACGACCGTATCGAGAGAAACGCGATTCGCCTTCTCGAGCTCGTTGTTCGGCTCGGCCTCGACGATCTCGTTCCAATCGCTAACGACGAACGTTCGAGGATTGCTCGCTCCGTGCTTGCCGAGAAATCGGACGTCGTGAAAGCCGATCGCGGTCGTCGGCGCGACGTCAAGTTCAAATCGAGTCGGCTTGCCCGGTTCGTCGGCGAGCTTCTTCGCCTTGATTCCCGGTTCGCTGCAATAAAGCCCCGTCGCGCCTTCAAGATCAAGCCCGGCGATTTCGACCGTAATCTTGCCGCCGCGCTTGGCCCCCGCGGGGAAAACGCTGTGCAGCCTGGGAGAGGGAAGCTCGCCGTGCGCCGCCGCCGTAAACCAAACGACCAAAAAGCATGTGAACAATACACATCGGCGAGCCGGCGACTCGCCTTTACCAGTCATAAATTGCACAATCTTTTTTTTGAGCATTCTTAAGGTGTCCGTTTTCTTAAGTCTTTCCATATTCCTGATTCCATATGCGACGATTCCAAGGAACGTATATGTCGGTATCGTCGCGGATACGACGTCGGCGGTCGGGATCGGCCGCCGACGCTTCTGAAACGGTTACGAGATCTCGTCGATCGGCTTCCCCTGGTTGAGGATCTGAACGGGGCGATCGGCCTCGTTGACGTAAGCCTTTTCGACGTCGATTCCAAGCTTGCGATACATCGTCGCGAGAATGTCTTGAGGCGAGATCGGTCGATCTTTGGGGAACTCGGCACGCGCGTCGCTCGATCCGACGACGACGCCTCGCTTGATCCCGCCTCCCGCCATCACGACGCTGAACACGTTCGGCCAATGATCGCGCCCCGCGGTCTGATTGATCCTCGGAGTCCTGCCGAATTCGCCCCAAACAAGAACGAGCGTGCTCTCGAGCCGGCCTCGCTGGTCGAGATCGTCGATCAACGCCGAAAACGATTGATCAAATCTGGGTAAATGATTTCTCTTCAACTCTTCAAAATTATTTCCGTGCGTGTCCCAGCCTCCCGTGTCGACCGTGACGAACCGAACCCCCGATTCGACGAGCCGACGCGCCAGCAGCGTGCTTTGACCCCACGTGTGCCGGCCGTAACGGTCGCGCATCCGGGGGTCCTCCTTGCGCAGATCGAACGCTTCGCGCACCGCGGGAGAAGTCGTCATCTCAAACACTTTACGTGAGAATTTGTCCATTCCTTCGATCGCGCCCGACGCGTCGGCGTCGCGACGGATCGTATCGAACCGGGAGAGAAGCTCGCGGCGTCCGCCGAGACGTTCGAGCGAGATCTCGTGCGGCGGAACGAGGTTGCGCACGCGAAATCCCTCGTTGTTGGGATCGCCCATGATTTCAAACGGGTTGTGCTCGACGCCGAGATACGCCGCCGCCGAACTCCGAGGCGCGCGCGGAACCGCGACATAAGGGGGCAATCCAGGCTGCTTCGCCCCCAGCTCCTTGCCGACGATGCTGCCGTAACTCGGCGCCTCGTTCGCCGGAATGTCGTTTGTCGGCGGGTAACCCGTCAACAAAAAATGCGTCGCCGATTCGTGGCCGCTGTCGGGATGAGTCGCCGAACGAATCACCGAAAGCTTATCGCACACGCGTGCGATCCGCGGCATGTGCTCGCCGACCTCAAATCCCGCGAGATTCGAAGCGATCGGATTGAACGTTCCGCGAAATTCGGAAGGAGCGTTCGGCTTCAAATCCCACATGTCCAAATGGCTCGGCCCGCCCCCTTGCCAGATCAAGATAACGCTCAGATCGGAAGGCGATCGCCCCTCCGACTTCGCGCGCGATTCGATCCGCAGCAGATCGGCCAAGCTCAGCCCGCCGAACGCCAACACCCCCGCCTTGAGAACGCTCCGCCGAGTCATCCCGTCGCAGCAACGGTAACGTCCGTTCGTCACTTGGATCATCTTTTTCGCCTCGCACGGTTCGAGAAAAAGGAAGGGGTTTAATTAATGGTTGAACATGAACTCTTTTGAGTTCAATAGCGACCATAAAACATCTTCAAACGCCTGCTTCTTCGATTTCGATCGACCGACGTAGTTCAAAACGTCGGTCAGATCTTCGGGCTTGGGTTCGCGCGCGAACGTCCACAAGAACAGCTCGCGGGCGATCTTATCGTCGGAAAGTTTGGCCTGGATCATCTTCTCGATCCGACCGCCGGCGATCTTCCGTTGCGTCTCGGGAGAGTTCATTAAATGAAGCGTTTGCGCCAGATTCGCCGCGGAGCTTCGCTCGCACTCGCAAGCCGACTCGCGCTGCGATCGCCCGAAAACATCGAGAAAATAACTGTCGATCGATTCGTCGGGAAGATCGATCGCGCGGGCGCCGAGAGGAAAACCGCGATATTTCTCGACGCTCCCCGTCGCCGCGTCGACCGCGTCGCACAACACCTGAGCCGAGAGTCTGCGTGGATAAAAACGCGCGTAATTCCGCCGATCCTTCTCGTTCGACGAATTCGGAATCGACGATAACTGATACGTTTGAGAGTTCATAATCGTACGGATCAGATGCTTAAGATCAAAATCATGTTTAACAAAATCGACGGCGAGCGCGTTTAAAAGCTCGGCGTTCGACGGCGGATTGGTGACGCGCATGTCGTCGATCGCCTCGACGAGCCCCACCCCAAGGAACTGAGCCCACATCCGATTGACGATCGCCTTGGCGAAATACGGATTGTCGGGCGAAGTCATCCAGTCGACGAGCTTTTCGCGAGGGTCCTGACCGCGCACGTAATCGGCTTCGGCGGCGCCGAGCGGCTTCGGCTTCATCTCGCGGTGCGTCCGCGGTTGGCTCACGCCGCCGTCTTTCCGCACGAAAATCGCCGTCTCGTTAGCGACCGCGCCTTGCTTGTTCCCCAACCTCGCGAAATGCGCCGCGAAACCCCAGTAATCGTCCTGACTCCACCTCTCATAAGGATGATGATGACAATTGGCGCATTGAATTCGCATACCAAGGAATAATTGACTCGTATCGTTCACCTGATGCGTGATGTTTCGAACCTCGCGATACCAAACGACCGCGGGGCTGTCGCTCACATCCCCCTGAGCCGTCAATATCTCACGCACAAACTTGTCGTAGTGAACGTTACGCGCGAATTGATCGCGAATCCACGACGCGAACGCGAACGTGCCCCGCTTGTACGCGTCGCCGTAACGCCGCTTATTCCGCAGCAAATCCCCCCAGTGCGAAGCCCAATAACTCGCGTATTCGTTCCGATCGAGCAGGCGATCGATCAGCTTCGCTCGCTTATCGGACGATTGATCCGCGATGAAACTCCGCACCTCGTCGGGTGTCGGCAACGTGCCGATCGCGTCGATCGACGCGCGCCGGATAAACTCCTCGTCGCCGCAAACCGCGCTCGGCGCCAACCCCAGCTTGCGCCACTTCTTCATCGCCAATTCGTCGATAAATCCGCGCGGATGGAAATCGGCGTACGCCGATTCGGCGAGCCTCGGTCCAAAAGGTATGCAAATCTTGGCGACGTCGACTTGTCCCATATACCGAACCATAACCGCGCCTTCACCCGTTGAATCAAGCGTGGAAACGCGACCCTCGCCGTCGACGTTTAAAAGATCGGGTTGTTGGCTCTTGTATTCCGAAGCCCGCGTGACGTCTCGCGTCGATCCGTCGGTGTAATGCGCGACGACGCGGAGCCTTCGCCTCGCGTTCCGTTCCATCGTCGGAGTCGCGGGTGAAACCTCGATCCGCGCGACCGTCGGAGCGTCGGGCTTGCCGAAAGGAGATCCCTGATTGATCCACCGAAGCAACATTTGATAGGGAACCGATCCGACTTCAAACTTGCGTCCTCCGCCGTGCGCCGCCTTCCCCGTCGGCTTTGTCAGTAATAACGACCGTTCGGGCGCCGCGGGAAACACCCGCCGACCCCGAGCTTCTTTCACGAGAGCGTCGTGATCCGATACGGGGTCGAAGCCCAGCAGGCTCAACTTAAATCCGTTTTGCCCCGTCGCTTTGCCGTGACATCCCCCCGCGTTGCAGCCGTATTTCGTTAAAACCGGAATCACATCGTTGACGAAGTGAATCGGTCGATCGACGTTGTAATCTCGCACGACGACTGTCGTAAAGCCGCGAAGCTCGCGTCCCGACGCCCGATCTTTTGTAACGACTTCAAGCTTCGTCGATCCATTCGAAAGCGGAACGACGTAACCGTTCTCAACACGTGCGACTTTAGGGTCCGTCACGATATAAACCGAATCGTCCGTTCGATCGATCGAAGTGCCGTCGGAACGCTCGATCGTCGCGAGGATTTGCGCCGAATCGTCGGCGTCGCGCAGTTCAACGCGATCGGGAACGATTGTCAGTCGGATCGACTTCGCGTCGGCGGATCGCGGGGCGTCGATTCGATCGGTCCGAGATCCCGGTACATTCGCGAGCGATCGCCCCGCGCCGGGCGCATTTGACGCCAGGGTTGAAACCGCGGCTGAAGACGGTGACGTTGAGGAAGCCGCGATCGCGGGCGACGGCGCGGAGGTCTTCTCAGCGGCGCGAAGCGAAACGCCAAGGGGCGAGAAGGCGATCACGAGGGTAATTGTTAAACCGTTCGACAACGTCTTGCGCATCATGTCGCGCTCTCCGATGAGGTTGGAGGCCGAAGCCCTGTGATTTCGGCCTGAAGCATCAAACCAAGGCGGGTGTATCGAGGCGTGGGGCGATTCATGCGCGATCGCCGGTTTGGGTGAGCTTTCATCATCATCGACCCTTAACGCATCCATGATAAAGGCTTTCGTCCTCGAATGTCAAACAGATTCTGGAGAATCTCGATCGAATCGATCGCGCGGCTCGAGACGCCGTTCTAGACGGCTGAAAGCCCGGAAAACAAGGAGAAATCTCACTTGATCGCGGCGCCTCCGCACGGCGATTCGACGTTGTTTTTTCGCCACAATCGACCCAATTAAGTTTAACAAACGTTTCACGATTCGCCAATTCCAGAGATTGCGAAAGCTTGCGGAGAAGAAGCCGAAGGAATGTACTCTTCAAATCCATTCTATAAGTCGAAGCCGCGATCGTCGGATCGCGCGGGGTCGAAATTCGTATCGTGGCGGTTATTTATGGACCTCTAAATCCCGAGATCGATATGAGAAGGTTCGAGAAGCGTCTCGGATATCGCATCAAGTTCGAGTTCACGTCCGGGAGCGGTTCGTGGTGGATCGGATTAAGCAAATCTTCGCCTTTATCGTTCGAAAAAAGAATTGGAAGAAGAGCTTTTCTCGCACAGACGGAATGGCGACGGCCGTCACTCAAAGCCATTGAAACACATAAATAATCTACGCACTTTGATTTTATAATTTTTGATAACATTATATTAATAATATTAAGAATATTCTGATATTAGACTAAACGGCAGTCAGTGATAATAATCTATGCATATCTTGATAAAGTTGAGAAAAAGGAGGATCGTTTAAGAACGCCGAAGGATGAAGTCTCTTAATCGGATCGACATGATTATCCTGCCAATTGGTCTTCGAGTGATTCGATCGAGTCGAAAGAAATACTTGAAGATTGTTCGCGATCCGAGGTTCGAGCGGATCAAGATCAATCGCTTGCCGGAAAAGGGATTCCACGTCTTGATCAGGGAATGACGATTCGCACTTGCATATCGCGTAGATTTCGAGAAGCCTCGATTTGATAAGGCTAGAAACGTTTGGATCGGATTAAGCCTTCGCCAATCCTCTCTCGCAATAATCCAAGCTCTTCTTAAAATCTCTGTTTCTTATGTCATATGTAGCTAGTAATAAATATGTTTTTGCGTCATCCGCTCCCGGTTCAATCGCTCGCGAAAACGATTCCACAGAATCATCCGAGATTAATCCTCGACAGAAGAACGCTTCTCGCGAACAATAACTGCGTGTTCTCCGGCTCGATCGACAATCCTTTTTCGTAGCATTGAATCGCTTCGTAGATTTGATCAAGCGCGACGTAACAATCTCCCGCAAATTGAAAAATTATGACCAATTCTGGATTGTCGGGTGATTCAATCTTTAATCTTACAAGTGATGATTTTAATTTATTTCTGAGTGATAGAATATCACGCTCTGAAAGAACACTTGTATTTTTTGCCGCCAGAATTAAAATTGAGAAAACGACGGCCAAGATCGGATGATGATCGGGTTGCTCGACGATTTTCCCGGCTCTCTCCAGAGCGTCTTTTGGATGAAATCGTAACGTGTTCGCCAGCGACTGAAACAAGATGATCCCGTCCTTTGGTTGAAGTTTGGCGGCAAAATCCAAAAAAGGAGTCGCGATTTCAGGTAATCCGAGATTCATCCATGCGACCGATCGAATTGTCGCCAAAGAATCCTTAGAATACCACGATTGACAAATCCTAATATAATATAAGCAGGAATGCCAATCATGAGATTGAATCGATCTGTCAAGCGATCGCTTCTCTTGCTCGGTAACTTCCTCACGTTTCCTCGCGTTCGGCGCAGGCTCGCCGTTGCGACGCACCCAATTCTGATCCGAGCCGAGCCCGGCGAGGCTTGCGCGCTGAATTTCGTCGAGTCGGTCCCAGATAGCCGCCATCTCATCCTCGATCGATTCGATTTCCTCACTTTCCTCAATACCGGCGCATAAAATGTAATGATGTCGAAGCAGCAGCTCCGCGTATCTTTTGTATTCCGAATTAATAATCGGCGTAAATGATTCCATCGTTTTAATTCTCGTCGATAAACCAATCCGATCGCGTAGCGGCTAAATTCGCTTGAAATCGTTGCAAATCGCTCGATTCGACGGGTGCGACCACTCCGTTCGATCGCGAACCCTCCTTCAAAAACATCGTCAATTGCTCCGTAACGTTCATCTCTTCAAATCGGCCCGATCCGTGAACGTAAACTCTCATCCCTTTCCCTCTCGCATTATTCCGGCCGTCATCGAGTTCTTCAGGGATCAAATGTCCGGGAAGATTTCTCCAATCCTCCGAGACCGACATCCCCTTCCGATTCAGAAGCACATTTCCCCTCGAATCCAGGTCGATATCGGAATTTCGATCGGGAGGTACGCGTACTCCAAGACATTTTCATTCGCTACCGACTCGGGGAAGATTATCGCGACCCGATTTCATCGGACGAACGATCCTGGGCAAAGGCCGATCCCCTGAAATTCAATCCTTCTGTTTGAGATGAAATCGCCCCATGATACGCTCGAAGTTTACCATTCGGATCGCCGGCGATCCAGAAAAACGGCTGTATCGGATCGCGACGACGCATTTCTCCCTTTTTATAATAACCAAATCGGCTTGTTCGGAATAGACCGTTCATAAAATGAAAGTCGATCGGACGATCCAATCTCGATCAATCGAAACATAATTATTTCTATTTAATTATACAACTCAACGACTCAAATAGAAATCGATTGGATCGCGTCGCTCGCCGGCTCGTCCGCATCTCCCGGAACGTACGGCCTGCCGCGCCAGTTTGAAGGCGCTTTGCGCAGCCGGCGAACGAGCGCATACCATTGAATCAAAACGAGGATCGCAACCGCGGGGGCGTGAAGCAAAGCGCCGAGCGGCGACTGACGAAACCGAATCGTCGAGAGCAATCGAGGCGTCCACGCGAGCGAAATCCCCGCGACCGTCGCCGTCCGCGATGTCGAATCAAGAAACGGCCAAAACAAAGCCAAGACGAACGGGACGACTTGCCCACCGATTAATAGGATTGATATGGGTACAATTCGATTCGGCGCGCCGAGTCCCTCGGTCGCGTTCTTGGCGAGCCCGCGCCAAACCTCGGCGGCGCTAGCGTACATCCGGCACGATGCGATCTCGGTCGCGTCGAACAGGTCGGTCGAGAGCCCCGAGCGTCGGTAGGCGCGGGGCAACGTTATCCCGTCGTGGAGCGACGAACGAATCATCGAATGCCCGCCCGATTGCGCATAAGCCGATCGTCCGGTCAAAAACAATTGTCCGCACCCTGCGGCGTACGCGGGGCTTCGACTCCTCCGCATCCGCGCGATCGGTAAAAATCCCAACAAGACAAAATGTATTAAAGGAATAAGCATCTTCTCAAGCAATCCGATCGTAATTTGTCGAGGAACCCCGCTGACGAGATCGGCGTGCGATTCTCGCAGAAACGAAACGGCCCGAGCGACTCCGTCGGGCTCCAGGCGAACGTCGGCGTCGAGGAAGAGGAGCAGGGGACGTTCGGCGAGGCTCGCCAGGATCGAACAAGCGTGCTGTTTGCCGCACCAACCGCGAGGAAGTTCGGGACCTTTCGCGAGCCTGACGCGCGGGTCTCGGTCGTGATATCGAGCGACGATCTCAGCCGTCGCGTCGGTTGAGTGATCGTCGAGCACGATGATCTCAAAATCGATCCCCCGGCTCGCGAGCGCCGCCTCAATCGCGGCGCCGATCGCCCCCTCCTCGTTCCGCGCGGGAATCAGAATCGAAACCGACGGCTGATCGATTGCTTTTTCATTATGATTATATTGATTATCACTAGTGGATCGATCGCTCGCCGCCGACCCTCCGGCGAAACCGGGCGGCCGATACAGCCGAAGATTCGCCAGAAACAACAGCGTCGGGATGAGAGCGAACAGAAACGCCAGAGTTGAAACAATATCAACAAGCATATATTTTTCTATTTTAGGATTCGCCGATTTCCGATCCGTGTTCGGGACGAAAACGCTCGAGGGCGATCCATGCTTTCAAGCGGCGCCAAATGTCGTAGATTCCGCCGACTCCCGAACGACCTTTGAGAAGGATTTTGAATCGTGCGGGATCTCTCGAGATCGAATCTCGCGCGAGCGAATCGAGCGCGGCTTCGAGTTCGGCTTCGATCGTATGTTGATATTCGTCGGCCGAAATTCCAGGAACGATCGAGATCGGCTTGCCGAATCGAGCGAGCGCCTCGGGCGACCGCTCATTCCAGAACGTCAGTTCGAGCGCGAGCGGAAGAATCGTCCCCCGATCGAGCCGGGAGGCGAGTCGAGATACGCCGGGACGAATCGTCACAGGGCGAGCCCTTGGATCGACAAATGTCCCCTGCGCCGTGATCCAGATCGCCGATTCGGGCCGCCCCGGCGCGAAGATCGACTCGGAAATTCGGAGAAACGCTCGCGTTCCACGAATCGATCGCGGTTCGACCCCGAAGAAACCGAGGCGTTCGAAAAATCGGTATTTCGTAAGAGCATGCGAATCAATCGGCGCGTAATGCTCGCGATCGGGGATGAGATCGGCGATCATAAACCCGATCAACGGATCCCACCACGACGGATGGTTGAGAACGACGACGAGCGGGCCTGGAGGAATCACGGGTATCGAATCCTCGCGCGCGATCCGTACCGCGTGCAAGCGTTTGGATAAGTAATGGCGTACATAGAGGAAGAAATAATGGTATAAACGAGCCGATCGCTTACGAGGAAGATCGTCGGCGGCGCGATCGACCGAACCTGTTTCGACTTCGGCAAGGCGATTCATGCTCGCACACCTCGAATCAGACGGTTTGAACTTGTCGAACCGCACGATCGCGAGCGGGAGCGACGATCGCGTCGCGTGCGAGCGCGTCGGCGGCGATCCAGCCCGACATCAGCGAAGGCGGCATCCCAGGTCCCGGATGCGCCGAGCCCCCGGCGAGATAAAGCCCGGAAACGTCGGGACTGCGGTTCACGGGCTTGAACGCCCCGCCCCAACGCCCGTGGCTCGCCAATCCGTAAATCGCTCCGTCAAGAACTCCATAACGTCGGTGAATATCCTCGGGCGTTAGATATCGCTCGACACGAATCCGTTCCTCGATGTCGGCCATCCCGCCGTGCCGTTTCAGTTTATCAATAATGACATCACGATATCTTGGGAACATCTCGTTCCAATCGTGTCCCCGCCGCAAATAAGGAGTATGAACCAGAACGTACAACGCCTCGCCTCCCTCGGGAGCGACTTCGGGCTCCGTCGCCGCGGGAGCGCACAAGTAGCACGTGGGATCGGCCGCGGGCTCGCCTCGATCGTAAATCGCTCGAAATTCGGCGTGCGGATCGGAGGAAAAAACAAAATTGTGATGCAACAGGTGTTCATAACGTTTACTTAAACCCAGGTACAAGACGACGCCCGAGCACGCGGGCTCGTAGCCGCGGCGGCGGAGAAACGGTCGAGCGATCTTCTCGGGAAGCAGCTCGCGATGCGTGCGGACCGAGTCGGCGTTGGAGACGACCGCGGCGAGTTCGATCCGTTCCCCCTCGGCGGTTTCAACTCCCGCCGCGCGCCTTGTCGATTCATCGATCAAGATTTTACGGATCAGAGTATTCGAATGAATCTCGACACCGAGTTCCCTCGCGAGTTCGAGCAACGCCAGCGGGACGGCGCGGGTTCCTCCTTTGGGATACCAGACGCCCTCGCCCGTTTGCATCTGCGCGATCGAGCAGAGGATCGCGGGAGAGAGATCGGGCGCCGAACCGACATATTGCGTGAAATGATCAAGCATTTGCGCCACGCGAGGTTCGGAAACGAACGATCGAACCGTCGCGGCGACGGTCGACCAGGGCCGCATCCGCAGCACGTCGGCCAACATCGACGCCTGAAAGGTCGTTTTTGGATCAAACATGTCCATAACGGAACCGATCGGCCGCCAGAAGAAAAATTTATCGGAAATTTTTCTCAACCGGTCCGAAAGTTCGAGGAACGACGCGTATCCCTCGGCGGCCGAAGACTCGGGTGCGAACGCCTTGAGTTCGCGCTTCATCGCCGCGATATCGGCGTGCAAATCGAGCGTGGAACCGTCGGAGAAAAACGAGCGCCATTGAGGATCGAGCGGGATTAAATCGAGCCGATCGCTTAATTCGAGCCCCGCTTCGGCGAAGATTCGTTTGAGAACCGAAGGCATCAAGAGGATCGTCGGCCCCATGTCGAACCGATATCCTCCCTCCTCAAGGATCGCCGCCTTGCCTCCCAACCACGCGTTTTTATCCCACAAGGTTACGTCGTAACCCCGAGCGGCGAGCACCACGGCCGAAGCCAACCCGCCGAGCCCGCCTCCGACGATCCCGATTCTTCCTGTACGCGCCGACATATTCAAATTCTCCATATTATTTAATCGAATCATGAACCGGTCCGCGTGGATTCAATTCGCCGCTCGCGGGCGGCGTGCAACAAGGACCGGAGCGAACGCAAGAAGCCGCTCTTATGTCCGTGTTTCAAATGCAGGTAGGAAGTAATTAAAGCTTCGTCGACCTCTCTCACGGGATCGAGGTGCGGTTTAAACCGGGCGCGCGAGGTCGAAACGACGCGGGCCGCGGTCAGATCGAGCAAACCCTCGGCGCCTCGGGTTGAACCGAATCCGCTCGAACCGAATCCGCCGAACGGAAGCCTGGGATCGGCCGTGGGCGTGATCAAATCGTTAATCACGATCGACCCCGCGCGAAGCTCGCGAGCGAGCTCTCGAGCCTCGTTTTCGTCGCCGAAAATCGAAGCCCCGAGCGCATATGGACAGATCGAATCGGCGTCGAGAGCTTCTCGAACCGAGTCGTATCGAACGATCGTCATCCACGGCATAAAAAGATCGGAACGCATCAGTTCGCAACGCGGGTCGACGTCGGCGAGAATCAACGGAGTTTCGATTGATGGCGATATATTGGTATTATTGCCTTGATGAATCGCTCCCGCGACGACGCGGGCGCCCCCCGAGATCGCATCGTCCAACATTCGAATCGCGTTTATTTTGTTTATACCTTCGTATGTATAATTTGGTACGTCGACGATCGCTCGTTTGAGTTTGGATTCAAGTTCGTCGGCGCGTGAGCGATGTACGAACACTCGACGGGGTGCGATGCAGGTTTCGCTGCCGTTGAAACGAAGCCCGAACGCGAGCGATTTGGAGACAAGGTCGAGATCGGCGTCGGCGAGGATAAAACACGCGTCGCATCCCGAAAGCTCGAGCGTCGCGGGCGTTAGCCTGGGCGCGAGCGACGCGAGAATCGCTCGTCCCGAATTCGCCGAACCCGTAAAGATCACTTTATCCACGCCGGCTTCGATCGCACGTTTGGCCGAATCGACGGTTTCATCGGTGACGATTAGTAAATCGGGGTCGAGCCCCGCGGAACGCGCGATTTCGGCGAATAAAAGCGCCGACTTCGTTCCTCCCTCGCCCGGTTTCCAGATCACCGCGTCGCCGGCGACGATCGCCTGGAGCGCCTGAATTCCCGCGAGCATCAAAGGATAATTTGAAGGCGCGACGATCAGAACGACGCCGAGCGGGACGCGCTCGACGACGCTTGTAACCCCCATGAGCCAGAGGGGTCGACCTCGAGCTCCGAGCCGTCGCGGAGCGAGCACTTTCGCGGCGGATTTTTCGAGATATTCGCACGCCTCGACAAGCGGGACGACCTCGGCGACGACCTTCTCGGCGCGGGTCGACCGGCATCGAACAAGAGTCGATTGAGCGAGTTCGGCGGCTCGATCGACGATTCGACGGCGGAACTCGGGGAGAAAACCGACGCGTTCACCGATCGATAGCCGTTCCCAACGTTTCCGCGCTTCTCGAGCGATGATCAATCGTTCGCGAATCGAATCTTCCCCGACAACGGCGACCGAACGGTTCCGAGTAGCCTCGTCGCACGTCGAATCGGTCGATATTTGTCGATCGGCTTTCGCAAGCAAAGAAGACATATCAAGCGACCTCGGCGAATGTCGGTTCGGGAATCGGCGCGGGGGCGACCTCGGCCCAATCGACCGTCGCTCCCAGGTCGTTCGCGAGCAGCCTCGACGTGATCCGCGCCGACTCGAAGATCACGGGCAAACCGCTGCCCGGATGCGTCCCGCCGCCGACGAGATAAACGCCGTCGAGATCCTCGAAGCGATTACGAGGGCGAAGATGAAGCATCTGACCCAGATTATGCGCCAGATTGAACGTCGCGCCTCGATAAATATTGAAATCCCCCTCCCAATCCGCCGGAGTAATCATACGCTCATACACGATACGCGAGCGTACGTCGCCGAGACCGATCTTGCCCAGCCGGTCGAGAACGAGTTCGCGATACGCGGGCGCCTCGACCTTCCAGTCGATATTTTTGTGCCGATGCGAAACGGGAACCAGAACGTAAAGCGTGCTCATACCTCTTGGTGCGAGAGAGGGATCGGTGACGCACGCGTTTTGGACGTAAAACGACGGATCTCGCGAGAGAACGTGGGTTCGTTCGATCTCTTCGAGGTTTCGCTCGTAATTCTCAGTCAGATAAATCGTATGATGATCAAGATGATCGTAAAGCCCTTTCACACCCAGATACATCATGAAGGTCGAGCAAGAAAATTTCTTGCGGGCGATCTTCCGATCGGTCCAGCGAGCGCGGAGCGAATCGGGGACGAGACGATTCATCGCTCCGGCGAAATCGGCGTTGATCACGAGAGCGTCGCACGCGTATTCGCCCGAGCGAGTCCGAACGCCGCGGGCTCGTCGTCCTTCAAAGAGAATCTCCTCGACGTCCTCCCCCAATCGAACGTCGACCCCGGCCTCGCGAGCGATCCGCGCCATCGTTTCGCTCACCGCTCCGCAACCGCCGATCGGATGAAACACGCCGTATTCGTATTCCAAAAACGAAAGTATCGAAAACAAACTAGGACAATTAAAAGGAGACATCCCTAAATATTTTGACTGGAACGTGAGTGCGAGCCGAACCCGCGGGTCGCGAAAATAACGCGAAAGCTCGCCGTCGAGCGAAAGCCACGGACGCAACAACGGCAACATTTTGATCAAATCGGGAGAGAGAACGTCGCGCCAGCCGAGGAAAGGTCGTTCAAGAACGCTTTGAAATCTCTTCATTTTTTCGCGGTTATCATTTAAGAAATCGCGAAATCGAAGCGAATCGGCGGGAGAGAGCGCGGCGATCGCCGCCTCCATCCGTTCGACGCGAGGCGTGGCCGGAAGTTCGCCTCCAGCGCCGAAGATCAGCCGGTATTGCGGATCGAGCCGGACGAGTTCGATCTCGTCGTCGAGCCGTTTGCCGACCGCGGCGAAAATCGATTCCAACACCTGGGGATACAAAAAAAAGGTCGGTCCCAGATCGAACCGAAAGCCTTCCCGCTCGATCGTCGACGTCCGACCGCCGACCTTGTCTTTCCGCTCAAGCAGTGTAACCCGAAACCCAAGCGATCGGAGCAAAAGCGCGCTCGCCAATCCCCCGGGGCCCGCACCGACGATCACGACCGACCGACCACGCATAACGATTCGACTCCTCCGTCCGACGAAACGCGAAGATTCAATTAAGCTTGTTCTAGAAGGGAGATTCGCTTCGTCAAGACCGCCGAATCGAACGAACAAGATTCTGTTGAACGCCGACCGGGAGGAAATCCGGTTCAAAGATCGTCAAATGATCGTTTAAGAAATTATTTGAACCAAATGGAATTCCACAAGCCTTCGAATCGAACGAAGGCTTCGCTTCAACTCCGATCAAATCGAACGGGCGAGAGAACGGAGTAGGGGGGGGAACGACTTGGGCATTGATTTTAAGGACGAACCGCTTGCCAGTGCGAGCCTGGAGCTTGTGATCGGCTCGTCGCGACCGGCCCGGTTTCGGCTCGCTCCGAGTCGTCCCGAGTCGGCTTGGCGATCGTATCGTCGTCGTTGAAATCGGCGGCGACGGGATGAAATTTCACCCCGGAATTCGAACCGTCCTCGGGGATCGGCTTCTCGGCCCTTCGTGTCGTCTCTTGTTCACCGACGGCGCCGCGATCGAGGTCGTTTTCGCGTTCGACGGGACGCCAGCCGGTACGCCTTGTGATCGGCTTGCGTGTTTGAGAGAAGCCCGATCGAATCCCCGCGAGTTCGGGGGGAGGAATCGTGATGCGATCGGGATCCGTTGAATCGTTTTCAGGAGATTGTCCCCTCGTCACGATATCGTTCCGCCCCCCTGATCGACCTCGACTCGCGAGCAAAGCATCGTTCGATCGCTCGGGTTTGGGATCGTAAAGCGCGGTTAGCTCATTGCGATCGAGGAACTTATAAAGCGAGATCGGCGCCGCGTAGAGTCCGCGGGGATAACCGGGATCGGCGTAGGCGAAATTGCACACTCCCGCGATATAACCGTCGTCGGTGAATAGACCTCCGCCCGATCGTCCCTGCCGAGGCGCATGAGCGCATTCAATCGCGCTATAATAATGATGCCCTTGGACGACATTTCCCGTGCGTGGATTTGTGATCACCGTGCTCCACGCGGTCGCGTCGTGCCCTTCTGAGCAACCGACGGTCACCATGCTCATTCCTTGATCGGGCCGCCAACGCGGCGGAACGACCTTCGCCGCGGGAAGCCGCTTGCCGGGTCGAATTCGAATCAGGCCAAGATCGAGATCGTGGTCGTAATCGATCACCTCGGCGGTCAGATCGCGCTCGACGCATCGGACGACCGCGGGATTCTCGGAAGCGAGCCTGCCGTCGAAAAGATCGACCGTCACCTTGCGCGGAAAACGCGCCGGCGCCGGCTGTTTTTTGGAATTCTCGATATGGAAGATATGCGAACACGTCAAAATAAGAGATTCGTTTTCGTCGCTCGCGACGACGGTTCCTGAGCCGAAGCCGATCAGCCCCGCGCCGTGTACTTTGATTCGAACGACGGTTTGCCAGGGGTCGGGATTGGGTCGGCGTCGTTCTTCAACTTGTTTTTTGGCGTTTTTGGCTTGATCTTCGTCGTCGATCCGCCCCCGAACACGATGATTCTCGGGAACGCCCGGATCGTCGGTTTGAGGATCGGCGGGGGTTCGATCGGAGGCGGGGGAGCGGCGATCGAGATCGTCGTAGGCGGGAGAGCGATCGTCGGGTTCATCCTCGAATCGATTCGATTCGGCGCGAGAGCGGTCGGTTCCGCGCGATCGACTCGCGGCGAGTTCGGCCTTGGCCTTGAGGTATAAACGTTCAAGTTGGGCGGCGGGTTGAAGCCCCGCGGTTCGCTCGAGTTCGACGCCTTTCGAATCAATGATAACAAACGTAGGAACTTGTTGAACGTGATATTTTCTCGCCGTTTCTGGATCTTGGTCGATATCGACTTCTCGTACCGGGTAATGTTTACGGATCAGCTCTTGCACGCGCGGTTTCATTTGTCGGCACGGTCCGCACCACGACGCTTGAAAGTCGAGGATGACGGGGGCGGTCGACGATTGAACCTGAGCGTGCGCCGCGATCACGGCCAAGAAGACGGCGGGGAGGTTCATTGCGGAGGGACTCCTTTGCGTCGGGGAGGCGTGTCGCATCGCGGCCAAGAGCGAGCGACACGGGGACCGATTCCAGCCGTCGCAAAGTCGACGTTCGCGAGTTGCGAACGATCGGCGATCGACGACCCTTCGAGAGCCCTATCATGCGTACCGGCGCGAATACCGCGGCGAGCGCGGATCATGGCGTCGGCCCCGAGATCGGGGGGACTCGCCACAAGAGCAGGTGCGAGCGAGAGCGGATGATGAGAATCGCGTCGGGAAAGGAACGCCCCGACCCTTCCTTGGGCGGGCCTCGCATTGAGGACCCAGTGATCCGTCGTCATGACGGACCTCAAACCGCGACCGACAGGAAACGACGTTCGTCCGGGCGCGAACGCCCTTGCGAACGACCGATTCTCACCGCGTCGCGATCCGTCGTGATCCGCGCCGTCCCTGGCACGCCTGGGCTCAATCGTCGTGATTAGGCCCAAAAGGCGATCGTCGGGCGTCGCGTTCACCGCGGATGGCCCCTGTTTACAAACTGTGGACGTGGAGTACCAGATCAGTTATCGACATTTTCTTCCCCTCGCTTGAATTTTCGTCGAATTTTCCGATCTCGCACACCAAATTGGGAAAATCACCCGTCGCTTCACTCGATACCGTAATCATGCGCGCCGATTGATTGATCGGCCGAGAAGAAACGACCGCTCGTTGTAACAAGAGTCGCTTTGGGAGCATTGCGTAATCTAGGAAGATTGGGAAATTTTTTCTGATTTTATTCGCTTGGCGGAAGGAATCATGCTAAGCTCACTTAACATCATGGAGCGAGCATCAACAGTTTCCAGGCGGAGATCGACCGATGTGTCGTCAACGTAATCCGATCGCGACCGTCGTTTGGCTGGGGATTTTCAGCCTGACCGCGGTGATCGCGCCGGGCCCGGCGTCGACCGAGTTGTATGAACAGAGCGAGAGCGCGGCGCAATCCAAGAATTCCCCCCGAACCGACTCCACAAAGAAATCGAAGAACGCGAAAACCGCGGGACAATCCGCCAAAAACGCCAAATCGAAAGCGGGAGGCGCCAAAACTTCGGCCGAGCTTCATATCGACCGTCGCGGATTTATTGATTCCGCCGGCCGTCCCGTGAGGCTGCAAGGCGTTAATATTCCCAGCCTCGAATGGCGAAACGACGGCGATCACATCATCGAATCGACGCGTGTTGCATTTGAAGATTGGAAAGCGAACGTCGTGCGGATTCCCGTTTGCCAGGATCGCTGGTTCGGCAAAACGCCGAATCAAGACGAAGATCCCGCCGAGCGTTATCGCTCGATCGTCGATCTGATCGTCCGAATTGCAAATGAACACGCAGGTTATGTGATCCTCGACCTTCATTGGTCCGACGCCGGAGTTTGGGGAAAAAACATCGGCCAACACAAAATGCCCGACGAACACAGTCTCGAATTCTGGAAAGACGCGGCGCGACGCTACGCGAACCATCCCGCCGTCATCTTCGATTTATATAACGAACCGTTTCAAGTCTCATGGGACGTCTGGAAAAACGGCGGCGACATCACCGAAACCGACTCCAAAACGAAGGAAACGCTCGCGTACCGCGCCGTCGGTTTACAGCGTTTGCTCGAAACGGTTCGCGAGACGGGAGCGAAGAACGTCGTCGTGGCGGGAGGGCTCGATTGGTCTTACGACCTCCGCGGCGTCGCCTCGGGTTACGCTCTCGCCGACCCCAAGGGGAGGGGGGTGATTTACGCTACACATATTTACCCATGGAAAAAAGATTGGGACACGATGGTGGGAAGCGTAGCCGCTAAATACCCGGTGTTCGTCGGCGAGGTCGGTTGCGAGCCCGATCCTAAACATGAAGATCCTTTTAAATGGGGTCCCAAGGTTCTCAACTATATCGACGCTCACGGATGGAGTTGGACCGCGTGGTGTTTCCATACCGAGGCGACTCCCAGGATGCTTAAAGATTGGAGCTACACGCCGACCGAATACTGGGGTTCGCCCGTCCTGAAAAAACTCAAAGATACAAGAAATTAAACAATCGATTACCAGTTGTTCTCGGCGCGCTTTCCTTCGGATCGAAAAACCGAAGAGTCGATGAAATCGATCCGGAATTCCGGGTTCCGTTCGATATTCGGCGGGAAGGTTCGGTTTTCAAAGCGTCGATCCGGCGGCCGCTCGGAATCGTCGTCGCGTCTTTCACCTCCGTCACTTCAACCCCACGAAAAAACCGGGATTGACGCGAATTTCAACCTCCATTAGGTTTCGATTCAAGTTCAACCCCGAAACGACCGACGCGGTTCCGACCCGAGCGGAGCGATCGACGAACGCATCGATCGCGCTAGGGGAAGGGACGCGCGTCGCCGCGATCGGGAAGGAGGAGGCATGGATCGATCGTGGCGCTGGAAACGCGCTTTGATTTCGCTGCTGTTACTCGTTCACCTGGCGGGGCTCTTCATCTGGAATATCCCCCGTTGCAGGCTGCGGATCGTGACGGTTGAAGCATACAAATACTATTTCATGCCGCTCGGCTTGTGGCAGGCGTGGGGAATGTTCGCTCCCAATCCCCCCTCCGAGGTCACCTGGGCCGAGGTCGTCGTCCGCGACAACAAGGGATTGCTGCACGAGTTCGATTTCCCCAAGATCGCCGGAATGCCCGTCGGCGAAGCGTTCTGGAAATTCCGTTATTCCAAGCACATGCACAATTTCGGCGAGCCTGATACGAAGGCGCTCAAGCAATGCGGCGTACGCCACGCGGTTCGCGAATTGAACATTCCCGCCGATTCGTTCCCGGTCGACGCCGAACTCCGTTTCCGACTCAAACCGATCCCCGAACCGGGCGAACTCGCCGATCCGCTGGGGGGAACAACTTTTAAAACGCTCGAACGATATCGCTTCCCCAGCCTCAAGGAGGTCATGCAATGAGGATCGTTCATGACTGGAACCGTTTTTGGTTCACCAAAGTTTCGGCGCGCCCCCTGGGGGTGTATCGCATCCTCTTCTGCGCGATCGCACTGTTTAATTTGCTCGTTCTCACCACCGATTTCGATTACTGGCTGACGAACAAAGGAATGCAGCGCGGCTTTGATTCGATGGATATCGCGGGGCCGCTCCGCTTCTCGATCCTCAATTACTACTCCGACCCCCTCTTCGTCCGCGTCTTCTTCGCGGCGACCGCGGTCGCCCTCACCCTGTTTATGGTGGGATGGCGCACCAGAATCATGAGCGTGATATCTTATTTTATGATGTTGATGATCCACCATCATAATTTATGCTCGATCAACGGCGCGGATGTTTACCTCGTCGTCACCGCGTTTTACCTGATGTTGAGCCCGTGCGGAGCGGCGTATTCGCTCGACGCGCGACGCGAGGCGCTTCGTCGCGGCGGCGCGGCGTTCGTCGAGCCGATCGTCCCCGCGTGGTCGATCCGGCTGATCCAGGTGCAACTTTCGGTCGTCTATTTCACCACCGCGTTCCTCAAGCTCGGCGGAGTGACCTGGCAAAATGGAACGGCGCTTCATTATGTCATTAATAATGAAGAGATCAGGCGATTCGACTGGGGTTTGATCGACGTCGTCTGGCTTGTAAATATCGCCACATATCTGACGATCGTCGGCGAATTCGCGCTCGTCTTTTTACTCTGGTCTCGCTCGGCGCGGTTTTGGGTGATGATTTTCGGCGTCCTCTTGCACTTCGGAATCGTCCTCACGATCCACATCCCGATTTTCGGTGAATTGTGCGTCGCTACATATGTCGTCTTTTTGACGACGGACGAACTCGACCGTTACATGAGGGCTCTCAATCCGCTCAACTGGTTCGCTCGACGGCGAACGATCGGCTCGGATCGTTCCGCCGAATATTCTCGCGGCGTCGCCGAACAGCCGGTTCCCGCGTAATCGACACGCTCGAACGACCAAACGACACGGGTCGACCGAATCGCGAACGGCGCGTTTCGGTTGACCCCGTTCGTCGTTAAGGCATAGATTAACCTCATGAGCGATCGATCCAAGACGTTCGCCCACCGATTCATTAAATAGAGGATGTCTCCGATTCATGAATAACGCTCCTCGAAAAACTCCGGAGCGGATCGATCTGGCCGCGGCGGACGACCCACGCGATGTCGTGCATCAAGCCGTCGCTTGCCTGGCTCAGGGAGAAATCCTCGGCTTGCCGACCGAAACCGTCTACGTCGCCGCGGCGAGCGGAACGCGCCCAACCGCGATCGCCCGGCTCCGCGAAGCGAGGCGAGAAGGCTCGCTCGGCGCCGCGATGATCGCGCTTCGAGGGCACGGCGAACTCGCCGATTGGATCCCCGATCGATCGGTCGCGTGCTCAAGACTCGCGCGGCGAGCCTGGCCGGGCCCCGTCGTGCTACGATTCCCGGCGCGGCCCGATCAAGGCCTCTTCACTCGTCTCTCACCCGAAACGATTGAACTCTTAAGCGAAACAAAAACGTTTGGGTTCGTCATTCCAGAACATGATTTGATCGGCGAGATTCTTGATTTAACGCCGGGTCCGGTCGTTTTGATGGAAACCGCCGGCGAGACCGCCGCGGGTCTCGTCGACGGCGATTGGCTGCGGATGCTGATCGACGACGGCGTTTCAACTCGAAAAGGACGCTCGACATCGGTTTTGATCGAAGGCGACGGCTGGACGATCGAGCGCGAAGGAGTCGTTTCGGAACAAGAGATCGCTCGTCTAGCGAGCACTCTCGTACTTTTCGTGTGCACCGGGAACACGTGCCGAAGCCCGATGGCCGAGGCGCTTTGCAAAGCGCTTTTAGCCAAACGGCTCGGTTGTTCGGTTGAAGAACTGCCGACACGTGGATTTTTGATTGAATCGGCGGGACTCGCGGCCTCACCCGGACGTCCCGCGGCGCGCGAGGCGGTCGAAATCGTCCGCGAACGCGGCGCTTCGCTCGCAAGCCATTCGAGCCGACAAGTCGATCGCGATTTGATCCGTCGCGCCGATCGGATCGTCACGATGACTCGCGATCACCACTCCACGCTCGTAAGCCGGGCGCCCGATACGATCGACCGAGTCTTCCTGCTCGATCCCGAGGGATACGACGTCGACGATCCGATCGGCGCCGATCGACACGTGTACCGTCAGACCGCGCAATTGATTGAAAAACATCTTGAACACTTGATTGATCAAATTTTGCCCGCTTAAGCGACTGATCGGAAACTTCGAGGCTATCCGAAAAGAATTCCACATATTCGGGGGAATTTGAGGGCGAACGCGAAATTGGGTGGGCGAACGCGAAATTGGAAGGGCGAACGCCAAATTGGGAGGGCGAACGCGAAATTGGGTGGGCGAACGCCAAATTGGGAGGGCGAACGCGAAATTGGGTGGGCGAACGCGAAATTGGGTGGGCGAACGCGAAATTGGGTGGGCGAACGCGAAATTGGGTGGGCGAACGCGAAATTGGGTGGGCGAACGCGAAATTGGGTGGACGAAC
>JAJYWB010000141.1 GCA_021791715.1 Planctomycetota bacterium | reverse complement strand
TCGCAGGCGAGTTCGCTTTCGCAACAATCGAACATTTACGAAAATGGCTCACCAGGAGGTTCGCCCTCCCATTTCGGTTCGCCCTCGCAGATCGGTTCGCCCTCCCATTTCGGTTCGCCCTCACAGGCGAGTTCGATTTCGCAACAATCGAACATTTACGAAAATGGCTCACCAGGAGGTTCGCCCTCCCATTTCGGTTCGCCCTCCCAGATCGGTTCGCCCTCCCGGACGTGTTCGCCCTCCCAGATCGGTTCGCCCTCACAGACAAGTTCGCCCACACGGACGGGATCGCCATTCCATGCGGCGCTCACTCCCGATCAAAAGCCGATCACCCAAGATACCGCCTTCGCAAACGTGGGCGGTCGCTCCAATCCGATCTCGCTCGAAACGCACATTCATCAACGGGAATAAACATCCATTATCCATTGATTTTCAATTATTTCCGATAACGGCCGATCACGCGGTCCGAATCGGCGTAACGCGAAAGCCCGGGCGACCGTGAGATCGGGCCGGGATGATCTTTGACAATTCGCATGTTTGATCAAGCGAGCGGGGACGGTTTCGGAATCGTCGATCACGGATTGATCGCCGGTCCCGAACCGTCCCCCTCGCCGGGAGTTTCGTTCCGCGCTCGGCGTTTTCCGATTCAAACGAGATGCGACGGCGAATCTCATAATTCGAGGGATGCGGGATGCGACCTCGATTCGATCCGGCGTTCATTTCAATCCTTAAGCGAATCGAACCGAGTCGTTTGGGCTCGGGGATTGTATCGAGCGTGAAAATTAAGGAATCGTCGGTACAAATCGACCGTTTTCGTTCTCGCGTCGTCTCGGTTTACGTTTTCCAGGAATGTGCTCATTCGCCGACCGGCTTCAAGGGGATTGAATCGCTTTGGCGACGATCGCGGTGAAAGTTCGAGCTTGAGGGGCGTCGCCGCCGATGAAAACCCTCGGAGCTTCTGATTTAATGCGCCTTGCCGAGATTGAGGCGAGTTGTTAAAAGGTCGCGTCGTGAAGCACGGCCGGCAGGAGGCGGGCCGATGAGGCATGGAGGCCGGCGCCCGTCCGCGGTAAATCCCCGTCATGAAAAATTTCTTTCGACTTGTTCGTTACGCTTGGCCGTATCGCGGCCGATTCTGGTTATCCTTCGTGTGCGCGATGATGGTCGCCGCGATGTTCGGCGCCAACATCAGCGCGGTGCTACCGCTTTTAAAAATCCTCGTGCATCACGAGAATTGTCGAACGTGGATGGCCGATCAGGTCGCCGCGGTCGATCAACGGATCGCGGTCGCCGATGCGCAGATTGAAGAAGACGTCTTCGTCGCGCAGCTCGTCGAAGAACGCGGAATCAAAAACAAAACGCTCCAGAATCGTTACGAACGGGTTCGCGACGAATACCAGCGACTTCGAGGCGAGATTGAAGAGATCGAGCGCCGGATCGATATGCTAGGGATTGAAGATCCCAAAGAGAAGAAAGAACTCGCCCGCGGCAAACTCGATCTGAACTCGAAGCGTCGCGTCTTTGAGATCGCCGAGGCTCGAAAAAACGAACTCAACCAGGCGCGCGATCGCGTGAAAGATCCCGCTTACGCCGCCGCGAGGATGAAACGTCGCGTAACTTCGCTTCGAGGTGAACGCGCCGACGCGCTCTTCTGGAAACGGTGTTACGCCTACGCGCAACCGCTCGTCGATCGATACCTGCCGACCGACGGCTTCCGCACGCTCAAGCTCCTCATGCTCCTCGTCGTTCTCGGAGTCGTCGTCAAAGGGATGTTCCAATTCTTTCAGGAAGTCCTCGTCGCCGATATTATGCAATTATGTCTGTTCGATATACGTAATCACTTTTTTAGGCGAACATTGGCGCTCGATCTCGCGAGTTTCAATCAGCAAGGTTCGGCCGAATTGATGGCTCGGTTCACCAACGACATGGACTCGTTGAGCCAGGGGCTGAACACGCTTCTCACCAAGGTGATTCGCGAACCGCTGCGAATCTTAAGTTGTTTGTCGGTTGCGCTTTGGCTCAACTGGAGGCTCACGCTTCTGGCGCTGATTCTCGTGCCGCTTTCGACGATCACGACCGTGCGCGCCGGCAAAATCATGAAACGCGCGGTGCGGCGAGCTCTTGAAAGTATGTCTAATATTTACAAGATCTTGCAAGAATCGTTCCAGGGGATCAAAGTCGTCAAGGCTTATACGATGGAGCGGCGCGAGCGGATCCGCTTTTACCACGAAACCAAAAAGCTTTATAAAAAGAGCGTGCGCGTCGCGACGATCGACGCTCTCTCGGATCCCGCTTTGGAACTCTTGTCGTTTTTGACGATCGTGATCGCTCTGTTGTCGGGATCTTATCTCGTCTTGCGTCATTCGACATTTTTGGATCTGTGGTTGTTCCGGATTCAACTCGCCTCGACCCCTCCCGAGATCGTCGATTTATTGGGGTTGTACGCGATGCTCGCGGGAATCTCGGACCCTGTGCGCAAGCTCGCGAACGTACATTCAAGGATTCAGCGCGCCGCCGCGGCTTCGGATCGTATTTGTGCGCTTATGGATCGCGAACCGACGGTCGTCGATCGACCCTCGGCTCACCCCCTCCCCTCGCACCGTCAATCGATCGAGTTCGAAAACGTGACGTTCGGCTACGACGAGCGTGAACTCGTGATTCAGGGCTTTAATCTCAGCGTTCGCCACGGCGAGACGATCGCGATCGTCGGACCCAACGGGTGCGGCAAATCGACGTTGATGAGCCTGCTGCCGCGGTTTTGGGACGTCCATTCGGGTTCGATCAAGATCGACGGACGCGACATTCGCGATCTCAAGCTGCGCGATTTACGGTCGAGAATCGGCCTGGTCGCACAAGAGATTGTTCTATTCGACGATACGATCGCGGCGAACATCGCCTACGGCACTCCCGGAGCGGATCGCAAACAGATCGAGATCGCCGCGAAACGTGCTTATGCTCATCAATTCATTATGTCGTTTCCCGAGGGGTATGAGACGAGGGTCGGCGATCGCGGCCAGGGGTTGTCGGGGGGGCAAAAGCAGCGGATCGCGCTGGCGCGGGCGATGTTGCGCGATCCCGCCATTTTGATTCTCGACGAGGCGACCTCCGCGGTCGACATCAAGGACGAGGCTTTGATCCGCAAGGCGATCGAGGAATTCGCACGCGGTCGCACGACGTTCCTCATCACTCACAGTTTGGCGACGCTCCAATTCGCCGACCGAATCGTGTTGATGAACGCGGGGGCCGTCGAGGCGGTCGGCGCCGAGGACGAGCTGCGTCGGGGATCTCAGCTTTATCGAAGTTTGCACGATATCCATTATAAACGTGAAAGCGCCTGAGAGTTGGTATGAACTCGGAAACCCGACGAGCGATCCGCTAAAGCTTCACCGGCCCGATCTTTTCGCGAGCTCGCGGCGAGCGGTTTCCCAGATCGTCGGGGGGCGAAAGCTCGACAAGGGTCGAGCTTTTAGCGAGCCCGCGGCGAGCGGTTTCCCAGATCGTCGGGGGGCGAAAGCTCGACAAGGGTCGAGCTTTTGGCGAGTTCGGAGCGCCGAGCACGCGTCCGGTTTCCGGTCGATCGCGATCGATTCCGGATTCGGTCGATTAAAAGGGATCGGCTCGAACGAATCCGCCGCCCCTTTCCCGCGACCCGTGATCGTAATTATAATCAGTTCGAGTCGAACGGTTTTGTTCGTTATCGTCGATTATCTACAACCGGCCGACGCGATTAAATCACGGGGGATATTTTGTCCATGTTGCGGAGTGCTTGTCGGATCGTATCGTGTTCGCTTGTTGTTCTTTCATGGTTTTTGATTTCCGGTTGCGATTCGACATCAGAGCCGCCTCCGTTGCCTCCCGTCGACGAGGCCGAGGCGAATTCGGCGACATCGGCGTCGCTTTATCAATCGCATCGCAAATCGTCGGAGATCGCCTTAATACTTCCCGCCAAAGACACCCCTGATTACCGTCTTTGGGAGCGGATCATTCAGGTTGAAAGCGGCAAGAAGCACGAATCGTTCGTCTCCCAACGTCCGTCGCCGGGCGATCCTCCGACGGCTCAGGCCGATCTGGTACGCGATTGCTCCAAACGCGGAGTGAAGGGGATCCTCGTGATTCCCGACGAGCATGAGGCCGAGCTTGCGAAGGCGCTTGAATACGCGAGGGATCAAGGAACGGCGGTATTAACGCTCACGCACGCGGTTAAGGTCGAAGGCAAGCCGATTCCCGCAATCGTTCTTGAAGGTTACGAGAAAACCGCCGACGCCCTCCTTAAGGCGGCGTTAGACGACGCCAAAGAGGCTGGTTTTCCCGCGAACGCTCCCGGCATCTTGTTGATTCGACGCCCTGGAGACGCGGAATCTTCCGCTCGATTGGCGGCGATCGAAGCCGCGATCAAAAAGGCGAACGTCAATATCGCCGAACGCGTCTACTTCGACGGGCTCGCCGATGCGGCGCAGCTCGCATTGGATCCGGTCATTATGAAGCGTCGCGACGCGGCGTTTGTTTTCGCCGATGAGGATCAAGGAACGAACATTATCGTCGAAAAACTGACGGGATCGCTTGCGCTCGAGGACGACGATCCCGCGAGATTCAAATACAGCGCGATTGGATTTATCATGCTCGATCGATTTAAGAGCCTGATCGATCGCGGCATCGCGTCGGCGATCGCCGATCGTAAGATCATCCAGACCGGGAAGCTCGCGGTTCGGCTTATCCTCGATCTCGCCGAAGGCAAAACGATCGCCGACAGAACCGTCGTCGAACCCGAGGTTCTTCGGCGGACTCACAAGCCGTCCGAACAAGAGAAACGGATGATGAAACGACCTTATTAAGCGACAATTCGAAATGGAGTCGGAAAATTCAGCGGGTTTTCACGATGTGTCATCCGTCTGGAGGGCGATCCTCCGAAATGCGGTTAATTGCATAGAGGTTAGCGTAAAATGTAATGATCTAATTGGTGTTATGCGGCCGAAACCCCAAAAACCGCGCCGATGCCGGCGAACACAAAAATGCGAGGGCGAACGCAAAATTGGGAGGGCGAACGCAAATTTGGGAGGGCTAAGGCAAAATTGGGAGGGTCGAGGGCAAAATGGGAGGGGTAAGACAAAATTGGGAGGGCGAACGCAAAATTGGGAGGGCGAACCTCCTGGTGAGCCGTCTTGATATGATCTAAATACTATGCGATCATAACCTACTATTCAATAGGGATTTTCAAAAGAGGCTCACCGGGAGGTTCGCCCTCCCAAA
>JAJYWB010000087.1 GCA_021791715.1 Planctomycetota bacterium | reverse complement strand
TCAATTCGGCGTGATTTGTGGGCTGTACCGAAATCGGGAGGGCGAACCCGAAATTGGGAGGGCGAACCCAAAATTGGGAGGGCGAACCCGAAATTGGGAGGGCGAACCTCCTGGTGAGCCGCATTAGTATATATAAATTTTTCATGCGAAGAACATCGCCGTTTCATCGGGGATTTTGCGAAGAGGCTCACCAGGAGGTTCGCCCTCCCAATCAGAAATAACTGATATCTAGATATTAAATATAGATTATTTTATTTGTGCGTCCGCCTCGAAACCGGTGAAATCGAGCCGATAGGGTTTCGAGAGATTTTCCGGAACGCCTCTTACTTAGCGCTATGGATATAAGCATTTTCGGTCGATCGCGGCGCGATCGGTATTTCGATCGGTCGAGATCGATTTCGCTTCGGGTCGTTCGAGCTTTTCGCTCGAGCCGTCGGCGTGGACCCCCGGACCGAAATCGTGTACCGTAACGGATCGATCGTCATGACGTTTACGATCGTCTCGCTTCGTTCGCTCCGGGGTCGAAGGGAACCGACCCGGCCGTCGCGCTCCAGGTTGGAGACCCTTTGACGATGTCTCAATCCGCGGTCGATCCGACGCCGAAATCTGGAAAAGCTCGAATCGCGTGGCGCTTGCTCATCCTCGCGGCGATCGTCGCCGCGGCGGGTGTTTACGTATCGCGGCGATCGCAAACGACCCAGGTCAATCAAGATGTTCTCACGTTATTTGGAAACGTGGATATCCGCGACGTTCAGCTTTCGTTCAACGAAAGCGATCGGATCAAGACCGTGCTCGTGAAGGAGGGAGATCTCGTTACGCCTGGAATGTTGCTCGCCGAACTCGATACCAGACGGCTCAAGGCCGCGGCGGCGCGCGCCGAGGCGCAGGTCGCTGCGCAAAAACAGATCCTTTTGCGGCTTGTCAACGGAACGCGCCCCGAGGATATCCGCAAGGCGCGCGCCGACGTCGAGCTGGCGAAAGCCGAACTCGATTACGCGCGGACGACATCGGCTCGACGCGAAAAACTCGCGGCGAGCAGGGCCGCGTCGGCGCAAGACGCCGACGACGCCCGCGCAGCGTTCGCGACCGGCGAGGCGAAATTGGCCGCGGCGCTCGCGCTGCTCGATCTCGCCGTCAACGGGCCTCGCGTCGAAGATATCGACGAGGCGCGCGCCTCGCTCGAATCGCTTGAAGCGCAACTGGCGTTAACGCGCATCGAATTGGCCGATGCTTCGCTTTATTCGCCTTCGCGAGGGGTGATTCAGGAGCGATTGCTCGAGCCCGGCGACATGGCTTCGCCGCAACGTCCCGTCTTCACGATCGCACTCACCGACCCCGTTTGGGTGCGCGCCTATATCCCCGAGCCCGATCTCGGCAAGATCTCGTTGGGAATGAAAGCCGAGATCGAAACCGACAGTTATCCGGGCAAACGATACGAAGGCTGGATCGGCTTCATCTCGCCGACCGCCGAATTCACACCAAAATCGGTGGAAGTACCGCAATTGCGAACGAGGCTTGTGTATCAAGTTCGCGTATTTGTGAATAACTTTGCCGACGAGCTTCGGCTCGGCATGCCCGCGACGGTGCGAATCCCGCTCAATCAACCAAGACCCGCCGCGGTAAAGCCCGACGCCCCTCAAGACGCCAAAAATCAAACCGAAGCGAAAGATCATTCAGCCGAAAAGCACGATGAGAAAGCTTCCGCCGGCGAAAATAACGATCCGAAAAAAGCGGCCGAAAAGCACGATGAGAAAGCCGACGCGGCGGAAAAAACCGACGCCAAAGCTCCCGCCGAAAAGCTCGAAGAGAAAGCCGACGCGGCGGAAAAAACCGACGCCAAAGCTCCCGCCGAAAAGCTCGATCACAATCCTTCCGCGGCGGAAAAAACCGACGCCAAAGTTCCCGCCGAAAAGCTCGATCACAATCCTTCCGCGGCGGAAAAAACCGACGCCAAAGCTCCCGCGCCGGCGCGCCTTGAACACGAAAAATCGAGCGAGCCATGACGAACGCCGATGCGTCGCGGAATCGTTCTCAATCGATAAACCCCGGGGATTCCGTCGAATATCTTCTTGAAGTCCGCGGCGTGCGGAAGACGTTTCAGGTGGGCAAACGCGCCGTAAAGGCTTTGCGCGGCGTTGATTTGCGCGCCCGGCGCGGCGAAATCACGGGGTTGATCGGACCCGACGGAGCGGGGAAGACGACTCTGATACGTATGATCGCGGGATTGCTCGCTCCCGACGAGGGATCGATCCTGGTCGCGGGGCGCGACGCTTCAAGGGCGTCGTCCGATGTTCAAGAAATCGTCGGTTATATGCCCCAACGATTCGGCTTGTATGAAGATTTAACCGTCGATGAGAATCTCGATTTATACGCCGATCTCCAACTCGTTCCTCACAAGGCTCGCCCCGCTCGGTACGCCGAGCTCACACAAATGACGGGGCTCGCTCCGTTCGGTCGCCGACTCGCGGGACGACTTTCGGGAGGGATGAAACAGAAACTCGGGCTCGCTTGCGCCCTGATGCGATCGCCCGAGCTTTTATTGCTCGACGAGCCGACCGTCGGGGTCGATCCCGTCTCAAGACGCGAGCTCTGGGCGATCATCAATCGCCTGGTGCGCGACGAGGGAGTGAGTGTTTTTGTGAGCACGCTTTATCTCGACGAGGCCGAGCATTGTAACGAGGTTGTGATTCTTCACGAGGGAGAATCGCTCGGCCAGGATTCGCCGAGCGTGTTCAGCGAGACGATGCGCGGCGGAACGTGGTCGATCGCGACACGGGGGGCGAAGCCGAGGTCGATTCAGGCGCGGGCGGCTCGCGTCGAAGGGGTGATCGACGCGGTGATTCAAGGCGATTCGGTCCGCGTCGTGCTTGACGACAAACGTTCGGCGGATCCCGCGCGGGCTCTCGCCGCGTTCGAGGGGGCTTCGATCGAACGAGTGAACCCGCGATTTGAAGATGCTTTTATGCGGATGATGTCGTTAAAGAATCCTCTTGTTACGACCGTGAGGACCGCCGAAACGTCGCGTCAAACGCGGGACGAATCGGCATCGACCGCGGCCGAAGCGGTGATCGAGGTCCGCGACGCTCGCCGCCGATTCGGCGATTTTTACGCGGTCAAAGGGGTGACGTTCGACGTGCGTCGCGGCGAGGTTTTCGGCCTATTGGGAGCGAACGGAGCGGGCAAATCGACGACGTTTCGCATGCTTTGCGGGCTCTTGCCGGCGAGTTCGGGATCGCTCAGGGTCGCGGGGATCGACGCCCGCCGCGCAGCGGCCGCGGCTCGGGCTCGATTGGGTTATATGTCGCAACGATTTTCGCTTTACGGCAATTTAACCGTTAAACAGAACCTCAACTTCTTCGGCGGAGCGTACGGCCTTTGGGGTCGCCGCCGCGCGGCGCGAATCGACTGGGCGCTCCGGGAGTTTGAATTGCTCGATTACGTGGATACGATGAGCGCGACTTTGCCGCTCGGATTTAAACAACGACTCGCGCTTGGATGTTCTTTGTTGCATGAGCCGAGCATATTATTCCTCGACGAGCCGACTTCTGGGGTCGACCCCGCGGCGCGGCGCGAGTTTTGGCGGAGGATCAACGAATTGTCCGAGCGAAACGTGACGGTGCTCGTGACGACGCACTTCATGGAGGAGGCCGAATATTGCGACCGGCTCGCGGTGATGGCCGCGGGAGCGATCCTGGCGCTCGGCTCGCCCGCCGAAATACGACGCCTGGGAGGGGCCGCCGATCGTCCCGCTTTAACGATGGAAGAAGCGTTTATCAACTTGATTGAACAATCACCGACGAATGGAGGCGCGTCGTGAGCGATCGAACGCGCGATCGAATCGGCGGAATTCGGCCGCTTTTCGCAGGCGGAATGAGGCTTCGCGGGCTGATTCGCAAGGAGTTCAAGCAGATCGTCCGCGATCCCAGCAGCCTGGCGATCGCGTTCGCGCTCCCCGTCGTGTTGCTGTTCATCTTCGGCTACGGCGTTTCGCTCGACGCCGAGCACATTCCGATCGCGATCGTCGTCGACGAACCCTCGGCCGACACGGCTTCGTTCACCGCGGCGCTTTATCGATCGATTTATTTTGATCCGATCGTCGTTCCCGATATGATCGCCGCCGATCGCGCGATGCTCGAACGACGCGTGTCGGCGATCGTTCGATTGCGATCCGATTTCGGCAGACGAAGGCGTTTCGGAATCGCGCCGATTCAAATCGTGGTCAACGGAGTCGACGCCAACACGGCGCGGCTTTCGACGGGTTATCTCGACGGCGTTTGGCTGAAATGGCGGGTTGCGAAGGCGCGCGACGAGGGGGGAAATCCGTCCGTTCCGGTGCTGATTTCGGATCGCGTTTGGTTCAACAGCGAGCTCGAAAGCCGCGATTTTCTGGTTCCGGGATTGATCGCGATCATCATGACGTTGATCGGAGCGCTCCTGACGGCGATGGTGATGGCGCGCGAATGGGAACGAGGGACGATGGAGGCGCTGCTCGCGACGCCCGTCAAAGTGGGCGAAATCCTCCTCGGCAAGCTGATCCCGTATTTTCTTTTGGGGACGGGAGGGATGGCGCTTTCGGTGACGACCGCGATTTGGTTGTTCCACGTGCCGTTCCGCGGCTCGGTTATCGCGCTTTTCGTCGTTTCGACGCTTTTTCTCCTGACGGCGCTCGGCATGGGATTGCTGATCTCGGTCGTCACCAAAAATCAATTCGTCGCGGGGCAAACCGCGATCATCGTTTCTTACTTGCCGGCGTATATTTTATCGGGATTTATCTTTGATATTCGAGGCATGCCGGCCGTTATTCAATTTTTAACGCATTTCATCCCCGCGCGTTATTTCGTGGCGATCCTTCAGACCGAGTTTTTGGCGGGCGACGTTCGATCGATCTTGATTCCCAACGGCGCGGCGTTGTTCGCGACGGCGACGATTTTTCTCGGCCTCAGCCGGATCAAATCGCGGAAAAGCCTGGAATAGGAGGTGAAAATGTGGCTTCGCGTTTTAGCTTTGACGATCAAGGAATTTTTGGTCTTGCTCAAGGATCCGCGGAGCAGGAGCGTGATCATCGTACCACCGTTTGTTCAATTGTTGGTTTTTTCATTCGCGGCGAGCTACGACCTCGACGATATTCCGTTCGCGGTTTACGACGAAGACTCGGGGGCGCAATCGCACGAACTGCTCGCCGGTTTTCGTAATTCGAGACATTTTCATGAGACCGATTCGGTCGCGAACGACGGCGAGATCGCTCCTTTGATCGACTCGAAAAAGGTGTTGCTCGTGCTTCATGTCGGGCCGACGTTCAGTCGCGATCTGGCCGCGGGTCGCACCGCGACGATGCAGGCGATCGTCGACGGCAGGAATTCGAACACCGCGATGATCGCGCTCGGTTACGCGAGCGGAATCGTCGAACGGTTTAACGCGCAATGGGGGCCGAGCCGCGGGTATCCTGGAGCTTCGTCGCGGCTGGAAACGCGTGCGTGGTTCAATCCCAACCTTCAAAGCCGCTGGTTCATCGTCCCTGGAATCGTCGGGTTGTTGACGCTCGTCGTGACGATGCTCGTCACGGCGCTCTCGGTTGCGCGCGAGCGTGAACAAGGGACGTTTGATCAAATTTTGGTCGCTCCGTTTCGTCCGGTCGAGATCCTTCTGGGCAAGGCGATTCCAGGCTTTTTGATCGGGCTGATGGAATCGAGCGGGATTATTTTGGTCGCGGTGTTCGGTTTTCGGATCCCGCTATTGGGAAGTTTGCTTACGCTTTATACGGGTTTGGTTTTGTTTTTGGTCTCGGCGGTCGGAGTGGGTCTGTTGATCTCGTCGCTCGCGGTGACGCAACAGCAGGGCTTGCTGGGGGCGTTTATGTTTCTTGTTCCCGCGATCCTCCTCTCGGGCTTCGCGACGCCGATCGTCAACATGCCCTCCTGGATGCAAAAGGCGACGGTGATCAATCCGATGCGATATTTTTTGGTGATTTTGCGCGGCGTTTTTCTCGAAGGAGCGTCGTTCAACGTGCTCGCGGATCAATTTTGGCCGATGGCGGTGATCGGCGCGATCACGCTGATCGTCGCGGCCTGGCTGTTCCGCGGAAGGTTGTATTGATCAATTATTAATTGAAGTGATTTTAGATCTGAAGACGCTCTGCGATACAAATTATCTTTTATATCATTATTATATTTGGGAGGGCGAAAAATGGGAGGGCGAACCTCCTGGTGAGCCGGCTTTATGATTTTTGCGGTTATTGACCGAAAAAACGCCCTCGTCGATTGATTTTATGAAAAATGGCTCACCAGGAGGTTCGCCCTCCCAAAAAGAAGCGATACGGCGGAATTTGTGGGCGAATCCGAAATTGAAAGGGCGAACCTCGCGGCGAGGCGGCATTATGATTTTTGAGGTTATTGACCGAAAAAACGCCCTCGTCGATTGATTTTATGAAAAATGGCTCACCAGGAGGTTCGCCCTCCCAAAACGCATTATGTTTTTTGAGGTTATTGACAGAAAACGCCCTCGTCGATTGATTTTATGAAAAAAGGCTCACCAGGAGGTTCGACCAAATCAGTTCGCAGTCCCGGATCGTTTTTTATCATACTTACCAAATATATTATTATAATAATATGAATTAAAACCGACACGCGAGCCGGGGGCTTCAAACAATAACTCGAAAAAACTCGGTTGAGTACCGGTTCGGCCCCTCGATTGAGCGTCGAGGCCTAGCGGAAGAAGGTACAAAAAAGAGCGGGAGTTCGCGCGGCGGAAAACTCCCTTCGATCGCTCGGGCGGTGCGTTCGGTTCATCTTCAGAGCCCGCACGGTCGATACAACCGTTAAATCGCGCGCGTTTCACCGTCCTTCGTCGTGGTGAATCATCGCGGCGACTTGGCGGAGAAACGGCGAACGATGATTTCCGGCGAACGAGCGAGATCAAGCGGCGAGCGGGCTTACGCTCATTGTCGCTCTCGATGTCGGCTCGCGCTTCGGCGCGGTCCGATCGCGATCGCGCTCGTCCTCGCGTCGTTACTCTCGGGATGCGGAGAACTTAGGGAATGGCGAAGGAACGGTTTCAAGGTCGGGCCGAATTACCAACGCCCCGCGGCGTATGTGGAGCAACAATGGATCGACGCCGACAATCCGAGGATTCGAACCGACGAGCCGAACCCCGCCTTCTGGTGGACAGTTTTTCAAGACCCGATCCTCGATTCGCTGATCGAAGACGCTTATCGCTGTAATCTCGACGTGAAGGCCGCGGGAACTCGAATATTGGCTTCGCGGGCGCAGAAAAAGATGGTGACGGGAGAGCTGATGCCGCAATCGCAGCAGGCGTTCGCGGCGTATACGCACGCGCAAATCAGTAAAAACTTGAGCATTCCGATCGGTCCGCTCTTAAACGTTTGGCCCGTCGGGTTCAACGCGTCTTGGGAGTTTGATTTTTGGGGACGATTCCGCCGCGCGATCGAATCCGCCGACGCCGGGCTCGATTCGTCGTTCGACGGCTACTCGGACGTTCTCGTGCTGCTCTTCTCCGAAATCGCCGAAAGTTATGTGCAATATCGCGTTTATCAAGAGCGTATACGTATAGCGCATTATAATGTGGACGTTCAGCGCGGCTCGCTCGAACTCGCCGAGACGAAATTCCGCCTCGGCGGAGCGAACGAGCTCGACGTTCAACAGGCTCGGTTGAGCCTGAAACAAACCGAGTCGACGATCCCCGTTCTGGAAACGGGTTTGCGGCAGGCGAACAATCGACTGTGCGTGTTGCTGGGATCGACTCCGGTGGATTTATCGATGCGGCTCGGTCTTCGTCCCGTGCCGATCGCTCCCGCGGCGCTCGCGGCGGGAGCGCCCGCCGAGCTGTTGCGGCGCCGTCCCGATATCCGTCGCGCCGAGCGCGACGCCGCGGCGCAAAGCGCGCAAATCGGCGTGGCGAAGGCCGATCTTTACCCTCGGTTCGCGCTTTTCGGCTTCGTCGGTTATATCTCGGACGATTTTAAGAGCTTGTTCTCGGCGAAGAGCTTCACCGGGATCATCGCGCCCAATTTTCAATGGCAGATTTTCAATTACGGCCGCCTGAAGAACAACATTCGCACGCAGGAATCGCGTTTTCAAGAAAAGATTTATCAATATCAACAAACCGTATTACAAGCGGCGCGCGAGGTCGAAGACGCGTTCGTCGCGTTCATCAAGGCGCGCGAGCGAGCCGAAAGGCTCGCCGAGAGCGTGACCGCGGCGGAGCGTTCGGTCGAACTCGTGACGATCCAATACCGCGAGGGGAGCGTCGATTTCAATCGCGTTTACAACCTTCAATCGTCGCTCCTGGCGCAGCAGGATCAGCTCGCTTTGGCGCGGGGCGAGATCGCGCTTCAGACGATCAACGCCTACAAGGCGCTCGGCGGAGGCTGGGAGCCGCGCGACCCGCGCGGCGAACTCGCGCCGGCGAAATTGAAACATCATGTTCATCACGTTCAAGATAATTAGTTAATCGGTATGCTTTTTCAATCGAGAATACAAGCGATAAAAGGTTTCGATTAAGCGGTTTTTCTGGAATCGACCTCTTGCTCAATTCGGCTATCCTTGTAAGATTGAATCATAACGTCAAAAAAAGGAATCGCCATTACGGTCCCGTCGCTCAGCAAAATGCGATGGACGAAAAAGGGAAAGAAAGGAGATTTCGTCTCGACGTCGATTTCGTCGTAAAGCCAGTGCTTATCGAGATCGGAATGGGGCCAAAATGCCGGTTTAGCCGAGTAAGCGATCGTATTCCATAAAAAATAAATAATATTATATGTAGTATCGTATGATTTTAACGAAATGATTACCGCGGGCCGAGGCTGGATGATCGATTGTTTATCAAACGGATGGATGTTTTCTTCTTGAATCGAGAGAATCCTCGCGTCGTGCGGATTGAAAGAACGGGCCAAGAAATCCACGGAGGGATTCATGAGATCGGAAAAATCGTTCAGATAATTCTTGTATTCTTCAATCGCGGTCTCCCATTCGGTTTCGGCTTGATCGGCTACGGAATCTTCGTCGGAGTTATAACGAAGGTAGAGGTCGGGTGTGAAAAACCTCATTTCCGCTTCACAAGGATTTTCGATTCGGCGTTTCATAAAACGTATGTCCTTCGGGCGGCCTGGGGTCGGTTTTAAGAGCGGATTTTGATTTTCGAGACCGATTTCTGTTCTCTAATGAATATTACGTGTTCGCATTTTCATAACAAAAACCGCTTTGTTATATTTTATTTAAAATCTTATCGTAATCCGAGTGAGATCCGATCCAAAACCAAAATATATCGTCACCTTCTCGAACTCCAAGACATCTATAATCGATTCCAATCCTCGCCGAATAGATCGACCTCTTCGACTTGGTGTTAACTCTTCGAAAGTGAAGCCCGGGATGCTTGTGATCTTGCTCGAATTGCCGATAAGCCTTCCTCGCTTGTTCCCGAATTTGCGGAGCGAGTTCATTGAAACAACCTAAAAATTCTGGAGTAAGATATGAATTCACAGATTATTGATATCCATTCTAATAATTTTTCCTTCACGCGCGCGATCAATCGCTTGATCGGCAAGACGTGAAAGAACCTCGTCGGATCGCGGATCGTCGAAAAGATTCTTCCATCGTTCCTCGGATTCGATCTCTTGAAGAACAATCGAAGCGATCGCATCCTGTTCCGTCTCCGGAAGGAGCTTCACTTTCGCGATCGCCCGCTCCAACAAGCTCGACATCGATCTCGCTCCCGTCGTCGTTCCACGGCGCCGATCAATCCACTCAAGGGTTGATCCGGCACGCCGCCTACTCGATGATAATCGGAACGAGCCGTGCCGAAAACGCCAAGCCCAAGAATTCCAAGAGACGATCCCGATGAAATCCGACCGTTATCGAAGAACTTCGTCGACGCTCATGACGGCGGTCACAGCTTACACCGTAATCGCCGGGCTCGCGATCGTCGCGCTCGTTATACCACGCCTCGTCGTGTCGAACGAGAGCCGGCCAGCGGTCGTCAAGATCGTTAAGACCGCGGCGGGATATCGACTGACACGCGACGGTGCGCCATATTTTATCAAGGGAGGCGGAGGCGACGGTTCGCTCGACGAATTGAAACGAGCGGGCGGGAATTCGGTTCGAACGTGGGGCGTCGAAAACGCCGGAAAGGTTCTTGACGACGCGCATAAGCGTGGACTCACCGTCACGATCGGTATCTGGCTGGGCCACGAACGCCACGGATTCAGCTACAACAACTCCGATCAGGTTTTTGAACAGTACGACAAAGCTCGCAAGGCGATCGAACGCTTCAAAAACCATCCAGCCCTCCTCATGTGGGGAATCGGCAACGAAATGGAAGGTTACGAAAAAGGGGATAACGCGGCGATCTGGTCGGCGATCAACAACATCGCGTCGCTCGCCAAAAAGCTTGATCCGAATCATCCGACGATGACAGTCCTCGCCGAGATCGGCGGCGATAAAGTGAAGAACGTCCATCGTCTTTGCCCCGATATCGATATCGTGGGGATCAACAGCTACGGGGGCGCCGCCACGCTCGCCGACCGCTACGCCAAGGCGGGAGGAACCAAGCCGTTCGTCGTAACCGAATTCGGGCCGGCGGGACAATGGGAATCGCCCAAAACCGCGTGGGGCGCGGCGATCGAACCGACGAGCGATCAAAAGGCCGAGGCTTACCGTAAGATTTACAAGGGAACGATCGCCGCCAAACCGCTTTGTTTAGGATCTTATGCGTTTATATGGGGTCATAAACAAGAAGCGACGGCGACATGGTTCGGGCTGTTTCTGCCCGACGGAAGTGCGACGCCCGGGATCGACGCTTTGAGCGAGCTTTGGACGGGATCTCCGCGCGGGAATCGGTGTCCGTCGGTCTCGGCGATCAAGCTCGAAGGCGCAGCCAAGGTCGCACCCGGAGCGATCGTCAAGGCTTTGATCAAGGCGAGCGATCCCGAGGGGGACCCGCTCCGGATCGAATGGGTCGTTCAAAAAGAGGCTTCGAGTTACGGATCGGGGGGCGACGCCGAGGCCGCGCCTCCGGTGGTTCGCGAGGCGATCGTTAAATCCGAGGGAGCGAGCGTGGAGCTGCGCGCCCCGCGCGGCGGAGGAGGTTATCGATTATTCGCATACGTGCATGATAATCATAAGAACGCCAATGTTGTGAATATCCCATTTTATGTCGAAGCGGCGATAGAGAAGCCGGCGGCGCTGAGGGGGACGATTCCGCTGCGGGTTTACGCCGAGGCGGGCGACGCGCCGACGTACGTTCCGACGGGCTGGATGGGGAACGTCAAGGCGATCGCGCTCGAGCCGAACTGCGCGACCGATCCTCATTCGGGCAAAACGTGTTTTCAGATCGATTATAAAGATACGAAAGATTGGGGAGGGGTGGTGTGGCAAAGCCCGCCGAACGACTGGGGCGATCTTCCCGGCGGGTTTGATTTAACGGGCGCCGAACGGCTCGTTTTTTGGGCTCGCGGCGACCGCGGCGGCGAGGTCGTTTCGTTCGAGCTCGGGCTGCTCGGCGCCGATAAGAAATTCCCCGATTCGGCGTCGGCGAAGCTCGATAAGGCGACTCTCTCCAAAGACTGGAAACGGTTCGAGATCGAATTGACGGGCAAAGATTTAAGCCGAATCAAAACTGGATTCTGTTTTGTCGTCGCGGCCCGGGGCGCGCCGATCCGGTTTTATCTCGACGACGTGACGTTCGAGTGATCCGATCGCGCCGATCCGATCGATAAGCGTTGATTCTCTCAATAAGCGATCGAATCTCCGCGGTCGCGGTTGAGGATATCGATCGATCGGACGCGGAAAAGATTTTCACATCGTCTTGAAACGATAGGCTAATTAATCTTTATTCGTCGTCGACGGGCGCCTGGGGCGGGCGCGGTTTGTCGCGGTCGGAATCGCCGTTTTCGGAATCGATTTTGAAATCGGCGAGTTTTTTATGGAGCGTGTTGCGATTGATTCCAAGCCGCGCCGCGGCTTTGATTTGAACCTGATCGCACGACGTGAGAACCTGCTGGATCAGTTCGCGCTCAACCTGGCCGACGATTCGTTCGTGAAGGTCGTTCGCGGTCGATCCCGCGGCGAGGATTCCCTGGCGTACGAGATCGGCCGTGAGGCTCGCGAGCCCCCCTCCGCCGCGCGGCGAGCGGATCGCACGCGGAGGATTGACGCCGCGGAGACGAGGCGGAAGGAGATCGGCGACAAGTTCGTTCCCCGAACCGAGGACGACGGCGCGCTCGATGTAATTTTGCAGTTCGCGCACGTTGCCGGGCCAGTCGTGCTCGCGCAACAACCGCATCGCCTCGGGGTGAATCCGCCACGATTCGCGGCGATTCTGCTCGGTATAACGCTTAAGAAAACTTTCAACCAAAAGCGGGATGTCGTCGCGCCGATCGCGGAGCGCGGGAAGATCGATCGAAATCACGTTCAATCGATAATAGAGATCTTCACGAAAGCGTCCCGCGTTGATCTCGTCGACGAGATCGCGGTTCGTCGCGGCGACGACACGGACGTCGACCTTGAGCGTCTTGGTGTCGCCGACGCGCTCAAATTCGCCTTCTTGAAGAATTCTTAATAATTTGACCTGTAATTTGGGCGACGTGCTGTTGATCTCGTCGAGGAAGATCGTCCCCGTGTGCGCGGCCTCGAATCGTCCCGTGCGGTTATCGACGGCGCCCGTGAACGACCCCTTGACATGGCCGAAGAGTTCGCTTTCGAGCAGGCTTTCGGTGAGCGCGCCGCAGTTGACGCGAATGTAAGGGCCGCTTTTTCGCGGGCTCAGGTCGTGCACGGCGCGGGCGACGAGTTCCTTCCCGGTGCCGGTTTCGCCGACGATCAAAACGCAGGCGCGGGTGGGGGCGACCTGCCTCGTCACGCGATAAACCTCGCGCATCGCGGGGCTCTCGCCGATCACCCCGGGGAGGGCCTGCTCGACGTCGCTAGTCGATGATATCGGCATATTCGCTTCCTACCTGATCCTTCGTCGTCCTTCGATCCTCGATCCTCATTCATCGATCCTTATTCATCGATTCTCATTTTTAGATCCTCATTCTTTGATCCTCTCCTCGGGCGATCGCGCGATCATCGATCGCTTTTCCCATTCCGTATTTATTCCGCGCTCACGCGTCTTTTCCCCCTCGTATTTGGATTGATCAAGGGAACGAACCGAAGTCGCTCGATTCGTCCCTCGGCGATCCTCATCAAAATCCTAAAACATAAGTGTGAAATCATCCTGAATTAGTTTTGATCGGGGGCGGGGATTCCTCCGGGCTTGGCGGCGGCGGCGCCGGCGGGGGGTTGTTCCTGTTCGTTCGCGGGAGCGTTTCCGTCGGGCGCCGCGGGGGGTTTCGCTTGCGGACCGCCGTTTTGGCCCTGCGGCTGCTGATTCGGCGCCTGAGCGAGGGGATCGGAATCGACGAGCAATTTGCCCACGAACGCGGGTTTGGGCCTCATCGCTCCCACGATCACCGCGAGCGCCGCGTGGAGGTTGGGGTCGCGCGAGCGGGCGTCGTTTAGCTGCGCCGCGAGAGCCTCTTCCTGAGTCGCAGAGATCACGGGGCCGAACCGTTGAATGCTTTGCGCCAGTTGAACCGCCGCGGTGACGCGCAACGGCAACGGCCGCGAAGGATTGAGCACGATCTCGGCGAGGCTTTGCTGAGCCTTCGAATCGGGGATGTCTTCAAGAGCGACGGTCGCCGGAATCGCCACGCCGGGAGGGGCGCTTACGAGAGCCGTCGTGATTTGCGCCTCGACGCCCGCGAGGTCGTTCTCGAACGGGCTTCCTGGAGCGTTGGCGATTCGACCCAAAAGCGCCGCGGCGGTCTGGGCGTACATATCGCGTTCGGCCGCCGAGATCGGCTTGGCGCGCATCGAAGCGAGCCGATTATCCAACTGCGATTTCATCGCCTTCTCGTCGACGGGCAAAATGATAAAGCGCAATCGCTTGTCGTTTTCCAAATAATACTTCATACGAACTTGGTAATTTTGAGGTCCATATAAAAGAATAGGCAAGCCCGCGGTGCGGGCGTCGCCGCGGAGATTGGCGAGCGTATCGGCGAGCGTCCAATCCCCCTGGAACAGATCGGGCTCGATGAACACGACCTCGACGTCGGCGGATCGCGCGGCGAGCTCGAAACCCGCGGGACCGGTCTCGGCGGTCGCGACGTCGAAGCCGAGTTTGATCAGGTGAGACGCGATGAAATTGCCGCGTCGGTTGCTCGAATCGATGATGATCGCACGCGGCAGCGGTTGATTTCCCAGAAAACGAGCGAGCATCGGAACGACGTGGCTCGATCCGGGAAACGGCTTGCGGGGATCGAGCATCACCAGGGCGCGAGCCGCGGCGAATTGAACGCGACGATCGGGCGCCTTGAGCGCCTCCATCAGCGGGAACGGCCGAGCTCCCGACGACATCGCGCTCGAATCGGCGATCTGCCCCAGGATCGTCGCCGAAGCCGCGGCGAGCTCCATGTGATCGTCGGCGATCGCGGTCCGTAAAACGTCTCCCATCACGTCGGCGCCCGCGGCGAGCGCAATCGGATAAACACCTGTTGGGTCTTTCGTGGGAAAATTGGGAGCGCCCACGCGGTCGATCGCTTTTTCGATCGCCAGGCTGACGAAAACGACGTGCGCCTCGCGATTCGACGGATCGATCTCGATCGCGCCGCGGGCGAAATCGAGCCCGAGCACGGCCTCGGCGTCGCCGATCGAAAGGACCTCGGGAATCAGCCCCGAATCGGGATCGTCGATCCAAACCTCGACCTTCGGACCCGGAAACTTACGTTCATGTCGGTGATAACTCCAAGCTTCATCAATCAACAAGCGAACGGGTGATTTCGGTTGTGCGTCGTACGTTTTGCCCGTCAGTTTGGTGATCGCGCGGCGAGCCGCGGCCTGCGCCGTCGGTTCGATGCCCGGGAGAGCCGCGTTGATCGTCAAACTGGGAATCGCGCGGAGATCGCCGATCGACGCGAGCGCGTCGGCCGCGGCGGCGGCGAGGTTCGGTTTGGGGCTTTGAAGCAAGCCGATCAAAGCGGGAACCGCGGTGCGATCGAGTTCCCCCATCGCGCGTGCGATCTTGCCTCGTTCTTGTACCGTGTAACTATTTTTATCGAGCGCTTTGGCGAGATAAGGGACCGCGTATTGGCGGGCGTCGCGCAGTTGTTGAACCGCGTAGGCGCGTTCCTCGTTCGATCCCGTGAGGGCGACCACGAACTTTTCGATGCGGGCGGGTCGAACCGCCTCGCGCCGCGCCGCGGCGTCGAAGATCGTCGCGAGCTTTTTGCCCAATTCCTGCGTGACGGGATGATCGTCGAGCCGCAGGATCGAGCCGATCCCGTATTTGTCTTGAATCGCCGCGAGCGTCGCGTCGTCGGGGTTCGCTTTAATGAACGTATTGATATAAGGAACAGCTTGATCGGGATGTCCCACCCTCACGAGATAATCGATCGCGTCCCAAAGTTCGAAGGGGGTTTTGGGAGTTTTGGCGAAGCTCTCGGTCCCCGGGGTTTGTCCCAGGGCGGCGGGGATCGCGGTCGCGAAAGCGAAAAAGACCGCGACCGAGCAGGCGAAGGCGGCTGTCGCGACCGAAACCGTTCGGTCGATCCGCGGCGCCTCGTCCAGGGTCGTTCGATTTTCAACGCGCGGCGGCGTGAATCGCGTGATCATGGTTCACATTTCCACCTGGATCGACCGGGTTGTTGGGGAAAAAGCAATACATACATATTTAACGATTCCGCCGAATCGATCGATTGCGTCAAAGAATTCGGCGGAAAAGGAAATCATCACGAAATCATGACTGAAGCGCCTCGAGTTCGGGTTCGACGAGATCGGCGAGGGTCTCGCGACGGCGGACGACGCGGGCTCGCGATCCCTCGACCAGGATCTCGGCGGCTCGGGGTCGCGTGTTGTAATTCGAGGCCATCACCATGCCGTAGGCTCCGGCTGAGAAGGTCGCGATCAGATCGCCCCGATCGAGCCGGGGCAAAGGACGGTCTTTGGCGAGGAAATCGCCGCTTTCGCACACCGGTCCGACGACGTCCCAATGAGAGGTCCCCGGGATCTCGGCCTCAAAATCGACGGGCTCGATCGGAACGCCCGCGGGGGGAACGACCGGCCAGATTTTGTGGAACGATTCATACAACGACGGCCTGATGAGATCGTTCATCGCGGCGTCTTGAATCACGAATCGTTTTTCACCCGACTCTTTGGTATATATCACACGGCTGACGAGTACGCCCGCGTTCCCCACGATCGATCGACCGGGTTCGAGCGCCAACCGACAACCCAGGCTTTTCACCCCTGGAACGATCACCCGCGCGAACTCGGAAACGTCCTTCGCCTCGCGCCCCTTGTAATTGATCCCAAATCCGCCCCCCATATTGTACCACGCGATCGGATGCCCCATCGCGCGCAACTCGTTCACCAGCTCGACCCCCTTCGCAACCGCCCCCGCGTAAGGCTCGACCGTCGTAATCTGCGATCCAATGTGCATGTGCAGGCCGATCATCGATACCGATCGCAGCGTCAGAATCCGTCGCGCCGCGGCGAGCGCGCGCTCGATATCCATGCCGAACTTCGATTCCTTTTTCCCTGTCGAAATATACCGATGCGTTTTGGGATCGACGTCGGGATTCACGCGGAGCGCCACGGGAGCGACCTTGTCGAGAGTCGCCGCGACCCGCGCGATCGCCTCGAGCTCGGCCTCGCTCTCGACGTTGAACATCAACACCCCCGCGGTCAATCCCTCGGCGATTTCGTGATCGGTCTTCCCCACCCCCGCGAACACCGTCCGCGCCGCCGATCCCCCCGCGAGCCCCACGCGATACAATTCGCCCCCCGATACGACGTCGAATCCGCTCCCCCGCGCCGCCATCGAACGAAGAATTCCTAAATTGGAATTCGCCTTCACCGAATAACAAACGAGCGGGTCGACCTCGGCGAAAGCCGTCTCAAGAGCGCGCAGCTTCTCGACGATCGCGGTCTCGCTGTAAACATAAAGCGGAGTCCCGTACCGATCCGCCAGATCGGCCACCGAAACGTCCTCGCAATACAATCGACCGTCCCGATAATGAAAATGATGCATCTGTTCATCCGTTGTAAACAATGAAGTTAAGATACCTTATCGGTATTTTTATCTTTATTGGAGACGACGCCGAGCTTTTCGCTCCAATAATTCAACCGGCGATCGACCTCGGCGGGGGCGGTCGACCCCTCCGAGCGAAACGCGGCGATCGCGCTTTCGACGCCGAGCTTGCTTTTAATCGAACCGTCGAGACCGGGATGCGCCGCGAGGAATTCGGAGTCGTCGAGATCGACGAGCCGAACCCCGCGACGCTCGCACGCCGCGACGAGCTTGCCCACGACCTCGTGCGCGGCGCGCTGCGGAATTCCGCGCTCGATCAAAGCCTCCATCAGCGTCGTCGCGTCGAGATAACCTTCGTCTAAACGCGACATGATGTTTTTATGATTGAGCCGCGCGCCGCGAACCAGAACCGCGGCGAGCTCCAAACACGATTCCACCGTGTCGAACGCGTCGAACACGGGCGCCTTGTCTTCCTGAAGGTCGCGGTTGTAGGCGAGCGGCAATCCCTTGATCAAAACGAGAAGCGTGGAAAGCGCCCCCACGACACGCGCCGAACGGCCCCGAATCAGCTCGAGAACGTCGGGATTCTTCTTTTGCGGCATGATGCTGCTGCCGGTGCAAAGAGCGTCCGGGAGCTTCAAAAAGCCGAACTCTTTGGTGCTCCAGATCACCCATTCCTCGGCCCAGCCCGCCAAATGCTCGGCGATCATTGTCAACACAAACACCGATTCGACCGCGAAATCGCGATCGGACGACGAATCGAGACTGTTCGCCGAAACCGAATCGAAACCAAGCAAACGAGCTGAAATCGATCGATCGATCGGTAAAGTCGTTCCCGCGAGCGCCGCGGAGCCAAGTGGAGATACGTTCACACGTTTTCGACAATCGAGGGCGCGGTCGCGATCGCGGTCGAATTTCTCAACATAAGCCAAATAATAGTGCGAAGCGAGGATCGGCTGGGCGCGCTGAAGGTGCGTGTAACCGGGAAGGATCACGTCGCGATGAACGAGCGCGGCCTCAACACAAGCCGCCTGCAAATCGACGAGCCGCGAGCCGATCCGATCGAGTCCGTCGCGAACCCACATCCTCAAATCTGTGGAAACCTGATCGTTACGACTCCTCGCGGTGTGAAGCTTGCGGCCGATATCGCCGAGCCGGTCGATCAACGCCGATTCGACATGCATATGGATATCTTCACGTGCGATGTCGAAGACGAACGTTCCGTTCTCGATCTCCGCCTGTATTTCCGTCAATCCTCGCACAATTCGTTCGCACTCGTCGGATGAGAGCAAACCGACCTCGGCGAGCATCCGCGCGTGCGCGATCGACCCCCGAATGTCGTGCTCGAACAGCCGCCGATCGAGCGAGATCGACTCGGTAAATCGTTCGACGCGACGGTCGGTGCTCGACTCGAACCGACCTCCCCAAGGCTTCTCGGCCAATCCGCTAATCTCCCCGCTGATGCGAAATTTGCGCACAAATACGGCAATAACTGATTAATATTAGGCACGCGGCGCGGTCTTAGTCAATCATTGTCGCCTCGAAACTTACCCGAGATCAAGCGATTGGCGCGATTGCGCAAAAACCACGCGATTCGGCGGGGCTCGGGACGCTCGAACGCGACGGGAAGACGTTCGAATGAGACCGGAAGACATGAGAACGAGACGGGCGTCGGCTAGCCGATCGCGGTTCAAAGTTCGATCGATCCGTCCCGACCGATCTGTTCGGATTCAATGAAATCTGCTACGAACGCCGCGGCGGGCCGGTTGAAGATTGATCGAGGTCGATCCCAGGGAGGGGGTCGGATGCGATTCCACGAAACATCGACACGACCGAGAAGGCGGATGAGACGATTCCACGCCTCGGCCGATACCTCTTCGGTTTTCGATACGCCGCGGTTAAAACCGCTCGTCCGGTCGGCGCCTCGATCGGCTATGTTTTTACCGCTCGCTCTCCTCGTCGCGTTGTTGCCGGGATTGTACGCGCTCGGACAAAGCTGGGATCTCGACCCTCCCGGTCCGTGGTGGGGCTTGCGCGCTCTCGCGGTGATCGAGGGACGCTCGATCGATCAAGTTCCCCTCGTTGACGAAATCGGCCTTCCCGCCGAGGCGTGGGCATACAAAACCGTCGCGCTCCAGCCGCCGCTCTACGCTTGGCTCGAAGCCGCGGGATTGTCTTTAAGCCCCAGGCTCGACCCGATCTGGACGGTCCTGCCCAGTTATCTCGCGGGCGCCGCGGCGGTGCTGCTGGTTTACCTGCACGCGCGGAGCCGAAGACCCGCGGGAACGGCGCTCCTCGCGGCGATCTTGGTCGGACTCAATCACACCGTCATCGGTCAGATGCGGCTCGCTTCCCCCACGACCCTCGGCCTCGCGTCGTTGACCGCATATTTATTCTGTTATTTTTACTACTTTCAATATGAGCCCCGTTCCGAATCGGCGCCCGCGATCATCGGCGGAGTTTGCCTGGGAATCGCCGCGGCGAGCGTCGGCCTGATCGCGGTTTTCGTTATTCCCGTCGTCGTTTTGCACGCGGCGATCTGGAACGTCCACGCGGTCCCGTGCGAAAAGCACAAGCGAGGCGATATCCGCTGTTTCTGGCGCAATTATCCAAATTTTACTTTTATTTTGATCTCTTCAATTCTTGGTTTCGCAGCGATCGCTCCCTGGTATTTGACGATGTTCCACGCGCACGGGTCGGATTTTATCGAGGCGCTCCTCGCTCCGGCGGATTCACAAAGCGTTCCCGGCGAGCGCGGACCCGGGATCGCGCTTCGGCTGCTCGAACTCGCCCCCGCGATCGTTCCGCTCGGCCTTCTGGGAGCGTGGCGGGTCGTCTCCAAAATATTGACCGATTTCAGCGAAGACGCCGAAACGTCGGCGGGCCTGTTTTGGCTCGTTTGGCTTTTGATCGCGTGCCTGATCCCCGCGGTTTTGCCGACGGCGCCTCGTTCGTTGATTGATTCATTTATCTTGATCCCCTTGGGATTATTATCCGCCTCGGCGATCGCCGATCTCGCGGCGCGCAACCTTCCCGTCAAGGGGTTGATGATCGTCGCTCCCGCGACCGCCGCGGCGATCGCCTGGTCGACGAGCCTCGATCTTCGCAACGGCATTTACGACCTGCTCGCGGGTCGAGCCGATTACGCGACGGCGCTCGGTCTGCATTTGGCTTTGGATCTGTTGATCGCATCGGCGTTTCTGGCGAACAAGCTGGGCCGATGGGCTCGGCGAGGCGACGGCAGAAGGAGGCTGATCCTCGCGTGTTTTCTGATCGCGGTGATCGGCGGAGTTATCGGTAAAGGCTTGCACGAGGCTCACTTCCGTCACCGAGAAACGCGCGATTTACTCGATTTAAGACGCATCATCCTCCGTCGCGAGCAGAACGACCCGTTCACCCTCGTCGCGGTCGTCGGCCCGTCGAAACCGATAAGCCCGTTCCACAATCGAAGCGTACCCTCGAGCTTCGCCCCCGGCGGCAGGCTTCGCTTCATCCTTCGCGCCACCCTCCCCAAACTGCGGCAAATCGACCTCACCTCGATCGACCAACTGCTCAAACTCCCTCCCGGTAAACGACTCATTATATTCCTTGGCGCCGATCAAAGGCTCTCGTACCCGATGCAATCGAGGCTCAATCTCGAGGTGATCCATCCGGGAATCTCGGGGATTCTCGAGGCCTTCGCCACCGTCGAGGAACCTCGAAAAACGATCGATCGCTGAAAAACCGATTCTTGATCAAAATTTATCTTTTTGTTAACATCTAGTCATTCAAGAATATAAATTTTCATATACGTTAAATGACGATCGGGCGCGTTTGATCGCGCGATCGGCGAGGCGGCCCTTTCGTTCTTGGTTTCGTTCTTATAATTTCGTGGAGACGGTTCGAGCGTCGAATCGTCGCGGCGATCTTGGGATGATCGCACACCGACGCCACTGAAAGGGACGACTTTATGAATTGGATGAGCGTATTCGCTCAGGCCGAGTGTTATGACAAATTCCTCGATCGGTTCGCCAACACGTTTCAGCGCGAACGCTGGGATTCGATGCACGCGCGGGTTCGGCTTACAGACGATCAGCGCGCATTGCTGAAAAGCTTTCAGCGAAGAATGCCCGTCATTTGCCTGGCGGGAACGTGGTGCGGCGATTGCGTGAATCAATGCCCCATATTCGATCACTTCGCCAAGGCTTCTCCCGCGATCGAATTACGCTTCCTCGACCGCGATGCTAACGCCGAGGTTCGCGACCTCCTCGCGATCAACGGCGGTCATCGCGTTCCCGTGCTCGTCTTTCTAAGCGAGGACGGCCGCGAAGTTTTTCGCTACGGTGAACGAACCCTCTCGACTTACCGACGCCTCGCTCAACGCGAATTGGGTGCGTCTTGCCCCACCGGAATCGTCCCCCCCGCCGAAAACGAAACCGCCGCGGTCGTCGCCGAATGGCTCGCCGAATTCGAACGCGCTCAACTCATCCTCAGACTCTCCCCCCGCCTTCGTTCCATGCACAATGATTGATCCTCCTCCAATTCCCCCCCAATTGAACTTATCATTGCTATTTACTGATGCAATCGTGATCGGTTGAAACCGTGATCGTTCGACCCGAGCGGAACCGCGCTCGCTCGGCTGCGAGTCGCCGCGCTTAGGCGTCTCGCTCGGGATGATACGAAAGCCCCCCCTGAGGGAATACGCGAACCGAAGGCGCGGATTCGCGGCCGACCTTTTTGGCGATATCCGCCCAAAGCCTTGATTGAACCCCGTAAAGCCGAATCGGCCCCAAGCGCGACCCGAATCGAGCATGCAAAGTCGGCGCGTAAACATAAACCGACCTGTTGACGACAAGCTCGCGCGCCCATCTCAGCAGAAACGTCCCGGGCCTGCCCAGCGCCGCCGCGGCGCGCTCGGCGACGACAAGCCCCTTTCGCGTGACCGCGCCTCCCAAAGCCCCCGTCACCGCGATTAAACGCATCGCGGCGACCGGGAACGATCGATCGAGCTCGACGGGATCGGTCCAAAAGAAACCGACCAAAATTCCGCCAGGCTTCCCCGCGGCGCGATGCTGCAACAACACCTTGAAACTCTGCATTGGATCGCCGGGCCAGGGATTGTTGCCCGCGATAATGATATCCACAGGTTTGGTGAACGGAGCGGCGAAGCGACGTCGCGCCTCGGTCGTCAATTCTTCAAGCACGGGATCGGGTCGACCCGCCAAAACGCGAAAAACCTCGCCGGGAGGGCCGAGAAGATGACTGATCGACACGCATTCTCCGGGCAAAAGCGCCGCGGCCTCGCGAATCGCCTTGCGCATCGGGTTTTTGGCGGGATCGCCGCCGAGCAGCCGAGCCGCGTCGTCGCTGTTCCCGCCGAGCCCGCTCCGGTGCAGCGCCCCGAGCGTGCTTCGATGGCTCGTGCCCGGAAAAATCAGCTTATATCCCCCGCCGAAACCCGCCTGCAAATGCGGCAGCACCGATCCGATCAAAATCTTGACATCCGCCTTGGCGACGGGACGAAAAACACGCACAGGGACGCCGCTTTCGGTCGTTCCCAGATCCTCGTATTGCGAAAGATCGTCGACGGGAGGGCTGAGGCAGCGGTAATTGTCGACGATCGCGTCTCCCACGCGTTTCCGCATCGAAGAATCGTCGACGGCGTGATGCCGACCCACGCCCACATTGATCGTGATATTTTCACGTGCGACACCCAAAGCGTGAATGCGTTTGAGGAGGATCGGCAGAGCCTCGCGAACGGGGGTCCAGCGCGACGGGTCGTCGACGACGATCGCGACGGTCGATTGCGGCTTAAGGAGTTGTTCGATCGGCGCGATACCGAGGGGATGATCGAGCGCGTTCGAGAGGGCCGCGGGATAATCGTCGATCGTTCCCGATCGATCGGGCCAAAAGATGTCGACATCGGTCCAGGAATCGGGGAGTTCGAGCTCTAAAGAGCCTTGTTCGCCCCAGGGGATTGTCGTCGCGTTTTGTTCGGTGATCGTCGTCATGATGGGACGCGCGGAACGCCCTCCGTGAATCGAATGAGGAACTCCATCTCGCCGCACGGGGGATTGTAACAAAAACGAGCGGGTTTCGTCAGCGTGAGTTGGAGAAACGCCGAGCGGGGATTGTTTTTTCGACCCGATCTTTTTGATACAATTTCAATTCGAGCACGCTCGATGTTCCGAATAAGCTCAACGCCTTCTGTCTCAGTTTATTATAAATAAAAATTGATATATGGATAGAAAATTGCGAATTCGTTCGATTCCCGGCAAAGAGATCGGTTGGGCGGGGGAACGCCCCTCGACCGGTGAATTGTGTTTCGGCACGCATGACGGATTTTTATATTTCGAACAAGGCGGCGAAGATCGAGTTCCAATCGGATTTAAGATTTGTTCCGAATCGATCAACGACGTCGCGTTTCTGGGCGATACGCTCGCCGCGAGTTCGAGGTTGGAGATCTCGATTGCGAAACGACTGAATAAAACAAATTTTTATGATATTACCCAATACCCTATTGGATCTTTCGGCGCCGCGGCTTCCAACTTCGCCGGGTTTTTGTTTCCGATCGGCGACGAAGGGGTTTTGTGTATCGGTAATCAAGAAAGTATGGATATAAGACGGATTTTTCCCATTTTAACCGACGTGGATCCCTATTGTTATCGCTTAATTCGACTGCATCAAGATTCGACAAAAGAAGTTTTCGCGATCGCCTCGAGAGACGCGGGGATTTTCGGATTGACGATCAATCGAAACAATAGCACAATTGAATGGAAATATCAGAAATTGGCGAACAAAGATATCGTCGATATTTGTTCATTCTCGGATTCTGAACATCCGTTCGCGGTCGCTTGCCTCGCTCGAGACGGCTATATTTTCATGAAAGATAACGTTCTTGAACCGGGAGGAATCGTCGATATCAAATTCGATGAAATCGAAGGAACGGCTTACTCGATTCATTCCAGCGGAGATAACTTGTTTGTTTTGACCGATCGAGCGATCCACCGGATTCCGCTGAACGCACGTGATTTTCACGATCTTAGCCGGAGAAATTCTATCATAAATATAATATCAATCGATTACCTCGAGATCGAAGCCGAAGACGCTTATCTTCGAGGCGATCAATCGATCCTGATCGTCGAAAATTCGATCGTGAAGGAATACCCGATCGATCAATTTCCACAGCTCGCTGAAAAGAAAGAGAATAAGCAAGGATTGGACCCTCAGATCACCGTCCTCAAAACAAATCAGCATGAACATGATCAACGAATTATTGATCCTGTTGTCACTTTAATTTCTAATAGTATCGATATTATTAATATACATCCAGAAAATCATGTTGTGAATATTGCATAAGTAATTACAATTTTCCCAAGAATAAGTAGGATAAAACGTTTTCTGATCGAGTTTCATTATTTATCAATAAACACGCAGGCTCACCCGGAGATTCCCCCTCACAAATCGGCGGCCTCTTTAACCTTCGCTCTCGCCTCGTCGGTTGCACCGCGACGCCGAGCCCTCTAAGCTGATCCAATCGTTCGATCGATTCCCTTGAGACTCGACGCATGACCGACTGGAATGATTTACGCGTTCGCGAGTTTCCCGTCGCAACCAGGTGGGCGTATTTCGACCACGCCGCGGTCGCTCCCTTGCCCAAACGCTCCGCCGATCGCTTGAGGCTCTGGATCGACGATCAAGAGAACAACGGAGTCGTTAACTGGCCCGATTGGGAACGCAAACTCGAAGCCGTGAGACGCACCGCCGCGAGACTCATCAAAGCCGATCGCGACGAAATCGCCTTCATCACCAGCACAACCCAGGGGATCGGGATCGTCGCCGAGGGCTTTCCCTGGCGAAACGGCGATAACGTCGTCACCGCCGCCGAGGAATATCCCTCCAACGTTTACCCCTGGATGAACCTCGCCGATCGAGGCGTTTCGCTCCGGATGGTTCCAACCCGCGACGGCAGAATCTGGATCGAAGACCTCGACGCCGCGATCGATTCTCACACGCGATTGCTCACGATCAGCCACGTCGAATTCGCGTCGGGCTTCCGGAACGATCTCAACGCGATCGGAGAACTGTGCCGAAAACGTGGAATCGCGTTCTTCGTCGACGCGATCCAGGGATTGGGACCGCTCGAAATCGACGTTCAACAAACGCCGATTGATTTCCTCGCCGCCGACGGCCATAAGTGGCTGCTCGGTCCCGAGGGAGCGGGAATCGTTTATATCAAAAAGGAATGGATCGATCGCCTCCGACCGATCGGAGTCGGCTGGCATAGCGTGATCAACTGTTATGATCATTCCAAGATCGATTTTCGCTTAAAGCCCTCGGCGCAGCGGTGGGAGGGGGGTTCGTTCAACATGCCCGGGATCCAGGCTTTGGGGGCGAGCCTTGAATTGATCGACGAGATCGGCGCGGCCGAGGTCTCGCGACGAATCCTCGATCGCGCCGAGGCGGCGCGCGAAGTCGCGCGACAAGCCGGCTGGTCGGTTTACGGGTCGTCGCGGCCCGAGGATCGCTCGGGGATCGTCTCGCTTGAACGTGAAGGCGTCGATCCCAAACACGTGGTGAAACAATTGCGCGATATGGGGATCGCGACGGCGTGCCGCGGCGGCCGCTTGCGGCTGAGCCCGCATATTTATAACAATCAAGACGATTTCGATCGGCTTCGAGAGGCGTTTGTAACGATCGCCAAAAACGAGGTCGCGGCGCCCTCGAGTATGACGTTCGATCGGAACGACGTCGAAACCATTCACAATGAGGTTGAATGATATGTTACCTTCGCACGTCGATCCCGATCGTGTCGCGGTGTATACGGGGGCTTTCGACCCGCTCACGCTCGGTCATATCGACGTGATCGGGCGGGGACGGTCGTTGTTCGAGCATCTCGTGGTGGCGATCGGCGTGAATCCATATAAACAAACATTATTTGATATCGGTGAACGGGTCGATTTAACGCGGCGGATCACCGCGGAAATGCCCAACGTATCGGTCGACGCGTTCGACGGATTGGCGGTGAGATTCGTTCGAAAGATCGGCGCCCGGGTGATTCTCCGCGGCGTGCGGACGCTTTCGGACATGGAATACGAATTCAGCATGTCGCTGACGAACAAGCGGCTCGATCCCGGCATCGAGACCGTCTTTTTGATGGCCGACGGCGAATATTCGCACGTTTCCAGCACGTTGATCAAACAGGTCGCGCTCTTCGGCGGTTCCGAGGCGTTGCGCAAGTTCGTCCCGCTCGAACTCGTCGAGCCGATCATGGCCAAGATGCGTTCGCCCGACCGCCGTGTCGACGGCACGCAGCCCCAGGCTACTTAAACAACCATCAACATTGAAGGCGTCTTTTCTTTTCGTGTTTCGTTATATCTGAACTTATCCGTTCAGAAAAGATTCCATATCCCTCGATTGGTTGCGCCGTCGGCTTGGGCTTCGGCTTCGGCTTCGGCTGATTTTGGGAGGGCGAACCTCCTGGTGAGCCATATTGATATTATCGATGATATTTTTCGACGAGAGGCGCAATTGTGAGGGCGAACCGGTAATTGGGAGGGCGAACCTCCTGGTGAGCCATATTGATATGATCGATGATATT
>JAJYWB010000140.1 GCA_021791715.1 Planctomycetota bacterium | reverse complement strand
TGCTCGTGCTTGCCCTCGTGACGTTCCTTGTGCTCGCCCTTGGCCTTCACGCCGTGGCCGTGCTCGTGCTCCTCGTCTTCGTCCTCATCCTCATCCTTCTCGTGCTTGCCCTCGTGACGTTCCTTGTGCTCGCCCTTGGCCTTCACGCCGTGCTCGTGCTCCTCGTCTTCGTCCTCATCCTCATCCTCATCCTTCTCGTGCTTGCCCTCGTGACGTTCCTTGTGCTCGCCCTTGGCCTTCACGCCGTGGCCGTGCTCGTGCTCCTCGTCTTCGTCCTCATCCTCATCCTTCTCGTGTTTGCCCTCGTGACGTTCCTTGTGCTCGCCCTTTGCCTTCACGCCGTGGCCGTGCTCGTGCTCCTCGTCTTCGTCCTCATCCTCATCCTTCTCGTGCTTGCCCTCGTGACGTTCCTTATGCTCGCCTTTGGCCTTCACGCCATGTTCATGTTCCTCATCTTCATCTTCGTCGTCGCCGTCTTTGCGATCGCCCGCGAGTTTTCCGTGATGATCAACCTTGACCTCGAACGATTTGGGCGCGACGACGACCTCGTAGCTCGGCTCTTCGTCGCCTTTTTGGATCTTCTCAACCTTCGCCAGCTTGGCGCCGGGATATTTATGTTCGATGGATTTGCGGATATGTTCAGGCAAATCTTTGACGTCGATCTTCGATTCGATTTCGAGGATTTTACCCTCGGGGTTGAGCGAAACCTCAAGCTCTTCGCGACCGCGTTTGAGCGCGACCTCGAAGACGGTTCCTTTTTTTCCCGTTTCCTTCGACGCGCCGCGAATCTCGGCCTCGTGGAAACGCTTTTTGACGGCTTTGATCACGGCGTCTGGAAGCTCGCCGGGCGAGATCTTCTTCTCTTCCGCCTTCACGGGAAGCGCGGCGAGGACGAACGCTGAACCGAGCACGACGGCTCGCAGCACTGAACGCTTCATGGACCGCTCCAAAGATGAGAGGATTGACCGACCTTGCAGGTCGGGTCGAGGCTTCCGATCGAGGTCGAAAGAGGGATTCGATCGACCTTGCGACCACCCCGACACAGGTCATCCTACTCGATCAAGGTAAGGAAACAATGAAGCGACGATAAGATCCCGCTTAGACTTGGGATCGATCCGATCGAGCGATTCGGCGATTCCCCCCGCGAGATACAATCTCTCCAAGAATATCGGGCGCCTAAGGCTATTCGGAAACGCCGTCAAGGTTTTATCGGGGCGGGTATAACGTTTTCGGCGCCAATCCACCATTAAGATTACTATATGTTAATAATCTAGATGTCGGTTCTTTCTGTTTGGGAGGGCGAACCTCCCGGTGAGCCTGTTTTCCTAAAATCCGACGAAGCGGCTGTTTTTTTCGGTCGATAATTGCAAACATCATAATACGGCTCACCGGGAGGTTCTCCCTCCCATTTTGGGGTTCACCGCAAATCCGTCCGAATATGCGGCTTTGTTTCCGGATCGCCTCAAACTCGCGATTTCGCGAATCAAGCGGCCGATCGCGAAATCGGCGAGAATCGGCCGACGGATCGCATCATCAATCTCGCAATTCTTTCAGTCAATTATGCCTTAGACTTCAAGAACTTTGTGTCGCTTGTGACGCGGATTCGTATCGACGGTTCCAACGCGTACCGAATCGCTTGTATCGACATAATCGATTCGTTCGGCGTCGATCGCGGCTCGTCTACGCGCGAGCGTCGCCGCGCCTCCCGCGACCAGGTGCTGAATGAGGTTGTAAAAGATAATCGGCAACATCACGAGCGGATGATCGGCGAGCGCCATCGAGGCCAAAACAAGGCCGCCGCCGTTGTTGTTCATCCCCAACCCGAACATCAACGCCGTTCGCTGCGAGGGATCGACTCGCGCGATCCGGGCGATCGCCAACCCCGCGCCGAAGGCGATCACGCAAAGCAAAAACACGATGACGAAAATCACCGCCAAAAAATCGTAATCGCGATCGGCGAACGCCCTGGGAAGCGAAACCGCCGCATTCGAATAACAAAGAACGAGCAGGACGATCGAATTCAAAAGCTTGATCGCGGGCTTGAGCGGATCGACGCGACTCGCGCCTAAAATCAATCGCATCGTGATACCCAAGAGCGAAGGCATCATCACATAAATGAATAAAAACCCGCCTGTTCCGCCCGACGCGAGTTCGTGGAGATCCTCGGAGTAATCGCCCTGAGCCAAAAAGCCGACTCCGTGCATCGCCAGCGGAGTGGTGATCGGGCTTAGGATCGTCGAGCCCAAAACGAGCCCGAGGCTCAACGCGAGATCGCCGTTTTCATTCTGGGTCCACGCGGTCGAAGATCCGGCGATCGGCATCGAAGCGACGAGAGCGAGGCCGACCAGGATGTTCTGAACCTCGTCGACATCGTGCCAAAGCCGCATCACCTGAGAGACGACCGCGATGTACGCGATCGGAATCAACAAATTCGCGACCAAACCCGCGATCAGCGTGACGGGGCGCTTGCCGAGCGAGCGTAAATGCTCGGTTTTCACCCCCAGCCCGGCGCTGAAAAGCAAGAACGAAAGCATCGCCGCGGGTAGGCCGAGCTTCATCGTCTCGCCCAGGAACGCGACTTGTCCGAGCGATACGTCGCGAATCGCCAAACCGGGGCCGGGAAAAAATCCCGCGACCGCGTACGACGTAAGCAACAAAGGTAAAAAATACCTGTGTAAGAAATGCTGGATTTGAAAGATCACCGTTTGATCGTCTGATAATTTCATCATCTTATTTGTTCAACCAAGATCGTTCCGAATCACGGCGCGCCGTCGACGACCGATCGGCGCGGGACGGCGCCGCGCCGTTCCCGAATTCGACTGGAAGCATTCTACGCGCCGAGCGGCCGAGAATCGGGCTCGCGATCAAGCCGCCGAGTTCCGATGAGAACGGCGATCGATCGCAAACCCTTTGAATCCAAGGGGCTTATAACGAAAGGCCCGAAGCGGGCATGCGTTCGATTATGATCCCGATTTTATAAGCCGTTCGCGTGAAACCGATCGAAGCGACCGCGTTTCGCCCAATTGTTGAGCGAGAATCGCGCGACGAATCGCCCCGATCCGCGGCTCGTCACGCCTCGGCGACGATCGATCGGGCGAAGCCGGCGTTCAACGCCTCGGCGGGAAGCTCGATCGGCTCGACGGACCGTTTCGGTTCGACGACCGGAGCGGGTTTCCCAGGCGGCCGGCGCATCATCCCCGCGACCGATCCGGCGATTAAATGTTGCACAAGATTATAAAAGATAATCGGCAGCATGACGAGGGGATGATTCGCGAGCGCCATCACCGCGAGGACGAGCCCGCTGCCGTTGTTGTTCATCCCCAGGCCGAACATCAAAGCCGAGCGTTGCGCCGGCTCGACACGCGCCAGCCGAGCCAGTAACCAACCCCCGGCGAACGCCGTCACGCACAAAAGCACGACGATCGCCAGCACGAGCGCCAGATAATCGCCGTCGAAATCGGCGAAAACGCGAGGCAACGACACCGCGGCGTTTGAATAACACAATCCCAATAGAACCACGCTGTTCATCAGTTTAATCGCCGTCATCCGTTCGTCGATCGCTCGCGCTCCAAGCACGAACCGAACGGCCAAACCCAAAAGTGAAGGCGTGAGCACGCAAATCATCAAGAACATCTCCGAGCCCCCCGCTGCGAGCTCGTGCAAATCCTCGGAAAGATCCCCAGTCGTCAATAAAGCCACAAAATTGAGCACGATCGGAGTCGTCAGAGGACTCAAAAGCGTCGATCCGAACACGAGCCCGAGGCTCAAAGCCAGATCGCCGTTCTCGTTCTGCGTCCACGCCGCCGCCGATCCCGCGATCGGCATCGAAGCGACCAAAGCCAAACCCGTCAGCAGATTCTGCGTCTCTTCATTATCACTCCAAAATCTCATCAATTGAGAAACAACCAGAATGAATAGAAGCGGAATCGTAAAATTGGCGACGATCGCGATCGCGGGAATCCAGGGCCGGCGAGTCAAGTTTTTTAAATGTTCAAGCTTCGCCCCCAACCCCGCGGAGAAGAGCAAAAAACCAAGCATCGCCGCGGGAAGGCCGATTTTCGTCGTCGTTCCCCAAAGCGCGATCCGCTCGATCGTCACCTCGCGAACCCGGAGCCCGGGGCCGGGAACGAAAGCCGCGAGCAAATACGCCGCGATCAAGAGAGGCAAAAAATACGCGTGAAGCGCCGCCTGTACCCGCGCGACGATCGATCCGCCGCTCTTCTGAAATAACGGATTTGGCATAAAATTCAACGTGGTGAAGCCCATTCGTTCCGTCCTCTTCGTCGCTCGAACATCCGTGAAGGAGGGCGTTCCACCGATCGCCGCCCCCGCGACAAGAATACTATTCGAAATCCCCCGATCCGCGGCGTCACACGAATTCATTCGTTTACTTCAACCCCTTCACCGCAGGCGATATGAGTCGCGAACCCGAGGTCAATCGAACCGATTCGCTTCAGTAAGACACAAACCGACGAAAAAAGGGAACCCGCGTATCCATCGCCGGCTTAAGCAAACCGTAACAGTCGATGATCGAACGCGATTCGACGAAAAATCGGGAACTCGCGCGGGCTTTCTCGGCATAAGATGGGGGATCGACGATCGACCCCGATCAAAAAGGAGCCGAGATGAGGCCGATTCGAACCGCCGCGGCGCGCGATTTGGGAACGCTCTTTCATACCGGCGTTCTGACAAACCTGAGCGACGCTCAGCTTATCGAGAGATACACCGCGCGACGCGACGACGCAGCCTTCGAGGCGCTCGTCGGTCGCCACGCACCGCTCGTTTGGAACGTCTGCCGCCGCGTTCTCGACGACCGTCGCGACGCCGAGGACGCCTTCCAGGCGACGTTCCTCGTCCTGGTCGATAAAGCCGGCTCGATCCGCGTCGGCGATTCGCTCGGCCCCTGGCTCCGCGGGGTCGCAAAACGAGTCGCCAAAAAAGCGCGGGCCGGGACGATCCAAAAACGCATACAAGAACGATCGCTCGAATCGTTTGATCACATTTCGATCCACGGCCCCGATCATTCGTCGCGACTCGAAACGAATGAACAGATCCAGATCATTCGTGAAGAGATCGACCGTCTCCCCGAACACTGGAGGCTCGCGCTCTCGATGTGCAGGCTTGAGGGGATCGGTTACGAGGAGGCCGCGATTCGCCTCGGCGTGCGAACCGGGACGATCAAAAGCAGGGTCGCTCGCGGGACCGCCAGGCTCAAGACGCGGCTCATCCGCCGCGGAATCACCCTCACGACGGCTCTCCTGGGATCGTCGCTCGCCGA
>JAJYWB010000015.1 GCA_021791715.1 Planctomycetota bacterium | reverse complement strand
CGCCCTCCCAGACCGGTTCGACATCCCAGAACGGTTCGCCCGTCCAGAACGGCTCGGACAACCGGACGATCACGGGCGCCGAAATGTCGATTCCGGGAGAGCGAGGCGTCGACCGAGCCGGCGTTTGTCATCATCAACAATTAAAAGACGGCTCACCAGGAGGTTCGCCCTCCCATAAGAGTTCGCCCTCCCAGACCGGTTCGCCCGTGCAGAACGGTTCGCCATCACAGAAGGGTTCGCCCAACCGGACGATCACGGGCGCCGAAATGTCGATTCCGGGAGGGCGAGGCGCCGACCGAGCAGGCGTTTGTCAAAACCAACAAATAAAAGCCGGCTCACCAGGAGGTTCGCCCTCCCAGACCGGTTCGACATCCCATAAGAGTTCGACAAGACAAGCCGGTTCGACATCCCAGAACGGTTCGCCGTCCCTGAAGAACAATAGCCCCGAAATGTCGATTCCGGGAGGGCGAGGCGTCGACCGAGCCGGCGTTTGTCAACATCAACAAATAAAAGCCGGCTCACCAGGAGGTTCGTCCTCCCAGACAGCTTCGCCGAGCCAAACGATTACGCCGAGCCAAACGATTACGCCGAGCAAAACGATTACGCCGAGCAAAACGATTACGCCGAGCAAAACTGGTTCGCCGAGCAAAACTGGTTCGCCGAGCAAAACGATTACGCCGAGCAAAACTGGTTCGCCGAGCAAAACGATTACGCCGAGCAAAACGATTACGCCGAGCCAAACTGGTTCGCCGATCAAAAAGGGTTCGCGAAATCAAAGGATTTCGAGTTCGCGTCGGCACGACGCGTCAAAACGCGACTCGCCGATCCCAAAACCGCCTCCGCTCCTCGATTCGATCACGAGGCGGCGTCGCCTCGAGGAATACACCCGAGGCGAAATCTTCGAGCGAAACGTGTTTTCATCAACGCTCGACTTCGCGATGATTCCACATTCATGACGTTCGCTTAAAGCGAAATCATGATCAACAACGCAACGAGCCCGGGCGACCGTGAGATCGGGCCGGGATGATCTTTGACAATTCGCATGTATGATCAAGCGAGTTGAGACGCGGTCGGGAAGATTCGTCAATGTAAGCGACGGCCTTCCCGACGCGTCCCGCTCGCCGTCAGTTTCGCGGTTCGCTCGCGATTTGAGATCGATTCCGCCTTCGAACGAGGGGCTCGAACGAAGATCTCGCTCGTCTTCCACCGAGAAACGGTTCAAGACATTTTCAAAAGGATTTTCAAAGCGCCCCAAAACATAGACAAGCAACCACTGAGAACAAAGATACGAATCGCCGACACGGTGAAATCCCGGTTGTCGGTGAATTGCCGCATTATTCAGAAAGGAGATCTCTCATGCGAAGGCGAACACTTTTACGATGTCAATCTTTTATGGGAGGGCGAACCTCCTGGTGATCCATACAATTGTTAATGTCTTTAAACCTTGGGCGATCTCTTACGTGAAGGCGATCTTTTATGGGATGGCGAACCTCTTGGCGAGGCGATTTATTTATTTCTTAATATATACAACAACATAATATTGTTTTATTTATTCACATAAATCAAGATGGCTCACCAGGAGGTTCGCCCTCCCAATCGACGGCCCTCCCGATCGACGGCCCTCCCGATCGACGGCCCTCCCGATCGACGCCCCTCCCGATCGACGCCCCTCCCAATCGACGGCCCTCCCGATCGATCGCCGATGAAATGAATCGATCGAATATTGTTAACGCCCCAATACACAGCCAAGCAACGCCTCAAAACAGAGATACAAATCGCCGATGCGGTCAAATCCTGGCTGTTTTTGAACGACCTTCCTTAATCGACTCGCTTTGAATCTTCAGATCAACTCAGATCAGATCGAGCATCCGTTTTGGTGGGCGAGCTTTCGAACACTCGGCGCAAACGCCTTCAACCACAAAACGGTGCCCGGTGGCGCGAAAGCCGTTCTCGCGGCTAATCTGGTCGCGAATGCGACGGATCGAATCGTCGCGGAACTCGACGATCTTATTGCATCGAGAACAGTGTAAATGATCGTGCGAAGGATACCCGTAATCGTGTTCATATGCGGTACGGTTGGTGAGGCGAAGCTCGCGCAGCAAGCCCGCGTCGACCAACAATCGGAGCGTGCGATAAACCGTGGCGCGGCTGACGCGCCGTCCCGCGGCTTGCAACTCGGCGACGAGTTCGTCGGCGTCGAAGTGTTTGTGAGAGTCGAAAATATGACGAACCAAGACACGCCTTGGCTCGGTCAGCTTTTCGCCGCGAATCTCGAGGAATTCGCCGAACTTGCGTTCGGGACTGTCCGCAACCGATAGCGGTTCTAATGGAGCGAGTTCAGACAATTGTTCACCCGGATCGTCGAGCGTCGTCGGCTTCAAAATCGCGCCGATCGCCCACCCGCGCGGCGACGATCGACGCCGTTCCCTGAATTCTCATTTTATCGGCCGCGATCGATTTTTAACAGCCGTTCGTCGCGAAGATCGATCTCCGCCGAAAGTCGATCGGCCTTCCAGGCTCGGCGCCGACTGAAATGAGATCGACGCCCCGGCTCTTTCAACCGGCTCCTAGCGTCGATCCGCCTTAAAGGTTTGTATCTACGTTTACTGGATTATTAATCGAGCGGATCGAGCGGAATCGACCGGGCGCCATCAAGTGGAACAGGGGGCATCGGGCTTGGCGCGGCGGGGCTTAAAGGAGCGAGTCCTGGAACCGTGGGATCGGTCGAGGGGACGGGCGAATGAGCCGAGGCCGCCGGTCCCTGGCCGCTGATTTGCCGTTGGAGCGCGTCGATCGCGTCGCGCACGTGTTTGAGCGAGTGATCGCAGCCGTCGGTATTACCCGAGTACGAGAACGCGTTCGCACGCAATCGACCCATGCCTCGTTCATACACAATAAGATGCGTTTGTTCGAGATAATCGGTCGGGGGCCCGCCGCAATGTCCGTGCTGTTTCATCGCGTCGCTTCCGCGAAGCGCGTCGACCAGGGGTTGAAGCGCCGTGCGGGCGACGTGATGCACACCCTCGCCGTCGACGATCGTCCCGTCGGCGTACACTTGCATGAACATTGCAAAACGTTGGCCGTTATCGGATTTGAGGATCGAGGTGAGCGTGAGCAAGGGATCGGCCTCGGTGATCGGCCTACTCGATTTCGGTTGCGGGCGGATCCGAGGTCCCGGGCCGGGGATCGTCGATCCCGAGCCGATCGGCTGCGAGTTCGAGCTCGATCGCGAGGACGGCGCATTCGCGTACGTGCTCGTCGATCCGAATGAGCCGAAGAGCGAGTCGGCGTTGTTCGGCGCGGAACTTTGCGATCCGACGTCGGAGGCCGGCGCCGAGTTCGATTTGCGTGCCGACGAACTGCGACCGACGCGAAAGAGCCTTGCGATCGGTCCCGGAGCTGGTCCGGATCCCGACGCGGGCTGATCGTCTCCGCGTGCTTCCCATCCACAACAGACGAGCGTCGTCGCGGCGAACATCGTCGCGACCGCTTGAAACCGTCGAATTCGTTTTGTTCCGCGCATCGCCCGACCTCCTTGTCGAGGCACGTCCCTTTCCTCGCGGCCCCGATCTCCGTTCCGATTGGAGGTTCGGCCGCGCGTGCGATTCGTTATATCGGTTGAAACGCGCCGGATATTGACGATCGCGAGCGAAGTTTTCTCATCACGCGATCAATCGAAACACAAGCATTATTATTCTATTTAATTTATATCAATATTTATAGATATAAAAAGTAACGGCCGGCGGGGAGAAGCCTCGGGATCGAGGGTTCGCCCTACCGGCCGCACGTTCATGGAGGCGCGGCTGCGCCTTGAATAAGACGTTCGTCATTCACCGGGACGATGAACGTCGTGCGATTAGAAGCCCGAGAGTTCGTCGAGCAGGCGATCGAGCGCCGTCTCGAGTTTGTCGATTGTTTCGTAATCGCCCGCGGCGATTTGTCGGCGGATTTCCTCGACCCGGTCGTAGCGGATCTCGGGCAAGTCGCCGATACCGTCGAGCATCCTGCCGAGCGGCGAGATCTCGACCTGGTCGCGGGGAGCCCCCGCTTGAACGGTCTGGCCGGGGTCGACCCCCAGAGCGGCCAGTCGCGGATAAATAGGTTGGGGGCCTTGTGCTCCCCCGGCGCCGTAGACTTCCATGTGAGCCTCCCCGATTGGTGCTTCAGCCGCCGGTTCCACCGACGACTCGCGCGAATGATGTGCAACACAGTACTCACGAAGCCCGCCGCGTTCGCATCCAATTCAATCGACTCGACGGGAGTCGACCGTTCGATCGCGTTTCGGAACTCCGCCATGAAACCCGACGGGAATCGAGCCTCACACACATACTATCGGCCGTCGGACGAATCGAATTTAACCAAAGACGCGAAAAAAACACCCGACCCGGCGCATCGCCGCAGCGTCGAACTCGCGTCACTCGCGTACGGCGCCTCTGCGCGTTCGAGGACGAAGCCCCTCGGCGAGCTGTTTTTCGGTCTGAGCGAGAAGATCGGTGAGCATCCACGCCTTTTTGTAGAGCTGCTCGAACTCTTTCTTCTGCTCGGGGTTGGAAGCCGACGCCTGAAGCGTTTCGAGCGTTTTCACCAGGTCTGAAAGCTCACGCGCCCCTTTTACAAACACGCGAGCGGTATCGGCGACCGTCTGAGTGCGGATATCTTCCTGATTGGGCTTGTAAAACGGACTGATGACGAACGGATTCGAGTAAATCTTCTGGATCAATTGATCCGCCCAATCGGTCGCGTCGCGAACGTTGGCGATCGTCCGATCGATCGCGGCGCGATTCCGGATCAACATCTGAACTCCGGTTCCGGAAAGGACTTCGGCGTTATACATCACGTGATCGGTGCGGATTCGGATCGTTTCAAAGCCGTCGAGCAACTTGTCGATCTTTTCGCGATCTTTGGCGACGATATCGCGGAGCGTCGCCGAAAGATCCTGGGCGCTCGCGAGGATCGCCTTGAGATTCGGGCGATTTTCGGCCAAAAGGGCGTCGGCCTGCGCCGAGACACGATTGAGCGAGGTGAGCGTGGCGTCGATCCTCGGACCCGCGGCTTCGAGTTTGCGTGCGATATCCTCGGCGGCGGGCCGAATCGATTCGGTCGTCTCGCGCACGTTCGCGACCGCGGCCGACGCGTGATCCAAAATCAAACGCAACCGAGGCGCGGCGACGTCGACCGTCTGACGCAACGTCGAGATCGTGTGACTCAAATCCTTACGTTCGTCGGGCCCTAGGCCGACCTGTTCGAGGATCGGGTCGAAAACCGAGGTTTCAACCCCCGTCACAAGCTGCCCCGCGACGAGCGGAACCGACGATCTCCCTGATGAGATAATGTTCACATTGCTTTGCCCGGTAAGGCTTGCTTGTATTGTGATTTTCACATCTTGGCGTAACTTGGCGGCGAGATCCTTGGGGATCGAGATGCGGACGAGCGCGCCGAGCGCTCCCTGGTGTTCGGTGAGAACGACGTCGTCGACCCTCCCGACCTCCATGCCGGCGATCCGAACCGAGCTTCCCGCGCGAGCCCCTTGCGCATCGCGAAAGATCACGTCGATCGACCGACGCGCGGTCAAGAATCCCGGACCGCCCGAAGCGACGAACAAGAGCGATCCGATCGCGGCGAGCGCCGCTACGATCACCAGGCCGACTCGGATCTCGCGGAGCGTTGCGTGTCTCATCGGGGCATCCTCCCCCCATCATCCGTCCGTGAACTCATAAGAAATATTGACGCAAAAACGTTCGGATTCAACCGCGGGTCGGCGGCCTGAGCAACGTCGGCCCGAACGGCGGACCCGACACGTAAACAAGCATAAACCAGACCGCGTTGAACAAAAGGATCAGCAAGGTCGAGCAGACGATCGAGCGGAACGCGGCTCGGCTGATCGTATCGAGATCGCATTTGGAATCGGTCGCCCCCAGCAATCCCTCGTGGCACGCGAACAACGCCCCCATCGCGGCGAACCCGCTTCCTTTGAGGACGAGACCGATCACATCGCGCACCCATAACATGTCGAAAAATCGCATAAAAAAGGACGCGTCGGAGATCCCCAACATCGATTTCGCCGCGGCCCAGCCGACAAGCGTGCCGACCGTCGCGCCCCAGACCGCGAGGATCGGTCCCGCGAGCGCCGCGGCGACGATTCGCGTGAACGTGAGGAGGGCGGGATCGGTGATTCCCTGAATCGACGATTCGCCCCGATCGGGAATCGATTCGGGGTCGTGATCGAGCCCTCGTTCGTTCCGCCGTCTCAATTCGGCGACGGTGCGCGTCGATTGCATCACCGAAAGGACGAGCCCCGTCAGCATCGGCGCCATGTTCCGCACCAGGCCGACTCCGACGACCGCTCCGGTTCCCTCGGTGAAGATCGCGCCGAAGTACGCCTGCATTGATAAAAATGAGCCGATTCCAACATGCGCCAATCCGACAAGCGGCAGCCCCATCACGAGGAGCCAATCGAGTTGGATCATGATCGCGCGACCTCGTGAAGTCGCCTCCGAATGAGTTCGGCGGCGAAAGATCACGAAAAAGGACGACCACGCGAGGATGGCCGCGGCGCCCATGTAGGCGAGAATCACCGTGACGATATCACGGTACACGGAGGAGCGGCGTCGTGCGAGCCCATCGGACACGGTCGCCATCGCTTCGACCCTCCCTGGTCGTGGCGGAGAAGGCACAATCGGGGTCGCTCGCTCATGCGAATCCGGGTTGATCGCGTTTGAAAGCGCGATGTCGGCGACCTCGGCCGCGAACTTTAAGGTAATCGCTCGGTTTTGGCTAGCCCGGCTTGATAACTTCGCCACCACGCTTTCCAACGCTCGGAAGCCGCGGCGCGATCCTTGGCGCTCCCCCAAGGCTGGAAGCCGAAATCCTTGCCCGAAAGCCGCTTGAGTTCGTGATTCGCGGTCAACCGCACAACCTCGTCCTTATCGTCGAGTCGGTTGATTAACGAAGGGATCGCCTGATCGATCGGCAGCCGCTCGGCGACATGCGTCGATCGAGCCCGATTGATCGAGGAAGGATCGTTCCAGGCGCGGAACGGATGCTTGGCGATGTGACCGCATCCCGCCAAACCAAGGCCGAACGAAGCCGCGACCGCGAACGCGAACGCCCCCCGATCTACCCGCGCCGGTCGAATCCGTGCCCGACGATCCAAGCGAAAACCCCTCGATTTTTAGGTGTTTGGACGAGAACGAAAGCCTCGGCCGCGAAGATTACGCCAAATCGACCAAGTAATCAACGCGAATTCGATCGATTCGTCCGGTCGATCAATCGAGCCGAGCCGCGCATAAAGATAACAGATTTCTTAATCCGTTGAATCGAACGGGCCGTTCGTTCACATCAGCGGCGAGAATTGAATCGACTCAATCGATTCGTCCGGTCGATCAATCGAGCCGAGCCGCGCATAAAGATAACAGATTTCTTAATCCGTTGAATCAGACGAGTCGTTCGTGCGCGGAAGCGAAGCGAATCCGAACGATCGATCACTCAAGCGAGGCGAGCGTCGCGTCTAATAATATAAACATCTCGATTCGTGGAATCGAATGAGTCGTTCGTGCGCGGGAGCGAAGTGAATTCGAACGATCGATCATTCGAGCGATACGAGCGTCGCTTCCAACAAAACAAGCATCTCGATCCGTTGAATTATTCGAGTCGTTCGAGCACGGAGGAGAAGCGACTTAAATCGACTCGACCGATTCGATCTGTCATTCCAACAAGGCGAGCGTCGCTTCCAACAAAACAAGCATCTCGATCCGTTGAATTATTCGAGCCGGATTTTCCAGCGCTTTCGATCGCGCGGCGCGCGAGCAAAAATCGACGAAGCCGAACGGATCAAGACCGTCTCGCCCCAAAAGGGGCTCGATCTCCCGGCGATCGGCGTCGGCCCAATCGACCTTCATGACGCTTTCGGATACGGATTTGAGGACGCCGTGACGGCCGACGCGACGAAACCAATAACGAGCGTTCGAGGGATCGGGTTCGCGCCGGTGCGCAATCGCATGCCAATAACTTGAAAACTGGGATTCTCCCATATCGTCGGCCTCTTGCGCCGCGACGTGGCTTTCGTCCCAAAAATCGAGGATCTGATAAACCCCCGCTTGCAAACATAAGAGGTTTTGACGTTCAGCTCGCGGAAACAGCTTTTGAAGCGTTTGTTCGTCGGCGGCCGATCTGAACCGGGGCTTCGCGGGGGACGACCGCGTGAGTTCGGGGCCGAGCGAACCCGATCCTCCCGCGCCTTTGTAGGCGAGCGCCGCGATCCAATCGCGCGGAGTCGCGCCGCGAGCGTCGATCGCTTCGATCGCGCTTCCGCCCCCGTCGACGGCTTTCAATAATCCGACGATCGTCGAGGCGTCGGCGGCGACGTTCGCGTCGACGGGCAAACAATTAAGTTGATCGAGAAGCCGGTTCATGATTCAATTCAAGATTTCCAGTTTGGGGAATTTCGGCGCCATGAGATTTTGCACGCTGATCTGTCCCGCGAGCTTCTCGACGATCGCGAGCAAGTGAGGTCGGCTGGGAGCGCCGTCGGCGAGCGCATCGCGAATCACTCCCGCGTCTCCTTTTTCTCGAATCGCAACCTGGAGAGGAACTTCGCCGAGAAACGGAACGCCCAACTCCTCGGCCTTGCGTTTCGCGCCCCCCTGACCGAAGATTTCTCCGCTCATGTTTTCAATCATCCCCAAAATCGGAACCTTGAGCTGGCGGAACATCGATAAGGCGCGAACCGCGTCGATCAGAGCGACCGCCTGCGGCGTGCAGACGACGACCGCGCCCGTAAGTGGAAGCGTTTGCGCCAGGGTGAGCGGAACGTCGCCGGTGCCTGGCGGCAGGTCGATCACGAGATAATCGAGTTCGCCCCATTCGACCTGATGGAGAAATTGCGTCAGAATCCCGTGCAGCATCGGCCCGCGCATCACCGCGGCGCGATCGGGTTCGAGCAGAAAACCCATCGACATCAACTTAAGACCGTCGGTTTCGATCGGAAGGATCCGATCCCCCCGCGCCATCGGCCGCGCCGACGCGCCGACAAGGTGAGGAATCGAAGGACCGTAGACGTCGGCGTCCATCAAACCGACCCGCGATCCGTACATCTTGAATCCATAAGCGATCGCCGCGGCCATCGTCGATTTTCCAACCCCCCCCTTGCCCGATCCGACCGCGATGACGTTCTTAACCCCCTTGATGTCCCCCTTTTCTGCCAACCCCTTACCGCGCACCTCGGCGCCCATGTGGATACGGATTTCAATCCCCGTCCCGAGCCGCGAAGTGAGCGCTTCGCGAACCTCACGCTCGATCTGTGCCTTAAGCGGACACGCCGGAGTCGTCAGATTGACCGTCAGGTCGACCGTTCCCGAGCCGACCCTCACATCCTTCACCATCCCCAGATCGACGAGATCGCGATGAAGCTCGGGATCCTTCACGCCTTTAAGTGCGTTCAAAACATCTTGCTCTGTCAATTTTCGTTCCTCTCCGCCGAACCGAACAATGTGCGTCCGTTTGGGCCGTTTCAATCGATCGTCAACGTCGCCTTATAGCGTTTTCTATTTTAGACGATCGGGAACCACGACGATAGGTTGTCTCGGAACCCACGATTCCTCGAGTCCTCAGCCGATCTCAATCCGGAAGCCCGCGGCTCGTCATTCACGCCGCCTTCTCGACGAGCGATCTAAAACGAGAATGAACGTCTTAATTCCACAGGTCAATTAATCAATCACAAGGTTTTCGCTTGCTCGGCTCTCGCCGCGCGGTTATTCTCTTTTTGTTAAACAAAACCCGCCGACCGAATTGTGGGAAACCCGGAACCGATGCTCAAGTCTTCTTTTTCGGCTTCGATCGGGTTCATTTTGATCGCGATCTTCGTCGCGCGATCGGGTTGGGCGGAAGAGCCGTCCGCGGCCCCAAAAGCCGACGGCGCCGTCTCGCTCGATCGAGCTTTCGTCGAAACGGTTCGCCCGTTCCTCGCCACGTATTGCGTGCGGTGCCACGGAAACGAGGGCGCCGAAGCCGATCTCGATCTCTCCGCTTACTCCTCGACAAATGACGTCGCGACCGATCTGACGAGGTGGGATCGCGTTCTCAAACGGCTGCGTCGGGGAACGATGCCCCCGGAAAAAGCCAAACGCAAGCCCGACGCTCAAACTCGAAGCGCGATCGTCGGCTGGATCGAGGCTCTCCGCGCCCGCGAGGTCGCGAGGAACGCGGGAGATCCCGGAATCGTTCCCGACCGACGCCTAAGCAATTCAGAATATGATAATACAATAAAAGATGTGACGGGAGTCGACGTCGCTCCGGCTCGCGAGTTTCCCGTCGACCCGGCGAACGAGGCCGGCTTCGACAATTCGGCGCAATCGCTGACGATTTCTCCCGAACTCGTGAAGAAATATCTCGCCGCGGCGCGAAGCGTGGCGGATCACTTGATCCTAAAACCTCGCGGGTTTTCGTTCGCTCCGTTCGCGGCGGTCGCCGACACCGATCGCGATAAATACTGCGTGCGTCGCGTGATTGAATTTTATCAACGTCAAAAGATCGATTACGCCGATTACTTCTTCGCCGCATGGAGATATAAGCATCGTAACCTTTTAGGCGCGTCCGGTAAAACGCTCGCCGAGATCGCCGACGACGAGGGGATTAGCCCGAAGTATCTCGATCGGATCTGGAGCGTACTAAACGAGTCGGCGGGATCGATCGGGCCGATCGCGGCGCTTCAATTGTTGTGGAGCGAGCTGCCGGCGCCCGCGAACGGCTCGACCGACGACGCGAGGCGCGGTTGCGAACGGATGCGCGATTTCGTCGTTGAGCTTCGTCGGCTCGCGACCCCCGAAATCAAAAATCTGACATCGCCTTCGGTTCATCCCGGCTCTCAACCGCTTGTCTTATGGAAAAATCGCGAGTACGCCAAGAATCGAACGCGATACGCCGGAATCACTCCCGGTTTGAAACGCGAAAAGCTGACGACGGGAACCGAGACGGCTCGCAAGTTCGCGCTCCCCGCCGATCCCACCGATATGGCGGCTTACGAACCCTCGTTCGAGCGCTTTTGCTCGACGTTTCCCGATGCGTTCTATGTTTCCGAGCGCGCACGCGTGTATCTCGACGCCAAGAGCGAAAAGAACAACACGGGTCGGTTATTAAGCGCCGGCTTTCACAGCATGACGGGTTTTTTCCGTGACGACGCTCCGTTATCCGAGCTGATTCTTAACGAAAAGGAGCGACGCGAACTCGACGAATTATGGCGCGAGTTCCACTTCATCACGCTCGATCCGTTGCGCCAATATGCGAGTTTTCTTTGGTTCGATCGGACCGATTCGCGATTCATGCGCGGAGCGGAGTTTGATTTCGCGCGTGCCGAGGATCGCGACTCGGCGTCTTCGGCCAAGATCAAAAGGCTGGCAGACGTTTATTTGAACAAGGCGATCGCCAAGGGGGCGGGGCCGATCGCGCAAGACGCGATTCGCACGTATTTCACGACGATCGACGAGCAAATTCGCGCGGTCGAACGCGATCGTCTCGCCGCCGAGCCGAGCCACGTCGAGGCGCTCGTATCGTTCGCCGAAAAGGCGTTTCGCCGAGCGCTTACCGCCGAGGATCGCGCGTCGGTCGAATCGTTTTATCGCTCGGCTCGATCGAACGATTCGCTCTCGCACGAAGACGCCGTCCGCGACTCGATCGTTTACATTTTGATGTCTCCCAAGTTTTTGTATCATCGATTCGAGACGGCCGCCGCGGGATCGGCCGATGCGCTTAAGGCGATAGCGTCGGGGTCGCCGCGTTCCAATTCGAATGAGGCGGCCGCCGTTCGTCCTACCGCCGACGCGGGATCGCCCGATCGACCGAGTTATTCGATTCGGCCGCTCGACGACGAGTCGCTCGCGAATCGTCTGAGCTATTTTCTTTGGGCGAGCCCTCCCGATCGCGAGTTGAGAGCCCGAGCCGCGGCGGGGGATCTCCGACGCCGAGAGTTTCTGATCGCGCAGACGAAGCGAATGCTCGCCGACGAGAGAGTTCGCCGTTTCGCGACCGAATTCCTGGGCAATCAGCTCGATTTCCGTCGGTTCGAAGAGCACAACGCGGTCGATCGCGGACGATTTCCCACTTTCAACGAAGAATTGCGCGAATCGATGTTTGAAGAGCCGATACGATTCTTCGTCGATCTGATTCGCAATAACGGACGCCTTAATGAAATGATCGACGCCGATTACACGTTCGTGGATTCATCGCTTGCGAAACATTACGGTATGAGCGTTTCTAAATTCGACACCGACGGTTGGGCGAGGGTCGAAGGCGTGAGGCGCCTGGGACGAGGCGGGCTGTTGCCGATGGCGGTCTTTTTGACGAAGAACGCTCCCGGTTTGCGGACGAGCCCCGTGAAGCGCGGCTATTGGGTGGTTCGCAGGCTGCTTGGCGAGGAGATCCCCCCTCCCCCTCCGACCGTTCCCGAGCTGCCGAGCGACGAGGCGAAACTCGGCGATCAGACGCTTCGCAAAGCTCTCGAGCGGCATCGAGCCGACAAAAGCTGTTCGGGATGTCACGACCGATTCGATTCGATCGGCCTCACTTTCGAGGGATTCGGTCCCGTCGGCGAACGACGCGATAAAGACCTCGGCGGTCGACCGATCGACGCGCACGCGACCTTTCCCGACGGGGGCGAGGGGACCGGAGTCGAAGGGCTTCGTCATTACATCTTGAAATTTAGGTATGAAGAATTCGTCGACAATTTTTGTCGTAAGCTGCTCGCCTACGCTCTCGGTCGAACGACGATTCCGACCGACGACGCGGTCGTTCGCGCGATGCGCGACCGGCTCGAAGCCGACGGCGGCCGGATCGACGGGTTGTTTGAGACGATCGTAACGAGCAAGCAATTTTTGAACCGACGCGTCGACGTCGATTGATCGAAGGGATCGAACATGAGCGAATTCGAGAATCGGAATCGGCGTACGAATCGGAGCGGGAGCGACCGACGGACGTTTCTCCGCGGCGTCGGCGTGACGATGGCTTTGCCGTGGCTCGAATCGATTCCCGTCTGGGGGAGCGAAACGCCCGCGGCCGAGGCGCCGGCGGCTTATCCCAAACGATTCGCGGTGATGTTCATGGGTTGCGGAGTTAATCCCGTGCATTGGACCGCGAAGGGGAACGGCGAAACGATGGAGCTCGGTCGCTGCCTGGCGCCGCTCGAACCGATCAAATCGAAGATTAATTACATTGAAGGATTATTTAATAAGCATGCGACCGGGGTCGGAATTCATCCGGGGCAAACGGGGAACATTCTATCGGGCGCGGCGCTTCAGAAGGGCGCCGAGCTGAGGGGGGGCGTCAGCGTCGATCAACTTTTGGCGCGAAAGCTGGGAGATTCGACCCCTCAACCGAGCATGGTATTGGGATGCGAGCAACCGATTACGGGTTATCACGAGACGAATTTCTCGATGGCGTACAGCTCGCACATTTCGTGGTCGAACGCGACTTCTCCCGTGCCGATGGAGGTTTATCCTTCGCTCGCGTTCGACGCGCTTTTCGACAACCGCGGAAACAGGCGGAACAAGAGCGTTCTCGACCGAGTTCGGGACGAGGCTTTGAATTTAAGTAAAAAGGTGAGCGCGCGTGATCGCGCCAAGCTCGACGAATACCTGACGAGCGTGCGCGAGGTCGAGAAGCGAGTCGCTCCCGAGCGCGATCGTCAAGAAAAAGCGGGCGATCGCGCCCAATCCCAGGGAAAGCCGGCGATCGCGCTCAAACGGCCCGACGACGGCCTACCCGAAGATATTCGCGAACATATGCATCTGATGTGCGATCTCGTCGCGCTCGCGTTTCAAACCGACAAGACGAGAATCGCGACGCTCTTGATGTGCCGCGATATCTCGGGGCTTTTTTATCCGTTCCTCGACGTCCGCGACGCTCATCATAGCGCATCGCACAACGATCGATCCGAGGCGTATGAGCGTGTGACACGCTATTATTGCGAACAGTTCGCGCGGCTGGCGACGCGGCTCGATTCGATCGCCGAGGGGAACGGAACGATCCTCGACAACTCGTGCCTGATCTTCACCTCGAGCATGTGGTCGGGAACGAAGCACGATTCGTCGAAGGTTCCGCTCGTGATCGCCGGCGGCCTGGGAGGAACGATCGAAACGGGAAGGACGCTCGATTACCGCGATCGAGGCGACGATCGTCGCAAACTTTGCTCGCTTTACCTCTCGATCGCCGACCGCATGGGAGTTAAGCTCGATCGCTTCGGCGACGCCGACGAGAAGCTCGCGGGATTCTGATTCAGCAGACTCCGGCGCGAATATATATTTACTGAATTTTTCCGAAAGCTCGCCAACCGATTCGTCGCGTCGTCTATCCGATTCGTCGGAAACAGTGCAACGCTTTCGTCGGCGAGGCTGAGAAAAAGTTTCTCGGTCGCTCGCGATCACCCTCGACCACGAGCGGCCGCTTTAAGATTAGATCGTCGCAGGGAGGGAAAACTCGCCCCCATTCGCATGCGTATTATTACAATCTATTATTTATATTAAACTTAGATAAATCGTTCGAGCAGCTTGCGGCTCGCGTGATCGAGCTTGGCGACCTCGGGGATGAGAAAATGGATCGAGTGCGAGTCTCGAATCAAAACGCGGCCGCCGCCGAGCCTTCGAATGTCGTCCTCGCCGATCAGCCGAATCGTCGTCGGCCCGCGATCGGTGACGATCTCCCAATCGCTCGGAAAAGTCTCTCCTCCAGTACGCGACACCCGCAGCACGACCGGGCGAAATTCGCGTTCGGCGAGATCGGCGACGATCAGATCGCGTTCTCGATCAGCGATCGCCGCCAAATCGTTAATAAACAACAACTCGCGCCCGTATTGATCACGAATCACAATATAACGATGAGGGTCTTCAATCGGGAAGCACCGAATCGTCTCGACTCCGGAGTGTCGAATCCCGTCGGCGTCGACGAGGACGAGCTTACCCCACGCGTCGCGCTCCAGGTTGAAATCGTTTTGATCAATTATCGGTGAATTCGCGGACATGGGGCGCGACGATCCTTTCTTCCTCGCCGGGCGACGACGCGCGGTCGCGTCCCTCGGCGGGATCCGCCTGGGCCGCGTGGAGGCGAGCGTAAGCTCCTTGACGTTCGAGCAGTTCGTCGTGGCGGCCGACCTCGACGACGCGCCCCTGATCGAGCACGACGATCCGATCCGCCATCGCGAGCGTGCTTAAACGGTGCGCGATCGCGATCGTCGTTCGTCCTCGCACAAGTTCCTCGAGCGCGTCTTGAATCAGCCGTTCGGTCTCGGTGTCGACCGACGAAGTCGCCTCGTCGAGGATCAGAACGCGGGGATCGATCAACAACGCGCGAGCGATCGAGATCCGCTGCCGTTCCCCTCCCGAGAGCGATTGCCCCCGTTCGCCGACGACCGAATCGTATCCGTCCGGCAATCGTAAAATAAATTCATGTGCACGCGCGGCCCGAGCCGCGGCGACGATCGCGGTCCGATCCGCGTCGGGGCGACCGTAAGCGATGTTCTCGGCGATCGTCCCGTAAAACAGATACGGCTCCTGAAGCACAAGCCCGATCCGCCGGCGATAATCGCGCATCGACAGCCGGCGCAGATCGACTCCGTCGAAACGGATCGAACCCTCACTCACATCATAGAACCTACATATTAAATTGACGAGTGTACTTTTACCGGAACCGCTCAGTCCGACGAGGCCGATCATCTCGCCCGGTTCGATTTCAAGGTCGACGTCGTCGAGGACGAGCCGTTCTCCGTAACGGAACGAGACGCCTCGGATCGAGATCGCTCCCCGAGGCCGCGTGATCGGGACGGGATCGGCGGGATCGGCGACGGTCGGTTCGCGGTCGAGAATCTCGAAGAGCCGGCGCGAGCTCACCCCGGCGCGCTGCGTCGCCTGGACGATTCGACTCATCGATTCCAATCGCGTATAAATACGTCCAATATATGTAATGAACGCGGTGAGTACTCCGACCTGGATTCGTCCGTCGAAGACGCGCCACGCGCCGAACGTCCAGACGACGAGGACGCCGAGTTGGGTGAGGAGCAAAAGCATCGGACCGATCGAAGCCCAGATCGTATTGACGCGATCGTTGGCTGCGAGGACGTGATCGTTGCCGCGTCGAAAACGTTCGTTCTCGCGTTCCTCCTGCGCGAACGCCTTGACGACGCGTACTCCGCCGATCGCGTCGGCGAGGATGCTCGTCATATCGGACCAGACGCGTCCCGACCACTGAAAGCCGCGCCTCAATTTATCGCGAGCCAAAAAGACCCGCCACGCGATCAACGGCAAGGGAATTAAAGTCGCCGCGGCGAGCAGCGGGTCGAGCGCCGTCAAGACAATCGTCGTTCCTCCGATCAACAACAAATCGGATGAAAAATCGACGAGATTCACCGAGAGGTAGCTGCAAATCCGATCGGTATCGTTGGAAACGCGCGCGATAAGATCGCCCGTGCGTTTACCGCCGAAGTATTCAAGTGAAAGCTTTTGCAAATGAGCGAACACCGCGGATCGCGCGTCGGCGGCGATTCGCTCGCTCACCCACGCCATCACGTAGCCGCGCGCCCAGCTTAACAACCACGCGAGGATCGCCGCGCCCGCGAGCCCGAAAAGATATGGATAGATTTTATAAAAAGGGATATTCTCACCGTTTTGACGAGGGATGAGCACGCGATCGACGAGAGGCTCGGTGAGATAAGGCGGAACCAGTCCCGCGGCGGTACCGGCGATCGTGAGCACAAAACCGAGGATGATCGCGTTCGCCCTCGGTTTGGCGAAGCGGTTGAGACGCCACAAAGAGCGAGCGGGATGAGCCGTCGGTGATCGATCGCGACACCCGCACGGATCGCCCGACGGGGAAAGCGGGGCGCCGCAACGATCGCACGTTTGAACTTCGGTTTCGTCGATTCTTCCCGCGGCGAGGGCGCGATACGCCGAGACGAAACGGCGAGCCTCGGGCGCGCGTCGCAACGTGTAGCGGAGCGAACCAAGAAGGCCGTCGGCGCCGACGACGTCGAGCCTGCCGATTCCTCCGCGATCGCTCGCCTCGATCGCCGAGATCGTTAAGAGGGGCCATTCGCGACGATCGCGCGAGGCGCCATCGTCCTTCTTGATCCTGGTCGAATCGATGAGAGAATTGCAAATCACGCGTCGATTGGTGAGGATCGCGATCGTCGATCCAAAGCGCAGTTTCGCGTCCAAATCGCCGTGGAACCGCGCGAGGATCGTTTCTCCCGGCTCGAGCGTCGGGTTTTCGGGATCGACGCATCGTGATCGATCGTCGGCTTTCAACGAATTCTTACCTTTTTGTAACGGAGAAACGGCTCAATTCGCTCGGCCGGAGTCGATCGGTTTCACAATGCCCGCTCGCCGTCCTGGATGCGGGAATTTCGATTTTAGCCGATCTCCGCCGATCGTGATATCCAAACCCCGCTCCTCCCGACCGCGCCGATACCTTTCCCCGCCGGTTCCGACCGAACGTCCGCACCGCGAAATACATATTAACAATTGTGAATATCCAGGCCGATTTATTATCAAGAAACGCTCAAATGGTTTTGAATCTCTTTTGCAAAGATGCTGAATCCGATTTATGAAAGAACGATCTCCCGAGCCGAGAGCGTCTCGAGAGATCGTAACGCGATTAAGATTCGTTTGAAGAATCACGTGTTTTTATTCGAGTAAAGCGAACCGATTTCGAGCGATCGCTTGGAAGCGGATCGCTCGTCTCGGTTTGCAACCGCTTCTTTCGTCGCGTGGACGAAGCCGTTGTGAGATCAACGCCGAGCGGCCGCGGAGGCGACTTCTCGGGTCGGCTTGGGGGTTTCCTTCTTGCCGGCCCAGTCGATCAGGATCGGGCTCGCGATGTAAATCGTGCTGTACGTGCCGCTGATGAAGCCGACGACGAGGGTGAAGGCGAAACCGTGCAAACCTTCGCCGCCGAAGATATAAAGCACGATTACGACAAGCCACGCGGTGAGTGTCGTGAGGATCGTCCGCGAGAGCGTTTGATTGATCGCGTCGTTGATCATCTTCGAAGTCAGATCGGGGCTTTTCCCTTTGATTTCGCGGATTCGATCGAAGATGACGATCGTATCGTTGACCGAGAATCCGATCAGCGTGAGGAAAGCGGCGATCATCGGTAAGTCGATTTTGAATTGTTCGATCATCAGATAGCGATTGACCCCCGGTATCTGAGCGAGCCAATACGAAACCGCGACGGCGCCGAGCGCGATCAAAACGTCGTGGACGAGCGCGATCACCGCGGCGAGGCCGTAAGTCAGCGATTTGAACCGGAACCATAAATATGCGATGATGATCAACCAACTCGATACGGTGGCGATGAGCGCGAGGGTGCGCGTTTCGCCCGCGACAAGGGGACTGAAGTTTTCGAGCCGATCGAAAAGCAAGCTCGCGTTTTCACGGATTGATACCGAGAGTCGATCGAGAGCGGCTTTCATATCGACGGGGTCGAGGTCGGTGCGAACGACAAGCGTCCAGGGCTCGGCTTTCGGCGGCGCCTCGGGGGTCGACCCCGGAGGAGCGGAGGGGTCGATCACCTCGAAGCGCGTTTCGGGATTGGCGATTTTCTTTTCTTTCAGGATATCGCGCAGCAGTTGATTCAACCGCGCGGGAGGCTGCGGCGAATTGAAAGTCGTCTCGTAGAGAACGCCTCCCGCGAAGCGATCGACCGAATCTTCGGCCGCGGATTCGCCGGGCTTCGCCTGGGCGCTTTCGACGGTCTTGGGAATCGGCTTGCCGGCGCTCACTTTCATTTCAACCTGAGCCAACATCCCCGCGAATTCCTTGAGGATCGATTTTTGAACTTTCTCTTGAGAGAGCTCGGTTGTACGGATGTTGAAACGAATACCAGACGCTTTATCGCCGCCGACGTTGAGCGTTTCCACGGTGACGTCGGGAAGCACTTTCATCGCTTTTTCGCGGACGAATTCGGACCGACGACCCGAGGAGAGCTTGCGAATCGCCTCGGCCTCGGGGTTGAGGCGAATCGTCACCAGCGTTCCGCCGGTGAAATCGATATTGAACATCCCCTCGCCGCGGGCGAAAAACGCGATCAGACCGCCGACGATCACGAGCAACGATCCCGCGATGCAATAATAGCGAGGACCGATGAAATCGATATTCGTCTTATCCATGATTTTCATCATCGTCGTTTTTCGAAGCCATCCCTGCTGGAGCCAGAAATCGAAGACGACGCGAGAAACGAATACCGCGGTGAACAAATTCCAAAGTAAGCCGATGATGAGGGTCAGCGCGAAGCCCTTCACCTCTTCGGTGCCGACCGCGTAAAGGACGACGCCCGAAAGCATCGTCGAGACGTTCGAATCGAGGATCGTCGTCCAGGCGCGGGTGAACCCGTTGCGGATCTGCTGGATCATGCTCGCGCCCCGTTCTTTTTCCTCGCGCATTCGCTCGAAGATAAGCACGTTGGCGTCGACCGCCATGCCGATCGTCAAAGCCAACCCGGCGAGCCCCGGCAACGTGAACGACGCCTGGAAAAACGCCATCGACCCCACCAGCATCACCATGTTGAGCACGAGCGCGAAAACCGCGACCATGCCGACAAAATGATAATACACGACCATAAAAACAGGCACGATCAACATCGATATCATAATCGCGTTGATCCCTTTACGGATCGTATCCTCGCCGAGCGTGGGACCGACGTTTTCCTCCTGCACGGGATTGGGGTCGATCGTCGCGGGAAGGCTGCCGGCCTTGAGGATGTTGATGAGGTGATCGACCTCGTCGACGCGGACCCCTTCGATGATGCCCGATTCGCGGATCTCCGAGTTGATCGACGGCGCCGACATCACGAGCCCGTCGAGCACGATCGCGAGACGGTATTTGAATTGCCCGTCTTCCTCGGGAAGATGTTCACGCGTGAGATTGCCGAACTTTCGACCTCCCGAATGACCGAAGCGAAACCCGACCGCGGGGCGAAGCTGTTCGTCGTGCTCCTGCCGTTCGTCGATCAAATCCTTGCCGGTGACGTTGTATCGATCAATCTTTACAAGGATGTACTTATCAATTTCTCCCGCCGCGGCTTTCTCCTCGCGGACGATCGCGTCGTCGCCGCCCGCGATCGCGCTGGGGGTGAAATCAAAACGATAGGAGGCTACCGACGCCAGTCCGTGGGGTTCTTTAAGAATCAAAGTATCGCGCGTGTTCTCTTTAATTTCACCGATCACCGTGCGATCGCGCCCCGTCGCATCTTTGCCGACGATCTCGACCCGCGTTCCCGTGTAGCGATTCTTCGCCCAGTTTCGCCGCGCGTCGACGATCGCGGTTTTGGTGAAGCGGGGATTCGTGCCGCTGAAAATCTCTCCCAGACGAGCCCATTGATAACGAGCGGGAGGCTTTTTGAGACCTCCGGGAGCGAGCGCGCGATCGATCGCCGCCGAATCATGTTTGCGATTGGCGAGAATTCGGAAGTTGAGCGAGCCGACGTCGGTGATCAGCCGCTTCACCTCCTCGACCTTCTCGGGAGAAGCCTTCGGCAGGATGATCTCGACGCGATACTGACCCGCCTTGCGGATCGGAATGTCGAAAACCCCTTCGGGATTGAGTCGCCTTTTCAGCGTCGTAACGAGCTCGTCCATCTTGAAGCCGGGAGGAAGCCCCTCCTTCTTCACCTCATAGACGAGAATCGTTCCTCCCGACAGGTCGATGCCGGCCTTGAGCTTCTCTTTAGGAGGAACCATCGCCATGATTCCACACAGAACCACGACGCCGATCAACGCAAACTTCATCCCAAGATTCTTCATCTGTCTTACCCCGGGCTCCCGCGAAATCGCGGCGAGGACGTCCAGGTCCAGGTCGCGAAACCGCTTGAATGTTCTCGTCGCTCAATGATATTAAAAGAATGATTTCGCGAGCCGACATGGATTCGTCGTCGCGTCGCGCGTCCGACGATCGAAATCGTCGTGATTTCATCTCGTCCAGGGACCCCGTCGATTCGTCTTCCGTCGACCCTCGAACTGATCGAATCGTCTTGATCCCGGCTCGGGCTTCGGTCCGACGGAGCGAGCCGTTTCCGGTCGATCTCGCGGCGCCAAAGCCCGCGGATCGGATCGCTCCGCGTCACGCCGTCTCCACGGCTTTTTCCTTCTCCTTGTTCTCTTTATCCTTGTCGGCCGTCGGCTGAATGATGCGCGCCACGCTCTCTTTGCTGATCGTCAGTCGCACGTTCTTATCGTCGTCGACCCGCAGAACGATGCGCTTCGTTTCATCGTTCACCGAAACGACCGTGCCGAAAATTCCAGCTCCCGTCACCACGTAATCGTTCTTCTTGATTTTGCTCAGCTCCTCCCTGCGCCGTTTCTCCTCGCTCCGTTGCGGCCTGAGGAGCAGGATGTAACCGAGCGCCGCGACCGCGAACAGCGGCAGAAGATCGATGATCGGATTCTTGGCGGGTTGAGCTCCCGCGGCGGGCGCGGCGGCCTTGGCCGCGAACAAAACAAGCGTTTCAATGAAGGCGAACGGCATGGATGGTTCCGAGTGCGATAACGACGATAAAAATACGACGCGGCGGACGCGCCGACGCGAGCGTTACAAACCGTTAATCTAACCTTCGAGGGCGTAAAGCTTCAAGCGTTTCGGCTTGAAACCGCGCGAATCGTCCCGTCAAGATCGCGTCGCGCATCTCCCGCAGAAGCCGCTGAATGTAAGTTAAATTGTGCAGCGAAGCCAGAATCGGACCGAGCATTTCGCCGGCCAGAAAAAAATGGCGGATCGCGCCGCGACTGAACCGAACGCACGCGAGGCAGGGACAACCCTCCTCGATCGGCCCGCGATCGACCTTGTAACACGCGTTCCGCAACTTCACGACGCCGCGCGACGTGAGGCAGTGCGCGTTGCGTCCGTTTCGCGTGGGCAAAACACAATCAAATATATCGATTCCTTGAGCGACGGAATCGATCAGGTCTTCGGGGCGACCGACTCCCATCAAATAACGGACTTTATCGGCGGGAAGCGACGCCGCGCCCAGGCGCACCGCGGTCCTCACCTCGTCGCGATCCTCGCCGACGCTCACTCCGCCGACGGCGTAACCTTCAAAATCGAGCGCCGTGAGCTCTTCGGCGCAACGCTTGCGCAATTCGGGGTTCGAGCCCCCCTGAGAGATGCCGAAAACGCCCTGAAAATCGCTCCCGCCGGCTTCTCGGCACCGTTTCGCCCAGGCGATCGTCCGGTCGACGGCGCGGGCGATCTCGGAGTCGGTCGCCGGCAGCATCGGGCAATGATCCAAACACATGGCGATATCCGAATCCAGCTTGCGCTGAATCGACATCGCTCGTTCGGGAGTGAGTTCCAAAAGCGAACCGTCGAGGTGCGATCGAAAGACCGCGGCGCGATCGTCGATCTTGACGCGATCGGCGAGGCTTACGACCTGAAAGCCTCCCGAATCGGTCAAGATCGGGCCGTTCCACGACATCACGGCGTGAAGCCCGCCGAGCTCGGCGATCACGTCTTCACCGGGCCTGAGGGCGAGGTGATACGTGTTCGCGAGCAGCATTTTGGCGCCGGTCGCGGCGACAAGATCGGGAACGAGCCCCTTGACGGTCGCCTGCGTCCCGACGGGCATGAACGCGGGCGTTTCGACGTCCCCGCTCGGCGTGTGTAAAACACCGGCTCGGGCCGCCGAATCCACGTCCGCGACGACCGACTCCCACCAAACCGGACGAGTCAAAGCGTCACTCGTTTTTCAGCTTCAGGTTGAAGACCGTCAGTTTTTCGCGCACCTCGTTGAGCGACGTGACGCCAAAATTCTTACACTCAAGCAGTTGATCACCCGTATACGAAAGCAGATCTCCGAAAGTTTGAATGCCGAGTTTCGTCATGCATTTACGCGCTCGAACCGAAAGATTAAGATCGCCGATCGGCTTGGAGCGCATCGCCTTCTCTTCCTGCGACAGTTCGTCGACGGGCTCGACGCGCATCTCGGCGGCTCGCTCTCCCGCCTCGAGCGCCAAGCCCAGCCGAACCCCCTTCGAAGCCATCATCTCCTTGATTTCGGAAAGCGAAGTCTCGCCGAAGTTTTTGCTCGAAAGCAGCGCCAGTTCGGTCGTTCGCGTCAGATCGCCGAGCGTACGAATGTTCATCTTTCGCAAACAATTGCGGCTCCGGACCGAAAGCTCGAAATCGGTGACGGGGATCTCGAGCAATTGTCGCAGGCGATCAAACCCGCGTTCGGCCTCTTCGTCGTAAAACATATCGCGGCTGGCGCGACAATCTTTAAAAAAGAGGCGGGCGCGGGGGTGATTGGGATCGTAAGCCAGAACGCGCCGGTAATACGTCTCGGCTTCGCGGAACCGCATCTCGTCTTCGCACAGCACGCCCAGGTTGATCAACGCCGCGAGCGGAACGGGGGGACGCTGAATGCACCGCTTGTAATATTCGATCGCGGTCTCGTCGTTACCGAAAAGATCGTTCACATAAGCGAGTTCAAAAAGCGCGCCGGTGTGCTCGCGATCGATCGAAAGCGCCTTCTCAAATTCGCTCGCCGCCGCCGCGACCTCTCCCTCGGCAAGGAGCAGGCCGCCGCGTTGATGATGATATTCGGCCGAAACTCCCTCGAGCGATTTCAGCTCTTTGAGAATTTTGCGCGCCTCCTGTTCGTCTCCGGCGCGACGAAGCGCCCCGGCGCGGTGCGCGGCGCTCTCTTTCGGCTCGTAACCCGCCTTGGCCGCCGCCTCGAACGCGTCGGCCGCGGATCGCCAACGCTGCAAATTCTCGTAGCCGATCCCGCGGAAGAAATGCGCCAGGCCGTTGTTCACAACGAGCGAGAGATGATCAAGCCCCGCCGAGAATCGACCCAACAAGATTTCTCCAATCCCCAATCGCAACAACGCGTTCGGAGAAGGATTCCCCTTCTCGCGATCGGCCAACGCCGACACGGCGTCGCGCAGCGTTCGATAGCGCGACGGGTCTCGTCCCAAAACTTCGCGCATGTCCGCGATCGTCGCGGCGTCGAACGGTTCTCGATCCAGCAGCGCGCGGACGTCGGTCGTCATCATCTCGGCCATCTGACTCCTCTCCTGGCGACTCGCGAAAGTTCACCCAGGCGCGGTCACATTCGCGTACATTGCGATCGCATCGGTCGCCGACCGCTCGGGCAAAAGTTCTTATCTTAGGGAATTTCTCCGCCGACGCAAGACGGTTCGGCGCGACACGAATCCCACAATCGTCCGATCGGCTCGCTCAACCAAAACAGCGCCCGGCGGAGTTCCCGTCAGCGAAACAAATCCACACGATTCCCGATTCTCAACGTTTTCCGAGCGATCGTCGCATTCGGAAAACATCGAAAGCGATTTCGATCGAACGACTCGTCCGATCGCCCCCCTCGCGACGTAATAACATCGAACCCGCGAACGACCGATTCACCCGGCGTGTCGATCCGGCGAGGGATCGAACCGAAAACTCCAAACTCCGCGACGATCGTGAGACGATTCGTTCGCGAGACCGATCGCTCCTCGTAAACAGGCCGCGAACGATCGCCGGTTCAGCCAGTAAGTAAATATAATATCATAAACTTTTGTTTCGGAAGAACGAGGAGGAAACGATGCGACCGAATCGGAAACCAAGCCGAGTCGATTTTGGGAAAATTCGCGGCGATTCGTTCCCCTCGCTCGATTCGAAAGCGCCGTTTCGCGGCGTCTTTCGTCCGTCCGGCGGCGACTCTCGGCGACGAGCGACCGATCGATCCGATCCGATCGATCTCCAAGACGAAACGCCGAGAGACGCAAACTCTCCCCTCGACGACCGGCTCGAACCGTCCTGGCTCCGAATTCTCGATCACGTTCTCGTCGGTTGGGACCCGATCGATTGATCGAAAATTGAACGCCGCGCGGACGCCGGGCCGAGCGTTCCAACAATAATCATAGTATCTTAGATAATGATTCAATCGAATCGAATCCGATCGATACCGCGCGGCGTGAAACCTCGCGTCAGGAGCGTTCGCCGTAAAACTTCGTGCTATATTTTGCACTTTGATATGAACAAATGAATATATCGTTTTTGTTTGCTTTAGCTCGACTGAAATTCATCCGGAACCCGCGTCGGCTTTTTCGGGCCGAGCTAAAGCCGGCGCGCGAAGTGAATGATCCGAGCGAGGAGGCTTTTTTTCCCGCGGAATCCTTCGCTTTCTCTTTTGATGAAGGCGATTCTCATCGAAATTCTCGGTCGATTGCTCCACTTCATCACGAGATCTTATCATTCCGGCCGAAAATTGATCTGGTCGATTCGCCAAAGAAAAGGCATTGTATCCCCTTCGAGCCGACCGGGGCTCAAGCTCCAGGTCGAGAAAGGGGACGCTCATGGACGAGCAAGCAATCGCCGAATGGAAAAATCGACTCGATCAAATCGAGCGCGAAAACGCCGACCTCGTGCGTCGACTCGCCGCGATCGAACGGCCGAATCGCTCTCGAACGCGCGTTTGGATCGTCGCGGCGTTGATCTTCGGCGTGGGCGCGACTCTCGTCGTCGCCGAAAAACAGCCCCAGATCGCGCGGACGATCGAGGCTCGCAATTTCGTGCTCCGTGATCGCGAAGGGAACGTGAAAGGGCTTTGGGAGACCGACCCCAACGGCATGCCCGTCCTCTCGCTTCACGATAAGCACGGAAGCAATCGCGCAGAGTTCCGTTTTCGACCCGACGGCTCGCCCGTTCTCCACTTCCTCGATCGCGACGGTCGTGAACGGATGCTCGTCGGCATCGACCTCGACGGCGCGGCCTCAATGGCGCTGATCGGGAAAAGAGGCAAAGAGCGCGTCTGTCTCGGCATCGCCAAAGACGGCTGGTCGACTCTTAGCTTTTACGACCCCGACATGAAAAACCTGCTCAGCCTCGACGTCCACCCGACAGGAGTCGCACGGATGCGAGCGCTCCGCAAGGACGGAAAAGTCGCGTATCTTGTTTCTACACGTGATAACGCAATTAACAGCAACGGTTATCAAGCCTCGCAGGGTGCGGGTGCGGGTGCTGGTCAGGGACAGGGTGTTCGCGCGCCTTACGACCCGGGAACGATGCAAACGCAGGTGAATAATCAGGGAACTCCGATCAACGCGTTCCCGCTCAATTCGAACGATCCCGCGGCGCTTCAGGCGCAGATGAACAATCAAGCCGCCGGGGCGAGAAACCCGATCGAAAACGCCGCGATCCAGGCGCAGATGAACAGTCAAATCGCCCCCGCGGCGACGATGCCGCTCAATCCCAACGCCAGACCGATTCAACCGAACGCCACGGGGCGACCGATCGGTTCGTCGGCGCCGACCGGAGCGGGCGCGGGATTCCCCGGCGGAAATTGATTAAAACATGTTATCATAAGATTTTCGGATCGCCCCGCCCGCGTGCGATCCGAATTCAATCTTCGTCGATCTACGATCAAAAAACATATACCGTCACGTATTCATGTTATTTTAAAGCGGCGACCGCGTTCTGAAAGATGCGAAGGCCGTCGGGTACTCCGTCGGTTCGACGTTCGAGCCTTGTCCAGCGGGGGTGATGAAACCGCTCGACGTGGCGTTCGGGATGGGGCATAAGGCCGAACACGCGCCCCGTCGGATCGCACACCGCCGCGACTCCGCGCGCCGAGCCGTTCGGATTGGCGGGATAAAGTTCGGTTGGACGATTTTCGGAATCGGCGTAGCGGAGAACGACCTGATCCCCCTGAAAAAGTTCGTCGAGCGCCGCGGAATCGGCGACGACGAACTTTCCTTCGCCGTGAGCGACGGGGAGTTCGAGCGGATCATCGGAGGCGAGGAACACGCATCGGCGCGATGAGACGACGAGCCTCGTCCATCGCGCCTCGTAACGTCGTGAATCGTTATGCGTGAGGGTCGCCTGTTTGGCGTGCGTTCCTCCCGGGAGAAGGCCTGCCTTGACGAGCGTTTGAAAGCCGTTGCAAATCCCCAGAATCAACCCTCCGCGGTCGCGCAAGCGCGCGATCGAATCGGCGAGCGTCACGCCCAACTTGGCGGCGAGGATCTTGCCGGCTCCAAGATCGTCGCCGTAAGAAAATCCGCCGGGAAGCGTGAGGATCTGAAATCGATCGAGCGCGCGGCGATCGTCGACAAGCCGCTCGACATGCCGCGATTCGACCTCGGCGCCCGCGAGTTCCCAGGCGCGCGCGGTCTCCTCGTCGCAATTGACTCCAGGAGCTCTCAAAACCAGCGCTTTCGGCTTCATCATTCGGCTCGACCCGGAGGAAATAACTTAAAAGCTAGATCAAATTTGCAACTAAATCGAATGAACAACCGCCGATCGCCGAGCTCTCTTTCGCGCGTTTTTGAAACTCTCGTTTGATCGTTTCAATGTTTGTACTAACAAAAGAGAGTTCGCGCGAGCGATCGTCGCGCGATCTCGGTCGACGTCGAGCGATCAATAATTCCCCTCGGTCGGTCCGAACGCTCCGTAATCGGCTTCGGCGCGGTAAGCGAGTTTGCGGCGGATCAGATCGGCCTCGTAGATCTGGACGACGAAATCGGCCGCGATCTTGAGCCGCGACGACGCCCCTTTGACGGGGAAATCCTCCGCCGAGCCGCGACGGAATTCGACCACGCCGACGTGCTTCGACTTGCTTTTGACGTACGTGATCCCGGGGATCCCGTCGGCGTCGCCCGAAATCAAAAGCGCGATGTCATAAGTATCTTGCAACGCCACCATGTCGACCGCGAGACTCGTATCGAGCCCCTTCTCGTTGAGCGTGTGATGCAGCAGGTCGACCTTCCAGTGCCCCTCCTGACGGATCTCGACGAAATCGGTCGCGGCCTGAACGCCGTGATAAAACCGCTTCTTCCGTTCGAGCGCGCGGCGCTTTCCTTCGTACCAATCTTTGGTCTCGGCGAAACAAAGCGCCCACGCCTCGTCGAGCCGCCGCTCCATATTCAATTCGGGCATCCGCCGCGCGACGTCCTCGACATACTGATCGCGGAGCCTGGGATTCGCCTCGAACCGATTCCGCAACCGCCCCTCGGCCTTGGAATCGCCGAGATCCCATTCGTCCATCTTTCCCACGACATACCAATAAATACGCGAATGCTGCGCCGACGGCCACGGCGAACCCTCCGCGAACGTACGACCCCAATAATGCACGCTCTGCTCGAACACGTGTCGATAAAACGACCCGTAATCGTCCACGCGAAGATTCAGGTGCTTCAGCACGCCGTCGAGATTCGAACCATCCACAAATGTGACGAATCGGAGCATCATTTGAAAAACCCTTTATTCATGAACTTCGTATCAAAAAATCGACCGACCCTACCGAACGTGAACGCAAGTATAAACCCGGGGAACGGCGAATCCCCCGGCGCACTCCCTACCAAGCCAGCGGCGCTTGCCACCGCGTCTTCATGTCGCTCGTCGAAAGATCGACCGCGATCGACCGCTTAACGCCTCGAATTCTCAACCGAGGCTCGTCGTCTCGCGTCGTCAGCCCCAACCGACCCGACGGAAGATTCTCGAATATCTTTAAGAAAGCTTGTTCATGCCTCGGTTCCACCTCGACGATGAACCTCGTGGGAGATTCCGAAAAAAGGAGCACGAGATCGCGATCGAGCCCCGCGGGTCGAGGAACCGCGGCGAGCGAAACGTCCGCTCCCATACCTCCCGCGATCGCCATCTCGGCGACCGCGACCGCGAGCCCCCCCTCGCTCGGATCGTGGCAACTTTTCACCAGCCCGCTCACGATCGCGCGATGCATCGCCGCGAACAGCCGTCGACCGACCTCGAAATCAACCCGAGGCGCGAATCCCCCTTCAATCCCCCGAATCAACGACCAATGCGAGCCCCCCATCTCGTCCCGAGTCTCTCCCACGATGAATAAAAGATCGCCCGGAGCTTTTAAATCCATCGTTACACACTTGTTTACATCCGGAACCCGACCGATCGCGCTGATCAAAAGCGTGGGAGGAATCGCGCGGCTCCGACCGTCGTGCGTGTATTCGTTATATAAACTATCTTTACCCGAAATGAACGGAGCGCGGTAGCCGATCGCCGCGTCGTGGCAGCCGCGGGCGGCGAGCACGAGCGATCCCAGCGTTTCGGGACGTTCGGGATTTCCCCAACAAAAATTGTCCAAAAGCGCGATCCGATCGGGGTCGGCGCCCACCGCGACGCAATTGCGGATCGCCTCGTCGACCGAAGCGCAAGCCATCGCGTACGGATCGATCGCCCCGTACCGCGGATTGATCCCGCAAGCGACCGCCAATCCCCGCGTCGATCCAAGTACCGGAAGAACGACCGACGCGTCGCCGGGACCGTCGTCCATCACCCCCGTAAGCGGCTTCAAAACCGTTCTCGCCTGAACCTCATGATCATATTGCCGTATAATCCATTCTTTGCTGCAAACGCCGTGCGAGCCGAGGATCTTCAGCAGCTCCTCGCCGTGATTCGATTCGGCGGGATACGCGATCGCCTTCACAGGAGGAGGATCGTATTTGGCGCGACGTAAAACCTGGGGACGACCGTCGTGAAGAAAATCCATCTCCAGATCGGCGACGACATGCCCCTGATATTTGAGAGTCAACTTACCCGAAGCGATGAATCGACCGATATCCGCCGCGATCACCCCCTCGGCGGCGCAAAGCTCTTTCAACTCGGCCCAATGTTCGGCGGGAGTCGCGAGCACCATCCGCTCTTGAGATTCGGATATCCATATTTCTGTATACGACAATCCTTCATATTTGAGCGGAGCTTTATCCAGCTCCACCTCGGCGCCGACGCTCGCCCCCATCTCGCCGACCGCCGAACTCAATCCTCCCGCGCCGCAATCGGTGATCGCGCGGAAAAGACCTCGATCGCGAGCGCGCAGAACGACGTCGAGGACGATTTTCTCGACGATCGCGTCGCCGATCTGCACCGCCCCGCTCGAAGCCGATTCGCTTTCGCCGGTCAGCTCGGCCGAGCTGAAAGTCGCTCCGTGGATCCCGTCGCGTCCCGTCTTGCCGCCGATGACAACGATTCGGTCTCCCGCTTTCACCTCTTTAAACGCCATCCCTTTGGGAATCACCCCCACCGTCCCGCAAAACACAAGCGGATTCGCGAGATACGCGGGATCGACGACGAGCGCTCCGTTGACCGTCGGGATCCCCATCCGGTTGCCGTAATCGCGCACTCCCGCGACCACCCCCTGAAGAATGCGTCGAGGATGAAGCACGCCGGGAGGAAGCGCTTCGGCGGGAGTTTCGGGAGGCGCCGTGCAGAATACGTCGGTGTTGCAAATCGGCTTGGCGCCGAGCCCCGTTCCCAACGGGTCGCGGATCACCCCTCCCAAACCCGTGTTCGCTCCGCCGTACGGGTCGATCGCCGACGGATGATTATGCGTTTCCACTTTAAAGCAGACGTCATAATCATCGTCGAATTCGACGATCCCCGCGTTGTCGGCGAAGACGCTGACGACCCATTCGGGTTCGAGCACGCGCGTCGCCTGGAAGATCGTATGTTTTAAGAGATTGTCGATCTCTTCGCCTTCGAACTCGACGCGTCCCTTCAGGGTTTTATGCGAGCAGTGTTCGCTCCAGGTTTGCGCGATCGTTTCGAGCTCGCAGTCGGTCGGCTCGCGGCCTTTGGCGATGAAATGAGCCTGAATCGCCCTCATTTCGTCGATATTGAGCGAAAGCCCCCACGATCGGCTCAATTCGCCGAGTTCGACAGCTCCCAACTCGCGAATCGGCGCCTCGCGCCGAACGAATCGATACGGCGAGCCGCTTTCTAGCCGATCGAACAAGATCGGCCCTTTGATCGCGCGTTCGACCGCCGAGTTCGCGAGCACGCGATTCACAAGTTCGTCGATCGATTTCATATCGGGGCCCGTGATCCGATACGATCGAACCGTACGGATCGCCCGCGCCGAATATTTAAGCTCATGAAGAAGCGAAAGCGCGCTTTCGCCTTCGGGATCGGTCACTCCCGCCAATCGGATCACATGAACAACTTCTGAAACGCCGGCGTGAGCCGATCCGATCGAATCGACCGGGCTCGAGTGCGGCGGATTCGAGGTTGAGTGAGCGACCGATTCGGGACAACGCGAGATTCGATACGTTTCGACGACGCGATCGACGAAGAGATCACGCGCTAAACGATCGATCTCGGCTTCGGTCAGATCGCCTTCGATCAAAAAGCCGCGACTCGATCGAACTCGCCACGGACCGTGCGAGTTGAGATCGGCGGCCTCGATCGCGATCCGCACGCCGACATGATCGGGTTGTCCGGGGGAAGGCTCGATATCGATGTGCCAAAGCGTCATTCATCCTAATCCCGCCCACCGGTCGACCGGCCTTGAGGGCAAATTCCAAGGTTGAAATCCAAGTGAAAGCCAAGAGTTTGAACACACCCAAGGCGGCGAAATCGGCGCGGCGAGGAAACATCGCGGCGGGCGAACATAAAACGGTGTAAGAAAAATCGTACTCCGAGTCAATCGTTGCGAGCGTTTCAAGCGTCGACGTTTACGGTCGGATTCGATTCGGCACGTGACGTTGATAAGCGTTGTTGCGCCCTAAGCCACCAGTTTTTGATTTCGACTTCTTGGTTCGACTCCAAAGCACGGACAAAGGACGTAAGCTCGGCTTCATACCGCGCGATCGCTTTTAAAAGCGGCTCGCGGTTGGCCTGGAAAATCCCGGTCCAAAGCTCGGCCGAAGAAGCCGCCACGCGGGTTCCGTCGCGAAACGCCCCCGCCGTCAGCGGTATCGCCTCGATCGGAATGCTCGCGGCCAAAGCCGCGGCGATCACGTGAGGCAAATGACTGCCGCTCGCAAGCAATTCGTCGTGACGCTCGGGTGTCGTTTCAACGATCGAACAACCAAGCCCTCGCCAGAACGCCCGCGCACGCTGTAAAGAATCCTTACAAACCGGGTCGGTCGGCGTCAAGACACAAACCCGATTTTCGAACAAATCGCGCCGCGAAAACTCGACGCCGCCACGCTCCGATCCAGCGATCGGATGCGCTCCCACAAACCGCTCGGCGTCACGCCCCGCCGACCCCAAAACCCCCGATACGATCGTCCCCTTCACGCTCCCCGCGTCCGTCACCATCGCTTGAGATCGAGCATATTTAAAACATTCAACCACGTCTTCGACGATTGAACCGACCGGAGTGCAAACGACGACGCAATCGGCCCTGGAATAAGCCGAAGCGGGATCGGTCGTGAATTCGTCGATCGCCCCCAACTCGACCGCGCGCCTCAGCTTCGATTCGTCGCGTCCCAGACCGACGACACGCGTCGCAAGCCCGCGGGCGCGCAGCGCCATGCCGATCGACCCGCCGATCAATCCCACCCCCTTGATCGCGACCGTCCCCAAACTTTCAGAATCGCGCATTCTTATCAACCTTGATACGCTAAGATCTCACCGAAACGAACATCCGGGATCGACTCGCCGATCACCGCGCCGATTCGACGAGTTCGGCTTCGAACTTGTCGGTCGCTTCGGCGGCTTCGTTCGATCGATCCGAACCGTTTCGAATCAAACGCCCGATCAACACGATCATCACCGCGAGTCCAAGCGCAAGCCAGTGTTTTTGATAAAGCCCGTTCACCGTGTCGCGATAAAGCCAAGTCGAAAGCGACGGATTCTTCACCTTCGACATCATCACCGCGAGCCCGTTGTGCGTCACGTGAAAAACGATCCCGGGGAGTACGCTCCCGCTCCGAACCGCGATCAAACCCAACAAAAGACCCAACAACGTCGCGTTGAACGCCTGCTGCGATAAACTTAACAATACATGCAAAAATCCGAACAACAGCGCCGACAACACGATCGCGGTGACGTTCCGGTATCGGTTCTGAAGCCCCGATAAAATGAAGCCCCGAAACGCAATCTCCTCGCAAATCCCCGGAACGATCGCGAACATCGTCAAAAGCGTGAGCGGATTCTTAATGTTCGCCGTCATCGCCCCGAGCCGGGTGCGAATCTCTTCGGGGATTGGAAAAATCCACTCGACCCAGGATGCGAGTTCGCTCCCCCAAGGATGAATCGCGATCGCAAGCCCGAGCGAAATCGCGATATACTCGATTTTAGGCGCGTAAAACTTGAGCGTGCGTCGCGGGCTTGACGTCAGCAAAAGCGCCAGCAAAAGCGGCGGAGCGAGCACGAAGCCCACCTGAGAGATCACCATCGATCGCGGCGAGGTATCGGCGAGCCACTGAATCAAAAACCAAGCCGAACTCAACATCAAAACAAAACATAACAGCGCCATACCGGGACCGGGAGTCTCCTCTTTGTCGCGAAACAGGTGGACGATCCACCCTTTGAGGTCGAACTTCTCGGCCTCTCGAAACAAAACATCCTCGCGCTGGAATTGATCGATCGCCCACCGCAACGCCAACACTCCGTAAACGCATGTCGGGATCAGCACGGGTAAAAAATAGCGCCGCGCGACGACGAAATCCCCCTGCATGATCGCCCGCAACAGCAGCGAAACCCCCGTGATCGGCACCAGGCTGTAAAACGGATCAAGCGAAACCCCGGGCGCGAGCGTGAGAAAAATCAACGGCAACGAAATAAGATATAAGGGAGTCATATAATACTGACCCTCTTTCATGCTTTTGGCGAGCACGGCGAGTGCGATGCACACGGCGCTGAAGAACGCCGCGGGAGGAATCAGCAACAGCACCATCCAGAACGAAGAGACGAGCGACGGCGGGGCGATCACGTCGGCGGCGCCGGGGCCGACCGATTTCGCCAACGCCGACATCCGCCGCGCCAGTTGAAAACCCGTTAAACCCATGCTTACAAGATTAAGAAACGCCGTCAGCACGCTCGCGAGCAAAACCGTGAAGAACTTGCCCATCACGATCTCGCCCCGGCTCGCGGGACTGATCAAAAGCGTTTCCATCGTCCCCCGTTCTTTTTCTCCCGCGCAAATATCGATCGCGGGATAAAACGCCCCGGTTAAAGACATAATGATAAGCAAAAACGGAAAGAGCCTCGACCAGACGTTCCGCCCCGCCTGCTTCCCCGTCGCGACGTCGGTCGGCGGCGCCTGAACGGGCTCGGTGTAACTCTCGGGCTTGTTGTCGTGAACAAGCCGCGCCGCGACGATCTCGTCGTTCCAACGCCTCAATACTTCCCTTAAACGTAAATACGTAAGCTGGCTTTGCTCGTTAACGCTGTTGTATATGATTGGAGTTTCAATCGGCTTAACCTGATCGATCCGCTCGCCGATATCGGGCGGAATCACGAGAACCGCGTCGACCTTTCCGGAACGAAGCGCTTCGCCCCGTTTCGCGGGATCGCCCCACGCGCTCGTCGCGGGCTCGCGGTCGACGATCAACCGCGATTCCTCGGCCTCGGACGAAAACAACTCCCGCGCGAACCGATCCCCCCTGGGATCGAGCAAGCTCGGATTCGACGGCAATCGCTCGGCGCCCAGAACGACGACCGTTCGCGGCTTTTGCTCAAACGCCGTTGATAACTGTAAAATTGTGAACCCGAGAATCGGGTAGAGCAGAATCGGCAGCACGAAGATCATGAACAGCGTGCGCCGATCGCGCACCTGATCGCGCACCTCGCGACGAAAGATCACCCATATGATCGACCAACGCATCGCTTTCGCCTCGAATTCCACTTATCCCAGGGTGATCGTTCGCTCAGAGCCGATCGTCACGCCGGCCGCCGAGATCGTCCGTTTTTCATACGCCTCGATCGATCGTCAATACACGCTCTCGACGGGCGTGTTGATGTCGCCCCCGCGCTCGACCAGCTTGAAAAAAAGATCCTCAAGATCCGAGCTCTCGTACCGATCGAGCAGCTCACCCACTCCACCCGAAGCCTGAATCCGCCCTCGATGCAAAATCGCCACGCGTGAACATAGCTTTTGTACCTCGTGCATCGCGTGCGTCGAAAAGATGATCGTTTTGCCTTGCTCGCGCAGTTCCTCGATCTTCTGCAGCACCACCCGAACCACCAAAATATCGAGCCCCGAAGTCGGCTCGTCGAAAATGAGAACGGGGGGATCGTGGACGATCGTTCGAGCGATCGACACCTTTTGCTTCATCCCGGTCGACATCTTCGAACCCAGAACGTCGCGAAAGTCGTTCATCTTCAGCCAATCGAAGATCGTCTCCATCCGCTCGCGGAGCCGATCCGATTCCATCCCGTAAAGCTTGCCGTAATATTCGACCAGCTCCCAAGCCGACATCCGGTCGTATATCCCCGTGCCCGCCGACATATAGCCGATATGAGACCGAACCGCCGCGGGGTTGTACAACACGTTGTACCCCGCGACATAAGCCGTACCCGAAGTCGGCCGCAAGACGGTGCTCAACATCCGGAGCGTCGTCGTCTTTCCCGCTCCGTTGGGACCGAGCAGGCCGAAAATCATCCCCGGCAGGCACTCGAAGCTCACGTCCTCGACCGCGGGGATCCAGCCCTTTCGATAATTGAAATACGACTTACAAAGCCGTTCGGCGATGATCACGCGTGCGCTCGCTTCCGCCGGAACAATCGATCCGAACGCCTCGTCGGACGGTCCGATCGAGCCTCATGCAATGAGAATAGCACCATTTACGTCTCAAGGCGACTCGACCCGCGCGAAACGCCGGCGAAATCCCGTCTGAAAAGGGGATTTTCCGATCAGACTTCGCCGCTCGAAGGACCGTCTTTCAATACGCCGCGGCGTGGCGCCGCGCCGCGGGATCGCCCGCTGCTTCCATAAATGATTTATTTGCCTGATGCTCAATTCTTAACATCGTCGGCGCCGCGGCCATCGGCGGCTTGTGCAACGTCACCACATGCCCCTTCGCCTTAAGCGCCTCGACGATTTTTGGATCAAAGTTTTCATAAAGCTTCAAGCTCCCCAATTTGGGCGGCGTTTGAGAGAACGATCCCACCATATGATCGGTGAGAAATCGTTGCGATCGAACCGATTCGTCGACGTCCATACCTATAACCAAACTATTGATTATCAATTGAAATGTTACTTGATCTTGATTATCTCCACCCGCAACGCTGATCGCGAACACCGAGCCCGAGTCATCGTCGGCGATCGTCGGCGAAAGCGTGATCCTCGGGCGCTTTCCCGGCTCGATACAATTGGGATGTCCCTCCCAGGTGTTGAAACTTTGAAGTCTCGATCCCAGCCAAACTCCCGTTTTCCCGGCGACGACTCCCGACCAGCCGCTCGGAGTCGCAGCGACGACGTTTCCGTCTTTATCGGCGGTCAAACACGTCGTCGTATCGTTCGACGCCGCGTCTTTACCCGATCGTAGTAGGATCTTCGCTCGCTGTTCATCGAGCAATGCCTTGCCGTGGAGAGGATCTCCCGGCCGCTGGACAAGCGAAGCATGATCGAGATCGATCAACTTCGCGCGAGCGCGAGCGTATTCGCGAGAAAGCAATTGATCAAGCGGCACGTCTACGAAAAGGGGGTCCGCGTAATATGCGTCGCGATCCGCGAGCGCGAGTTTGAGAGCCTCGACCGAAAGATGAACTAAATCAGCGGATTCAACCGGTCCTCGTGGAATGGTATAATCCCCGTACGGACGGGTTAACGAAAATTTCATCGAAAAACATTCGACGATATCGAGCGCCTCGAGCAAAGCCGGACCTTGCGACCACGCTCCGCACTTAAAGATCTGAAATCCATGAAATTTCTTTGAAATGGGGCTTTCGATTCGAGTCAAATGTGTCGCCATGTCGCTATAGCGAATCAGTCCGCCATTTTCCTTCGACCAAGCGTCGATCTCCCGCGCGATCGGACCTCGATAAAAATAATCCGAAACGCCTTTCAATCCCGTTTCTCGACCGAAGCCCGCCAGGGCTTCAGCGGCGATCAGTCTGATAAGCGTCCTTTCGAGATCGGCGTGCCACGGTTCGGCGTGCTTTTCAAGCAGACTCAAAGTCGGCGCGGCGACAAAGCCGAAGGTTTTGCTTCCATGCCGAATGAGCAGAGTAACGATCGCGTCGAGCGCTCCAGGAACCGCCGCGGCCTCGATCCCTTTGTTCGGAATCCCTCCTTTTTTGGCGAAATACGCGCGAGTCGCGAGCCCGGGAGCGACGCCTTGTCCGCAAATCACTTCAACATTTTTAGTCTTACCGTCGCGATAGAGGATTGGAACCTCGCCGCCGAAGCAGAAGAGTTTGGGATCGGTGACCGAAAGCGCGAGAATCGTCGCCGCGGCGGCGTCGGCCGCGTTTCCTCCTTTTTTCATAATCTCGATGCCGGCGGCGGTCGCGGCCTTGCCTCCCGCGACGACCGCTCCGTTCTTCCCCTCCGCTCTATGTTCATCACTGCCGGACAGTAAGGTGATAGACGACTTTCGTTTGGCGACGGGTGCGTCTGAAGGAATTTGAGCCCGGATATCGGCGACGAAAAGCAGCAGAAGGGTCACGGCCGAGATGAGTCGCGGAATCATGAGCGAGTCCTCGTATGGTGATTTCGGTTCGCGTCGCAATCTTTAACGTCCGACCCGAACTTCGGCTTCGATCGATCACTCAGTTTAAAAGACGATCAAGCCTTGAGCAACGCCTCGGCTCGCGCCGGCGACCCGATCGTTCAATTGATCTTAATTACTCAAAAGCATGTCTTATTGATTTAATATTAATGAAATGCTTATATGCGTCGATCCAACGAAGCGTCGGGATCGGCTTTTCAATGAGCGTCGGGACCTTCGATCAATTCCTTCCAAGCCTTCGCGTCGAGGATCCGATCGTTGATTCGATCAAGCCGATCGATATCGTCGATCGCTTTTCGATCGGCTAGGCTCAACCCGAAGTAGCGGGCGCGGGAGGATCGAACGATCGCCCCTCGCGGTCGGCGATCGCGCTCCGGATCGCGTCGGGAACGGGGGTCGATTTCGCCTTCGTGTAATCGTAAACGACGATCGTCGACGTTCCCTCGGCGGCGATCAAGCCGTGCCTCAGGCTGACGATCGCGTGATCCATCGTCATGCTCGACCGGCCGATCTTCGAGACACGAGCGCCGACCTGGATCGTATCGGGATACTTCACAGGGAACCGATAATCGCAACGAATCGACGCCATGATCGGGCCGATCTTGGTCGCCTCGTAATGATCCGAAACGCCGATCGAATCAAAATAAAAAATCCGCGCCGATTCAAACCAACGCAAATAAATGGTATTGTTCACATGACCAAACGCATCTTGATCGCCCCAATGGACGGGATACGAGGCGACGACGCGGTATTCGCTTAACAACGGATGATCGGGTTCGGAAAACGTCGCCATCGTGGGTCGTTCGCCCCGAAAAACGCGGAAATTCAACGGAGAATCGTCATAATGATAAATCGATCGGAAGAAGCTCCATGAAGGGCTCGCTTCCGATCGACGATTCAAAATGTAAACCGCATCCGGCTTTCTTCGCGATCAGTCGTCGAGATTGAACGGCGATCGAGCGGGAGGAAGCAACAAAGGTGCAAGATTGGGACGGTAACGAAACGCGGTGGGCTCGACGCGGCGTGCGGTCGGCTCGACGCGGCGAAACGCGGGAGCTTCGAGAGCGGGCATGTCGTCTCCTGGAGGGATCGGCGATAAGAACGGAGCGGCTTGCCCCGGCGCGGCGCCCGGAGCCCCCGGCCCGCCTGGAGCGTTCGGCAAGGGAGGAGGAGTCGGTCGCGCCGGCATGATCGAATCGCTCGGGAATTGTCGCGTTCCACGCGAACCCGATCCTTCCGGGACGTTTCTCATCGAAGGCGAGGGAACGGGCGGAGGCGCCTCGTCGCCGGGCGTGACCGCCGATGAACCCCCAGGAAGCGGGGTGAGCGAAGGCTCGGGAGCGGGCTCGAGCGGCGCCGCCGACCCCGTTTCATCTTGAGGCGAAACGATCACTCCCGGAGTCGTTTGAACAAGCGTTGTACCGCAAACCGAGCATGGCGCCTTGCAGCGTTTGCCGATGCGTTTGAGCCCCTTCTTGGCCCAAAGTCGAGCACGCAGGCTCTTATCGCTCGCAGCGGCCTTGGATAAGGCCATGTGAGCCTCGGGCGTGCACGGCGCCATTTTGGCCAGCGATTCGGCCGCGGCGCGACGCACGCTTCCGCAACAATCGACCATAAGAGCCGTCGACAACGTGGCGACGACCTCGGGATGACAGCGCCAATCGACGTTCTTCAAATTACGAGCGGCTCGCGTCCGTTCATGCTCGTCGGGATTCGTCGAAAGAGCCGTCAGATCCGCGGCCAAACCAGGCTCGCTTACCCCGCAGGTTTCACAACACGCCGTTTCGACGACTTTCGAGCGATGATGTCCGTTCGCGTACACCGCCGTTACACCGATCAATCCCAAAATAAACGCCGACGCGAGTCGTTTGACCAAAATCATCGCCGATACTCCCTGTGTGGTCGATCTTGATGCCGATACAATTATGTCAACCGAATCGACCCGAAGTCAAACGAATTTGCTTGCCCAAATTTTCTATAGCCCCCAAATTATTGAGCCGAGGCGATTTTTTCGGATGAAAGCGACGCGCCGGGTGGAAATCGCCGCGATGGTCGTTCACCTCGCGGCGTTGGTAACGGGTTGGATCGCGGTCGGTTTCGCTCCGGGATCGAGCGCGAGATACGTACTCATTGCTTGGCTTTTAACTCTCATTCCGCTGATTCGAGGTTGGATCGGCTGCCGAGGAACCGCGGCTCGACTTGTGATCGCGTGGGGTTTTGTCGCGTTAGGTTCAGGAGCGATCGCGCTTCTCGTCGGAGCGGACGAGCCGATTTCAAGCGGACGCGACCTCGCCGGACTCGTTCACTTCATCGCCTCGCTTTCGGTGATCGCGGCGCTCGTCGCGGTGCTTAACGCGCGTCGTCCCGGTACGGGAGCGTGGGCTATATTAACATGCTTAATGGTAAGTATATTCTTGTTTACATGGTATCAAGAAGAAGGTATAGGTCCGCTGCTTGTTCATTTGCGGCCGGTTCGGCTTCATTTTCCCTGGAACGTCTTTTTGGCGTTGTTGATCGTGATGGGGACGACGAATTACGCGACCACGAAGTTCGGTTCGGCGGCGTTCGTGGCGGCGATCGGCCTGGCGATTGAATGGCGGCTCGTAACGGCGCCCGATCGGTTCACGCCGACGGGTCGATCGCTTTGTTATCTGGCGATACCGCTCGCATACGCGACTTCGGTTTGGCTCGCGTGGGTGGCTGGAACCTTGCCGGCTCGGTATCGGCGACGTTCGACCGACGCCGAACGTATTTGGTTTTGGTTCCGCGATCGCTGGGGTGTCGTTTGGGGTTTGCGGGTTCAAGACCGATTCAATCAATCGGCCGAGGCGCGAAAATGGCCGCTCCGCTTAACGTGGCACGGCTTCGAGCGCGCCTCGTGGCCGAGCGAACGATCGGTCGAAGAGACGATCGAAGAAATCGACACGGAATTTCGGATGATGCTCCGCCGATTCGTCTCCGCCGAGCGGATGGCCGAGGTCGCCGATCGAACACGCATAATCGCGGGCGACAGATTGCGAGAGGGGGTGATTCCTCAAGGCGCCGCTCGGGTCGAAGGCGAATCGATAAACGTATCCTAATCGATCAAAGGCTTTGAACTCGCCGAGCGGTCTCTCTTGGAATCTCAGCCGATTTTGGAGGCGCCGCCGATCTTGGTCGCGCCGCGGGTCGTAGACGCTCCGCCGATCTTTGGTCGGTCATCCGATCATTGGTCGATCCGCCGATCTTGGTCGCTCGGTCTATCTTGTCATAAAGATCGCGACGATCGATGATATGCTATGAAGCGATTGAGGAATTCTGAAGCCGAACACGACGGGAGACGACGTGGCGAGAACATCGCGAACCGCGACATCGGCCTTGGTCGTTCTGGCCGTTCTCGGCTGCATGACGGCGCTATATTTATTGCGATCGATCCTGATTCCGATCGCGCTTGCTTTACTGTTGGCGTGCCTCTTTTCGCCGGTGACGACTGCGATGCGCCGGGTGCTCAAATTGAACGCGACGGGCGCCGCGGTGCTTCTCTTCTTTCTCACGGGATTGATCGGGCTTTACGTGATCAGCCTGACGACCGAAAGCCTGATTCAGGCCTCGGAAACTCTTTCGAGCGACGTCAAAGAGATGGCGGGAGAGATGAGCAGGCGGGTCGACGACGCGTATCGCGATCATCCGATCCTCCGCGGCGTTCTCCCCGATCCGCACACGATCAACGTATTGGGAGATATGAACGCGTTTTTGATTCAGGGCTTGCGCAAGTCTTTTAGCGATCTAACGTATGTATTGATTGAAGGATTTGTTGTTTTAATTTTGGTGTTATTTTTATTGGCCGAGGGGGAGATGCTGGCGCCCAAGGTGATTCGGTTGTTCACGCCGACCGTGGGGGATCTGGAATCGGCCGAGCGGACGCTGAAATCGATCACGCATAAGGTGCGAGCGTTTTTGATGGCGCGCACGCTGATCAATCTCGGCCTGGGGATGGTGCTTTCGGTTTCTTTGTGGCTGATGGGCGTGCATTACGCGCTCGTGTTGGGGTTGATCGCCGCGGTGACGAATTACGTTCCGTATGTGGGCCAGATCGTCGGCGGGTCGATACCCGTCGTGCTGACGCTGGGACAGACGGGATCGTTGGGATCGGCGATTTTGGTCGCGGCGGTCTTCACGGCGATCGTCGGGCTCGAGGGATACGTCGTCACGCCTTACATCATGGGTCGATCGCTCGATTTAAACGGCACGACGGTTTTGATCACATGTTTATTTTGGGGCTTTTTGTGGGGATTGGTGGGTTTGATTTTGGCGATGCCGATCACCGCGAGCATCAAGTTGATTCTTGAGGAAATTCCCGACATGCGACCGTGGGCCGATCTGATGAGCCAGGAACGGAGCGATCCCAGGCTCGAACGAATGAACGCCCAAGCGGCGATCGAAACCGACCGAGAAACCTCGCGGCTCGCCGAAAGCGTGGAGATATTTCCTCGTTAAAAAACAAAGATCATATATTACAATAACAATTTTGAAAATAAACCTAAAGATATTTTGTATTTAATTATAAAGAAATTTATCTAGTAGCATTTTTCATCTCTTCGTACTTCAACGGCGAAATCGGCTTTCTCATGCATAACTTGAATCGATCAAGTTTCGTATTCATACATCTATAAATATATTAACGCACTCTTTCGGTCGTAATCATAATTATAGCAAGCTCACGAACGATAAGATATTTACATAGTTGCGTACCTAGATACATTGCTTGGATCGAAGCTTTTCCCGTTCGGACGACTCGCTCTCGTCCATCCATTCTCTTCGTTCGCACGCCTTTCGCGATTGACCGAAAACGCCGCTTGTGCGTAGGATTCCCCGGCCCAGGATGGGCGGGATGCGCGCATGTCCAAATGGATGGGAAGGAAAGAGCGAATCGCTTCGATTCCTCAATCGTACCGGCTCGGCCCCTGGCTCGAAGCCGCGACGATGCTGAGGCTGATCGTCGCTTGTCTCGTTCAATGGTACGTCCAAAAACGAGGACGGCTTTGCCTCTTTCCCGATACCGAGGTTTATTGGCGATTGGCGCAAACGATCGTCCACGGAACGCCTTACGAGATCTCGCAATGGGGTATTCCGCATCTCGCGCTGCGAACTCCGGGGTATCCGCTGTTCCTCGCGGCGTTTCAGGCGATTTTCGGCGATCGCGTTATGCCGGTGAGGATCGCGCAGGCGATCTTGGGCGCCGCGTCGGTTTGGCTGACGGTCGGGCTCGTTAAAGCTCTTGATCTCGATCGTCTTCAAAAAGGATTTCGGCAGGACGAGCGCCGCACCAACTCGGAAGCCGAACGATCGGCTCAACCTCGATTCCACCGTCTTCCGCCGATCTGGTGGATCGCCGCGGGGATCGCCGCTTTGGAACCTTATCACGCGTCGTTATCGGTTCTGATCCTTTCCGAGGCTCTCTTCGCGCCCCTTTCGCTCGCGGCGCTTTGGGGAACGGCGGTCGTGTGGCGCGGCGACGATCGCGTTCGGTGGAGATCGTTCGCGGGGCTCGCGTTCGGAATCGGGATCGCTCACGGGGCTCTCATTCTCGTCAGACCTTCGTGGGCGCTTTTCGTTCCATTATCGTTGATCGCCTGGTTGTTGATTTATGGAAAAACAATATCTCAATACTGGAAACGACCGCTAGCCGGTTCGATTCTGATCGTACTTGGCGTGATCGTCGTCATGGCGCCTTGGTGGGTTCGGAACGAGCGGGCGTTCGGTCGGTTCGTTCCGACAGCGATCTGGGCGGGCGCGAGCCTTTACGACGGGCTCAATCCCAAAGCCGACGGTTCCAGCAATATGGATTTTTTGAACGATCCCGACGTCTGGCCGCTCGACGAGATTGATCAAGATTCGGAGCTGACTCGACGCGCTTTCGCGTTCGCGACCGGCTCGCCGCGGCGTGTCGTCGAGCTCGCGATCGCCAAGGCGGGTCGCTATTTCAGCCCCTGGCCGAACGCCGAGGTCGCGTCGAGCGCGTGGGTGAAAATCGCGGGGGCGATTGTAACGGTTCCGCTTTATCTGTTGATCCTTTACGGCGCGTGGGATCGGCGACGCGACCCGCGTGCGCTTTTTCTCACGCTCGGACCTATTCTTTATTTTGCAATAATACATATGATATTCGTCGGTTCGGTTCGGTATCGCGTCGCGGCCGAGGCGCCGTCGTTCGTTTTGGCGGCGATCGGGTTCGACAAGTTGTTTCGGCGTTTTTCAGGCGGTTCGGAGCGATCGATCGAGTTCCGCGGCGGCGACGCGGGCGTTGGAGGATCGAACCGATGAGAAAACGGCGCGGACGTTGGATCCGATTGACGATTTTATTTTTCACGTTGATCGCGGGGGGCGGGGCGTGGATCGGCTACGCGTATCTAACCGATAGCGGCAGGCTGGCGTCGATCGTTCGGATCGAGGCCGCCAAATATTTGAAGCGCGCTCGGCTCGATCTCAGTCGGGTTCAAATTCGGCCGATGTCTGGACAGGTGGAATTAACGCATTTGATGTTATGGCAAACGATCGACGGCCGCGATTTTTTGGCGTTGCGGATTCCGTGGATGAAGATCGAGCAGGATCCCAAAGGATTGACTTCGGGCAAGTTCATCCCGCGCGAGATCGTGATCGCTCAGCCGACGATTCGCTTGAGACGCAGGCGAGACGGGAGTTGGAATTTCGAGGGGCTCGCGGCGAAGCCTTTTCAACGTGTCAAAGGCGCGGTCGCGCCTCTCGTTTTGATCCAGCAGGGAACGGTCGAGCTCGCGACCGAAGACGCCAAGGCGTCTCGCGTCGTCGTACTGCGCGACGTTTCACTAAGGATGACTCCGCAACCGGGGGATCTGCTCGCGATCGAAGGATCGGCGCGGGGCGACGTTTTCGATCGCATTCAAATAGAGGGATCTGTTCATATTGAGAGCGGTCGATTGACGCTCAAGGGGGAGCTTTCGAAGCTCGTCGTGGGCGAAACGTTACGAAGTCGCTTGCCCGCCGAGGCGCGCGGGATCTTCGAAAAATCGGGGCTCTCCGGAGGCGAGATCGACGTTTCGCTCGACAAGCTCGCTTACGATCCGCGAATCTCCAAAACCTGGAGTTATGAAGGCTCGGCGCGGCTTCACGCGGGTGTGATCAATTGTTCAAAAGCGCCGTTTCCGATCAGCGAGGCTTCGGCCGAACTGAGGTTTAAGAACGGGTCGATCGTCGTCGACCGCGCCGAGGGGTACAACGGACCGACGACCGTACGCGCGTGGGGCGAGATCGACAAGACCGACTCGGCAAAATCACCATTTGATATCAACATACAAATTGTCGATTTGGAATTCGACCGTCGCTTGCGGGATTGGATACCCGCCGAGTTCGCGGGCATGTGGAACGATTATAAACCGAGCGGGCGAGCGAATCTGGCGATTCACGCGCGGCGCGAGACGTTCGGCGGGCCGATCGGCTTCGGCGTGCGGGGGGATCGGCTCGACGTCGGCCTGAAATATCACTTGTTCCCTTATGCGATTGAACATGTGGGAGGGACGATCACGCGCGAGGGGGACCGGATCAAGATCGACCTGTCGACGACGATCGGCGGCGAGGCCGCGACCGCGGTCGGAGTGATCGACCGTCCCGGGCCGAACGCTCGAGTCGAGCTTCATCTCCACGCCGATCACGTGCCGATCGACGCCAAGCTGCTCGACGCGCTCCCGGCGATCGCTCGCCCAGTCGTCGATCAGTTTCACCCGACTGGAACGGTGCGAGCCGACGTCGACATCGTGAGGAATCCGCCCGGCGTTTTGGATCCGACGGGAAAGGTCGCGGTCTCGGCGCGGCTCGCGCTCGACGGCGGCTGTTCGATCCGCTGGGACGGGCTGCCGTATCCGGTTTCGAATCTCGCGGGAACGTTGATCATCAATCCCGATTCGTGGTTATTTCGAGATATGAAGGGATCAAACGGTCAAGCGATCATTACCGGCGACGGTTGGGTGCGGAAGATCGAGGGGGATCGATTCGACGGTGAGATTCACCTTCACGGTCGCAATTTGCCGTTCGATCAACAATTGCGCGATTCGCTTCCCGAGGCTTATCGAAAGTCGTGGAGTCGGCTCAATCCGATGGGATCGAGCCGCGTCGACGCCAAGATCGCGTTCGGTCCCGGCAGGCAGGATACGCAATTACGGATCGTTCCCGAGCCTGGGACGCGGGTTCGGCTCGTGATCGAGCGGTTCGCTTCGCCGGGCGAGCCGGGAGGAACGCTCGTTTTTCCGTCGATGGACGACGTCAACGGATTGTTCGTTTTTCATAACGGCGCGGTGACGATGCAGGACGTCGGTTTTCAGTTTTTGAACGCCCCCGTGCGGTTCGCGTCGGGGACGTTTCGCGTCGAGGACAGCGGCCGGTTCGATCTCGGCGTGAGCGATCTCCGCGTCTCCAACTTTCGCATGGAGGCGCAATTACGACAATTAATGCCAAAAGTGATGGCGCAATTCGCGTTAAAACTTGACGACGGCAAAACATTGGCGATCGACGCCGAGCGGCTTCGGCTCGGCTGGTCGGGGAATCCCGCCGAGCCCACGTGGTGCACGTGGAAAAACGCGCTCGTCGTTCTTAACGGCAACACGCTCGCGACGGGTTTGCCGATCCGGCTGATGCAGGGTCAACTCGATCATTTCACGGGAGCTTACCTCAACGACGAACTCGTCGCGCGGTGCGCGATCAACATGGACAGCGTCGAGGTTCTTGATCAACAAATCACGGGAGTTCATGGAAATATTGAGATCTCAACGCATGATAAAAAAGTTGTCGCCAAAGATCTTTCGGGAAGGTTGCTGGGGGGAAACCTGACGGGGACGGTCGAGGTGGGGCTCGAGGCGACGACGAAATACTCGGCGGATCTCCGACTCGCCGACGCCGATCTCGCCGAATACGCCAAGACGATCGCGGGGCGTCAGACGTTCCGCGGAATCGCGTGGGGGCGCGTTCGGCTCGCGGGAGTCGGCGCCGATATCCACGGCCTGCAAGGAGAAGGCGAGGCGCACATCACGGGGGGCGACCTGGGAACCTTGCCGGGATTCCTTCGCCTGATCAAGGTTCTCAACCTTTCTCCAGCCACCAAAACGCTGTTCGATTCGGCCGACGTGATCTTTCGTGTCGTCAACGGCCAGGCGTATCTAAATCCAATTATATTTCGAGGAGACGCGTTCAGTTTAAGGGGATCGGGAACGCTCGACACGCGCGGCGAGCTCGACATGCTTTTAAGCATCCTTTACGGTCGCGATGCGATTCATATTCCCCTCGTCAGCGACGCGATGCGCGAGGTTGGCGGAAGGATTTTGGCGATTCACGTGACGGGAACGCCCTCGCTTCCCAAATTCAGCCCCGAGGCTCTCCATCCGGTATCGAACATGCTCAAAAGACCCGCGGCGCGGCGCGAATCGAAAATCTTTCGCGACTGATGTAAAGAAACCAAAATATTTTCTTATCAAATATCTGAATTAACTTCGGTTTTGATCGACGATTTTCCATTCGGCGATCGGGGGGGCTTCGTTCGCGATCCGATCGGCTTCGGCGCCCGGATCGGCGGGATTGAGAGCGGGGGCGTGAACGTGCACTCCGCGGTCTCCGGGGGGCTCGACTCCCCACCCGAGTTTATCGCGCAGGGTGCGGTAAAAGCTGTGACCGGGAAGCCGAATCATCGGGAAGGGAGTGTCGCCGCGGCGGACGACGACGCGATCGCCCGGCTCGACCGCGATCTGCACCTGACCGTCGATCACCAGAACCGTCGCGACGTCTTCCCCCTGGGGAATGAATTCGTAGGTTTTATGCGTTCCGTCGACGAGCGGGCGCTGCGTGAGCGTATGAGCGCAGATCGGTGTGATCACGAACAAGTGCGCGTCGGGGGGAACGATCGGTCCTCCCGCCGAAAGGCTGTGCGCGGTCGAACCGACCGGAGTCGCCAAAATCACGCCGTCGCCGCGATAAGTCATCACCGTTTCGCCGTCGATCCGCAGGCTGATCTCGAGCAGCCGAAACGTCGGCGCCGATCGGATCACCACGTCGTTGAGCCCGCGAAAAACGCGAGTCGAGCCGGTTTTCGGATTAACAAGACATGAAAGCGTCATTAAATTTTCAATCGTGAATCGTCGATCGGCGAGATCACGGATTCGCTCGCGAAACAAGGCGGGGGTGAGTTCGGCGAGGAACCCCAACCTGCCGAGGTTGATTCCGAGGACGGGGGTCGGCCGATTTTCCATCCGCCTCGCGGTGTGAAGGACGGTTCCGTCGCCTCCCAACACGAGCGCGACGTCGGCCGCGAGAGCGCTCAGGTCGCTATCGGGTGAAAGGTCGACTCCGACGAGTTCGAATTTGGGATCGGCCTGAAAAATCGCCGCGAGCCGCTTCGATTCGTCGACGACGCCCGGTTTTGAGGCGTTGCCCAGGATCATCACCCGAAGCGGCGCGTCGTCCCAAGGAGACGTGAACGTGTTGGGCAAATGCGGTGATTGGACCGGCACGTTCGTTCGCCTCGTTGAAACCCGGGGGAGTTCGCCTCGAGACCCGTTCCAGACGACCCGCCGCGGCGGCGAGCCCTTCCGCCGCTTAGCCGGCCCATCGCTCCGAATCGGCCGCGATCAGCCCGGCGATCCGCGCCTGTTCGAGCGCCGCGGCGACGATGCCGTCGACGTCGAGACCGACCTCGGCGAGCTGCTCGTCGCGCTCGGCGTGCATCACATAGCGATCGGGCAATCCCAACCGTTTGACGTGACGGGTCGTCAGCCCCGCGTCGTTCGCCGATTCAAGAACCGCCGAACCAAAACCGCCGGGAAGACACCCCTCCTCAATCGTCAAAACAAATCCGCATTCTTCGATTGCTTTATGAACTGTCGCGGCGTCGAGCGGTTTGATAAACCGCGCGTTGATCACGCCGACGCGTAGCCCGTGTTCGGTCCGCAATCGCTCGGCGGCGCGGACCGCGGCGGCCAATAACCCTCCCGCGACGATCAGCATTCCGTCGGTCTCCCAATCGATGATCTCGGACTGGCCGTGTTCGATCGGCTGGAATTCGCGTTCGACCGATTCGAGCGGCGCCTTGGGATAACGGATCGAAGTGGGATGATCGCTCGCGAGCGCGTATTCGAGCAAGGGAGCGACGTCGCGCTCGTCGCCCGGCGCGGTCACGACCATGTTGGGGAAAATTCGCATATACGCCAGATCAAACGATCCGTGATGCGTCGGTCCGTCCGAGCCGACCAGGCCGGCGCGGTCGAGCGTGAAGACGACGGGGAGGTTTTGCAGCGAAACCTCCTGGAAGATTTGATCATATGATCGCTGGAGGAACGTGCTGTAAATGTCGACGATCGGCCGCGCGCCCGTCTTGGCCATTCCCGCGGCGAATGCGACCGCGTGGCTTTCACAAATGCCGGTATCGAAGAAACGATCGGGGAACGTCTCGCGAATTTTCTGCAGTTTGTTCCCCTCGCACATCGCCGCGGTGAGAACCGAAACCCGCGAATCGCGCGACATCGCGGCGAAGATCGCGGCGCTGAAGGCGTCGGTATACGCCTTGCCGCTCGTACTTTTGAGCGCGACGACTCCGTTGTCGATCGTTTGAAAAGGAGCGGGCGCGTGAAACTTGACGGGGTCCTTCATCGCGGGCTCGAACCCGCGACCTTTATCGGTGAGCACGTGCAAAAGCACCGGCCCCTCCATCTGCTTCACCCGATCGAGATAAACCGAAAGTTTACGCAGATCGTGGCCGTCGATCGGACCGATATACGCGAAACCGAGCTCCTCGAACAACATCCCGCCGTGCAGGCTCGCCTTGATCGCGTCTTTAAACTGCTGGAACCAGCGCTCGGCCTGATCGCCCACCAACGGAATCGTCGGCAAAAACTTGCGCAGTTTTTTATTGATATCGGTATACATCGGCGCCATCCGCGCCCGGTCCAAACATCCCGCCAAACCGCCGACACGCGGGCATATCGACATTTTGTTATCGTTAAGCACGACGAGAAAGTTTTTCGAGTTCATTCCCCCGGCGTTGTTGAGCGCCTCGAAGACGATCCCCGAGGGGAACGCGCCGTCGCCGATCACCGCGACCGAATGACGCTCGGGACGCCCCATCAGGTTGTCGCCGAACTTCAGCCCCAAAGCCGTCGAAGGAGCGCAACCGGCGTGCCCCGTCATGAAAAGGTCGAATTCGCTCTCGGCGGGGTTCGGGTATCCCATCAACCCCCCCTTGGCGCGGATCGTATCGATCCGATCGGAACGTCCTGTAATCAATTTATGCGGATAAATTTGATGGCCGGTGTCCCAGATCAGGCGATCTTGGGTGAAATCGAATTTCAGGTGCAGCGCCAGGCAAAGCTCGACGACGCCGAGATTGCTCGCGAAGTGCGCCGAACGCCGATTCACGACGCGGATCAATTGGTCGCGCATCTCTCCGGCGAGCCGGTCGAGTTCCGTCTCCGAAAGCGTTTTCAAGTCCGCGGGCGACTTGATCCGCGGCAAAATCGCGCCGTTCATTAGCGATCCCTTTCCAGCAAGTTCCGCGCGAGCGCGGCGAGCATCCCGCCCCGTTCTCCCAAAGGCGCCAAGGCGTCGATCGCGTCGTCCGCCAGCCTCTCGGCGCGACGCCGACTCGCGTCGACGCCGATCACCGCGGGATATGTCCATTTGCCCCGATCCGAATCCTTCTGCACGCGTTTACCCAATTTCGTCTCGTCCCCCTCGACGTCGAGCAAATCGTCGACGATCTGAAACGCCAATCCGATCGCCCCGCCGTACGCGTCCAATCCGTCCAGCGCCTCGCGACGAGCCCGAGCGACCGTCGCCCCCATCCGCAACGACGCTCGCAACAAAGCCCCCGTCTTCCGCCGGTGAATCGCCTCAAGAGCCTCAAGAGTCGCGTCGCTCCGCCCCTCGGCCTCAAGATCGGCCGCCTGCCCCCCGACCATTCCGACCGGTCCCGCGGCCTCGGCCAAGATCGACACGCACTCCAACGCCGCCTCGGCGGGAAGCGTACGACGCGACACAATCTCAAACGCGATCGTCAACAACCCGTCGCCCGCGAGCACCGCGGTCGCCTCGTCGAACGCGCGATGACACGTCGGAACGCCCCGCCGTAAATCGTCGTCGTCCATGCACGGTAAATCATCGTGTATTAATGAGTATGTATGAACAATTTCTAACGCGCACGCCGCGGGGAGCGCGGCTCGCGGGTCGCCGCCGCACGCCTCGGCGGCCATCAACGCCAGGATCGGCCGCAGCCGCTTTCCCCCGGCGAACACGCTGTAACGCATCGCCTCGGCGAGCCGAGGCGGACACCCGGGCGCCGGATTTTCCGCTCCGCCGGGCAAATAGCGATCCAATGCTTCGTCGACCCGCGCTCGTGCGTCGGCCAAGTAAGACGACAACGAGGGAGAGCCCGTCGCCACGCTCGTGGTTTGTATCATGGGCGAAAGTAAACCGTCGACCGGCCCGGAACGCAAGCACGGAGTGGAAAAAGGAATAAGCGCCCTCCGCGCCGATCGTCCCATGCCGTGACTATTCGTATTGTGGACATCGCGAACCCGATTGTCCATCCGACAAAATCACATGCATTCAGACCGAACGACTGCGCGAGGCCATACCTTCTCGATCCGGAACCGTTTGCAGAACCTTGTTCTTCCCAAATCAAGCTTACCCGTTCGGCTCGCGACGCCAAGCAATCGCGAGAAAAAAGCCGAAGAGCGATCAAATCGCCGATCCAATTGAACCACGCGGTATCGAGAAAAAAGCCGAAGAGCGATCAAAACGCCGATCCAATCGAACCACTCGGTATCCAGAAAAAAGTCGACGATCGATCGGATCGTCGCGCCGCTCGGCGCCCATCGTATCGAGGAAAAAGCCGAGGATCAAAACGACCCGCTCGTCACGCGGACGCGTCGCGGTCGATCGTCGCGGTGTCGTCGAACGGAGCGAGCTCGGGCTCGCCGTCTTCGTTCACCCCGGCGACAAGCGCCACTTTCCGCTCGGCGACTTCAAGCAGTTTCCGACATCGCGACAATAAACCGACTCCACGCTCGTAAGCCGAGAGAGCGTCGTCGAGCGAGAGCGATCCGCTCTCGAGCTCGCGCACCGTCTTCTCCAACGTCTCAAGTGATAACTCAAAGCTATTTTCACCATCCGATTTCTTTGTACGACTCATCCGATTCCTCTCCAAATCTACAAAAATACGAACATATCCAATAAAATGGATTAACTTGTCGCCCGAGGTTTCGTTCCGGCTTCAAGCTCGATCGATTCGACTCGGCTCGTCAACATCCCCCGTTCGAGCCTCGTTCTCAGCGTGTCGCCCGCTCGCGCTCGCGAGGCGTCGTGGAGCGGGGTCGTTTCGCCGTCGAGGAACGTCGCGCTGTAGCCGCGAGCCAAAACCGCGAGCGGGCTTAAAGCCTCGAGCGAAGCCGCGTAGCGTGCGATCTCGGCCGATTTACGATCGAGAAGCCGCGCGATCGCCGATCTTGAACGCTCCTCCAACTGATCGAGACGCGATCGGCATCGTTCGATCGGAGCGACTCCGCCGCGAGCCAAACGAATTCTCAGGTGTTCTAAATGAGAAAGGATCTCGCTCCGATCGGGAACGCACAACTCGCCCGCCTGGCTCGGTGTGAGCGCGCGGACGTCGGCGACGAGATCGGCGATCGTAACGTCGATCTCATGACCGATCGCCGAAACGACCGGCGCGCTCGACGCGAATATCGCGCGAGCCGTGATCTCTTCGTTGAACGCCCACAAATCCTCCAAACTCCCGCCGCCTCGCGCCAGCACGATCACGTCGACGTCGCGGATCCGATTCGCCGTTGCGATCGCCGCCGCGATCTCGCTCGCGGCGCCTTCGCCTTGCACACGTACCGGTATGATTAAAATTTCAATCGCGTCCCAGCGGCGTGCGATCACCCTAAGAAAATCGCGGATCGCCGCGCCCGTGGGGCTCGTCACCATAACGATCCTTCGGGGAAACCGCGGCGGACGACGCTTGCGAGCGGGGTCGAAAAGCCCCTCGGCGGCGAGCCTCGCCGTCGTTTGCCGCAGCGCCAGTTCGAGCGCGCCGATTCCCTCGGGCTCAAGTTTCCGTACAATCAATTGGTAATCGCCCCGTTGAGGATAGACCGTGAGCCCCCCCCAAGCGCGAACTGCGAGACCGTCGGTTAAATCGAACACGAGCCGCTGCGCGTCGCTCCGCCACATCACGGCACGCAACTGCGCCGATTCGTCCTTGAGCGTGAAATACACATGCCCCGATCTCGGCCGCGCCGCGTTCGATATCTCTCCCGCGACTCCAATCCGCGGAAACGACTCTTCAATCAGCCCCTTCAACATCCCCGTCAGCTCGCCGACCGAAAAAACGACCTCGCGCGATCGATCAAATAGTGGAATCGCCGACATACGCAAACATCCTGAAAACACAGGTATCTTTATTACGTTTAAACTCTCGGTCCGAAGATCGATCCGTCGGAACGCGTTGCGGATCGATTCCCGCGATCTCGGCGATCGTAACGATCGCGAGGCTTCGTTATGAACGATCCCGCGTCGAGTCCGAAGCTCAGAATAACACGAACGATCGTGCGAGTCGTCGTTCTCATAACCGTCGTTCTTGGACCGATCGCGCTCGCCTCACGCTCGATATCGTCGCTGTCGCTCGATTCGAGGCTTCACGCCGCGGCGTTCTCGCTCGATTGGGCGCTCATTTGCTATCCGATCGTATTCGTCGCGGCGCTCACGGCGTCGGTCGCGTTCGGCGATCGGCTCGTGCGCGAAAACCGCAATTCCAGGAGCGCCGCGATCGACCCGCGCCGGCTCGTTCGGCTCGCACGCGGGCTCGCGGTCTCGCTCTCGATCGTCGTCGGCTTGCTTCTTCTCGAAATCGCCGCGGGTGTTCTAGAGTTCCGTTTCAATCGTTTTCCCGAGCTTCCACGCTTTAATAATGAACAGAAATCAGACGTATCTTCACATCACCCGTCTTCTCCACAGGAAATCGACCTCGTCGTGCTGGGAGAATCAAGCGCCGCGGGAGAACCTTACAGCGCGTGGCTTTCGCTCGGCAGGATCGTCGCCTGGCGGATCGAGCGATCCGCGCCCGGAATCAAGGTTAGGCTGCACGATCTCGCGACGGGAGGCGCGAACCTCCGCGATATGCACCAAAAGCTCGCTCAGCTTAAACGAAAACCTGATATTATTATCATATATTCTGGACATAACGAATATCAAAGCCGATATGAATGGTCGCGCGAGGTTTATCCGATCGCTGGGCTTTCGCCGCTCGAGCTGCTCTCGCACCCGCGAGCGCTTTCGGGCCTGGCTTACCGGATCGGGCTTAAGTCGCCGTTATGTCGGTTGATTTACGGAACGAAGAGCAAAATGATGCTCGATCGCCCCCCTCCCCCGGCGACGAGACGGCGATTGATCGACGTTCCGCCGTGCTCGCCGAGCGAATCCGAGGCGATTCTCGTCGATTTTCGCCGCCGGCTCGAAGCGATCGTCGCGTATTGCAAGTCGATCGGCGCGACGCCGATTTTGATCAGCCCCAGCGGTAACGACGCGGGCTTCGAGCCGAATCGCACGGTGCTCGGCCGAGCTTACGCGGAAGAACAAGAAATAGGTTTCATCGCGCTTGAATACCAAAGGGGCCGCACATCGGAAAAAACCTCGCCTCGCGATTCGCTCGATTACTACACGAGCATTTTTGGCCCGCATCGTGAATGCGCGGAGGTTTTGTTTCGCTCGGCTCGGGTTTTAAGAACTTTGGGAGATGTCGCCGAAGCTCGCCGACGATTCATTCTGGCGCGCGATCTCGACGGATTTCCGCTCCGCGCGATATCTACATTTCAACAAGTTTACCGAATCATTTCCAAAGCGTACGATGCGACGTTGATCGATTCTCAAAAACTTTTTGAGTCGATGACCGACGACGGAATTCTCGACGACCGGCTCTTTATTGACGCGCAGCATCCCGTTCTCGCGGGGCATGTCGCGCTCGCCGACGCCGTGCTCGCCGCGCCCGCGTTGCGCGAGCGGATCGGACTTGAAAAGACGCCGATCGAACGGGTCAATGTTCGCGAGGTCGCCGAGCATTTCGGCGTCGTCGGCCGCGACGCGTGGTTTCGGGTCGCGATGCGAGCGGGTCTGTTTTATGAAAAAACCGCCGATATTCGTTTCGACCCGAGCGAACGTCGAGCCAAAGCGGCGCGGCTCCTCGCCGCGGCGCGTGCCGTCGCCGCGGGAACCGCGCCGGAATCGCTCGGAATCCACGGGCTCGGAGTTCCTTCAAACGTGATGAGATCGCCGAATCCATGATATCCAAAGACGATCGATCGCCGATCCCTCATCGGTCGCTGGAACGGGAGAATCAGGATTCCCCTTTGTCGCGCGTCGAACCGAAACCGCGCGACGATCACGCGGCCGAGTCTCGCGACCGAATCCCCGCGCGCCGATCGATCATTCGGTTTCTCCATTTATATCGATTCGTGTTTTACACCGCTTTCTTGATAATCATCGCGCAGGGCGCTCGGATCGTCGCTCCCCATTGGTATCACGGACTTCCAAAAGCTACAAAACAACATATTATTGATTATTTTTTATTCACGATCGGCGCCGCGTATCCGCTCGCGATCGCGATCGCCTCGGTCGCGACGGTCGGCCTTACGCGGTCGGCCTCGCGCGATCGTCGCGAACGAATTCGAGCCGGGGTTCAATCAGGTTATTCGAAGATCAAGATGCGATTGCTCGCGTCTTCGATCGCCGTGATCGCGTGCGTCCCGCTCGTCGAGGCCGGATCGGCGGCTTTTTGGAATTGGAAGCATCGATCTCCGACTCCGCTCGCGTTTCGATCGATCTCGCGTCGATCGAACGATCGAACTCCGGCGATTCCCGATCGCGACCTGCGCGTCGTCGTCGTCGGCGGATCGTCCGCGGCGGGTTATCCGTTCGAAGAACCGTTTTCGATCGGCCGAATCGTCGCCGGGGAACTTCAACCGTATTTTCCCGATCGCAACGTCCGCGCCGTCGTCCTCGCCGAAGAAGGCGCGACTCTCGAATCCCAACACAAAAAACTCGCCGCGTTCGCCCCAAAACCCGACGTGCTTATTATTTATATTGGAGATAATGAATACATTAGCCGATTTGAGTGGAAAAGGACGGTTCGCCCGAAAGCCGAGCTCGCTTGGCCCGGCGGATTGACGCGTCCGGGCGAACTCGAGGCGATTTTTGATCGACTCGCTCGCGTCTCTCGATTTGAACGACTGGTGCGCGAGGCGATCGATCGTAATCGACTCGACTCGTTGCCGCCGATCTTCGCGTCGCGCGAGCTTGTCGATCTTCCACCGTGCGACGAAGACGAAACCGCGGCGCTCCACGCCGATTTTCGCGCCCGGCTCGAAGCGATCGTCGACTTCGCGATCGCATCGGGGGCGATTCCGATTTTGATCAGTCCTTGCGGCAACGACGCCGACTTCGAACCCAATCGATCGATCCTCATCGGCCCTTATTCCGATACTCGTTGGAGAAAAGCGATCACGTCTCGATTCCACGAGGCGCTCGATTTCGAGCGATCCGATCCCGATCGCGCCGCCGCGCTTTACCGTAAGCTCCTCGACGAACATCCCGAGTTCGCCGAGGCGCATTATCGACTCGCCTCGCTCGCACGCCGCTCGGGAGACGCGAAATCCGCGGCTCTCCATTACATAGCGGCGCGCGATCTCGACGGATTCCCGTTCCGGTGCCCCGAACCCTTTCGCGCGATTTATCGCGCAGTCGCCGCCGAACGGAACGTTCCTTTAATCGACGCGCAAAAACTTTTCGAATGCCTGGTTCCCGACACGATCCTCGACGATCGGCTCTTCATGGACGGAGTGCATCCTTCGGTTTCGGGACAGGTCGCGCTCGCCGAGGCCGTGCTCGCGCGGCTGTTCGCTCGCCGCTATCGGGGCGTTCTTTCGGGAGAACCTCCCAAACTCAACGCCCATGAAATCGCACGCCGCCGCAACGTCGTCGGTCCCGCGGTTTGGAAAAAATTGATGATGCGCTCGCATAAATACTATATGGCGGCCGCGGGGGTTCGCTACGCCCCGATCGAGCGCGTCGAGAAAGCCAAACGTTACCGAGAAGCCGCGAACCGAATCGCCCTGGGAGAAACGCCCAAGGGGGTCGTCGTCCCCGACGTCGAACTCGCCCGCGAAAAATCAGCCGAATTGCAACAAAAATCGCCGAAAGCGGGAACCGAGAACGAATAAAGAAAATACAACGATCCGTTGATTTTTGAATCGTCGATATCTTTACGCGATTAAAAGAGCGTATAAAGAAACGGAGCGACCGAGGTCGTCGAGAGCGCGATCAAAATTCCAAACAGCGCCAGCATGATCAAAATCGGCGCGAGCCACCATTTTTTGTTGTGCGCCAGAAAGTCGAAGAGTTCGGCGGCGAGGCTCGGCTCGCTTCTACGCGCAAGCTCTTCAAAGCTTTGGGTTCCGGGCGTCGCGGATTGCGTTTTGGACGGTTCATCGCCGAGTGCCGATCGAGCGACCGGGTTCGATCCCTCCGCCAAGGAATGCGACTTGGACGAGGCGTGATCGATCTCCGACGGATTCTCATCGGCCGCGGTCGTTTTATCTTCAGACGTCGCTTGATCTTCAGACATCGACCGAACTCCCCCGATAAAGGCCGTTTCCGCTCAACCGGAATTGATTATACTCGCGCGGAACGACGACTCCCAGAGTTGAACGACTCACGCGTCCGATCGCTTAAAAGCGAAAATTTCGCTTACGCGATTGAACCGGATCGCCGCGATCGTTTTCGGTCGAGATCGACTCGCTCGCGGCCGATTATTTATCGGATCGTTCACGAAAGTACGTTTTATAAACAAGCGGTTCGCCGTTTTCCCAGGGGCGGTAATCTTGGCAAAAGTCGATTCGTTCGCCGATCGGAGGAACCGACGAGCGCCGCAACCTGTAAAATCGTTTTCGGTCGAGATCGACTCGCTCGCGGCCGATCATTTATCGGATCGTTCACGAAAGTACGTTTTATAAACAAGCGGTTCGCCGTTTTCCCAGGGGCGGTAATCTTGGCAAAAGTCGATTCGTTCGCCGATCGGCGGATGCGACGAGCGCCAAAATTTGTAGAGCGGCCCCGGACGCGGGTTTCCCAGATTCTCGGACTGAAGTTTGACGAACGCCGTAGCCCCCGCGTGATTATCCCGCGTGATCTCGATCGCGAACCGATCGGCCTCGTGCTCGATCGACCTCGAAAACACGTTCCAGATCGGCGCGCCCAATAAATTGAACACGGTCAGCAACGCCGCGATGATCGGCGTCGCCGCGACGTCGAGCGGAGATCGCAAACCGAGCGCGCCGCCGCACCTCCGATAAATCGCCTTCAACGAACAATCGAGCAAAAATAGTATCACAAAAGTACCCGAAGAGATCGCGGCGAGAATGTAAAACATATGATGCAACACATAATGACCCATTTCGTGCGACATGACGAAAAGGATCTCGCGATCGTCGAGGCGTTTGAGAAGCGTATCCCAAAGGACGATCCGCTTGGTGGCGCCAATCCCTGTCACGTAAGCGTTCACCTTATTGGTGTCGACGCTTTTTTCGACCTCGAACACCCGACTCCCCTCGATTCCCGCCTCGCTCGCGAGCGCGAGGATCTTCGTTTCCAGCGCCTTGTCGCGCATCGGCCGAAACGTGTTGAACAACGGCGCGATCCAGATCGGTTCGACGAGAATCGTCGCGGCGTAAAACGGAATCGCGACCAAACCCGCGTAAAGCCACCACCGATGCGGCGATCTTCGCATCAACCAAAACGGAACCCAGCCGAAAAGCGCGAAGACGACGACCGTGATCGCCGCGCCGATCGACTGATCGCTCGCCCACTTCGCGAAAGTCTGACGCGTTAAACCGTACGAGTGCTCACGAACGTACCCCGCGTAATAATCAAGCGGCAAATCCAAAATCGATAAAATAACAACATAAAGAACAAGATACACGATAATTTCGCCGATCGGGAATCGACCGATCCGGGTCGCGATTATCCGGAGCCTCGCCGAGACTCCCGAGAACGCGATCGCGCACGGGATCAGAACCCCCAAAATTCGTCCGAGAATCCAAAGCGCGTTACCCGACCGGTAATAGCTGAGCGCTCGTTCGGAGGGACGAGGAACTTCTACGCGACCGTCTAAAGAGCCGGGTTCGTCCGAACCGTTTATAGAAGTCGCGGTGATCGTCGGCCGAGCGATCGCGGTTTTCTCCCCTTCGTTTCCGTTCGTCGGCCGAATAACGGCGGTTTTATCGGCGTCTTTCGCCCGAGCCTCATCGACGACGAGGATTTGATAGAACCCGAGACAAAGGGGGAGAATCATTCCCGCGAACGACGAAAACCGACCCGACGCTTTGATCGTTTGATTTCGAGGTCGAATCGTCGACTCTTCACTCGCCGAAACCGATCCGCGCGTATTCGCGGGCGCGATCGTTAACACAGAATCGACAACATTTTTCATGGATAATGATCCTTGATTCTCCCGAATCGCTCGTCGAATCACCGGGTAAGAGTGTATCCGAAAACTCCGCGGTATCGATATCGGCTCGATCGTACGATTCAAGGCCCGCTTACATCGCCGCATTAAGATAAAAACATTTTGATGTATTTAATAATTGTCTTTGAGGCGACGGCCTTACAAGCCGTTTCCGCGGAACGTCGGCGACGAGCCCGACTTAGCCGTCAACATTGGTAAGTATAACAGTTGATATTTTAATTAACTCTTCTATTCATCCGCGATTTATCCAAAACGACGAACTCGAAGAAGAGCCCGACGCCCAAAAATCGGCCGGAGCGAACGTCGGCGTTCGCTCCTGTTCGGCGTCGGCTCAATCCATCCTTCATGATTAATTATTATTTAATAATCTATTAATTCTTAGTTATTGTAACGGGCGAGAGCGCGGTTCGATTCGGCGCAACGCAAGCGCTCGGAGCGTCGAGAGATCGAGACGAGACGCTCTCCGAGTTCTCGTTTGTTCGATCAAGCGAGAAGCGGCGTCGGCGACGAGAACCGTCGTCGATCCGACGGCCGAGCCTAAACGTACGCCTCGCAAGCCGTTTCGCTCCACGCCCGTCGCTCGCTTATCGATCGGCTCGGTGTCCTCACGATCATTCCGTGAATTTCGCAAATATCGCTTGCGTTCGACCGCTCAAACGGTACGATTAACGAGACAGTCGTCCGAGCGACCGCGCGAGCGCGGCTCGCTTCGATCGGGTCGTTATCGCACGCAAGCCGGATCAAGGGGCGTATGTTATGATCGATTCACGGATCGTTCGACGCGTCGCGGCGTTCTGGAAACGACGTTTCTCGTCGTTTTTCGCCTCGATCGTTCCATTCACGGCTACGATTTCCATCGCGTTGATCTCAAACATCGCGGCTCGGGGCGACGCCTGGAGGTATGTTGCGACCGAGCCCGGCGATCCGTTCGATCACGCTCCTCCGCGCGCCGTTCCGCTGTCTCCCAAAATTCCCGAAGGGGTGACCGAACGTGCTAAATACCGCGGCGAGGTGAGGCGATACGGCCAAATTCGCTTCGGCGGGGCGAGTTCTCGCCGAGTCGCGGTCGTCGTCGACGAAACGGGTCCCAAACGGTACGATTTGTATGTTGATATCAATCGCAATCGGATCATTGAAGACCGCGAAAGGATGACCGAGGTCGATCGAACGTGGCGATTTCCGCTCAGCGTCGAATTGATCGACGGCGGTCAGGTGCGTCAATTTCCGCGGGGCGTCGAGTTTCGGATCGGCGCTTCGGGGAGGACTCTCGGATTCGCGTCGACGGGATATCTCGAGGGAAACGTCGAGATCACCGGGAAATCACTCGCGGCGCGGCGTCAAGACGGCGACGGCGACGGCCTTTTAACAGGGCTTCAAGACCGCGTTTGGATCGACGTCGACGGCGACGGCCGGTGGAACCCGATCGACGAACAATTCTTATTCTCGACGATCCTTACGATTCGTCAAAATCGTTTCATCGTTCGATCCGATCCCGACGGCTTGGGGATCTCGCTCGCCCCGCTCGAGGGCACGGGGATCGCCGCGATCGTCCTTCCCACGAAACCGGGCGGGTCGAAGTTACCGCTTGTCTCGATCGAAACGACTTTGATCGGACGCGACGGTTCGATTGTCGCACTCTCGGGAGATCACTCGGAGGCGCAGGTTCCGGTCGGTTCGTATCGGGTCGGCAATTTATCGCTCACGCTCGCCGATCCCGCGGGAGATCCCACCTGGACCTATGTTTTTTCAGAAAACGGCCGCAAGGGCGCCGAACATTGGTATGAAGTTCCGAAAGATGGAAAGGTCGAAATCGATCCCATCGGCGCGGTGACGCTGGAATTCGAAACGGCCGAAAATCAGGCTGAGTTCGCTTCCAAACCGGGTGAGGAGATTCGCGTACAGCCTCGTATGTACACGGGAGACGGTCTTTTGATCGTCACCGTGTATCGCGGTTCAACGCTGAATCCGCTTCGGGACGAAGGCCCGTGGGCTCGTGTGGCGCTCATGACGAGCGACGGAGTCGCGTTGTTCGAAACGCGGTCGGGCTTCGCGTGAGGCACGTTCTGTTCGGCCTCGGTTCGAGCGCCGCTCGTCGTTTCCTCGCACAACCTTTCGTTGCTGATCGCCTTCGATTCGGGACCGTTGGCGGGCGAATTATCGGCTCGACACGCTTTTAAAATCGAATCGTCGGACGCTCGATAAAACCGATATCGATATTAACGCCGGTTGAAATGAGACGTCAGAAAGGCTCATCGATCGGCGCCGTCCGATATCATGCTAAATCACGATCGGCGATCACTTTTTCAACTCATGAACAAGGTAATCGCGAGAAAAAGGTCGAGACCGTGAAAACGCCTCGACCTTCGATCGGATCATTCAAATATCAAAAAGCGACGAACATTCCCTCGCATTCGCCGTTATTGATAAAAGCCTTTACGTTTGAGCCATTTTGAGCAAAGATCGGGCCAGGTTTTGAGGACGGGATCGTTTCCTCCCATTCCGAAGCCGTGCGGCCCGTGTTCGAACACGTGGAGTTCGACGGGGACGCGCGCCTTCCTTAGCGACTCGGCGAGCAGGAGGCTGTTTTCAACGGGCACTCCGGCGTCGTCGGCGGTATGCACGAGGAACATCGGCGGAGTCTCTTTCGTCACCATGCGTTCGTTCGACAGGCTTTCGACAAGATCTTGAGGAGGATTGTCGCCGAGCAGGTTCCGTTTCGATCCCGCGTGGCCGTAAGGCGTGGCGATCGCGACGACGGGATAAATGAGGATCGCCAGATCGGGCCTGGAACTCTCTTTTTCGATCGGATCGGTCGCATCGGCCTTACCCGGGTCGAAATGCGTCGCCGCGGTCGAGGCGAGGTGCCCTCCCGCTGAAAAGCCGAGGATCCCCACCTTGTGTGGGTCGATTTTCCACTCGCTCGCGTGGGCTCGGGTGAAGCGGATCGCCCGCGCGGCGTCGTTAAGCATAACGGGATGATGATATTTGGGTCCAAGGCGATATTTGAGGACGATCCCGACGATTCCGATCGAATTGAGCCATTCGGCGACGGGCCTTCCCTCGTGATCGGCGAGCATCCCGTAACCGCCTCCCGGACAAACGACGACGGCCGCGCCCGAAGCCTTGTCCGCGGGAGGAGAATAAACCGTGACCGTGGGGATATCCACGGCTTCTTTGCCGAGCGATCCCGGGGCGTCTCCCTCCCAAAGCCGATACGTTTTCGTCGTTTCGCGTTTGGCGTCGTCTCGCGCCACGGCCCGCCCCCCTGAAAAACAACACGCGAGACAGACCGCGGTCGCCGCGACCCGAAGCGACCCGACCCGAATTCGATCGCCCATTCCAAGCATCATTTGTTCGCCTCTTGAAGATACCGTTTTCGATCGACCCGAATCAGTCTGATCGCGATCGGGCGCGAAGTCAAACGTTCGCCGAACGCCTCTTTGGATTGAAGACATCCTTGTATTCCGAACCGGCTGGAACGATCGCTCGTTAACCGGCTGCTTCGCCGAGTGTCGCTTCTTCGGGAAGTTGTTCTTCGATCAATTTTCTGGCGACGGGACGGAGCGCCGGTCGGGCGAATTGATAAACGCACGCGCTCAGAAGGCACGCGAAGCCTCCCGCCGCGACGGTCGCGGGAGCGCCCCAACGCGCTTCGAGCCCGCCGGCCAAAAGCGCTCCGAGCGGCGCCATACCCATAAGCATCATGGAATATACCGACATCACGCGACCGCGCAGCGAATCGGGAATCATCGCCTGAATCAGCGTGTTCGAGCCCCCCATTTGAAGCATCATCGACAATCCCACGATCACGAGCAAAAAGGCCGAAACCGCGAACGAGCGTGAAAACGCGAAAAGAATGAGCGCGACCGCGTAGCAAATCGATCCAATCGCGATCCAATTACCAAGCCCACGAATTCGAGAGCGATTCGCGAGTAAAATCGCGCCGGCGAGCGCTCCCACGCCCGAGGCGCCCATTAATAGCCCGTATCCACGCGCTCCGCCGTGAAGAATCTTATCGGCGAAGATCGGCATCAAAACCATATACGGCATGCCCAATAAGCTGACAAGACCTAAGTGCATGAGCAAAACTCGAATCGGTGCGGTCGCCGCGACGAAGCGAAAACCCTCGCCGATCCGCGAAACCGCCGATCCTTCAAGCTTCTTCCGCTCGCTCGGCGGTACGCGAACGAGCAAGAGCCCTGCGATCACCGCCAAAAAGCTGATTCCGTTTAAAAAGAAGCACCAGCCTTCGCTGATGACCGCGAGCGTGAGCCCCGCGAACGCCGGCCCGATGATTCGAGCCCCGTGGAACATCGACGAATTGAGCGCGATCGCGTTCATCAGGTCGCTTTTCCCCACAAGTTCGACCAAAAACGACTGCCTCGCCGGTATATCAAACGCGTTGACGATCCCCAACGAAATCGCCATGATAAAGATATGCCAAATCTTCGCATGCCCCGTGAGAACGAGCGCCGCGAGCGTGAACGCGAGGATCATCGAGGCGGTTTGGGTGGCGACGACCACGCGCCTTCGGTTCCACGAATCGGCGACGGTTCCTCCAAAAGGCCCGCAAACGAGCATCGGAATTTGACCCGCGAACGCGATCAAACCCAGTAAAGGCCCGGCGCGCGGACCCGCGAGCTTGTAAACGAGCCAAGCCTGCGCGGTCGACTGCGTCCACGTGCCGATCAACGAAACGAGCTGCCCCGCGAAGTAGATGCGAAAATTGCGATGCCGGAGCGATCGGAGCGTCGTGGGCCAACGATCGGCCGACTCGACGGCCGAGCCCTCGCTCGCCGTCCTCTCGGTGTTCTCCTCGCACTCGTTCCCCGCCGATCCTTCGCGCATCGCGTCGATCCCGCCTTTCATCGTATCATCGTCGATCGCGGCTTCGCTGAAAACCCCGAGTCGAGACGCGCGGACCGTCGGATCGAAACGCCCTCGTTGAATTTTATTATGAGAATTTCAATAATAATTAATTGTAATATATTAATTTTTCGATTCACACGATCGATTCGTCGTCGAGGGATTCGGAGGACCCGAAGATTTCGGCGTTAAGCTTTAACGTTCGCGGCGTAAGATTTCTCAGTTAGCGTGGATGAACATTTCTCGGTTCAGTTCGATGAAGATTCGGCGACGGCGATTCAAAAAAAACGACGGCCGTCGCCGCGACCGTTAGTCGCGACGACGACCTCACCGTGAATGATCACATGCCCAACATTAATTGCCGAGCCAAGGGGGAACGGCGCCCGCCTTGGGAAGTTTGATGAGGCTGATGCTGAGGATGTCTTTGTGCCGACGAACCTCTTCGAGCGCCTCGTCGGAGGGGATCGAATCAAGGTTCACGACGCCGATCGCCTCGCCGCCGGGATGTTCGCGGCCGACGTTCATCTGTGCGATGTTCACTCCGTGACGCCCCATCGTCGTCCCTAAAAAGCCGATCAGCCCCGGAACGTCGTGATGCGTGAAGACGAGCAACGTGCCGTCGAGATAAGCGTCGAGATGATACGGGCCGAGCTTCACGAGCCGCACGAACTGCTTGCCGAAGAGCGTTCCCGAAGCCTCGTAGGTTTTTCGATCGGTGACGACCTCGGTTTGAATCAAGGTACCGAAATCGGCGGGGTCGGTCGCGGTCTCGGCGGCGATCGTGATCCCCCGTTCCTTCGCAAGGATATCGGCGTTAACGAGATTCACCTGCCCCTCGAGCGCCGATTCGAGCCAGCCCGCGGCGAATGCGGACGTGATCATCTTGGTATTCTTAGCCGCGACCTCGCCTCGGAAACGGATCCGCGCGCTTTTAATCACTCCCCGATTCATTTGCGCGTGAAGCATCCCCAACCGCCGCGCCAAATCGAGATAAAGGCGAATGTCTTCAAGCTCGGCGCGGTCGAGCGCCGGCATGTTGACCGCGAACCGAACCTGTCCGCGCTCGAGAAAATCGATCACGAGCCGCGCCGCTTCAACCGCGACGCTCACCTGCGCCTCCTCGGTCGACGCTCCAAGGTGCGGCGTGACGAGCACCTTGGGATGCTTGACGAGCGGGTGATCGGTCGGCGGCGGTTCGGGCTCGAAAACGTCGATCGCCGCCCCCGCGACCTTGCCCGAATCGAGCGCCTCGACAAGCGCCGCCTCGTCGATCAATCCGCCCCGCGCGCAATTGATCAACCGTACGCCCGGCTTCATCTTTTCAAACGCTTGCTTGTTGACAAGATGACGCGTCTCCTCGGACATCGGCGTATGTAAGGTGATAAAATCGCACTTATCCCAAAGCAGATCGAGCCTGGGGATCGATTCAACCCCCTGTTCCAGCGCTCGATCGGCCGAGAGGAACGGGTCGAAGCCGACGACCTTCATATCGAAAGCGAGCGCCCGCTTGGCGACCGCGAGCCCCACCCGACCCAGCCCGACGATACCCAGTGTTTTGCCGCCAAGCTGGTTCCCCGTGTATTTGCCTCGATCCCACTTGCCCGCCTTCAGGCTCGCGCACGCGGGAGCGACGTTCCGAGACAGTGCGAGCAAAAGCGCCATTGTATGTTCAGCGGTTGATACCGTATTGCCGCCGGGGGTGTTCATCACGACGATTCCCTGGCGCGTCGCGGCCGGAACGTCGACGTTGTCGATCCCCACCCCGGCGCGCGCGATCACCTTCAGACGAGGCTGATCGGCCAGAACCTCGGCGGTGAGCCGAGTCCCCGATCGAATCACGATCCCGTCGGCCTCGCGGAGCGCCGCACGCAATCCCTCGAAATCGAGCTTCGTCGCGACGACAAGCTCGATATCCCCCGCCGAACGGAGCAGCTCGAGCCCCTCCTCGGCCAAACTATCCGTCACCAAAACACGATATGACACGTCGATAAAACCTCAAAAGTTGCGAATCTAAACAGTCGTTTCAGCGATCATTCATTTCATGGAACGTCACGGTTCATTCGGCGAGTAGGCGATGTCGCGACGAACGCTCGTCGCGACTCGCCTTCAACACGATATCAGCCGACCGCGACGGGGGCTTTTTGGCCGAGCAAAACCTGCTGGGCCGCGACGACGGCTCGCCCAGCCTCGACCTCGAAACCGAGTTCGTTGAGCACGATTTCGAGCGCGGCGAGCCCGGCGATCACGTCGAGCTCATCCATATAGCCCATGTGGCCCACGCGGATGATCTTTCCCTTAAGCTTGTCTTGACCGCCGACCGTCGTGATCCCGAACCGATCGAAAAGCTTGTTGCGGATATCGCCGTCCTTCAATCCCGTGGGAACGTGAAACGCGGTCAAACCCTCGGCGGGACGCGAACTGAACAGCTCGAGCCCAAGCGCCGAGATCCCCGCCTGGCACGCCTCGCTCATCACGCGATGCCGTTCCCAAACGTTCTCGATCCCCTCGGCGTGAATCCGCCTGAGAGAGGCACGCAACGCCAAAATCAACGTGTGAGCGGGCGTATAAGGCGTGTCGAACTCGGCCATCTTCTTACGAGCCGATTTGAGATTGAAATAAAACGCCGGGGCGTTGAACGCATCGATCTTGGCCCACGCCTTGGGGCTCGCCGCGACGAACGCGAGACCGGGAGGAAGCATCAGAGCCTTCTGCGACCCCACGCAAAGGAGATCGATCTTCCATTCATCGGTTCGGCATTCCATAGCGCCGACACCGGAGATCCCGTCGACCGCGAAGACCGCGTCGGTCTTGGCGACGATCCGACCGATCTCGGCGATCGGATGACCCGTTCCGGTCGAGGTTTCGCTCAACGTTCCCATCACGCAGACCGTATCGGGATGCGCCGCGAGGGCGTTTTCAACCGTCGCGGGATCAACCGGCCGACCCCACTCGGTTTCCAGGTTGACGACCTCGATCCCGTAAGCCTTGCAAACCGACGCCCATCGCGCTCCGAAATAGCCGGCGCTCAGAACGATCGCCTTGCCCCCCTTGGGAACGGTGTTCACCGCCGCGGCCTCCATCGCACCGGTGCCCGAAGCGGTCAAGATCAAAACGTCATTCTTCGTTTGGAACACCTCTTTGAGGAGCTCGGCGCATTCGACGATCACCTGCTTCGCCTCGGCCGAACGGTGATGAATCACCGGTCGAGCCAACTCGAGCAAAACGTCCTCGGGAACCGGCGCCGGGCCGGGCGTCATCAAACGTGGTTTACGCATCGAACAATCGCCTTTCCAATTGTATGTTCAAAAGTTCTAACTCGAGCCGGGGCGAAGATCGAGTTCGGCTCGATCGGCGGCCGTTTCCGGCGACTCAGTTTAATATAGGCCGGCGGAGCGTGTCGACCGAACCGAAACAACGACGGCCCTGAGCCGACGCTCGTCCGATTCATGCCGAACCTCGCCGCTCGGTCATTCTCGAGATTTCGTTTCCTTGGCCGAGTAGACCGTCTCGGGGATAAACACCCGCTCGGCGACGATCGTGAGCTTTCCCTGAGAATCAAGCTCGCGGAAGAAGCACGACCGGTAACCTTCGTGGCACGCCCCACCCGTTTGTCTCGCCTTCACCAAGAGAACGTCGCCGTCGCAGTCGACGCGGATCGATTCGACCCGTTGAACATGACCCGACGTTTCCCCCTTCTTCCAGCTCGATTGTCGTGAACGCGAGTAAAAATGCGTCAGCCCGGTTTCGAGCGTGCGAACGAGCGCCGCCCGATCCATCCAGGCCATCATCAACACGTCTCCTCCGTCGGCGTCTTGAACGATCGCCGGAATCAATCCGTCGACGCTCCATCGGAGCGTCGAAAACGGTTCCAGGTTCGCCGAAACGTCGCTCACTTGGGAAGACTCACTCCGGGTGAAAGCTCGCTCCGAAGCTCCGCGATCCCACGCCGCGGTACGCTTTGATCGATCCCGCCGCTCGCCCGGCTGATCGATAAGTCGGCCATCTTTACCGATTCATGACGGCGCGACAAGACGAACGCGTCCGCGAGACGAGAAATTTATGCGCATTTACATAAATTACCGATATAATCACCACGATTCGACGTCGAAGTTCGATCCGGCGAGATCGGAATCGAGCCCGGCGCGGGCGATATCATAACACTCTAATATGCGTTCACGAATACATTCCGTCACGCGATCGGGGTCTTGATCGAGTTCGGCCCGCGGGATCGGCTCGCCGTAATGAACGCGAACGGGGTGGGGCCTGGGAAATAAGCGGCCGCGCGGCCACGATTCAAACGTTCCCGCGAGCGCCGCGGGAACGACGGGAACTTTCACCCGCGCCGCCAGCCCCGCGATACCGGGTTTGAGCGGTCCGATCGATCCGTCGAGCGAACGCGTTCCCTCGGGGAAAAGAATCACCGCGCCCCCGTTTTTCAGCCTGCGGAGCGTCTCTTTAAGCCCCTCGGCGCCCATCCCGTCGCGCTTGATCGGGAATCCCCCCACCGATCGAATCAAAAAGCCCAACACCGGCAAAAATAGCGTCGATCGAGCCACATAATTCAAAGGCCGAGGCGAGGTCCCCCCGAGCGCGAACACGTCGAGAAAACTCGCGTGATTCGATACCAACAACATACCCCCAGATCTCGGCAAATTGACTCGCCCGGTCGCGCGAATCCCACCCATTGTATTTAGTATGTTCACAGAAAAATTCTTTACCGCGGCGTACCAAAGAGTCGCCCCCGGCGATCGGTCGGCGGGAAAATAAATAGGATTCTCGATCGGCAAACGTGAACAAGTAGGATTGTAAGAAGAAACGGATCGATTCTCGTCGACGGGAGGAACCGCTTCGGGTTCGGCTTCTTGGGAGTTCATCTTCCGACCGCGGTTTGAGGACGCTTGATCGATTCCAGACGACGACGAACGACCCCCTCGATCCGGTCGACGACCTCGTCGAGCGAGAGCCCCGTCGAATCGACGACGATCGCATCGTCCGCGGGACGCATCGGTGCGATCGCTCGGGCCTCGTCGTGACGATCGCGACGTTCCAAATCGCCGAGAACCGTCTCGAAATCGATCGCCTCGCCCCGCGCCTGAAATTCGGCGAACCGGCGCATCCCGCGAGCCTCGAGACTCGCGGTCAAAAAGAACTTACAAAACGCTTGGGGGAAAACGACCGTCCCCTGATCGCGCCCCTCGGCCACGACCTCGTGATCGTCGGCGAAATCGCGCTGCCAGCGAACCAATCGCGCCCGCACGCGTGGGTTATCGGCCAAATAGCGTGAGGCGCGGGTCACTTCGACCGATCGTATTCGCCCGGTCACATCTTCATCGTCAAGATATACCGAACCGTTCGCCAGCCGAACCGAAACGCGTTCGGCGAGCGAGCCGAGCTCGTCGTCGCACGTGAGATCGGCGTGATCACGTAACGCGGCGAACGTCACGGCGCGATACATCGCCCCAGTGTCAAGCAACCTCCAGCCGAGCCGAGCCGCGAGCGAACGCGCGACCGAACTCTTTCCGGCGCCCGCGGGGCCGTCGATCGTCACCACTCGAAGTTCCGCCTGGTTCATACCGAATCGACCGCTCCACGACATACAAGGGCGATCGGTTCGTTCCGATCACGAACGCAGTCTAGCGTTTATTTCGACGACGAAACAGTGCCGGACGTCGAGGCGATCGGTTTGCGACCCGCGAAACCCGAATTAAGTTCATGCCAGTGCGAAACCTCGGGCTCGCCGAGCCGCCAGCAAAGATACGCCTCGCGACCGTCGATCCACGCGGGGAAATCGCACAAACCGTCGGGCCCCTTCAGCTCAACGCCGAGCCGCGCCAGTTCGTCGGCGAACGCCGAAAGCTTCGCCTGTTCGGCTTCCAATTCTTCGCGACGGTGCGCCAGCTCCTCGGCGTAGACGTCGCGCGTCTTCTCCAACCGCCGCGGTGCGAGATCCTTCAAACGATGCTCAAATTCGCTTACGATCTCATTTTGACGCACGATATCCGCGACGATCTTCCGCACCAAAGGAAGCATTTTATTCGCTTCCTCGACGGTGAAATATTTGTGAAACTGTCGAGCCGGCCGGGTCTGAGTCATCGAGTTCGTCCAATCTGTAAACGAGTATAACGGTATCAATAAGTGCAAAAATGAACGCGAACCCCCCCGGGCGGCGTGAACGATCGAAATATCCCTTTCGAGATTCGATCGTCTCAATCTAGTTTCATTATAAATCGCCGCCGCCGCCGAGCAAGGGCGGGAAATCCGTTCGTTCGCGGCGGTCCGTCGACTTACGTCGATTTTTCGCTTCGAATCCTCTCGAACAAAGCCGCGATCGATTCGGTCGAGCGCGTGTTGACGACTTCGTCTCGCGATAGCCCGCCCCGTCTGGCGACATAGACGCCGAATTCAAGATCCTTCAAACCCTCAACCTCGTGCGCATCGGGGTTGATCACAATCCGTACGCCCCGATCCTTCGCCCTGCGACAGTGAACGTCGTCCAAATCGAGCCGATGCGGATTGGCGTTGATCTCGATCATCGTCCCCGTCTCAGCCGCGGCTTCGATCACCGCGTCAAGATCGACGTCGTAACCCTCTCGCGCCAGTAACAATCGGCCCGTCGGATGCCCCAGCATCGTCGTCAACGGATGCCGAATCGCCCGCACGATCCGCGCCGTCATCGCCGCGCGCGAAAGCCCGAAATTCGAGTGAACGCTCGCGACCACATAATCAAAACCCGCCAGCAAATCGTCGGGATAATCAAGTGAACCGTCGGTCATAATATCGCACTCGGTCCCCTTGAAAATTCGAAACGAATCGCCATATTTCTGATTGAGCTTATCAATCTCGAGCCGCTGTTCCAGAACCCGATCGGCCGAAAGCCCCCCCGCGTATCCCGCCGATTTCGAGTGATCCGCGATCCCCAGATAACGCAACCCGAGCGATCGAGCCCCGTCCGCCATCTCTTGGAGCGAGGCGCTCCCGTCGCTGTATGTCGTATGACAATGAAACGTACCCGTTAGATCGGTTTGCGTAATTAAGTGAGGAAGTTTTCCGTGTTCCGCGGCTTCAAACTCGCCCCGATCCTCACGCAGCTCGGGAGGGATTTCGGCGAGCCCGAGCGCTTTGTAAATATCGGCCTCGGATCGACACGCGATCGCCCCGCCGGGCCCTTCGAGCGAATATTCGCTCAGCTTCAGACCGCGCGCGATCGCGCGGCGACGCATCACAATATTATGCTCTTTTGATCCAGTAAAATAGTTGAGCGCGAACGGAAACTCCGCGTCGCGCACTCCGCGAAGGTCGCACTGCACCCCCTCGATCAGCCGCACGCTCGCCTTGGTCGATCCGTGAGCCAAAACCTGAGCCGCCTGCGGCAGCCTTACAAAATCGTCGAGCACGGGCCCGGGATCGTCTGAACTAAACAAAATATCAAGATCGCCGATCGTCTCCTTGCGGCGTCTCAGGCTGCCGCAAATCTCCGATCGAATCACCTTGGGATGTCGATTAACCGCGGCGAAGATCGGCGCGATCAACCGCAAAGCGTCGCTCAACAAAATACGATCGCCGACCGATTCGACGAACGCGATCCCCTCCAATATTTTCGCCTCGGTCTTGGCGCCGAAACCTTTAATTGGAGCGATCTTGCCCGCTTCAGCCGCGGCGCGAAGATCGACGAGGCTTTCGATCGAAAGCGCGTCGCGTAAGGCTTTGATTTTCTTGGGGCCAAGGCCCGGAATCCGCAACAGCGCGACAAGCCCTGGAGGAGTGGAACGCTTCAATTCCTCGAATTCGGCCAAACGTCCCGTCGTCGCGAGCTGAGCGATCTTGGCGAACAACGTCGAGCCGATCCCGCTCGCCTCGGCGAGTTTCCCGCTCGAAAGCGCCTCGGTAAGATCTGAAGGCATCGCCCGAAGCGTTTGCGCGGCGTTGTGATAGGCGCGACACCGAAACGGATTCTCGCCGCGAATCTCGAGCAGCGTGCCCATCTCGTCAAGAACGCGAGCAACCTGTTCGGTGTTCATCAAGTCGCTGTTTTCATAAAACGTTGAAACGCCGATACTTAATCGGGTTTGGAAACCCCAAGGGCGAACGCCTCATCGAGGCCGAAAGAATCGACCTCGATCGGCGGAAGAACGCTCCGGGATCAAAAGATCCCGATCGCTATGTTAATTAAATCGGCTCATAGCACGATCGGTTCATATCACGGCATTCGTCTCGATCGACGCGATCGTCGTCGGGGCCGAAGCTTTTCATCGTCTTCAGGCACCAAAAGATCGTGTTATCATAATCTTCGTGATCGTTGCTGTTTTGGCCGTCGGTGTAAACGTACATCCCCTTGCTGCGAAGGTGACGGCAAGCCGACCCGAGGACCGCCGCCGATTCGGGTGAATCGGCGGGGTCGAGCGGAGAATCGTTTCGGGGAATATCGGCTGAGGACATTGGGATTTACGCCTCCTCCCAATACTTCTTGCCCGCGATCGTAAGCAAGGCGCGTTTGACCGCGACCTTGGCGAGCGTCACCTTGTATGCGTTCATCGAAAGCGGCTTGGCTTTCGAAACCGCGGCCGCTCCGGCGGCCTCGGCCGATTCGGTCGTCAGCTCTTTGCCGACGATCGCCGCCTCGGCTTCCTCGCTTCGCCACGGAATCGGAGCGACCCCCGCGAGGATGATCTTCGCCGAAGTCACCTTCGATCCGTCGAGTTCGAGCGCCGCCGAGGCGAGGACGATCGGCCAGTCATACGCGCGCTTTTGGCGGATCTCGTAAGTCGCGTTCTTGCCTCGAATCCGAGGAATCGTCACCTTGGTGAGCAACTCGTCAGCGGCGATCGTCAGCTCGGAATCGGCGGCCGATTTGGGAACCTGGTACAGCTTTTCGACCGCGATCGTTCGCTCGCCTTTGGGACCGAGCAGAGTCGCCTCGGCGCCCAAAGCGATCAACGGCGCCGCGATGCTCGAGGGATTGACGAACAACGCGTCGCCGTCGGTGAGGAAAATCGCGTGATAACGATTGTCCCCCGTGCGAACGAGGCTCTTGCCGTCTTTCATTCCCAAAAGTCCGAAGCCGTTGCGGTAATACCAGCACCGCGGACGCTGAAGCAGATTTCCGCCGATCGTCGCCATATGACGCAACTGCGGCGTCCCCACCTCGGCGGTCGCGCGATGAAGCGCCGGAAGATGCGCCTCGATCGTTTTATCGTGAACGATCGCCGCGAGCTTCGTCGCGGCGCCGATCGACATCGCTCCCCCCGAAGCGTGCACGCCCGCGAGCGGCTTGATGTCGTTGATATAAACGACTCTTGACGGAGTGGCGACGTAATCCTTCATTCGGTTGAGCAGATCGGTGCCCCCCGAAAGAAACGCCGCGCCCGACCGACCGATCGCCTTCACCGCGAGCTCGGGACTCGTCGGGCCGGCGTATTCAAAAGCATTCATAAAATCACGCCTTCCCTTGTTTAGCCGCCGCGAGGGCGTCGAGGACGTTCATGGGGGTCATCGGCCACTTGTTGACGGGGACGCCGATCGCGTTCGAGACGGCGTTGCGGATCGCCGCGGCGGTGCTGATCGTCGGCGGTTCGCCGACTCCGATCACCCCCCGCGCCCTCATCTCGGGCGTGTCGAGCGGAATCACGACGATCTCGGGAATGTCCGAGGCGCCGGCGAGTTTGTACATCTCCATATCGGCGTTGAGCATCAACCCCGATCCCGGATCCATCACCCGCTCCTCGAAAAGCGCCGGGTTGATCCCGCCGATCACCCCGCCGTACACCTGGCTTTCCCAGGTGAGCATATCAATAATCAGGCCCGAATCTTGAACCGCGACGATCTTTTTCAGTTTGACGACGCCCGTTTCGACGTCGACCTCGGCCTCGGCGAACTGGCATCCGCCGACTCCGTTCGAAGACAACCCCGGAAGAGCCCCCGCGGTGACCGAGACCGACCCCATGCCGAGTTTTCGGCACGCGTCTTTCCAGGAGATCTTGGGCTGACCGTCGATCAACACCTGACCGTCGGCGAGCGAAAGCTGCTGCGCCTCGGCCGCAAGCGCCGGAGCGATCTTGGCGAGGAACGCGTCGCGAGCCTGAAGAGCGGCGTTGTAAGCCGGCGGGCTCATCGAAGGCGCGGTCGTCGACCCGCCGGACGGTTGTCCTGGAGGAAAGAGCGAATCGCCGATGTTCGACTTGATGTCGGTCGTCTTAAGCCCGAGAACCTCGGCGGTGATGATCGCGAGGATCGTCCGCGTTCCCGTTCCCAGGTCTTGAGTGGCCGATTTCACCTCGACAGACCCGTCGGGGTTGATCGTGCACGACACTTGCTTATCGGTCGTGCCGCCGCCGCCCCACTGGTGCAGCCCCAACCCGAGGCCGCGTTTGATCGTCCCCGAGCCGTTTTGGCCCCGCGGTTTCCACTTTTCCTTCCAGCCGATCGCCTTGGCGCCGAGCTCGAGCTCTTGCAGGTAAATCGGCGTCCGGAAATCCTTCGGCGGCAAGTTCTTGATCCGAAAATCGAGCGGATCGATTCCGATCATCGCCGCGATATCGTCCATCGCGGCTTCCATTAGAGCGCAGCCCTGCGGATGACCGGGGGCCCGCATCGCTCGGGCGTCGCCTCCATTGACGTACACATCACTATGTGAGCGTTTGGCGTTGGGAACGAAGTACACGTACGGCAGCGGGAAATTCGCGCCGCGGCTCGAGCCGCCGGTCCCGTGCGTTTCGGCGATCATCGCCGTCAGCATGCCGTCTTTCGTCGCTCCCATTTGGATATGAGCCGTTCCGCTCGGGCGATTCCCCCCCGTCAGGTGCTCTTGCGAGCGATCGAGGAACATCCGCACGGGCTTGCCGCCCGCTTTCTTCGAAAGATGACCCGCGATCACCCCCCAAACGTCGGCGCCGAACTTCGACCCGAAACCGCCCCCCATCACCTCCGTCATCGTATGGACGTTCGTCGCGGGAATCTGAAACGCCCCCGCGAGTTCGCCCGAAACGCCGCCGACGTTCTGAGTGCTCGCCCAGACCGTCATATGATCGTCATTATCCCATCGAACCGTCAGCCCGTGCGATTCGAGGCAAACGTGCGTGATGACCGGGATCGAATACGTGGAATCAAGTTTGAAATCGGCGGCCCGGTACGCTTCGTCGACCTTGGGATTGGCGACCTCGCGTCCTTTCCGCACGTTTCCACCGTTCATGATCTGAGGCGCCCCCGGCGCCATCGCCTGTTCCTCGGTGGCGACGTGAGGCAGAATCTCGTATTCGACCTTGATCGCCCGCACCGCGTCGCGAGCTTTCTCCTCGGTCTCGGCGGCGACTCCCCCGATCGTCTCACCCTGATAGTGGAGCGTTCCACCCGCCTCCACCACGAGATGAATCGCCTTCACGCCCGGCATCTTCGCCGCGGCCGAAGCGTCGATCGATTTGATCTTGGCGTACGGCACGGGACTTGTCAGAAGCACGCCGAACAGCGTTCCGTCGGGACGAACGTCCGAAGGATATTTCGTCTTCCCCGAAGCCTTGCCAAGACCGTCGAGCCGCGGAATGCGTCCGCCGATCAGCTTGGGATTTTGCGGCCACGAAGCCATCGGTCACGCTCCCTTCATCGTCTTGGCCGCGGCGAGCGCCGCCTTGAACACGCCGCCATATGTTCCGCATCGACAGATATTACCGTCGAGACCGCGCTGGATTTCCTCGAGCGTCGGGTTCTTGTTTTGATCGAGCAGCGCCTTGCACGAGGTGACGAACCCGGGAGTGCAGTAGCCGCACATCAGGCCGTCGTTCTGATGAAAGGCGTACGGGACGCCGTTCGGGCCGGTGTCGAAGCTTTCGATCGTTTCGATCGCTTTCCCCTGACACGAAACCGCGAGCGTCGTGCACGAGTAAACGGTTTCTCCTTCAACGATCACCGTGCACGCCCCGCACGAGGCGCGATCGCACACGCGTTTCGGGCCGGTGACGTCGAGGCGATTACGGAGCGTATCGAGCAGCGTGCTCCTCGGCTCGGCGACGGTCGCCTTTTCCTCGCCGTTGACGTTGAGCTTGAGCGGAATTTCCCCCGAAAGAACCTGAACTTCGGAATCTTGCGCTCGAGCCTCTTCAATCGCCGCGGTCGCCCGCCCGGTCAGTACCGTCGTCGCGGCTGCCAGCCCCGAGCCGCGAAGGAAATCGCGCCGGCTGGCCCGGTTGTTCGGTGGCTTCTGTTCGGTTTCCAGCATGACTTCCAGTCGCTCCTTCACAAGAATCGGCGGAATGATGACGCCGGACCGGATCTCGCTCGTTTTCCGGTCCTCGAAAGTTTGGGATTGTTGAATATTTCGCGCCGCGACGCTCGACGCAAGACCCCGCCGCCGCTTTTCGACGTTTTTTCATCGGAAACCGAAGGGTCGAACCCGGCCGAAATCTTGCGACCGTACGACCCCAAAGCGATCGTTTCGGCTTCGATATCCGCCGATTTCCCTTCGGCCGAATCATCAAATAAAGAAATACTCTTTTAACGAGCGCCGCGATCTTTTCGGGAACCTCGGATCGAATGCGCGAGCCTTCATTCAACAGGAAGATCGAGCCGCGCGCCCCATTCGTTCCAAGAACCGTCATAATTTGATATGTTTTTGTATCCGAGCCGATATAGATTGAACAGCACGACCGTCGCGGCGACGCCTCCGTTGCAGTAGGCGACGATCCGCTTCGACGGATCGATTCCGTGCTGCTTAACCCGCCGGGCGACCTCTTCAATCGGCAAAAAGCCCCCCTCGGGATCAAAAAAGAGTTCGCGCGGAGCGTTGATCGCTCCTGGAATGTGACCGCCGCGCGGGCCGCGACGTCTTTCCCCCGTATACTGACCGGAATCGCGGGCGTCGACGATCGTCGTGTCGTCGCGGCCGAAGCAAGCGACGACGTCGCTCCAGGTGGAGCGGAGTTCGGGACGGGGACGAGGCGTGAATACACGAGGCGTCGCAACCGTCGGCTCGGTTGTGATCGGTCGATCCTCGTCGACCCACCGATTCCAGCCCCCCTCAAGCACCCGCACGCGATCGTGGCCGTAATACGTGAGCGCCCACCAAAGCCTGGTCGCGAACTGACCTCCCATATGATCGACCGCGACGACCGTCGTCTCGTCGTCGATCCCCAACTCCCCCATCTTCATGGCGAAGAGATCGGCCGGAGCGAGCTGCGCCGGAACGGGATCGTCGGGATCGACGATATCCTTCGTCCAGTCGACGAAGACCGCGCCTGGTATGTGTCCCGCGGCGTATTCCTCGGGTGCGCCGCGATATCGCGCCGTTTCGACCCCGGGTTCGATCCGGGTGGTCGTCACATAACCTCGTATATCGATAACTCTGATATCTGGATCGCCCAATCTTTCGGCGAGTTCTTCGGTCGTGATGATCGGCTCGATGAATTGCATAGCGGCGCTCTCTCTTGAAATCGACCCGCCCGCTTCGAGCGGAGCTTTCTTCGTTCGATACAAGCTGCGCGAACGCGACCGTCGAGTAAAGAGGCGAACGTGATCGATTCGGCGATCGAGCCGATAAGAAGCTCGCTCGATTCGAGAGCGTGCGCCGATCGATGCGTTGTCTCGTCTAACTTCTCATCACGAGTCGCGACACGGCTTGGGTCGGTAGCCGCTTTCTTGCGCGGGTCGAGACGGTTATTGTGGCGAGACTGATCGCGAACGCGCGGGGTCGGCGGCGCGTTCCGCGGGAGAATCCCTCTAACCGATCGCACGAGGTTCAACGATGAAGCGGTTGCATCCCCCCACGCGGGTAGTCGTTCTCTTAGGATTCCTCGTCGTTTCGGCGGCGTGCCAGGCGGCCGACGATTTCGCTCTCAAGAGCGGCGATCGCGTCGTCTTTTACGGAGACAGCATTACCGATCAACGGCTTTATACCACTTTTACCGAAACATATGTGATCACACGATTCCCTAAGCTCGACGTTTCGTTCGTTCATTCGGGATGGGGCGGAGACCGCGTGACCGGGGGGGGAGGCGGTCCGATCGACGTGAGGCTTGATCGCGACGTATTCGCGTATAAGCCGACGGTGGTGACGATCATGCTGGGGATGAACGACGCGAGTTACCGACCGTTCGATCAGGGTATTTTCGACGTTTACGCCAAGGGATATCGGCATATGGTTGAATCGATCAAGTCGCACCTTCCCGGGGTTCGGCTCACGCTCATTCAGCCTTCGCCGTTCGACGACGTCACGCGATCGCCGACTTTTCCCGAGGGATACAACGCGGTTTTGGTGAAATACGGCGAATTCGTCAAGGATTTGGCTCAAAAAGAGGGGGCGACGCTCGCCGATTTGAACACGCCGGTCGTCGGTGCGCTGAAGAAAGCGATGGAACTCGATAAGACGCGAGCCGACAAATTGATCGCCGATCGCGTGCATCCGGGGCCCGGCGGACAATTGCTGATGGCCGAGGCTTTATTGAAGGCGTGGCGGGCGCCCGCCGTCGTCACCGCGGTCGAGATCGACCTCGGCGGATCGAAGGCGATTCGATCAGAGAACACAAAGATTGAAGATTTGAAAACAAAAGACGGAATCTCATGGACTCAAGTCGACTCGGCGCTGCCGATGCCGATCGATTTTAAAGATCCCGTCGTCGCGCTCGCGGTCAAGTCGTCGGACGTGATTCCGGCGCTCAATCAAGAAACGCTTAAGGTTTACGGCGTCACCGCGGGGAAATACGAGCTGAAGATCGACGGTCAGGCGGTCGGCGAATTCACGATGGACGCTTTGCTCGAGGGGATCAACCTCGCCGAGCTCGACACGCCGATGACGCGTCAGGCGCGCGACGTGCATCACTTGACGATTCGGCACAACGACGTTCATTTTCAACGGTGGCGGATGCTCCAAACGCCGTTTGAGAAGGACGGCCTGCCGAGCCTGGCGAAGGCTCTCGAGGGAATCGACTCGCTCGAACGCGATCTGATCGAAAAACAACGCGCCGCGGCGATTCCCAAACCGCACAAGTATGAATTGACACCGAGATCTTGATTTCAGCATGAGATTATAAAAAATGTCTTTGAATCGACGCGAGGTGTTGCGGGCGGCGGCCGCGGTCGGCGCCGTCGGCGGGACGACTTTTTCGACCGCTGTCGAGGGCGCCGAGATGGCCGCCGACGAGCCTTTCGGGTATTGTTTGAACACGAGCACGATTCGTGGTCAGAACGTGCCGATCGAGGAGGAGGTGGCGATCGCCGCGGAGGCGGGGTATCAGGGAATCGAGCCCTGGATCAACGAGATCGACAATTATGTGGAGCGAGGTAAAAGTTTGCGCGATTTGCGCAAGCGGATCGCCGACGCGGGGCTGAAGGTCGAGAGCGTGATCGGCTTTTTTGATTGGGCGGTCGACGACGACGCGCGTCGCGCCAAGGGATTCGTCGAGGCGCGGCGGAACATGGAGCTCGCCGAGGCGATCGGCGGCAAGAGGATCGCGGCGCCCCCTTCGGGAGCGACCGATCATCGGATCGGCGATCTCCGACGTGTCGCCGATCGTTACCGCGCTTTGATCGAACTCGGCGAGGCGATCGGAGTCGTCCCCGAGGTCGAGGTTTGGGGATTCTCGAAAACGCTCACGAGGCTCGGCGAGGCGGCGCTCGTCGCGGTCGAATCGGGACATCCATCGGCTTGCATCCTCGCCGACGTATATCATTTGCACAAGGGTGGATCGCGGCCGCGCGGGATCCGGATGCTCGCGGGCTCGGCTCTTTCGGTTTTTCATTTCAACGATTATCCCGCGGATCCGCCGCGGGAAACGATCGACGACGCCCAACGCGTTTATCCCGGCGACGGCGTCGCTCCGCTCGGCGAATTGATCCGTGATCTCCGCGATATCGGCTTTCGCGGCATGCTTTCGCTCGAGCTGTTCAACCGGGGTTATTGGAAGCAGGATGCGCGCGCCGTGGCGCGGACGGGAGTCGAAAAGATGCGCAAGGTCGTCCGCGAGGCGCTCGCCAAGTCGTGAACGGAAGCGCGGTAAGGCTTTATCAAGGATAAACGTTCACAACTTAGGAGCAACATTGATGTCGATTAATCGACGCGAATTCGTGCGGGCCGGCGGCGCAGCCGCGGCGCTCGCGACCGCGCTTCCCAGGTTCTCGTTCGGCGTTCAAGCCAAGGATGAAACCAAAAAATACAAAACCGCGCTCGTCGGAACAGGGTGGTGGGGAACGAACATCGTCCGCGAGGCGATCCAATCGGGCGCGTGCCAAATCGTCGCGCTCGCCGACGTCGACACCCGTCAGATCGAATCGTCGAAGAAGGTGATCGCCGGTCTGACCGCCGATTCGCCCAAGGTTTACAAGGATTATCGCGAGCTGCTCGACCGCGAGAAGCCCGAGATCGTCATCGTGGCGACTCCCGATCACTGGCATCCGCTGATCGCGATCGCCGCGATGAAAGCGGGCGCGCACGTGTATGTGGAAAAGCCGATTTGTCATACGATCAACGAGGGACGCGCCATGGTTCAAGCGGCGCGCGATACCGACCGCGTATGCCAGGTCGGCACGCACCGCCGCGTCTCGCCCCACAACATCTCGGGGATGAAGTTCCTTAAAGAAGGCCGCGCGGGGAAGATCGGCATGGTGCGCGCGTTCGTCCATTATCCCGGCGGCAAAGGCGAAAAAGTCGCCGACGCCGAGCCCCCCAAAGAGCTCGATTGGGACATGTGGTGCGGCCCGGCGCCTTTGTGTCACTACAATCCCAAAATGCATCCCAAGGGCTTCCGGATGTTCCTCGATTACGCCAACGGCCAGCTCGGCGATTGGGGGATTCACTGGATGGACCAAATCCTCTGGTGGACCGAGGAGAAATACCCGAAAAAGGTCAGTTCATTCGGGGCTCGTCATATCCTTGAAGACAACACGAACTCGCCCGATACCCAGGTGGCGACGTTCGAGTTCGAAACGTTCACCGCGACGTGGGAACATCGACTCTACGCCGGCAACGAGGCCGAGAAGCACAACCTCGGGTGCTATTTTTACGGTACCGAGGGGACGTTTCACATGGGCTGGCTCGACGGCTGGACGTTTTATCCGTGGGACTCCAAAAAATCGGTGATCACGTTCCCCGCGCAGCTTCACGAGCCCGATCAGCAGAACATTCGCGAGCTTTTCGCCGATTTTCTGGGAGCGATCAAAGAGAAGCGGCGTTCGGTTTGCGATATCGAGATCGGCCACCGGTCGACGACGATGAGCCTGCTGGGGATGCTTTCGATGAAGCTCGGCCGCAGCGTCGAGTGGGACGGCGAAAAACAGGTGATCGTCGGCGACGACGCGGCGAATAAGCTTCTTCGTCGCGATTACCGCGCGCCTTACGTTTACCCCTGGCCGTCGACCGTTTGAAATCGGTCGGCTCGCGTCGATCGATTTACGATTTGAAACGTAATGACGTTTCATCCCATTGGATTTGATCCGAATCGCCGGCGGAGCGCCGTCGGCGATTCATTCAAAGCGAATCGTCGTCTTTTGCCAAGATGTTTTGAATGTCGCGCGCTCCGTGCAAAACGCGTAACACTTCGATTCCGTCGTCGATCGGCCGATAGAATACGAGATAATTCTTGAAGCGAGAGACGGAGAAAACTCTGAAAGGCTTTCCGGAAAAGATCTAGAAGCCCTATCGGCACGATTTTTCCGATTTCGGCGCCAATTTGCCAATAAAACCACTACATGTTAATAATCTAGATGTCGGTTCTATTTATTGGGAGGGCGAACCTCCCGGTGAGCCTCTTTTAGTAAACTCCGGCGACGAGGCCGTTTAATCGGTAAATAAACGCAAACATCATAATGCGGCTCACCGGGAGGTTCGCCCTCCCAATTTCTCGTTCGGCCTCAATTCACGCGATCCATGCTGTTTTCTTTCCGCATAGCCACTGAGATCTTGAAATTGAGAGTCTGCATTTTCGTAAATCGCTCCCAATATTGGCCTTGAAGCCGACTTCGAAAAAGTGATCTCGGCGTTGCGGAGAAATTGGATCGCTCTCTCGGGACCGCTTTGGCGTTGGATATAAGAAGAGGCCTTATCCAAGTCGCGTAGGGCCGATATGTGTTTGACGACGATGGAGGATATCACCGTTCCACATTCTGTTTCTTTTGTCGTTCCCAAACTAGCGTTTCGAGCTGCGCCCAATCCTCGCGAGTCATCGGTTCGGCGGGCCCGCTCTCGATCGCCTCACGCATCTTGCCGATGATCACCGACTCGGCCTTTTTCTTACGCAGTTCGCGGATCATCGCGACGAGGTATTCGCCCGATGTGGCGAAACCATCAATCTTCGCTTGGCTTTCGACGAACGCCTTCAATTCCTTGGACAACTCGAACGTGATCTCGGCCATGTTTCGTTCCTCCCGACTCGATCTTGACGCCCATGATCGATCGCCGTCAAGTGATTCGACGGAGTTTTCCCATAAAAAGACTGATAAAATTGTTTTTTCACGTTTAGATCTTTTAAGAGCCTCGCGTTCGATCGATTCTCGATCGTCGCGGGTCGGCGGTTCGGCCCGCCCGCTTTGCGATGACGACCCGATTCCACCCGCGAGTCGATCTTCGTCGGTCAAGCCGATCCGAAGATTTTATATCAAACGAATCGACTGCATACCTAATTATTTAAAATATTATTATTTATTATACAAAGATTAAAACGTCGCTCGTTCCTCCCTTCGGCGTTGCCGACCCGCTCGGTTCGCGATACATTACCCGAGCGTAGGATCGATGCGATCCGCTCGTATCCTTATCGGCTGAAATCGTCACGGATGAAACATGTTTGATTATCGATCTCATTTCGGTCGAACCGCCGATCGCCGCCGAAGCGAACACGCCGCGTCTCGAGATCGAGCCGCGTCGGGCTCGGCGTCGTTCGAGCGATCGCGTGTTGAATCAAAGAGTGAAGACTTCGAGAACAAAGAATCAAAGTGTAACGAACCAAGAAATCCCAAAACAAGCGACGCGGTTCGATCGATCGCGCGGAGTGTTCGCGTCGTCTTTTTCGGCGATCGCGAGGATCCCTACGCGAGCGCGATCGCTCGAGCGATCCCCGATCTCGATCGCGCCTGGGATTGTCGCGATCTCATTCCCGATCTCGGCCGATTCGCCCGCGAACTTGATCAAGATCACGTGATCATCGCGCATCGATCGAACCCGCGACCGATCGAAATCGACCGCCTCGCCGCGATTCGCACGATCGATCCCGCGGCGCGTCATAAGATCATCCTTTGCTCGGGTGATTACTTGCGTTATCGTGAATGGAATCGCTCTCGAACCAAATTCGACGCGATCCTGGCCGAAACCTCGGCGCGAGAGACGATCGCGCTTTACGTTAACGCCGATTCCGCGCGCCTCTCGACGCCCTGTGAACGTTCCCCCGTCGCGATTCTGGGAGGAAATCACGCGATCCGCCGAACGATCGCCGAGGCGTGCCGCGATTTCGGCCGCGATCCCGCGATCGTCGTCGATGATGGTGATTTATTGAACATTCAAGAATCCACGTTGATCTGGATCGATCCGACGTTCGAGCGCGATCGAATCGATTTGTTTTTTGGGGCGGCGGAGCGGAACGCGATCGTCGCCTTGATCGGTTGCGCGGATCGCGTGCGCGATCTTGAAGCGCGGCGGCTGGGAGCGGCCGCGTGCCTTGATTTTCCGTGCGATCTCGCCGATCTCGCGTTCGTTCTTGATCGAATCGACCTGAAACGAGAACTCGCCTCGAAAAGCACGCGTCGCTCGGTTTAGGATAATGTTCCGGGGTTGCGGAGCTTTCGCCTGGAAGAGCCGTTCGACCCGATTCCAGACGATCCAGGACGATCGAGGGACGTCAGCCGTATGCCTCGGAAAGTGGGAACGGTCGGGCGCATGTCGCCTTCCATCACGCCCGAATCGGGTCCCGCGATCCACTCGATCAAGGATCTGACGCGGCTGATTCAGCACGCCGAGGGGTTCGCGCAGATCCTCGCGGCGCTCAAGACGGGACGCGGAGCGACCGTCGACGGAGCGTGGGGTTCGGCGTGCCCGCTCGTCGTCGCCTCGCTCGGCTCGCACGCTCCCAAAACGATTCTGATCGTCCTCGCTCATGTGGGAGACGTCGACGATTTCCGCGACGACGTCGCGACCTTTTCGGGAATCGTCCCCGACATCTTTCCGGCGTGGGAGCGATCTCAGCGTGAGATCGACGCGCGTGACGAAATCCAGGGCGCGCGGCTTCGCGTTCTCAAAAAGCTCGCTCGCGGAGAAGCGCCGCGATTCATCGTCGCACCGTTTCAGGCTCTGATGCAGCCCGTCCCCAAACCAGAGCTTGTCGCTCGGCTTTCGCGCACGATCGCCGTCGGCGATACGCTCGATCTAGATGAACTGAGCCGGTGGCTCGTCGACCGCGGTATGACGCGTGTGGAAGTGGTCGAGGTCGCGGGAGAGTTCAGCATTCGAGGCGGAATCGTCGACGTTTTCGCACCCGATTCGGCCGAGCCGACGCGGATCGAGCTTTTCGGCGACGAGATCGAATCGATCCGCGCGTTCGATCCCGAAACGCAACGATCGCACGACCGGCTTCGCTCGATCGGCCTGACGATCATCCCGCCGCTCGATCCGACAAAGCCCGATCAACTTGCGCATTTATGTGATTATTTACCCGAGGAAACCTGGTCGGCGCTCGTCGAGCCGGTCGATCTGAAGCAGGAAGGGAGCCGTTATCTGGCGCGGGTCGACGACCCGACCGGGTTGACGAACGTCGAATCGACTTTCGCCAAGTTGATTCGCTATCCGTCGGTCGCGTTGTCGACGATCGCGGGGGCTTCGCTCGAGACGACGTGCAGGCTTCGGATCGAGAGCGTCGAACGGTTTTCGGGAGATCTCGCCAAGGTTAAGAACGAGCTCGAAACGACCGCGGTTAACGATCATGTTGTGATTTTGTGTCATAATGAGGCTGAAAGCGAACGTTTGCGCGATGTTTTCGGCGATATGAAGCTTTCGACCGAGGGACGACTGACTCTCCTGGTCGGTCGGATTCGGTCGGGCTTTCGGCTCGTCGAATCGCGGCTCGCGGTGATCGGCGATCACGAGCTGTTCGCTCGACCCGACGTTCGTCGGCCGACGACGAAACGGCGGTACGAAACGAGGGCGATCGACAGTTTCCTCGATTTGAACGAGGGGGATCTCGTCGTCCATTTAAGCCACGGGATCGCGGTTTACCGCGGGCTCCAGATGGTGGATAAGGCCGACGATCACATCGAGGAGACTTTGCTGCTCGAATTCGCGGGAGGCGCGCGAATGTTCGTCCCGATCGCCAAGGTTAATCTCGTACAAAAATATGTCGGCGGGGGAAAAGCGAATCCGCAATTATCGAAGCTTGGAACGTCGACGTGGGAGAAGCGGAAAAAACGGGTCGCCGAGGCGGTTCTCGATCTCGCCTCGGAGCTGATCGATATTCAGGCGGCGCGGGAGACGAAGCCCGGGATCGCGTATCCCGTCGACGACAGCCGATGGACGGCCGAGTTCGAGGCGGCTTTTCCGTATCAGGAAACGCCCGACCAGTTGCGCGCGATCGAATCGGTGAAGGCGGACATGTCCAAATCAAGACCGATGGATCGGTTGATTTGCGGCGACGTCGGCTACGGTAAAACCGAGGTCGCGATTCGCGCCGCGTTCAAGGCGATCGACGCGGGGAAGCAGGTCGCGGTTCTCGTTCCGACGACGATCCTCGCCGAGCAGCATCATCGGAGTTTTTCGGCGCGGATGGCCGAATTCCCGTTCGTGATCGAGACGATCAATCGCTTTCGACCCAAATCCGAGGTGCGCGACGTTCTGAAGCGCGCGTCCGAAGGAAAAGTGGATATTTTGATCGGAACGCATCGAATCGTTCAGAAAGACGTGTCGTTCCGCGATCTTGGGCTCGTCATCATCGACGAGGAGCAGCGGTTCGGCGTCGAGGATAAAGAATGGCTCAAATCGCTGAGAACGACGGTCGACGTGCTTACTCTCTCGGCGACTCCGATTCCTCGAACGTTGCACATGAGTTTGATCGGCCTGCGCGATATCTCGAATCTCGAGACTCCCCCTCCCGACCGCAAGGCGATCGAAACGAGGATCTCGCGATTCGATCCGATCTTGATTCGAGACGCGATTTATCGCGAGCTCAACCGCGACGGTCAGGTTTATTTCGTTCATAATCGTGTTCATGATATTGAATCGGTAGCCGATCGGATCAAGGCGATCGTCCCCGAGGCGCGGATCGCGATCGCGCACGGACAAATGGCCGGCGACGCCCTCGAGCGGACGATGCTTTCGTTCATTCGCCACGAGGCCGATATTTTGCTGGCGACGACGATTATCGAATCGGGGCTCGATATCCCCAACGTGAACACGATCATCATCAACGACGCCGATCGGCACGGCCTCGCCGATTTACACCAACTAAGAGGACGCGTGGGCAGGTATAAACATCGCGCTTACGCGTATTTATTGCTCGATCCCGATCGCACGATCAGCGAGAACGCGGTGAAACGTTTGAAGGCGATCGAAGAGTTCACCGAGCTCGGAGCGGGGTTTAAGATCGCGCTCCGCGATCTCGAGATTCGAGGCGCGGGCAACATATTGGGTTCGGAACAATCGGGACATATCGAGGCGGTCGGATACGAACTTTATTGTTCACTTTTGGAATCGGCTGTCGGTGCGTTGTTAAACAAGCCGGGGCGGGCCGAGACCGATTGCACGGTCGAGCTCGCGTGGCGGGCGTATTTGCCGCGCGATTACGTTTCGGGGCATCGGCTCAAGGTCGAGCTTTATCGTCGGTTGGGCAGAATTCGGACGATCGAGCACCTCGCCGATTTTCGTCAGGAGCTGATCGACCGCTTCGGTCCGCCGCCTCTTCCCGCCGAAAACCTGCTTCGCGAGAACGAATTGCGGGTTCTGGCGGGGAGATGGCGGATCGTGAGGATTCACGTCGAAGACGATTACGCCGTGCTCACGTATCAAAGCAAAGAACGAATCGGTCGACTCGCCAAAATTCACCCAGGCATGGTACGAATCGCCGACGATAAGACCGCTTACGTTCCGCTCGAGGAAAAACGCCCCAAGGCGTCGATCATCGTCGAATTGGTGAAATCAATTTTAGATGTAAAGACGTAAATTTTTCTTGGACGACGCTCTTCGTCCCAAAATAATTTTTTAGTGTTCACTCGATAATAAGTTCGATCGCGCCGCTTGACTCGTCGTCTTTGAAACTTTAGGTTGATGTGCGACGGCGGGGTGCTTCAAGCGGGTGTCGGGCCGGCTCTTACGGGTTTCGGCGCGGCGCCTCTCCGGGGTTACCCCGGGGACGCATCGTATTGGGACGTTACGGCGCGAGAGTGGCCCCACGCTTCACGTAGGGTTAACTCTCGCCGGACGAGACGGGTTGGAGCGCCCCGCCGCGTGCAATTCTTCAAGATCCGACATCTGGCCGATTTGATCGCCGAACGATTCACCGCGAGCGACTGGACCGAGCCGCGGATCGTCGAAAGCGTCGTGCATTTATTGGGCAAACGGTATCGCTGGATCAGGCCCCTCGTCGGACGCATCCTTAAACGATTCGGCGCCGACCGTCGGCCGCGGACGCGAGCCGTCGCGCAGGCGATCCTCGACGATCCCGGCTTCGATCGCGCGTTCGATCGATATCGAGAGACGATCCGTCCGCGATTCGAGCCCGCGACGCCGCCCGTGATGCGGCCCGCGATCGGGTTTCCCGCGGCTTTCCAGGTTCCAGCGATCGTCGTCCCAAGCGCGCTCGCCGATCGCCTCGGTTTAACCGAAAACGAACTCGAATGGTTCGCCGATTTACGCGCATCCACAAGTTTATCATCACAGAGCAAAATACATCATTATCGATACCGATGGATGTCGAAGCGATTCGATTCGGCTCGGCTGATCGAGGCGCCCAAGTATCGGCTCAAGCGAATCCAACGGTTCATTCTTGAAGAGATCTTGAATCGCGTACATCCTCACGACGCGGCGCACGCGTACCGTTCCGGTCGATCGATCCGCACGTTCGTCGAGCCCCACGTCGGCGCCGAAGCGCTGCTTAAGATGGACCTGCGCAATTTTTTTCCGTCGATTCGGTACGCCGCGATCTTCGCGATCTTCTCGTCGATCGGTTATCCCGAGCGGATCGCGCGCTCGCTCGCGGGGCTTTGCTCGAACGTCGTCCCCAAAGACGTTTGGAACGATCCCTCGAACCCGATGCGTCATTCGTCGGTCGGAGAATCGGCTTTTCGGATTTATACGCAATCACATTTGCCGCAAGGCGCGCCGACATCCCCGGCGCTCGCCAACCTGCGCGCCTACCGGCTCGATCTTCGGCTCTCGGCGCTCGCCAAGAGCGCGGGAGTTCAATACACGCGTTACGCCGACGATCTCGCGTTCTCGGGAAACGGATCGTTCAAGCGTTCGGCGCGCGGATTTTCGGCTCACGTCGCGGCGATCGCTATTGAAGAAGGCTTTTCCGTCAATCATCATAAAACGAGATTGATGCTTAAAAGCGAACGGATCCGGATCGCGGGGGTCGTCGTCAACGAGAAGCTCAACGTTCCACGCGACGATTTCGACCGCCTCAAGGCGACCCTCTATAATTGCGTAAGACGCGGTCCCGAAGCCGAACGCCGCGGGTTCGCCGGGGATTTCCGATCGAGCCTGCAAGGCCGGATCGCGCATGTCGCCTCGATTCATCCCGACCGCGGTGAAAAACTCAAATCCATTTTTGATCAGATCCCTTGGTGATAATCTTATTTATACCATTCTTGAGCGTCGTCCGCTCGATCGAATGAGGAGAAAAGTGATCGGTCGGTGATAAATTTTCCGCAACGATCCTTGCGCCTCCGGCGGGCGGACCCGGCCGATACAATGATTGTTTGTTGTTTGATTCCGGTCGTCGATTCGAGATTCGATCGAAATCTCGGGTCGCGTTCTCGACCGACCGAAAAGCTTCCAAGACGACCGTTTTCCCGTCGATCCGACGCGCCGTCGACGCTTCGGACGCGCTCGAAAATCGGGATTCGACGCGATGGACGATCGAACGCGAGGCCGATCCGATCCGACACGCCGATTCTTGAATCATAATAATATACTATTAATTATCAAGCATAACGGTTTTCTTCTCTGGAACCCGTATTGCGAAGCGGCGCGAGCGGGATAGAATAGCGAAGCTCGATCGCCCCGACGGAGGAAGAACCCCTTGCGAATCGTTTATCTCGACTGTTTCAGCGGAATCTCGGGGGATATGACACTCGGCGCGCTTGTCGACGCCGGGGTCGATCGCTCCGCGCTCGGCGACGCGATCGCGAGTTTGGGGCTGAAATGCTCGCTTACGTTCGAGACGGTTCACCGCGGCGGCTTCCGCGCGACGTACGCGAACGTCGCCGCGGCGCACGAGCACGTTCACAGACATTTGAGCGATATCGAGGCGATCGTCGATCGAGGATCGCTGACGACGGCTCAAAAAGAGCTGGCGATGCGGATCTTTCGCAAGCTCGGCGAGGCCGAGGCCGCAGTTCATGGAATTCCGCTCGAAACGATCCATTTTCATGAGGTCGGGGCGATCGATTCGATCGTCGATATCGTCGGCGCGGCGGTCGGCTTCAATCTTTTGGGGGCTCACCGAGTGATCTCGAGCCCGATCCCGACGGGACGCGGTTGGGTACGCGCGGCGCACGGCAAGATGCCCCTCCCCGCTCCTGGAACCGCGGAGCTGCTAAAAGGGATTCCGATCGCCGAATCGGACGTTCCGATGGAGCAGACGACTCCGACGGGGGGCGCGATCGTCGCGACGCTCGCCGACGGCTTCGGCCCGCTCCCTTCGATGACGATCGAGGCGATCGGCCACGGCGCGGGAACGCGCGACCTTCCCGATCAGGCGAACATCCTTCGGTTATTTGTCGGCGAGGCGAGCGCCGCTTCTCCGTATTCCGATCGGATCTGGGCTCTCGAAACGAACATCGACGACTTGCCCGGCGAAATTGTGGGCTTCACGACGAGTCGATTGCTCGCCGAGGGGGCTCTCGACGCGTTCGTGACGCCGATTCTGATGAAAAAGAACCGCCCCGGGGTGATGATCGGAGTTCTCTGCGAAGAATCGAAGATCGAGGCTCTCGAGGCGATCCTTTTCCGCGAGACGACGACGCTCGGCGTACGCCGATATCCCGTGTCGCGGCATAAAATTCGGCGAGAAGCGGTCGTCGTCGAGACGCCGCTCGGTCCGATCGAGGGAAAGCTGGGGAGGATCGAGGGACGCCCTCCCGTCTTCAGTCCCGAATACGAATCGTGTGTTCAAGTTTCTTTGGCGACGAAAGTTCCGCTCCGCAAGGTTTATCAGATCGCGCACGCCGCGGCGAACGAACGCGCGAACACGACGGGCTGGAACGAAGCTACGCCCGCGGATCGCCCGGCTTCGGCGGATCGATCTCAAAAGCATCATCACGATCACGAACATTCACACGCTCATGATCATGATCACGGACATTCTCATTCGCACGATCATGATCATGATCATGATCACGGACATTCTCATTCGCATGATCATAAACACGAACATCCTCATAAGCATCCACATGATCACAAATAAATTATTAGGAGGAGAATCGAACGGGTACGGAGGTCGTTCGGGAGGTTTGAATTTCGGTCGGTCGATCGGCGTCGGGCCGCTCGCGCGGTACGGCGGGGCTTATCGCCAGGGAGGGAAATGAGTCGATGATCGCCGTAACGCTTATGCATTGGTTGATCGTCGTATCGATCGCGATCGATCTGATCGCGACGATTTGGATCGCGGCGCGGGCGCGCGCTCGATATCGGGAAACGGCTCGATCGATCGAAGCGAGATTCGATCGGTTGGAGCGTTCGATCATGCGTCGATTGGACGAGATCGCTCTCGATCGATCGGCGTCTTCCTCGTATTCAGCATCGGGTTCGCGGGCCGCGAGCGTTCGTGCCGACGCGATCGATTCATGCGACGACGCGCGAGATACCGATAAGGGGAACGACCCGGCGCGCGATTCGGGGGGGAGCACGGGATCGGTCGGCGGGTCGGCGCGATTCGGCTTTCGGTCGAAATCGTCGGGTCGCGACGTTCGGATTCGCGTCGACGAGCGTCGTTCGCCGCGAGGCGACTTCACGCGTGGGTCCGAGATATCGACGTTGATCGAGATCCCCGACGTGAATTCGAAGGGGGACGTTTCTGCGCCGAGCGACGCGTTGATCGAGTTTGAGAATCGGTTCGGGTTGATTTGGGAGATGGCCGACGAAGGTCGCGGCGACGACGAGATCGCGCGGGCGACGGGATATCCGATCGGTCAAATCGAGTTGATCCTCGGTCTCCGCCGACGATCGACCGCGGCGTCACGGAGCGATCTATGAGTCTCGATCGCCGGATCGTCGTCGCCTGCGTCGCCGCGACCCGGCTCGAGATCGCTCGGGCTCTGTTCATCTGGCCGTTCGTCGTTTTGTTGTCGCTCGCTCCCGCGCCCCGTTTCGCGGTTCGAAACGGACCCCGCGGAGTCGACGATCACGAACGCCGGCTCTATTTTGGTTTATTACTTGCAATGATATTAACAAGTATTGGCGTTCGTAGATTTGGAGACGTTCGTTCGCGTTCGTGGGAGTCGCTCGCGGACGTTCGCCGGTTCCGGACGGCGCGGCGCGCGAGCGCGACGATCGGCCTCGCCGCGGCGTTTCTCGGTTTGGCGATTCATTGGAAGAACGAGCCCGGCGGCGAATTCTTGCTGCCGTTCTGGGGGGCTTCGTTCGCGCTTTTGATTTTGGCGCTTCCCAGTTACAAGCGTTTACGAGTCGACCCGAGCGATTGGAAATCAGGAGACGCGTCATGACGTTTTCCCAGCGGATCCTGGTCGGGCTTTTCGTCTGGATCGTCGCGGTTTGGGCGATCCGTCATATTGTGCTTATCTTTGTATTCCGTTTGATCGACGTCCTCGATCTGCGGTCGCCGAGATTTCGCGGCGAACGTCCGCCGCTCGTCTCGGTGATCATTCCCGCCAAAGACGAGGAGGCGACTCTCGGCGATTGCCTGACGGGGGTTCTCGCCCAAACGTATTCTCACATCGAAGTAATTATTATCGATGATCGGAGTTCGGATCGAACGGGGGATATCGCGCGGAGGATCGCCGAGGGGGATCCGCGGGTTCGCGTGATCACGATCGATCAGCTTCCGCCGGGTTGGACGGGGAAGACGCACGCGCTTCATCTCGCGTCGCGCGAGGCGCGGGGCGACTGGTTCTGGTTCATCGATTCGGACACGCGCCATCATCCCGAAAGCTTGGCGATCATGCTGGAATACGCGATCGGCGGCGGCGCCGTGATGGCGAGCCTGATCCCCAAGATGCGCTGTGAAACGTTTTGGGAGAACGTCGTTCAGCCGCTCGCGGGCATCGTCTTGATGCGATCGTTCCCCCTCTTTTTGGTCAATTCGCCTCGCACCCGGCTCGCGTTCGCCAACGGTCAATATATTTTGATCGAGCGATCGGCGTATCGCGCCGCGGGAGGGCACGATTCAGTCCGCGATCGATTCGTCGAAGATATTTATCTGGCGCGACGGGTGAAGGCCCTCGGCCTGCGAATTCGCGTCGCGGTCGGTCCCGAATTGAGTTCCACGCGGATGTACACATCTTTGCCGCAGATCGTGCGCGGCTGGAGCCGAATTCTTTTCGACGCCGCGGGAAGGCGTTCTTGGCCGCTCATCGGCAAGATCGTGGAGCCGCTCGTCTTCACCCAGGCGGGTTATCTCGGACTGATCGTCGGGATCGTGTGTAAGGCGTTCGGCTCGCCTTCGGGTCCGTTTTCGAGCTGGATGCTCGGGCTCGGGATCGCTCATTTCGTGTTAAGTTATACCGTGATGTATCGGATGTATCGCGTGTCGGCGCCGACGACGCGATTCGTAATCTGGTATCCCGTCGCGGGTTTGGTGATGGATTGGGTTCTGCTCCGTTCGCTCGCGATGTGCCTGACGGGCAAGGTGACATGGCGCGGAACGGCGTACGGCGCGGGGGCTCTCGTCAATCGAGCCGTGCCGCGTCCCGGCGTCGCTCGTCCGATCGCGCTCGCGTCCGAAACCGCGTCGTCCCCCGTCGCTCCCGGCTAAATGCGCGGATCATTCGCCGAAGAACATGCTCCACATGACGATTACTTTGTTTTGACAATATCCGTGAATGAGAGGTCGCCGCGATCGCCATGAGTGAACGCCGAGACGATGCGGGGACCGCTCCGACGCGCGAGCTCGGGCTCCTCGACGCGACGATGATCGTGATGGGCTCGATGATCGGCTCGGGGGTGTTCATCACGTCGGCCGAATCGTCGAAGCTCGTCGGCTCGCCGGGCTGGTTGCTCGCGGCCTGGGCGATCGTCGGCTTGCTGACGATCTGCGGATCGATCTGCTGCGCCGAACTCGCCGCGATGACTCCAAAATCGGGGGGGCAATATGTTTTTATTCGCGAGGCTTACGGGCGGCTGATCGGCTTCCTTTTCGGCTGGGCGACTTTTCTGGTGGTTCAAACCGGGACGATCGCCGCGGTTTCGGTGGCGTTCGCCAAATTTCTCGCGGTCTTCGCTCCGATCGTCTCGGATAAGAATTACCTTGTGCGGCCGATCCATCTGGGATCGCATTACGCGATCGCGCTTTCAACTCAACAACTCGCGGCGATCTGCGTGATCCTCACGCTCACGATCACGAACACGCGAGGGCTCGACATCGGCAAATGGATTCAAAACGTCTTTACAATCGGGAAGACCGCGGCGCTCGCGGCGCTGATCGTGATCGGCCTCGGTTTCGGCATGAATCGATCGAGCGCCGCGTGGACCAGTTCCTGGTGGAACCCGGCGCAAAACGGCTGGAGCGCGGCGTCGGTCGCACCCGAGCTCGTCGGCCTGGGATCGCTCGCGTTCGTGATGATATTGGGTCAGGCGATGATCGGTCCCCTGTTTTCGCAAACCGCGTGGAACAACGTCACGTTCACGGGAGGCGAGGTTCGCGATCCCGACCGCACGCTACCGCGCGGGCTCATCCTCGGCTGCGCCGCGGTCGTCGGGCTTTATTTATTAGCGAATTTATCTTATGTGGTCGTGTTGCCGCTCGAGGCGATTCAGCACGCTCCTCAAGAGCGCGTGGCGACCGCGGCGATGAACGCGATTTTGGGAGGGATCGGCGTGAAGGCGATGGCCGCAGCGATCCTCGTTTCGACGTTCGGCTGCGTCAACGGCCTGATTCTCGCGGGAGGACGCGTCTTCTACGCGATGGCGTGGGACGGGCTCTTCTTCAAGGCCGCGGGAGCGACGAACCGCAAACACGTGCCGGCGGTCGCGATCGTCGCCGGGGGAATTTGGTCGATCCTCCTCACCCTCCCCGTCGTGCTCACAAAAAACGAGGCGACGGGATCTTATTCTTACGGCAACCTATATGGACAATTACTTGAATATATTATTCCAGCCGATTTAACGTTTTATGCGTTGATGATCGGCGCGTTGATCATTATGCGTTACAAGGCGCCGGCGGCGCGCAGGCCTTTCCGCGTTCCACTTTACCCTTTGCCGGCGATCGTTTATCTCGCGATCGCGCTTTTTCTGATCGTCGATTTTCTTTACCTTAAACCCAAAACCTCGGGGGTCGGCTTCGCGATCGTCCTCTCGGGAGTTCCGGTGTATCTTGTTTGGCGCGCGATCGGAATCCGCGCCCCCAAAATCGACGGTTCTGAAGCGGTCGGATAAATTCGAGATTACCCTGAAAGAAAGACTCATATTTGGTGTGATTTGAGGAAGTTCCGGATTTCGCGAGGGAACACGAATTTGGTAGGGCGAACCTCCCGGCGAGCCTTTTTTGATAATCCCTATTGAATATGAGGTTTTGATCGCATGATGAATAAATCATATCAAGCCGGCTCACCAGGAGGTTCGCCCTCCCACAAGAATTAGTCCTCCCGATTTTGGGTTCGCCCTCAAATCCCCCGAATTATGCTGTTTGAAAGGGCGAATCTCCCGGTGAGCCTCTTTTGGAAAATCCCTATTGAATAGGAGGTTTTAATCGCATGGTGAATAAATCATATCAAGCCGGCTCACCAGGAGGTTCGCCCTCCCATAAGAGATAGTC
>JAJYWB010000086.1 GCA_021791715.1 Planctomycetota bacterium | reverse complement strand
TAACCCGACAAAATTGGAATCGATCCGCACGACATCATTGACTCCCCGTATCAATTTGATACTGTTGTTCAGAAGAAACCTTCCGTTCAAAAGCCGAGGTCGTCGAACCTCGTTCTTCAACCTCGGATTCGATCGATAAACACACAATCGAGGAGATCAACATGCCTTCGCACCCTCGCAAAGAACTCGTCGACCCGTCCCAAATCGGCGTCTACCACTGCACATCCCGTTGCGTTCGCCGAGCCTTCCTTTGCGGATTAGACGAGGTTACGAAAAACAAATTCGATCACCGGAAAGAGTGGATCGTCGGTCGGTTGCAATTGCTCGCATCGATCACCGCGACCGAAATCTGTGATTATGCTATCATGAGCAATCATTATCATGTTATCCTCCGTACTCGGCCCGACCTCGTTCAGAATTGGTCCGACGAAGACGTCGCGAAACGTTGGATTCTCATGAGTCGAGCCGGCAGAAACGTCCATTTCGTTTACACCGATGCGATCGAAGTCGACGAGGCCGAAATCAAAATGATCACAGCCGACCCCGCAAAGGTCGCCGAATACCGGCGTCGACTGACGTCGATTTCGTGGTTCATGGCACAGGTCAACGAACCCGTCGCGCGGGCCGCGAATCGCGAAGACAAACTCAAGGGGCGTTTCTGGGAAAGTCGATTTCATTCACAACAATTGCTTGACGACGCCGCGTTTCTCGCTTGCAGCATCTACGTCGATCTCAATCCGATCCGTGCGAACGTCGCGCAGACGCCCGAAGAGGCGGAACATACATCGGCATATGATCGAATTCAGGCGATTCACGCCGCCGCCGAGAGCGAGAATCCCTCGGAGCCCGCGGTCGCCGCGATCGACGTTCCCAAGATATTGATGGACGCCGACGTGATTACTTGTATCGAATCGGCCTCGGTCGAGACGATTCGAGTCGAAGATTCGCAGCCTGACACGTCGAATCCGCCGAAATCGAGCGAGGCGAAAGCTCCAAAACCCGTCGAATCGCCCGATGCATGGCTTTGCAAACTGACGTTGGACGATGGCCCGAACGTCTCGCTCGACGATGGGCTCGCGATCACCGCGTCGAGGGTCGTACCCAAAGATCCGGCTGATGTCGGCCCGGAGAAGATTAGGATCAAGCCTCCCGTACGGGCATCGAATCGGGGGATGTTGCCGATTACGGTTGAAAAGTATTTGAGTTTGTTGGATTGGACGGGTCGATCGATCCGGGCCGGATCGAAGGGTTCGATCCCTGCCGATTTGGCGCCGATTTTGGAGCGATTGGGGCTCAACGGCGAGCATTGGGTCGACACGATCAAGAACTTTGGACGAATGTTCAAGCGAGCATCGGGGCGACCGATTTCGCTCACCGAGGCTGCGAAACGATCGGGTCAATTGTGGTTCCAGGGGGCGTCGAGTTCGCGAGTCGCCTTCATCTGAGCGGTCGATCCGATCGAATGATAAGAAAGATCCGTTCTAAAACGGCTCGCCTTTCGAGGCGTCGGTATCCTCATGCGCCGAACAAGCCGAAATCGCTCATTTTCCGAGGATGATCCCCGCCTCCCGCCTCCCGCCTCCCGCCTCCCGCCTCCCACCTCATATTTCGTGATTTCCGTCGTTCCGCCCTCGCATTTAATCGGAATATAATGATTCTTTACTTTATTTGGGCACGCCAAAAGTTGGGTGTATGGGTTGAATCCACAATTTGGGAAAGCCAAAGTTTGGGTGTATGGGTTGAATGCCAATCATAGAGTTAAATGATTGAAAGTCGGAGTTTCGGAGGCGGCCAAAATTAGGGTGTCTAGGTTCAGGATTAATCATAGAGTTAAATGATTGAAAGTCGGAGTTTCGGAGGCGGCCAAATTTAGGGTGTCTAGGTTCAGGATTAGATCCCGGATTTTCAGCGTCGGACAAATTTGGGCGCCTAGGTTCAGGAAGTGATTTAACCGCATGCACATTCTGGGCTTACGCGATTAGATCCCGGATTATCAGCGTCGGTCAGATTCCAGGTGTCTAAATCCAGAATTATATTAATATATATTAATATTTACGGAAAATAGGAACCGAAACCGGTAAGATCGAGCCGAAAGCGACTCGATAACTTTTCGGATACCCTCTCAAAAAGGTCTACCAATGACGCTTAATCGATTGTTCGCGTTTTCCAATACAAATTCCGCAGGTTTATTCTCTCGAGAGCTTACATGCGGCCCGGGGATCGAAAGAGACGATGCGTCATAACTCGACAGTTGATTTCAAGTTCAAATCGAATCAGAACGGTCGGGACACGAAATCGTCCTGTCCTCGTATCGCTCGACACGGAAATTCGGCCGGCGTGACGATCGCGCTTTCGGTTATCATTTCGATCTCGTCGAGCGATGCGAATCGATATCGAACACGCTCTCCCAAACACGATATTTAGCCGCAGAACGATTTTCATGAAGCTGAAACGCCGCCCCGATGATTTCCAGGTTGAGGAAATTCCGCTCGTCGAGCCGGGTCCGCAGGGACGATTCGTGTTTTATCGACTGTCCAAGCAAGGGGTCGGCACGCTCGAGGCGATCGATTCGGTTCGTCGCCATTTCGACGTCGCCGCATCGCGCGTATCGCACGGGGGATTGAAAGATAAACACGCTTCAACAATCCAATATTTGACGATCCTCGACGGTCCCGAACGTCCGCTTCGTCAGCCGAACCTCGAGCTCGTACCGATCGGAAGGTTGCCCCATCCTTACGGGCCGACGAATTTTCGCGGCAATCGGTTTCGGATCGCGCTTCGGAATATGACGACGCGCCAGGCCGAGCAAGCCGCGAAGGCGCTCGCCGAGGCGGCTCGGGACGGGATTCCCAATTATTTCGACGACCAACGGTTCGGATCGATGAGCGCCGCGGGAGAGTTCTCGGCGCGGGCGTGGCTCGAAGGTAATTATGAACGCGCGTTTTGGTTGGCGATCGTCGAGCCGAATCCGCTCGATCGACCCGAAACCCGTGCGTCGAAGGATATCCTCCGCGAGCATTGGGGGGATTGGGCCGCGGCGAAGGCCAAGCTCGATCGCTCGCACGAGCGCGGGCTCGTGACATACCTCGTCGATCATCCCGAGGATTTTCGAGGCGTTTACGCTCGGATTCGCCGCGACCTTCGTTCGCTCTATTTCTCGGCGTTTCAAAGCCATCTTTGGAATCTCATCCTGGCCGAAGTGATCGAGCGAACGGCTAATCCCGATCAACGGATGCTTTATGATTTTAAATCGGCGAAGCTGCCGATTCCCCGAGGGCTCGAGAACGAACAAGCGGAACTCCTCGCGGCGACGTCGATCCCGCTCCCCTCGGCGCGGTCGACGATTCCCGAGGGGGTCGTCGGCGAGGCGACGCTCGCGGTTCTTGAGCGATTGAGCATCGAGCCCAAACAGTTGCGGGTTAAACATCTTAAAGACGTTTTTTTATCGAAAGGTGAACGGACTGCGATGTATCGGGTCTCCGACGCGAAGCACGGGATCCACGCCGACGAACTTTATCGAGATCGCCGCAAGCTCGTCGTCTCGTTCGAGCTTCCTCGCGGCGGATACGCGACGATGCTCGTCAAACGAATCACGCTTCCAACAGTCAAAAATTTGTAGGCCCTCCAAACCGTTGATGAACGCTGAAGACTTATAATGGAAACGGACGTATCGATTCTTTATGAAGACAATCATTGTCTCGCTTGTAACAAGCCCGCGGGGGTTCCGACGCAGGACGATGAATCGGGCGATTTATCGTTGCTTGAGCAAGCGCGTGAACTGATTCGGGTGCGCGATCGCAAGCCCGGAAACGTTTTTTTGGGGCTATTGCATCGTCTCGATCGCCCGGTTTCGGGTGTCGTGCTGTTCGCCAAAACGAGCAAAGCCGCGGCTCGGCTGAGCGAGCAATTTCGCCGGGGGACGATCGAAAAAACGTATCTTGCGATTGTCGAGGGTTCGATCGCGGCCGACGAGGGGGAATTCGTCGATCGGTTATCGAAAGATCGCGACCATAATGTCGTTTCAATCGCACACTCGAACGATCCCGAGGGGCGCGAGGCTCGCCTGCGGTTTCGCGTGATCGAGCGATCGCGATCCGCGACGACCGTCGAAATCAAGCTGCTGACCGGGAGAAGCCATCAAATTCGGGTTCAATTCGCGAGTCGGGGCAATCCGATCTGGGGCGATCATAAATACGGATCGAAACGGAACCTGCGGGCTCTCGACGGTGGAGCGCGGATCGCGCTCCACGCGCGATCGCTCGGATTCAATCACCCGACCCGGCCCGAAACGCTCGCGGTCGACGCTCCGCTTCCCGCGGATTGGCCGGAATGATCTTTCGAGGGCGAAAACGGCTAAGGAGCGATCCGGAAAAGCTCTCGACGCCCTATCGGTTCGATTTTACCGGTTTCGGCGCCAATTCAACACTAAAACCACTACATGTTAAAAATCTAGATATCGGTTGTTTCTATTTGCGAGGGCGAACCTCCCGGTGAGCCTCTTTTCGTAATATCCGGCGAAGAGGCCGTTATTTCGGTCAATAATCACTAACATCATAATGCGGCTCACAAGAAGGTTCGCCCTCCCATTTTCTGGTTAGCCATCGGATCTCGCCGAATATGCGGTTTTCTCCCCGGATAGCCCCTAATATCGGAACATAAATATATAGAAATATTAATGTATTTACATAAATTTTCTCATTCATTATCGAGCGCGATTTATCGTGATCGATCGCCCGTTCCGGCGGGAAGCGCCGGCGGTCGACGCGACGAACCGGGGAGGGCGGCTCGAACGATCCTCCTCAGCGAGAATCGCGTGCGGCTCCAGAACGCGAGCGGAATGCCAAGTATCGATATCAGCATAGCTAAATAAGGTTTCCAGTTCATAACCGAACGCGTTCCGAGAAGTTTGGCGGATTCGTTCTCGACGATCGGTTCGACGGTCGAGGCGGCTTGTGCGGTTTTTTCTCGCTCGATTTCGGCCTTCGAGGTTTCGGCGGACGCCGACTCGGCGGGTCCGTTTTTCAGGTTTCGCATCCGGCCCAAAAGCGTTTCGGCGACGACCCACAATTTGGGGTCGGTGAGGCCCATCTCCTCGGCCTCGCGGCGCGCTCCTGCGAGATCGGCGCGATCTTGATCCTGCTCGACACGGCGGATGAACCACAAAAACCCTGCGCGTGAGCCGTCGACGTCGAAAAAGTAAAGGGGACGCGCCGCGGCGTCGTTCAGTTCATTTTGATAGCGCTCGATTTGAGAGATATCCAAATTGGAAAGCGAAATCGGTAAAGCCACGTAGCGCATTTTACGTTTGGCGACCTCGGCGATGAAATCGGGACCGACCTCGGCGGGCTCGCGTAAATCGAGCAGCGTTTGATAACCTTTTTCGGCGAGCCAATCGAGCCCCTCTTTGGTGGGCGCCCCACCCCCCGCGAGCCTGGGTTGAACCGTGCTGAAATGTGGAATCATCGATTTATGCGGTTCGGCGAGCGGATTTTGAGGCGGAATCAAGACGACGCCGGCCCCCGCCGCGGGCTTTTTCGCGGTTGAGTTCGACGACGCGGTGGAATTCGATTCCGAGGCGTTCGCGACGGACGATCGCGAACCGTCGCCGCGAGCGGCTTCGACCGGGGATTCGGTTTTTCGAGGGTCGGCCGAGCCTGATCGGGTCGAATCGCCCCCCTCCTTTACATTCAAGTTATTGACATCAAAAGATTGTTCGGCGCGAGTCGATCGATCGACCCCGGCCGTTTTGTCGGCGAGCGAAGCGGAAGGGTTTTTGGCGTCGGCGGTCGCGGGCGATTCGGCGGATGATTTCGGGTTCACGCCGGGGCGTCTTGATCCGCTGATATAACCATCAACTTGTGTTCGCACCGAATCGGCCGAGGCTGCTCGATCGGTCGCGTCGTCGGCGAGATCAAGCGGAGGTAGATGATCGAGGGGGTTGTCCGCGATTTTGGCGTGTTTTTTCGGCGAGGAGGCGAAAGCTTCGGGGTTGTTATCGGCGTCTTTGGCCGCGATCCTCGCGGGGTTGTTATCGGCTCGCGCGCGGCGCGCGACGGGATCGGCGGGGGCGATCCCGCGGCGCGGCGAAGGGGCGGTTTTGGGCGAATCTCCCGGGATAAGTAACCGCGCGATGTTCTCGCGCGGTCGGGTGACGGAGTTGACCGGTGACCGAGCCGTTTCATAACCGGCTCGGTTTCCCGTGGAATTCGAACGCATCGACGTTCCCTTGGAGGACGAATCGCCCTTGCCGTTATCGGCGGGAGGGGGTGAACCGTTCTCATTGAGCGGTTTGACGTCCATCGTTTCGCCCGCGGGCTCGGAACCGACCTGCGACGATGAAGTCGAACCGGGAGCGGGCGCGGGGACGACCGTCGACGAGCCCGAGAGGGGCAAGCCGGGTTCGGTCAAGGCGGGCTCGACCGTCGTCACGTTGCGACCGCGGAACAATCGAGGTCGATTGAGGCCGCACGACGAGCAGTTCGATTTACACCCTTCAAGCCCCGAAACGGTGATCGCGAGCGCGATCATGAACAACCGCGCGGCGAGGATTGAGCCGCGGGGTCGCGGAGAGCCGCGACCGTCGTTATACCAGCGATTTCCAAACATCGAATGTCTCTCCCGTTTGACGTCGCGCCGAGCCGAAGCCGAGACGTGTTCATATCGGCCGAATCGATCGATCGTGTCAATCCATTCAGATAACGGAAACACATACCGAGCTTCTATGACGACGAGATCCGGAACGCCGCCTTTCAAGCGACGGTGCGAGCGACGACGGTCGCCGAACGCGGCGATCGTTACGGAAGTTGGATCCGTTACAATCGCTTCGATCGATCGAACCGAATCGGCCCGCTCCGCCGCGCGGCTCGCGGATGTCAAATCCAATGGTGACGAATCAATTGCGACCGCGGCGGGGAACGTCCCGCGCCGACGTCTTCAAGCGAGGCTCCTGGACCGCGGTCTCGGCCCATCCATGAATCCGCGGCGGCGCGCCCGGATCAATCCGCACGTTTGCCGCCTTGGGACCGCGAAATCGCGGAGTCGATGGCTCTCTCAAGTAGATCCACCTTGCAAACTTATCCGATGAATCGTCGATTGCCAAAGAAACGGGAACATTTTTAGAATAGACCTTGATCAAGCGTCGTTTTCGTCCCGCGCGATCGTTACAAGCGGTAAACTCTCCATGACCCTCGTCGTTTCTCGGCCTTCTTCCGCGCGGTTTATGCGGAGGAGAATTCCGCTCGCGGGTGCGGTCGTGTTTTTGATCGCGTGCTCTTCGTTCTTATGGAAGATCGACCGGGAGCCTCATTTTATCGATGAATCGGCATACATCTCACAAACCTATTTTTTTACGCTTTTATCCGAAGGGAAGATTGATGATCCCGCGTGGATCGAATATCCGGCGGTCGACCTGCCTCCGTTACCGAAATACCTGATCGGGATGTTTTTGGCTCAGGCGGGTGAACGCATTCCGGGCCGAGACGCGGCGCGAGCTTGGTATCTCGATCAATCGATTCGGTGCGAAAACGACGCGATGTTGCGGATCGCACGCTATCCTACGGTGCTGCTCGGCGGAATCGGCTGTGCCGCGATCTTCGCAATCGGGCGGATCGTTTGGGGACGAACGAGTGCGGGATTGTTCGCGGCGTTCTTCCTCGCGATCAATCCACTTTATCGGTTGCACGCTCGCCGAGCGATGGCCGACGTTCCCGCCGAGGCGATGATTCTCTGCTCAATCGCGATCGCGGCGTGGGCGTGGCGAGCCGCGATTCAAGCGTCGAGCGGATCGCCGAACGGATCGCCGAACACGCCTCGACTCTCGGTCGCGAAAAGGCTCAGCGCGTGGGTCGTCGCGGGGGGATTCGCGGGGCTCGCTGTTCTCGCCAAGCTTAACGGGGGGCTGGGATTGATGACGATCGGCGCGATCGCGGTTTGGGGCGCCGTCGCTCCTCGACGATCTCGGGCGAAGCGTTTGGAGTTTTTGGCGTCGGCGATTCTCGCCTCGGCCGCGGCGTTCATCGCCTTCGCGGCGCTCAACCCGACGGTATACGCTCGCCCCGTCGGAGCCTCGCCGCGAGCGTATCCCGGCACGTTAAACCAAGGAATTATAGATCGATGCAAAACAATTATTGATCATCGAATTGAAGTGTCGCGGATCGCGCTTTCGCGGTTTCCCTCCGACGCTCTGCCGACGTTGCGTGATAAATGCGAGGTTTTCCTTGTGCAAGGCTTCGGCAGGTTCGGTCCGTTCGGTCCGGCGCGGTCCGATTCACGGATTCGGTTTGATTTCAAGCAGGATCGAGGGGCGTCGCTCTGGGCGCCGATCGTCTTGGCGGGACTCGTTTTGGCCGCGATTCGCGGTTTTGGTCGATCGGAAGAAACCCGATCGGCCGATCTTTCAGCGCCTCCGGGAACTCAAATCTTAATCATTCAAACGCTTGTCGCGTGGACGACGGTCGTTTTATTTTTGCCGCTCGCGTGGGATCGCTATTTGCTTTCGATTCAACCCGCCGCGGCGCTCGCGGCGGCCGGGTTTATTGATTCGGTCGCTCGCTTCGCGCTTTCGGTCGTTCGGTTCGCGGCCGATTCGCGGGGAGGGGTGCGATGAAGCCGGAGTTCGAATCGCGACCGATCGACGCGCAAACGGATAAATCGCGATCATGGTTGTTTGTTCAAATCGGCGTATTTTTTTTATTATTGTTCAGTTACGCGTATTTTTGGCACGATCGCGATTGGAACACGGCGAGCAGGCTTATGCTCACGTACGCGATTGTAGATCGAGGCACGGTCGTGATGAACGGGCTTGACGATCACTCGCGTGATTTCGCGTATTGGAACGGTAAATATTATTGCGATAAGACTCCCGGTTTTTCATTTTTGGCGATCGTACCCTACGCGATCGATCGATATGTGTTCGGAACTCCTCCGCATCCGCTCGGTCGTCGCGGGCCCGAGCTGCCGCACTGGCCCGCGGATTATTGGACGACTCTCGGGGTATCGGGTTTACTGACGGCGGCGACGGGGGTGTTACTGGCGAGGTGGGCTCGCGATCTGGGTTGTTCGCCGCGTCGAGCGGTTTTGGTCGCGCTCGGATACGGTCTGGGGACCCCGGCGTTTGTTTACGCGACGCTCGCCTACGGCCACCAGGCCGCGGCGTTCTCGCTTTTGGCGGCGTTTCGGCTCCTCTGGAAGAGCGATCGAATCGTGAACGTCGAAGGTTGCTTGCACGAGCCGACGAGTCGCTTGAATTCCGCCGAGCCGAAGGCCTCGGAACAATCGTACGCTTCGACTCGAACGAATCGATCGATCGCGATTCGGTCGAGCCTCGCGGGCTTTTGCGCGGCGCTCGCGGCGACGATCGAGCTTCAGGTCGGCCCCGTCGCGGCGCTTTTGGGTTTTTATTTGATCACTCAAGTGCTTATACGATCTAAACCGAAGTTCGCGGTCGCGGCGTTCGCCGCGGGGGCTTTGATTCCGACCGCGGCTTTTCTGGCTTACAACGCGGTCGCGTTCGGAGATCCATTCGATCTCGGATATTTTCATTTAAAAACAGCGCGATATGCGAAAATACATTCGCATGAGAATCCGCTCGGGCTCGTCGCGCCGCGGATCGAGGTGGTGCGGGAGCTTTTGATCGGAAGCAAGCGGGGTCTTTTTTGGTATGCGCCGATCTTGCTTTTGGCTTTGCCGGGGTGGGTTGCGCTCGTTTTGAGGCGGTTCGGCTCGGTCGCAATCGTATCGGCGCTTGGGAGCGTCGCGATTTTTCTGGTGAACGCGGGTTATCCCGAATGGAGCGGCGGCTGGACGACGGGTCCTCGGTTGCTCGCGCCGTTGATCCCGTTCGCGATGCTGGGCGTGGCGGGTTCGCTCGCGCTCGATTACCGCGGGATCGACGCGGTCGCGATCGCGCTCGCGGCGACGGGAGGAATCGTCGTATTCTTATTTCAAGGTGTGGGAGCGCGAATACCCGATGCGATCGACGATCCGTTGATTCGAGCCGTCGCGCCGATTTGGCGAGGTTCGCGGCTTCCGCCGTGGCGCGGCGGCGATCGGTTCGCGCGAACGGCGTTCTCGGTTTTGTTTCCGCGGACCGAGGCGAGCCTTTCCTCAAAATTCGCCTCGGCTCGCTTCGTCCCGCTCGTCGCGATCCAGGCCGTTATGATCGGGGTTCTCGTCGCGCTTTCCGCGCGAAAAAAGGATGCAAAAACATGAGAATCAAAGGATATTTTATTTTAGGAATTCTTTTGTATCCTTGCGCGTCGGCTACTCCGGCGACGATCGAACGCGGTCGCGCGGTTTTTGATCCGACCGATCGAGAGGAGAAGGTTCCCGAATTGTTCCGTCTCGATAAAGCAAGTTATGAATATGAGATTGAAATATTGCGTGAAACGCCGCGATTTCGGGTTTCGGCGGTTCGATTTCCGTCGCCGATCACGACGCCGGATCCCGAGAACAACGTGATTCACGCCGAATATTTCGAGCCGGTCGGCGAGGCGGGGGGGGGCGTACACGAGTCGCGAGCCGCGGTCGTGGTGTTGCACATTTTGGGCGCCGATTTCGCGCTCTCGCGTTATATGGCGGCTCGACTCGCGGAACGCGGAGTCGCCGCTCTTTTCGTCAAATTACCGTATTACGGCGAACGTCGTCCGAGGGGGATGAATTCTCGGTTTCTCTCGGTCGATGTCGATCGGAGCGTTCGGTCGATGCGGCAAGGGATTTGCGATGTCCGTCGAGCGGCGGGTTGGCTGGCGAATCGTCCAGGAAACGATCCCCATAAGATCGGCGTGGCGGGGATCAGTTTGGGAGGGATCGTCGGGTCGGTCGCGGTCGCGGTCGACCCCGCGATCCGACAGGGGGTCTTCGTGTTGGCGGGGGGCGATCTCGCCGAGATTCTTTGGAACATGCCCGATTCCAGGCATTACAAGCGCCTCTGGGTCGCAGCGGGACGAGATAAAGCCGATCTCGCCAAGCTGACCGAGCCGTTCGACCCGCTGACATACGCCGGGGGGCTTGTCGGCAAACGCGTGATGATGATCGCCGGGAACGTCGACGAGGTGATCCCTCCGAGATCGGCGAGAGCGCTCTGGAACGCCGCGGGTCGACCGCCGATCCGCTGGCTCGATTGCGGTCATTACTCGGCGGCGGGTTTCCTCTTACCGGTCATCCGAATGACTGTCGATTTTTTCGCCGAATCGAAGCCCGTCGAGGCTCGGTTTGAAACCAAAGCGAAGCCGCGAGCCGAGGCGGAAGACAAGAATGAGACGATTCCCCGAACCGAGCCGCCTGCCGAGGCGGATGGCGAACGCAAGCGATACGGGAAGCCGAGCTTCGCCGAGCCCAAGCTCCGATCAAAACGTCGCGACACTTGACTAAATAAGCTTATGTGATCATCCAAGTCAATCGATTACAATGATTCCGGAGTTCGACCTTATTGACCTGAAGCGCGGGCGCTGATGGAATGAGTTTTGTCGTCGCCGATCCGTCGCGATGGAACTGGAGCGAGAATCATGGCTAAGAGTTCAGACGAACCGCCGATCGAGCTGCCTGCGGCGTATCAGCCGGGAGAGCATTTGCAGTGTCGCCGTTGCGGCGCCGAGATTGAAATCATCACCCCATGTTCGGGTTCCCCCCCCGTGCAAAGCTTTGTGTGTTGCGGCGAGGAGATGACGCCGACCGAAGACCTGATGCCTCACCTTAACATACCGGGCTTTAACCCGAGCTGAAGCGTAAGCCGGGTCGGCGCCCGAGAGAACCGACCTTCGCCTACTTGATGATGATTGAATGCTTTGGGGTCGGTCGTCGTCGGTCTTAACTTGACGGTACGACGATCGTGATTACAAGACGAGATAGAGGGATTCGTTGAATCAAAGTTTCGGGGGGAGCGGATGCGAGTTTTCATCACGGGCGGTTCGGGATTGATCGGTCGGCGGATGATCGGGCTTTTGACCGATCGCGGGACGGAATGCGTGGTGTTGTCGCGTCGAGCCGCCGAGCTTCGCATCAACTCTTCGTTCAAGGGCGTCGAGATCGTCCAGGGGGATCCGACGGTCGAATCGGGTTGGGACAAGGCGATCGACGGGTGCGACGCCGTCGTCAATTTAGTGGGTCATAATATTTTTGCGGATCGATGGACGGCCGACGTGAAGCGGAAGATCCGCGACAGCCGGGTGATCTCGACCGAAAACGTCGTCGCGGCGATGAAACGATGCGCGAGCCCTCCCAAGACGCTCGTCTCGGGGTCGGCGATCGGCTATTACGGCTTTCACGGCGACGAAGAACTTACCGAGAAGGATCCTTGCGGAAGCGACTTCATGGCGTTGATTTGCAAGGAATGGGAGGACGCCGCACGGCGGGCCGAGGGTTTCGGAGTGCGGACCGCGATCGTTCGAACGGGCGTCGTTCTGGCCAAAGGAGAAGGCGCTCTCGGTGTGATGACGCCGATCTTCCGGTTGCTTGGAGGTTCTCCCGTCGGCGGAGGCAAATCGCCGTTTTCTCCCGCGAGCGGGAAACAGTGGTTCAGTTGGATTCATCTCGACGACATCGTCGGGATCTTCATCCACGCTCTCGATCGCGCCGACGCTTCGGGACCGATCAACGGAACAGCGCCCGTTCCCGTCACCAACGCCGATTTTTCCCGCGCGCTGACGGAAACGCTGCGCAGGCTCGCGCCGACGTTCGGAACGAGCCTCCTCTGGCCCCGTTACATTCCGATCGGCCCCCCCGATTTCATGATGGGGCTGATCCTCGGCGAAGTGGCGCAGGTGATCGCCAAAGGTCAAAAGGTTCTTCCCAAAAGGGCGCGAGAACTTGGATATACGTTCAAATTTTCGCAAGTGGAAGCGGCTTTAACGAATCTTTTCACACCACCGGTCGCTTCGTCCTCGAAGATCGCCGGCGAGAAAGCCGCGGCGGGCGAGCCGGTCGCGGTGTAATCGCCGCGGGGCGAATCGTCGGGTAATGGATCGGCGGATCGAGAGGCCGAGCGGATCGTAACAAGCGAGGCTCGATCGAATTTGAACGGGGCGATTCGTCATGGCGGCGACATTAATTTCGCTCGTCGAGTCTTCGATCTAGGCGATCGCTCGGTCGTCGATTTCTCGGCAAGTTTGAACCCGTACGCGCCGAGCCCTCGCGTGCTCGAAGCGGCTCGGAGCGCGATCGCCACGATCGACCGATATCCCGAACCCGGCGTTCCGAGGCTTACGGAACGGCTCGCCGAGCTTCACGGCGTGCCCGTCGATCGCGTGATCGTGGGCGCCGGAGCGACCGAGATCATCGGTTTGATCGGCCAATCGCTGCGCGACGTGCTGGCGCTTCACGCCGCCGAGATCGGCGATCCTCACATGCCTCTTTCTCATATCGTTGAGCCGACATACGGCGAATATCGGCGGATTTCGCGGCTCAACGACCTGAGGGTTGAGACGTGGCGAGATCGATCTTCGGGCTGGGCTCAAGAATTCCTTCCACGGTCGGCGGCGGGGATCTTTTGGACGGGGCACCCCAACAACCCGACGGGACGGTCTTGGAATCGCCGCGAACTTCTCCGTTTAATCGACGACACCGAGGCTTTGCTCACGGTCGTCGACGAGGCGTTTCTGCCGTTCCTTCGCGACGAGTCCGAAAGGACGCTGACGACCGAGGTCGCGACTCGCAACAATCTGCTTGTTCTTAGATCTTTAACGAAGATTCATGCGATTCCTGGATTGCGCGTCGGCTATGCGATCGCTTCGGCGGATATGATTGAGCGATTGCGCGATTTCCAGGATCCGTGGACGGTTTCTTCCGCGGCCGAGGCCGCGGCGCTGGCGGCGCTCGACGATATCGGCGAGGCCGAACGACGCGAATCGATCGAGAAATTGGCGATCGAGTCGGCGTGGATGCTCGATTGGCTTTGGGAGTTGCAGGGAATTCGGCCCGCGTGGCCCGATCGCGATCGCCCCGCCGGGGTCTCGCCGCTCCCGAATTTTCATCTTGTGAACGTCGTCCGCCGCGGTTTGAATTCGTTCGAGCTGCACGAAGCGTTGGCGAAGCGAGGCTTTTTAACCCGAGAATGTTCGAACTTTCCCGGGCTCGAACCGAACTCCGACGACGAATCGACCGATTTCGCCGGCGTTCCGACCGGAGGAAGCTTGCGGATCGCGGTCCGCACTCGACCCGAAAACGAGGCGATCCTCGCGGCCCTCGCGTCGATTCTCGACGAACGATCAAACAAGTAAAACTATGATGTATTATAATATCTAATGAATAAACATAATAGTCGATTGCAGGTAAAGAATCGGGCGCGCGCCCTGATGATCGTCGGAACTTCGAGCCACGCGGGCAAAAGCGTGATCGCGACGGCGTTTTGCCGGTTATTCGCCGAGCGCGGAATTCGCGTCGCGCCGTTTAAGGCGCAAAATATGTCGCTCAATTCGTACGTGACGCCCGAGGGAGGAGAGATCGGCCGCGCGCAGGCGGCTCAGGCCGAGGCCGCCGGGATCGAGCCTCATGTTCACATGAATCCCATTTTGCTTAAACCCGCGGGGGGCGTCAGCCAGGTCGTCGTTCTGGGCGAACCCGTCGCGACACTCTCGGCTCGCGAGTATTACGCGGCCAAGGATCGCTTTTGGCTTTCCGCGGCCCGCGCCTACGACGAACTCGCGAGCCGGTACGAGGTCGTCGTTCTGGAAGGCGCCGGGAGCCCCGTCGAGATCAATCTGATCGAGCACGATCTCGCCAATTACCGCTCGGCCCGCCACGCCGACGCCGCGATCGTCGTCGTCGCCGACATCGAACGCGGCGGGGTTTTCGCGCAGATCGTCGGCACGTGGGAGCTTACCCCCGAGGTCGATCGCGAACGCATCGTCGGTTTTCTGATCAATAAATTTCGAGGCGATCCCACGCTCCTCGAATCGGGCCTGCGAGCGATCGAATCCCGCACGGGGAAACCCGTCCTCGGCGTTCTTCCGTTCCTTGAAGAGATTCGAGTCGATCAGGAGGATTCGCTTTCTCTTGAAGACAACTTATGTTCTAATAACAGCATATGCGAGATCGATTGCGAAACGATCGACGTCGCGGTGGTGCGCCCGCCTTCGATCAGCAATTTTACCGATTTTGATCCGTTTCGACGCGAGCCCGGCGTTCGTCTTCGATTTGTTCGGGAGGCGCGCGAACTCGGCGAACCCGATCTCGTCGTTCTTCCAGGATCGAAAGCGACCGCGAGCGATCTCGCCTGGCTCCGCGACCGCGGCTTCGCCGATCGGATCGAAAGGCTCGCTCTCGATCCCGAGGGACCGATTATTATCGGAATATGTGGGGGATTTCAGATGCTGGGAGATCGAATCGACGATCCCGAGGCGGTCGAATCCGAGAACGCGTCGATTCCAGGGCTCGGTTTGCTTGGAGTCGTCACGCGATTCTCTCCGATCAAACAACGCTTCCGCGTCTCGGGCTCGACGCGATCCGGGCCGATCGCCGCGATCGTTCGCGGCTACGAAATTCACATGGGGCGCACCGATAGAGGCCCGAGCGTCGAACCCTGGATCGACGTCGTCCGCGAACCTTCGGGAGAAAAGATCGCCGACGGAGCGGTCGATCGCTCGGGCCGAATATTTGGAACATATATTCATGGAGTATTTGATCACGCACTCTTTTGTGATCAATGGATTGATTATTTAAGACGAAGAAGGGGTTTGTCGCCGATCGATCAAGAGTTAAGGAGCGCTTTCCGCGCCGCTCGATCCGATCGCTACGGCTCGCTCGCGGAGGCGTTGCGGACCCACGTCGATCTGGAGACGATCGACCGCGCCCTGGACTGGAGCGGACGAACACCGTGACGAGCCTCGCCTTGCGTTCGCTGCTCGATCCCGCGGTCGCGTCGATCGCGCTCGGGGGCTTGCTCGACGAGATCGTCGGCGACCCTCGCGGCTTTCCCCATCCCGTTCGACTGATCGGCGGGGTGATCGCCGCGCTCGATCGGATCGCTCATCGCATCGTCACATATCTTCACGCCGGAGCGAAACTCGAACGAGCGTTGGGGATCGTGATCGCGCTCGGCGTTCCAGCGGCGACCGCGGCGATCGTGTGGGGGATCGTTTTTCTCTGCGATCGATCGGGATATTGGCCCGCGCTCGCGGGACGATCGATTTTGATCGCATACGGACTCGCCGCCAAGAGTCTCGCGGTCGAGACGCTTCGCGCTTCGCGCGCGATCGATCTTGAAACGGCGCGACGCGAATTGAGCATGATCGTCGGTCGCGATACCGCCGAGCTCGATCGTCGCGAGATTCACCGCGCGTGCGTGGAGACCGTCGGCGAAAACGCGACCGACGCGGTCGTCGCGCCTTTGTTTTGGCTCGCTCTCGCGGGGCCAGTCGGGCTCTGGACGTATAAGGCGATCAGTACACTTGACAGCATGATCGGATATAAAAATAATCGATATTATTATTTAGGTTGGGCGTCGGCTCGACTCGACGATCTCGCGGCGCTCGTTCCGGCGCGGCTTTGCCTGATCTTGATCGCGATCGCCGCGACTCTTCGCGGCGAAAGCGGTCGATCGGCGGTGCGAATCGGCTTGCGTGACGCTCGTAAGCACGCGAGCCCGAATTCGGGGTGGGGCGAGGCCGCGATCGCCGGGGCGCTCGGCGTCCAACTTGGCGGCCGGTCGACTTATCAAGGCGTTCCCGGCGATAAACCGTTACTCGGCGAAGCCTCCGCTCCGATCGACGAATCGACGGTCGAACGCGCCGTCGCTGTGATGAGAACCGCCTCTCGGTGCGCTCTCGCAGCGACGATCGCCCTCAAATGGATTTCATTATCCTTCTATGCGTTATATTAACATGCGTTTTTTAATTAGATTTCTATGCGCTGTTATTATTAAATTGAATTATAAGTTTACGAAATTGGCGAGCCCGCTCCTGATAGGCTCATGCCGATCGGGTATCGAACGATCCAAGGCGGCGAAACATTATCCAAGAACGGCGAATCGTCGTTTCCAGGCGAGGCGAACGTTTCGTTACTTCGGGGCCGGCGGAGAACCGACCGTCGAACGGCGCCCTTTACCGACGACGACTCCCGCGACAAGAATCTTTCGATTTGATTTTCGGCTTACGCGACACGGCGTAATTCCGTACGATGCGGATAATCGGCTCAATGCTCGACCGATCGCTCGGCGGTCGTTCGTCGTCGTTGCGTTCCTAACGGTTACGTACAAGTGATGTCTTGATGAACGGTCGCTCGCTTGGAGAGGAGGGCCGCCCGACATCGCGTTTTATCGAGGAGAGTTCATGAAAACGAAGGTTACGATCGCGGTCGGGATGCTTTTCGTCGCGGTATGGATGACGATGGGCGTCGCGCAAGACAAGGGAGACGCCAAGGACGCCTCGGTTCTCAAGGACGACAAATCGAAGGCGAGCTACGCCATCGGGGTAAGAATCGCCAAGAACTTCAAACAACAACAGCTTGAACTCGACGAGGCGACGTTGATCCAGGGGATCCGCGACGGTTTCTCGGGCGCCAAAACGGCGCTGACGGATCAAGAAATGAACGCGGCCATCATGAAACTTCAAGAAGAAATCACCGCCAAACACGCCGAAGGGGGAAAGATGATCGCCGAGAAGAGCAAGAAAGACGGAGAGGCGTTTCTCGCCGCGAATAAGGACAAAGAAGGAGTCGTCACGCTCAAGAGCGGACTTCAATACAAGGTTCTCGTCGAAGGGAAAGGGGAATCGCCCAAGGCGACCTCGGTCGTCAAGACGCACTATCGCGGCACGCTGATCGACGGAACCGAATTCGACAGCTCTTACAAACGGAACGCCCCCGCTTCGTTCCCGGTCAATCGCGTGATCGCGGGCTGGACCGAGGCTCTTCAACTGATGAAGGTCGGCTCGAAGTGGCAATTGTTCATTCCTTCGGATCTCGCGTACGGCGCCAATTCGCCCCCCGGTTCGGCGATTCCTCCCAACTCGGTGCTGGTGTTCGAAGTCGAGCTGATCTCGATCGAGAAATGACCCGACCGAGCGACGTCCATTGACGATTGCAAACTTTTTATCAACAATCATGCTTAATGATCGTTGATTCCGACGTTCGTTTTGTTTTTCGAGATGAATCGAAGAGCCCGAGTCCGACGTTTCGCGTCGAGCCCGGGCTCTTCTCCTCGATCGAGGCCGTCGTCGCGGCGAAACCTTTCGATCCGATCGAAGCGAGTCGCCTCGGCGAGTCAAGCGATATTTATCCAGGCAAGTGAGTGGATATTAGACGTCTTCCCCTTTTTTCTGAGAGATCAGACGCCGAATCCGTTCGCCGAGCAAGGCGGCGTCGAACGGTTTCTTGAAGGCGTCGTTAAAGCCGAGCGAGAAGACTTCCGCTCCCGGCTCGTCGCTCGTCAAGGCGACCAGGATCGTCTCTTGATGATCGTTGCTTTTGCGTAAATTTTGCGCGATCTGGCCCGCCTCGATGCGTCCGACGGCCATATCGATGACGATGCAATCGGGATGAAAACTTTCGGCGCGAATCCCCGCTTCAAAGCCCGACGCAGCGGCTTCGAGGCGGAAATCGTCTCCTTCGCGGAGATGCTCACGCAGCGACGCGAGCATCGGCGCCTCGGCGCCGACGACGAGAATTTTATGGAAAACCTCGCTTTCGAGGTCTCCCAACGGCATCCCGTGTTCCTTTAAAAAGCGAACCAGATGTTCGCGAGGGATGCGGCGGTCCTGCGAGCCTGGAATGCGGTATCCCCGCAGCCGACCCGAGTCGAACCACTTGCTCACCGTCCGAGGCGCGACCTTGCAAATTTTCGCGACCTGGCCGGTTGTGAACACCTTCTTCATGACGAGGACTCCACTCACTTGGTTTGGTGCGAGACCTCGGAGGTTTCCTCGACCCTCCGGAATCGATCCTGGGCGGCGAGGCGCGCGGTCGATCTCCTATCTCGGACGGTTATATCCTTATGACAGTACTTAACCGCCGCCGGTCCGTTCCGCGAACCCGAACGTGTGCGTTGTGCTTCCCTGCTCCGTTTGCCGAGGGACAACGCAATTCTAGGACGCTCGAACTCACGAATCTGCTCGGCGCGTCACGATCGCCGTCTCGGCGCGTCGTTCCAGGCCGATCGAGTCCGCCGCGCCTCGAGGACAAAACGCGGCAAGTTCGAGCCGGTCGCATCGGTCACGCACCCGGCGAGGCGATTCGAGGGGTTCTCCCACGCTTCCTTGCCTTAGCGAACCTGACCGTCAGTTCTATTTTTCGTTCAAAGCCGCGTGGATCTTTAAAACGGAAGATCGCGACGACGACCGCCGCGCTCGTCCTTCTATTTCGATTCGGCCTATTTTCCGGGCCGATCGCCCCAAAATCCGACGTGAAAATTTCGTGAAATCCCAACCCGCGAAGCCGCGGCCGAAATCGACTCCTCGTCGTCACCCGCTCCGATCTCCCGCGGAAGATCGATCGATCGTATCCCGACGGTTTTCTTGTGCTTCTTCTTCGCAGTCGTTCATTCGCCCCCGCACCGCGCTCAAACTTCGATTGGAAAGACGCCCGTCGATCGGCGGCTCGGTCGATCGACGGACATCCGCATTCGTTTCAACAACAAATCCTCAAACATCGAACGAGGATGAGATTAACGATTAAACCGATCGCGAAGGCGTTCAAAGAATCCGCGATCTTTCTCTTCTTCGTGCTTCGTTTTTTCGAGCGATTCGTCCTTCTTGGCCGTCACATCGACCCCCACGAGCGCTCGCAGATATGCTTCGTCGGGCGGCGGAACCGCGTCGAACGCGAGCGGACCGGGAAGGTTCTTCTGCTTGCTCGCGGCCTGTAAGATCGAGACGACCTCGGGATAACTCGCTCCCAAACCCGCCATCCCCCGAATCACCGAGAGGACGTCGGCCGAAGTCGTCGTCTTGCCGTCCGAATCGTCGAGCGCTCGGGGTGAGATTTTACTAATCTGAAGCTTGTCGTCCCCCATCGAAGCGTTCACAAGGATCTGGCCCGAGCCCGATAACACCGCGGGAGTCATCAGTTTGAGATTCGAGCCGAAAAGGACGATCTCGGCGCGGCGCGTTCCCGAGACATGCACGAGCGGAGGACCGTCGGAATCGACGACATAAAGCTCGAACGGATCGTCCTCGCGCCGCGACGGCCGAGGCCTTCGTGTCGCCCGACCCGCCCTCACCGCCATCTCGTCTTCGTCGTCTTCGTCGAATTCGGCTCGACGAGGCTCGAGCACCGCGACTCGACCGAGCGCGGGATCGTTTTCATCGACCTTCCGCAACGCGTTGAACGCTCCGTATCGCACCAAGATATCGGATTCATTCATCAAACGCTTGAGCGCGAGATAACTCGGCGGTTGATCGGTCGCGGCGAGCGCCGCGAGAGCGAAGGCGCGAAACTGCGGGCGTTTGATCGAGTTCTCGGCGAGAATCTCGGCGCCCGAAGCGTCGTTCAAATACGCCAGGGCCTCCGCGGCGAAAAACTTGACCTGTTCGTTATCGCTTTTGAGCCCGGCGGCGAGCGTCGGGATCGAGTTCGCCCCCAACCCCTCAAGCCTTAACGCGGCCTCGGCGGTCGTCGACGGATTGAGCAGCTTCTTACCCCACTCGGCGATCCGCGCGGCCTCGAGCTCGGGGGTGTTCGCAACCGGCAACGTCCGCACCACCTGGAAAAATCGACCCTGGTTCTGATGATAAATCGCCGGAACCTCGATGATCATCTGCTCGTCGGGACGCTTCACGTCCTTGGCGCTCACCATCCCAACCTGATCCATCCCTTTATGCTTGAAAAATCGCGTATTAATCGCATTCATTAAAATGCTTGATGTTTTAATGCTGCGTCGATTTTCGCGAATCACAAGGATGTAGGGGAATTCTTTTTTGATCCGTCCCCCGCCCAAAATCCGACCCACCTTGGGATCGTTCGGGGCTTTTTCGTTGCCGACCAAAATCGGCCCGCCTCCCATGACCCAGGGCGTTCCCTCGTGCAAGCCGTCTTTGGCCATCAAGATCTCGCTCAGGCTCGCCTCGAGCAAGCGGCCTCCCGCCAGGCTCGTCGTCGAACTTCCCGGAGGCAACTCGATATCGAGATCGATCCGGTCTTTTTTGGTCGCTCCGATCGGAATCCGGGCTCGCACGATCACGAGCGACGTCGTCGGGTTCTTCAAGATCCGCTCGGGGTGCTCGACTTTCGATTTCCGCATCTGTTCGAGCAATTTTTGTCGATATGTTGAAGGGGGCGGATCCGATCCCGTGTTGTCGAGCCCCATCACAAGCCCGACTCCCTCCACCGGCACGTCCGCCGCGCGATAAAAGAACGCCAGGCTGTCGACGGTCTCGTTAACCTTGGGGGGCGTCGTCCGTTTCGCTTTCTTCTTCGACTTGGAGGGCGCGGCGGCGACCAGCGCAAGCGATAAAAACGCCACGATACAAACAGCCCAGACGCGAAAGTTCGGCCCGCGCCGCATCGATGAACCCTCCTGGCGATAGGGAGAACCCCTGGACGATCGACCGATCGGCCGTTCGCCTCAACGCAATCGAAATGAACCGTCGTTTCCGCGGCGATCGTTCTCTCACCCGCTTCAAGCGGATGAAAAACCGCCGAACCGAACGACCAAGCCCCCGGGTAAACAGCCCCCCGGGAAAATCGACGAGTGCGAACCATAGACACGAAGCCGATTCGTGTCAAGCGATCTTGTGAGCCCTCGTTTCGTCGATCAATCGCCCCAGCCATTCCAGATACGGCGTGCCCCCCGTGCCGCGCGGGTCGACGACCCACCGCGCGATATACTCGCGCGCGAACCCCAAATGAATCTCGCGAAACGTCGCCAAAGCCTCGAGGAGCTCGTTATAAACCCCCTTGTCGGCGTGGCCGCGGGGATCTTCGAGCGCCTCGACGCGCTCGATATAACGCCGATGCTCAGCGGGCATGAATCGACGCATCTCGGCAAGATGATCGGTCAAAGCCGAGGGACGATGCGGTATCTTCAAAAGCGCGACAAGCGTGGGAATCACCCCGCTTTGCGCACCCGTCTCGCCCCGATAATCGAGCGGCTTCTCCGCAACCCCTTCGTAAATCACCCCCTCGAAAAACCGGATATATGGCCGAAACGTGCGATAATATAAAGCGGGATCCATCTTCTCGGGAATCCGCCTCAACACCGCGATCATCCGCGATACGCTCTTCTTGATCTCCACAATTTCTTGATTGATCATCGCATGATCTTTTTGATCGAGCCCCTCCGAAAGTTTCGCTATATGCTCGAGCGTTTCCGCGGCGATCGCTTCGATTTCCACATGAACCAAAATGAACCAGTGTTCGTCGTAGAGATGTACAAAGTTCTGAATTGTATCGATATTACCAAGCGTTACGGGTTCGTCGCGACGAAACCGCTTCCAGTTGTAAAGCGCGTAACCGTCGTAACTTAGAATCGGCGGCCGATCGAGCCTCGAGCAAACCTCGCAAAGCGGGATCGCCAATCGACGAGGCAGCACGCGGGCGGGAGGAAGACCGACCTGGTTGATGAACGCCGAAGCTAAAAATCCGACCCGAACGTAATAAAGCCTGAGTTCGGCAATCGAAACAGGTTCGTCGCCCAGAGGGGGAAGGTCGATCGTGGCGATACGTTCGCGAAAGCGATCGTCGGTCAGCAGGCTCGGCAGATCGCGTCCTAGCTCGTCGAGCGGCTCGTACGGCGAACCCGCGGGGAACCGATCGAGTGGATCCTCGCCGGGAAGAAATCCACGCCCTTCCAGAGCCGGTAACTTCATGTGCGTGGCCCATCCGCGGAAGCTTGAAATCGGGCCGAACCGAGCGATCGAGCTTCCTTCAAGGATCGAATGAAATCCGTGCCGCAAGCGAACGACCGATCCCGCAAGGAAAACGCATAGCGAGAGACGACGAGAGGTCGGTCGAGGCGAATCGCGCAACCGACCCCCGTCGATTTCCAAAGTCTCGCGAAGGCTATTACTCGACGACCCCCTGAGGTCCGACAGGGCCGCGAGCCAGATCGGTGCGGAACGGCTGTTGAACCGCGCCCGCACGACGACGCACGTCGAGTTCAATCACGCCGAACGTCCCTTCATGCCGTTGAATCGTCATCGAAAGCGCCGTCAGCAGCCGCTTCGCGGTGTAAAAGTTCATCACGATCCGCTGAATCGCCTTGACGTCTTGGCGACCCTGAGCGAACGGCTGAGGATTGAGCCCGAAATCGAAGATAACCTCCTCGGGGGTCGCCGTGACGCGGCAGAAATTCGAGTACGACGGAACCGTCGCCGAATCGTCGACGACGACCTCGGTCTGAACGGCGGGTTGTTGACCCGCGGCTTGACCGTGTACTTTAAGATCCTCCGGCTTATCTTTCTCACTCATTTTTCGTGATCCCGTCGTGAAAGGAAGAGGACGAGCGAAGTCGAATGACGCTCCCGAATCGCCCCGGCGTCGTCGCCTCGCCGATCCCCGGGGATTCAAGACGCTCAGTCTGCGCGATCGGCCCGCGTCGATCAAGCGATCTTCGCCCATTCGTGCCTAATTCTTCAAAGCCTTTCTCAAGCCCTTCGATCGAAAATCGCCCCGAGATCCCCTGAACATGACGACCGATCGTCGGAGTTCGCAACGATCAAAGCTCAATAAGTCAATCGCATCGCCGCCCAAAACGCGACGATTCCAGGTTCCATTTTTATTCACCGTCCGAATGAAAATCGAAGTGATATCAGACGAAAGAGTTCCGCCTAGCCGCCTAAATTACGCCTTCGCGCGGGTCGATCAGCGACCCCTCGTTTTCTTATCTTGCCCTCGTTTGCTTTCGGGCGCTCCGTGGGGTAAATTCAAGACGTGCCCGAGTGGGCGGTCGGTAGCGCCTTATAGCTCGCGATCGGCGTGCGAAAGGGTGTGTTATCGATCGTCGGCGATCAACCCGCTTGTCGAGCGGGGAGCGCCGCCGATATGATGATGATATCGACCTCGGCGATCGGGAAATTCGCTCCCCCGCGTCGATTCGGTTGTATTTCCGGCATTTGAACCTCTCATTGAACTCGATACACGAGTTAGGACGGGACCATGACGTTTGTCGGCAAGATCCTCGTCATCGTGATCATGGTCTTCGCTGTCTGCTTCCTCGCGCTTTCGGTCACGGTGTTTAACACCGCGACGAACTGGAGCGACGCTTATAAAAAAGCGAAGGACGAAGCGGACAAGACCGCCGCGAAACTGCGGGACGCCAAGGCCGAGACCGAGGTGCGCGTTAAGGAGTTGGCGAAAGCGAAGGCCGATCACCAAGCCCAGGTCGATCAGCTTAAGCAGCAAATCACGACGTTCGACGGAACGATCGCCCAGCTCACCAAAGACATCACCGACGCCCGCGATAAGCTCGAGACCGCGCAGCAAAACGCCAAGGTCGCGGGCGACGAAGCCGAGGCGCGGCGACTCGAAGCCGAGAAAGAGCGCGAGCTTTTGGCCTCGGTTCAAAAACAGGCGAACGATTTCAAGCTCCAAAATCTCGAGCTTCAAGATCAAATCCGCCAATTCAAACGCGATATCGAAGTCGCGGTGAACAACAATAAAGACCTCCGCGAACGCGTCGCGGCGTTCAGCTCGTCGCTCCGCGAGCACGGCCTGACCGACGACATCCGCCAGATCAAAGGGGTCGGATCGCCCCCCGACGTCGAAGGCGCGATCAAACGCGTCGACGCCAAAAACAAGATCGTCGAGATCACGATCGGCTCCGACGACGGTCTCGTTCCTGGGCATGAATTGTACATTTATCGATTGAAGCCCAAGCCCGAATATGTCGGCAAAATTCGGATCCAATCGGCCGATCCGGATCAAGCGGTGGGCGAGGTCGAGGGCAGAACTTATCTTGGCCGAAAGATACAGGAGGGGGACATTGTCTCGCCTACGTTCCGCCCGCGGAGCTAAACCGGCGACCGGCACGGGAACCGGGAAACAGGCTCGAGTTAAGCCTGGAACCCGAACCTCGACGCGACCTCCAGGAGGAGGAGTTTACGTCTCCACCCCCAGGAGCGACGTCTACGTCGCTCTGCTTGGAGTCGCCCTCGGCGCCCTCATTCTCGGCTGCCTGTTCCTCGTTCTGGAACTCAATCGGTACGGGTTCCAAATCAAAGCCGCGGGGCTCAACCCCTCGAATACGCCCGGATTCGCAAGCGTCTCCAGCGTTACGCATACCTACGGTTAACTCGCTCTAACCTGCTGAACTTTTCAAAAGCCGACGGATTCTCGATCCGTCGGCTTTTTTTTCGCACGTGTTTATCGAGATTTTAGCGTCCGATGATCAACGGATCGATCCGCCGATTCTTCGGCGAGACGCGCCGATCGCTTCGCGGCGGCTCTTTAACGCGAATCCGCTTCAAGCGACGGCTCGTCGGAACGGATCTCGACGCTTCACGCGACGCCTCCGTCCGATCCGGAGCGATCAAAAACTCACATCGTTGTGAATTCAAGACGCACTCCGAACCGGACGGACGCGCTCGCGTCCGGAGTCGAAACCTCCTTGTACCGAAACCGAATTGTCAAAGAACATCCCGGCCCGATCTCACGGTCTCCCGGGCTCTCGCGTTACGCCGATTCGACCTGAAAGATCGGCCGATATCGGAAATGATTGAAACTTAACGGACAATGATTCGATTATTCCCTTTGATGAATGTGTGATTCGAGTGAAAACGGATCGAACCGATCGCCGACGTTCATTACGGCCGAATAATTGGCGTTCGCCTCATCTTCGGGAGTCGACGCTGTTTGGGAGGGCGATCTGAAATGAAATGGCGGTATCTTATGGGAGGGCGAACCTAAATGGGAGGGCGAACCGATCTGGGAGGGCGAACCTCCTGGTGAGCCATTTTCGTAAATGTTCGATTGTTGCGAAAGCGAACTCGCCTGCGAGGGCGAACCGATCTGCGAGGGCGAACCTCCTGGTGAGCCATTTTCGTAAATGTTCGATTGTTGCGAAATCGAACTCGCCTGCGAGGGCGAACCGATCTGGGAGGGCGAACCTCCTGGTGAGCCATTTTCGTAAATGTTCGATTGTTGCGAAATCGAACTCGCCTGCGAGGGAGAACCGATCTGGGAGGGCGAACCTCCTGGTGAGCCATTTTCGTAAATGTTCGATTGTTGCGAAATCGAACTCGCCTGCGAGGGCGAACCGAAATGCGAGGGAGAACCGATCTGGGAGGGCGAACCTCCTGGTGAGCCATTTTCGTAAATGTTCGATTGTTGCGAAATCGAACTCGCCCGCGAGGGCGAACCGAAATGCGAGGGCGAACCGATCTGGGAGGGCGAACCTCCTGGTGAGCCATTTCCGTAAATGTTCGATTGTTGCGAAATCGAACTCGCCTGTGAGGGCGAACGTGATGAGCCGTTTCTCAATGCATTGGAATTTTGCTCGATCAAACCCGAAACGGGATGAAAAACCTCCTGGTGGAACGGATTCCCTTTGTTATAAGAATCGGGAGGGATACACGCCGTGACGTGCCGAGGATCGTCGGATTCTTGATCGGCGTCTATAAGACGGCTCACCGGGAGGTTCGCCCTCCCATTAAAATCCTTCGATACCTGCATTTCTTCAAGCGAACGGCGAGGCGCCGACCGAGCCGGCGTTTTATTATGATCATGATTTAAATCGGGCTCACACGGCGGTTCGCCCTCCCGCAAGATCGCCCGGCTCGAAGGGTTTTCTCCGAATTCATCAACCGGGCGCAATCCTTGCCTTCGTTCTTTCTGCAGCCGACGCAACTCGGTCATCGTCCGCGCCAGGCATCGATCGAGATGCGACTCGTATTTGATGATCGTCTGAACCGTCGGCTGATCGGGCAACAACCGACGCTCCTTCACGCGTTTCGCCGCGTGACGAGCCCTGTCGAGCCC
>JAJYWB010000085.1 GCA_021791715.1 Planctomycetota bacterium | reverse complement strand
ATCAATTCGGCCTTCCCCTCGGTTCGATACAGATCGGCGATCGTCGCGGTTCCTCGGGTCGTCGTTGTCGTCGCGGTCATGGCCGTTTCCCTCCGTCGGCTAGTTCTATATCAATCTTATCGATACGTCGAGAAATCGACAATCCGGGCGAATCAAATCGATTCGATCATCACGACGATCGGACGAATCAATTCAAGGAGCAGAATCATGATTATACTCAAGCAATTAAATATAAAGCTTCAAGAAGCGGGGACGCTCTTTTCAATCGGGGAACAGTTCGGCGACGTTGATCCGCCAACCGGGGACCGCGGGTTCGGCGTGCGCGACGTCCCCTTTTTGAAAAACGACCGCCGTTTCGGGAGAATCGGCTCGATACGATCGAATGCACATGTTGACAGGATCGACATCCCAGGCGACTTTGGTTCCCGCCTCGAAATAATCAGCTCGTTTGGCTGCGATCTCGGCTTCGGCGGCTTTGCCGTAATCGTTTTCGCTTCGAACCTCGACGGCGAATGTCGGAGCGCCCTCGATGAATTTCATGCGGTTTTGCGGAAGCGGTCCGTCGTAGTACGAGGCGTCGGGAGAAAACGATTCGCGACCGCTTGTTAGCTCGGGGACGACATAGCCGATATTGTCGGGACAAACGACGCCTTTACCCGTCGATTTCGCATAAATTCTTAACGAGATAGCGATATCGAATGCGATTTGATTGGGTTGAAAACCCGTCGCCATGTATCTCACGATCCTTCCGCCGATCAATTCGGCCTTCCCCTCGGTTCGATACAGATCGGCGATCGTCGCGGTTCCTCGGGTCGTCGTTGTCGTCGTCATGATTCATACCCTCGTGTTTATTCCCATCGTTGATCGTATCGGCGGTAAAAGAATTCGGCAATCCGACCGAATCGACTCGATTTCGAGACGGTTCGGGCCGATAATTTCTAGGAGCGGAGGAGAGTCCGCGCGATTCGGAGCGCGCGCCGAGGAGTCGGCGAGCCAGGGCGACCTTAACGCTCCAGAAACGAACCGACGGGACGCATCCAGATATGCAAGCCACGCTTCCCTCACAAATCGACTGGCTCAAAAACGTCCTCTTCGACCGCGGTTACCTGGCGCGGTTGAAAGGAGAGGCGATCAAGGTTTATTTGATCATGGTTAACGCGGCGGGGGGAGAGCCCGACCGAAGCGTCACACTGAGCTTGAACGCTCTCATGACCAAAACCAACCTCACTTGCCCGACGATCATTCAGGCGCTCTCAAGGCTTGAAGAACTCGGCCTCGTCGTCTCGACGACGCGACGCAAAGGCAGAACGACGACTTACTACATCCCCGATCCCCCCTGGATCGGCCTGGTCGAAGACGCGTTCGACCCCGATGAAACGACTCCATAAATCGCCAAGGCGATACAAGTTGGATTCGTCGCAAATCGATCGGAACGATACGAGCGCGACCTGATTATTAAGCCGGAAACTTCGTTCCAGCTCTCTTCGACTCCCTTTGGTAAAGCATCCAAGGAACCGCGGCATGGATTCGTTTTTCTTTCGAGTCGAGCACGATTTGCTTCGCTCGGAGGCGTTCCAGAAGCTGCGCGGATCGTCGATCAAGGTCTACCTTGTTCTTGGTCTCCACTCCGATTTCGGTACCGGCTGGGCGTATCCGAGCATCAGGACGATCGCGCGCCAGGCGGGGTTAAGCCGCCAAACCGTGCTTGATTCGATCGAGGAACTCACCAGCCTCGGAATCGTCGCGACGAGCAAATCGCCGGGTCGATCGACCGCTTATCGCATCATCAGTCAACCCCCGGTGCGAACCACGGGACGAAAGCGGTCTGAGAAGTTAAAGACCCCGCGGCAAACTGTACCAGAAATTTTCCAGGTGGATCAAAACACTAGTCTATTTTCTTTAGATGAGGTCGGCCAAACCGGTCCAAAATCTGGACCCGAACCGGCCCAGGGTTTAGGCCGAGCCGGCCGTGAGACCGGGCCGAAACAAGAACAAGGAACAAAAGAAGTAACCAACACCGTGATTCCGGTGCCGGGAACGCCGGTCGGGATCGACTGCGAAGGCGGAATTCATGTTGTTGCTGACTTGCAACTAACGTTGGAAGAACAGGGTGTTAACAAAGGCTTGGCGCGTCGCCTAACGAGTCAATTTTCGGCCGAGACCGTGGCCAAGGTTGTGCTCAACGCGATGTTTCTGAAAAGCCAGGGGAAACTGCAGAACGCTCCCGGTTACATACGAGCCGGAATCGAGGCGGGTTACGATCTCTTACCTCAAGTGGTGCAACGACTTGAGAAACAAAGGCGAGAACTCGCCGAGGAACAGAAGCAAATCGAAGCACGGCGGAACAAAATCCATGAAACCGCCAAACAAGCCGCCGAGGAAGCCGCGATTCAGGCGGCGCTCGACGCCCTACCCCGCGACGAACTCGAACTGCTGATCGAACAAGCGATCGATCAACTCCCCCCCGCGCTCGTTCGGCGTAACCCGAGCGTCACCAACCCGTTCATTCGCGGCAAAGTGTACGAACTCGCCGTCGGTAAATTGACAAACGAATCTTAATCCCGCAACGGCTTACGCATCACCAAAAGATCGCGCGTTTGACCCAACATCCGCCCGTCGCGCCGCGCCCGTGCCACATCTTGCGGCAGATAGCTCCCGGACATTGGGCAACTGATCCGCCGCTCGGGGAAAAAGCCGTTGTTTAATAAAGCTTGAAAGCCAAAAAAGGCGTGATCGAGATAGCCATATTGGGCGGGGATATCTTTCTCGGTTTGGTTGGCGAGGAGGAGCGCGATGTATCCTCCCGGCTTTAAAACGACGAGGGCGTTTTTAGCGAGTCGATCGAGGAATTCGAGCCATTCGCTCAGGGGGGCGTTCGCGATCGATTTTCGAGCGTAAGAGCGGGCGAGCATCGTGTGATAGGGAGGGTCGCAGAAGATCAGATCGCACCCTCGCGTTTCATCGGGAAATCCAAGGTTGATATCGTGTCGTTGGATTTCGGGTCGAACGGGTTCCAGGTCGTAGACGAGGCACTTTCGACCCATTGAGCACGCGACGTCGAGAGTCGTTCCGCCCCCCGCCATCGGGTCGACGACGAGATCCGAGGGTTTCGAGTAATAATGCAGCAGGTGGGCGATAATGGCCGGCGGGATTGAACCAGGGTGAGGTATTCCGAAGCTTCGATCGTGGCGAAACGCCCAAACGTCGTAAGGGGTCGGCTTGAATCCCGTCGTGAAGCGATCACGCCGTCTTAAATCCTTATAAGCCGCGTGGATCGTCTGCTCGCCCGAATCGAGCCGGTCGCACGCCGCGATCGCGCGAGGATCTCCCGAACCCGCGGCGAGCCACACGGCGCGAGCCTGTCGGTAAACGTCTTTGCCCCCCAAACCGATCGCTTTGGCGATCGTCGCATCGGTGCGATTCGCGGATGATTTTCCTTCGAGATCCTTATCGACCCCGACGGAATCGTCATTTGGATGAATTTTGATGGTGTTATCGTCGGTCGTCGCGGAGGCTTCGTCGGGTTCGTCGAAATTCCGACGAACGGAGAGTCGAGCCGCCCCGGCGCGATTGCGGCCGCGATTGAGCCCCGCGAGCTTTCGCGCGTGAGCTTCGGTTTTGAGGATCTCGTCGAGCGTATCGGCCTCGCGCATCAGTTGACGGAACGTCTTACGGCGCTGTCGGTTGTAATCAAGGATCGCCTTCAGGATCGCGTGATCGTCGGCGAAGCGACGGACGACGCAGGGGACGGTCGTCAGTCCGAGCGATCGGGCGCACGCGAGCCTTCGACGTCCCGAGACGACCTGATACTGAAACGCTTTGGGGGCGACGACGAGGGGGACGAGAATCCCCTCGGATCGAATATTTTCGAGCAGTCCGTCGGTTCGCGATTCGATTTCGGGGTCGATCGCGCCGTAGATCGCGTCGGCGTGGGGAGAATTTACGATCTCGCCGACGGCGATCGGTACAATCCACTCTTTATCATGCGAATGAGCGAGCGACGCGTTCATAGCCGCGGGCGTCCTTGACCTCGGCGACGGAGCGATATCGGCGTCGAAATCGTTTCGACGCGAAGGCGGCGGGATGTTATTCAAAAAGCGACCGAGAGTCCAGCCGAACCGATGGACGAAGGCGAACGAACGGACCCGATCGACGCGGTCTCACGTTCGTGCGGGTAATGATATTTCAATCATATTATAAATTTTAATATTAGATCATTTTTTCATGTGTATGAGTCGAGCGCGTTCGGGACGGGTCGGGGGATGGATTTTCGGGTCGCGACTGCGGGTCGTTTCCCGGCGGTTCGCGACGGTGTATGATCGCGTCGACGGTGTAAAGTCCCTCCAAAAAGCATCCCCGCGATCGGGTCGAGTAGAATGAAGAGGTGATAACAGATGAGCTTATTACGAGCCGTGACGGCGTTGGCCGCGATTCTGGGGTCGGGAGCGATCGCCGCGGCGTTCGCCGACGACGCCAAGCCCCCCCAGGCTTCGATTCCCAAGGGGGAAACGACGAAGTACACGTTCGATCGGAGCAAGATCTTTCCGGGAACGACGCGCGATTATTGGATCTACGTTCCCAAGCAGTACGATCCCGCCAAGCCCGCTTGTGTTCATGTGAACCAAGACGGCATTCAATTCCACGCTCCCGACGTTTTCGACGAACTGATCGCGAACAAGGAGATGCCGGTGACGATCGGCGTTTTCATCACCCCCGGGCGGGTGAAGGCGAACGCACCCGGAGCGCTCGATCGGTTCAACCGAAGTTTCGAATACGACGGCCTGGGAGACGGCTACGCGCGGTTCGTCCTCGACGAGATCCTCCCCGACGTCGAAACCAAAACGACGAAAGACGGACGTCCGATCCGGTTGTCGCACGACGGTAACGATCGCGCGATCTCGGGATCGAGCAGCGGAGCGATCTGCGCGTTCACCGCGGCGTGGGAGCGGCCCGACGCGTTTCGACGCGTGTTCAGCTCGATCGGAACCTACGTGGGCTTTCGCGGCGGCGACGGTTATCCCAAATGGATCCGGCTCTTCGAGCCCAAACCGCTGCGCGTGTTCCTCCAAGATGGAAGCGCCGATTTGAACATATACGGCGGAGATTGGTGGATGGCGAATCAGACGATGGAGCGCGCGTTGACTTTCGCGGGTTACGAGGTGAATCATGAATGGGGGACGTTGGGGCACGAGGGATCGCACGCGACCAAAATCTTCCCCGCCGCGGTGAAATGGCTTTGGAAAGATTGGCCCGCGGCCGTCAAGGCGGGGGGCGGATCGCAGCAACTGCGTGAAATCGTGATCCCGGGCGAGGATTGGAAGCTCGTCGCCCAAGGATACAAATTCACCGAGGGACCGATCGCCAATTCCAAAGGTGAAGTGTTCTTTAACGATATCCCGAATTCCAAAACTTATAAGATCGGTCTCGACGGCGCGGTGAGCGAGTTTTTGGCGGATTCGAAGCGAGCCAACGGCCAGGCGTTCGGACCCGACGGCAAGCTTTACGCGGTCGCGACGGGCTCCGGTCGGGTGCTCGCTTACGATTCCGAGGGGAAGCCGACGACGCTCGCCGAGGGAATCAAGGGGAACGATCTCGTCGTGCGGCACGACGGTTCGATTTACGCGACCGAACCAGGCGAGCCGAGCAAGGTGTGGCGAATCGCCCCCGGCGGCGAGAAGAAGGTCGTCGACGCGGGGCTTAAATATTCGAACGGAATCGCGCTTTCACCCGATCAATCGTTGTTGTACGTCGCCGATTTCAAGTCGCATTGGGTTTATAGTTATCAGATCCAGCAGGATGGTACGCTTGCCCATAAGCAGAAGTTTTATTATCTACACGTTCCCGACAACGCCGACGACGCCGGCGCCGACGGCATGCGGGTCGACCGCGACGGTCGGTTGTACGTCGCGACGCGGCTCGGGATTCAGATTTGCGATCAGGCGGGCCGAGTGAACTGCATCATTCCGACGCCGAACGGCAAGGTCGCGAACCTTTGCTTCGGCGGCGAGAAGTTCGACGTGATCTACGCGACGTGCGGCGAACGCGTGTACAAGCGGAAGGTTAAGCCGACGGGAGCCAACGCGTTTGAAGCGCCGTTCAAACCGAGGGCGCCTCGGCTTTGAAACGAGCCCAGTGCGATCAAGTACCGCGAGGGACGGCGGCGTGTCGACCGCCGTCCCGATCGGTTTTGGTCGATTCCTTCGCGCCGAATCGCGCATTCGAGTAAGCGTTATTTAGCCTTATTGATACAACACTTTTCGAATATTTTACCCGATCCGCACGGACAGGGATCGTTCCGCCCGGCGCGGATCGTCGGGCCGTCCGGCGCGTTAAAAACGCGGGATCTACTTCGATCGGCGAAGATGATATCGAAATATCTTTCAACCCCAACTTTCTTTTCTTCGACTTTTCGCTCAGTATAACCAATCCGTTAAAATGAGCTTGTAGCGTCTTCGGTTTTTTTTCTGAGAAATTCCGTTTCTTTTTCGATTCCGTTTCTTTTCACAAATCTTTCGCATCCTTGTATAAAGATTTTTACCATGCTCAGCTTGATTTCGAAGTTTTTCTTGTCGTCGTTATCGACTTCTCGAACGATCTCGACGAAATCGAGGTTGAGCGCGAAGAATAATGTGAAAAGGCCGTCTTCAAGACGTTCGCGGTAGATGAGATCCAGATTCCACGCTTCATTCCGACCGATTTGATGAATGATCGGAACGACGGCTTGACGCGAGAAAAGAGAACAAAGCGAGTCGCAGATCTGAAATCGAATGATCTCTTCATTTTCATGCTCGAGCCATTCAAGGAGAAACGACTCGGATTCGGGCGATTTGATTCGGCCGAGCAGATCGGCGAACAAGGTTCGGCGTGCCGTTAGATCCTGATCGATTTCGACGCCCGCCGCGACGACCGAATCGGCGGATCGGGCTCGATCCATTTCGACAAAACTCGGCCTGATTCGCTCCGCGATCGCGTTCGCGACCGCGGCTTCGCCGATCGATTCGAGAGCGTCGAACGCCTCGATTCGCGTCATGTCGTCGCCGAATTGGAGCACGTGGAGGAGGTCCGGGATCGACGCTTGGAAGCGACGAATTCCAGCGAGATGGATCAATATCGCGAGCGATTTGGGCGACTGATCGCGATAATCTTGGAACGCCTGATGAAAAAGATCCCAATCGGGAACGTCTTGTTCACCGAGCGATTGGGCGAGCATTCGCGCGAGAATATCGATATCGTCTCCCAACCGATCGAACGCATCATGAAGCGGATTGGATTCGTTGGTGATACATAAATTTGAATCATCGAATCGATTCGACCAGGAGACGTCGTCGCCGATGAGTCGAAGGGTCGCATCGAGAACGCCGAGACGTTCGCTAACGTTTGGATCGTCGTCGATCGAAGGACGAGCGGATTCGGCGTCGTCGGATTCTTGATCCGCCGATTCGTCGATGATCGGCTCGGAGTCGGTTTGATTCGCCGAGCGATCGACGAGCGCGAACCGGCGCAGGACGGCGATGAAAATCTTCCAAAGCGCCTCGGCGGACAAAGCTTCGAGTCGAAAGATCAGATTCCAATTGAATTCGGCGAACCGATAAACGGCGCCGAGTTTTTTGATCGCTCCCGCGCGCGCCGCCGAGAACCGATAAGGCGCGGAGAGGAGGATCGCCGAGAGGACGAAACGTTCGTGTTTCGTGCGAGCGTTCGCGGCGAGATCGATGAGGCGATCGAGGCTCTCTTCGTTAATGAATAAATATTGACATTTAATAAAACTTCTGTCATTAAAATCGTCGAATCGTTCGTTCGCCTGGAGGAAGAGCTTGACGATCTCGGGATCGCGAGCGCGCGAATCGCCGAAATACGAAGCGGCCGCCTCGCGCACCAAGGAATTGCGATGGAAAAGGAGCGGCTTAATTTGATCGGGCGTGAGCATATTCACTGCGACCCCGGTACGGTTTCAGCGAAACAGACCGGCGATTCACAAGATCGTCGGAGATCCGCGTGATCCTTTCGGCGGTCTAAACGATGATACCGGATCGTTAACAATCGACAAGTGAAACACCGTTCGAAAATGGAAGGCGGGATCGGGGCGTCTTTCGCCTCGCTCGGAATCAAGATTGCTTCGAGGTCATGGAAGTGATGTATCCGCCGAGCGTCTATGTCGAACGACTGGAGGCGCGGTAGGATCAAACGCGCGGCGAACCTCGACGGCATGATCGCACGTTCAATATCGTTTCATGACGAACTCGAACGACCAAGAGGGATAAAAATACGCTTGCGCAAATGATCCCGCGCCGGCGATCGATTCGGGCGAATCGAAAAGGATCGATCGGTCGTTCGTGAAAAAAAGTGAACTTATGATTAATAAGAATCAATCAGAAATTGTAGACGAAGCCGGCTTGTCTTCCAAAGTCGCTCGGCGCGCGTTTTTATCGGCGTGTGGAGCGTCGGTTTTGGGGTCGATGCGCGGCGCGGCGTATGCGGGGGAGACGAGCCGAAGGCGCCGGTCGAGGCGAGGAAGTCGGTGGCCGAGTTATTGGACCGGTACGACGCGGACTGGAAAACGTTGCCCGATACGGAGCATATTCGAGCGATTGACGACGTCGGCTGGAAAACGCGAATGACGGTGTTGCGCGATCTGTTTCGATTGGGGCGCGACGGCGTAACCGATTTGATCGGAGAGCTCGAGAGCGATCGCGCCGAGCGTCGCTTGCTGGCGGCGCAGGCGCTCGGGTTTTTGGGGGATTCACGCGCGAAGATACCGCCGGCGTTACGGGTCGAGAAAGATCAATTCGCGCCGGTACGCGTTCAAGCGGTGGATTCGTTGGGGACGATCGGGGGCTCTCCACCCGCGTCGCTCGCTCGTCGTATCGAGGAGGTCGATCCCAACGCCGACGTTCAATTTCACATACGATTCGCGGCGGAGCGAAATTTCGAGCCGATCGATCCCAACGTGATCGAAACGTTAAAAAGATATGATATCAAGCAAATGGATTCGGCGGCGATTGATCGACCCGCTCCCGATTTCACGCTGACCGATGTGCTCGGCGCAACGTATCGGCTCGCGGATTTTCGAGGGAAAAAGTCTGTTGTGCTGATTTTTATCTATGGTGATACATAACCGATGTGTCATGGACAAGTCGCGCGGTCGCGCGGCAGGTTGAACGAATTCGAGGATCTTGGGGCGCGGTTGCTGATCGTCGACCCTCACGAATCGCTTCGCGTCAAGCATTTTCTGCGGTTCGCGGGGGCTCGGGTCGACGATCTTCACGTGCCGATGCTCGCCGACCCCGTCCACACGGTGAGCGCGACATACGGAGTGGCGTTTCAGATGAGGATTCACGCCGAGTGGTCGAATCGTCCCGCGACGTTCGTGATCGATCGAGCGGGGATCGTCCGCTACGAGCACCGGGCGAAGTCGTTCGACGATCGACCCAAGCCCGATGAACCGCTTTCGGTTTTGAAGCGGCTCAACAATTCGTGACGATCGACGAGATCGTCGAGGGTTTCGGGTGCGACGGTTATCCCTTTAGATTCATATAATATTGTATAATATAAAATATAGCATGTTTAGATATCTAGAGAAACGTTCGTCCGCGTCGATTGTGATCGTAAAATCGGTACGGATCGTCGCGATTGCGGCGGGGTTGATCTCGATCTTGATTTTGATATGGCTCTCGGCGCGATCGCCGATCGGCTCGATTATTGCGCGCACGATTCGCACGGTCGATCGATCCGGCGAACGAGCGTGTCGAGAAAGCCGAGACGTTCGCTTACGTTTGGATCTTGGTCGTTAGAAGATCGAAACACGATCCGGGGTGGGAGACTGGGAATTGTAATCCGCCGTACAGACGAAATTCGTCTTGGAACCGATCATAAGGTGGTTCGAGGAAGGATATCTTCTCTTTGTTCCAGGAGCGAACGCGATGGAAGTGCGAAACGGTGTTTGGTCGGCGACTTGGCGGTCGGTTGTCGGAATGGTTGTGCTTCAAGTCGGTTGTCAACTCGTCGTCGCGGGTCAGAAGGTGCAGGTCAATCAACCTTGCGGCTCGGGAGATCACCCCTCGGTCGCCGAGGTCGAGCATTCGGTGTATGATCGATTGTTACGTAAGTACGTCGACGATCGAGGAATGGTGGCGTACGCACGCTGGAAGGCGAGTTCATCGGACATCGCCGAGTTGGGGGGCTACCTTGCAAAGCTGGGGTGCGTCGACCTTGGCAAGTCCGCGCCCAAGGCGGCGCGGCTCGCTTACTGGATCAATTTATATAATGCGTTGACGCTGCATGGGATTCTTCGTGAATATCCGACGTCGAGCATTCGGAAACATACATCCACATTCGGATATAATATTTGGAAGGATCTGCTCGTCACGGTCGACGGTCGAGCTTATTCGCTCGAGGATATCGAGCACAAGGTTTTGCGTAAGCTTGGCGAGCCGCGGATTCATTTGGCGATCGTCTGTGCGTCTCGGGGATGCCCTCCTCTGCTGAACGAGGCCTATTCGGCCGCGAAGCTTGACGAGCAGTTGAACGGTCGGGGCCGCGAGTTTTTTTCGAGGCCCGAGAATTTTCGAGTCGACGCTTCGAAGCGGACGGTTTATTTCTCGCAGCTTTTCGAGTGGTATGGATCCGACTTCGCGCCGACTTCAAGCGAGCAGCTCAAGGCGTTCCGCGCGTTTTTGCCCGATCCCGGGGTTCTCGATTGGGCGACGAGCGAAGGCGTTCGCTACCGTTATTTAAGTTATGATTGGTCGCTCAACGATCAACAACCGATCGGGAAATGACGGCCGAGCCGATCGATCATCGGCAGCACGATGATCGATCACTCAAAACATATCATGAAACAAAGCATATAAGAATGAACAATATCATTGAGATTGGTCGACGAACGAGATTCAAGAGATCGTCGATCTTGGGGCGGAGGGTGTTTCTGTCGACGTGTCTCGCTTCGATGATCGGTCCGATTCGCTCGTCGGCATTCGCCGATGAGGCCAAGCGAACACCGAAGGAGACCGCCGCGGAACTTTTGAAGCGGTTCGACAAGGACTGGACCTCCTTGCCGGACAGGCTGCACATGAGAGCGGTCGACGACGGCGGATGGAAGACGCGAATGATCGTGCTGTGCGGATTGGCGCGGTTGGGTCCCGAAGCCGAGACCGAGCTGATCGAGGCGCTCGATAGCGATCGTGCCGAACGGCGCGTGCTCGCGGCGCAGGGGCTCGGCTTCCTCGGCGGCGTGCGGTCGAAGGCGAGGTTGGAACGGACGCTCGCCGAGGAGAAAGTGGCGGCGGCGCGGCTTTATGCGGCGGACTCGTTGGGAATGATTGGCGGTCTTGAGACGAACCCGCTGTTTGAGCGAATCGCGGCTGGAGATCCGAACAAAGACGTCCGCTCGCATCTGAAATTCGCTTTGGAGCGAAAGGGTGAAGCGATTCCGGAGCGGGTGCGTGCGGATCTTCGGGAATACGACCTCACGCGACTCGAAACCGCGAAGGTCGGCGTTCCCGCGCCTGATTTCACCCTGACCGACGTCTTTGGGCAATCTTATCGCCTTACCGATTTCCGCGGTAGGAAGGGGGTGGTGCTCCTCTTCATCTACGGCGACACATGACCGGTCTGCCACGGTCAAGTTGCGCAGTTGCGCAACCGGCTTAACGACTTTAACTCCCAAGGCGCCCAGGTGCTTGTCGTGGACCCGCACGAGTCGTACCGCGTGAGACATATGCTGAAGGATGCGGGGCTTGACCCCGAGAACGTTCACGTGCCGATCCTCGCGGACCCGGCGTACACGGTGAGCGCGACATATGGAGCGGCGTTTCAGATGCGAATTCACACCGAGTGGTCGAATCGCCCCACGACGTTTGTGATCGACCGCGGCGGGATCGTGCGATACGCGCGGCGGGCCAACACGTTCGACGACCGACCCAAGCCCGACGAGACGCTCGACGTTCTCAAGTCGATCAAAAAAGAATGAGTACGTGCGTTAACATCGTATGTTTCATCATACGGCGTCCGCTTTCAAGTATTATCCGATTATTCCAAACATAGGTTATTATTAATGATCGATGATATTCGATCCGAAGCTTCGAGACCGACGTTTTCCGGCGGCTCGATCGTGAAATGGGTATTGATCGGGGCGATCTCGGCGGGGTTGATTCTGATCGCGCGGCGCGTGCCGATCGTCTCGGTTTTGGCGCCGATGATTGATCGGGTCGCGCGATTGGGGGTGTGGGGTCCGATCGTGTTCGGCGTGATATACGCCGCGGCGGTGGTGCTTCTCGTCCCCGGGTCGGCGCTGACGCTCGCTTCGGGGGCGTTGTTCGGTCTGGTCGTTGGAACGATCGTCGTGGTGATCGCGTCGAACGTAGGCGCGGCTCTCGCGTTCCTGATCGCGCGGCGGCTGGCGCGGGGCGCCGTCGAGAAACGAATTCGCGGCAATCCCCGGTTCGAAGCGGTCGATCGCGCGGTCGGCGCCGGAGGTTGGAAGATCGTCGCGCTCTTGCGCCTTTCGCCCGTCGTTCCTTTTATATTCCAAAATTATTTTTACGGCTTGACGCGAATTCGATTTTGGCCGTGCGTGCTGGCGAGCTTGTTCGCGATGCTTCCTGGTACGTTTCTTTATATTTATTTGGGCTATCTTGGGCGCGTCGGGCTCGACGCCGCGACGGGAACGGGTTCGCGAGGAAAAACCCCCGCGGAATGGGTTATGATCGCGATCGGGCTGATCGCCACATTGGTTGTGACGATTTACATCACGCGGCTCGCGCGGAAAGCGCTTATGGAGCGGGCCGATCTCGGTTCGCATGCGAAAACGCCCGAAGTCGACGCGATATCGAACGTCAATATCAATCAATAATTAAGGTAAATAATGAATAATTTATCTGTTATAAATGAGCATTCGGATCATTTTGATCGAGCGACGCTCGCCGCGGTTCGTCCGCCTGATTGGTCGAATCCGACGCCGTCGGGTCGATACAACTTGGTCGTGATCGGCGGCGGGACCGCGGGGCTCGTGACCGCGGCGGGCGCGGCGGGTTTGGGGGCGAAGGTCGCGTTGATTGAAAAGCATCTGTTAGGGGGGGATTGCTTAAATTTTGGATGCGTTCCTTCGAAGGCGCTGATTCGCGCTTCGAACGCGGCGGCCGCGGCGCGCGATTCGACCGAGTTCGGCTTAGACCTTCCGGGAGGTTATCGCGTCGATTTTTCCAGGGTGATGGAACGGATGCGAAGGATTCGATCCGAGATGAGCGTGCACGATTCGGCGGCTCGATTCCGCGACCTCGGCGTCGACGTTTTTCTGGGAGCGGGTCGATTCACGGGACGCGATACAATCGAAGTCGACGGCAAGACGCTTCGTTTTAAGAAAGCGGCGATCGCGACGGGAGCGCGGGCCTCGACACCCGAGATTTCTGGAATCATTGAAACGGGATATCATACGAATGAGACGATATTCTCGCTAACAAGTCTTCCCGCTCGGATCGGGGTCATCGGCGCGGGGCCGATCGGTTGCGAGCTTGCTCAATCTTTCGCGCGGTTCGGCTCGCGGGTGATTTTACTGCAGAAGGACGGTCGAATTTTACCCCGCGACGATCGCGACGCGGCTTTGATCGTCGAGCGATCGCTCGGACGCGACGGCGTGGAGATTCTCAGAAACGTTAAGATTCTCGCGGCGCGACGATCCGAAAACTCAAAAATTCTGGCGATTGAAACGGATCAAGGAAATCGTGAAGTCGAGGTCGATTTGATACTGGCGGGGGTGGGACGCTTACCGAACGTCGAAGGGCTCAATCTTGAAGCGGCTGGGGTCGCTTATGATCAAAATGGAGTGAAAGTCGACGACCGCTTGCGAACGACGAATCCAAACGTTTTCGCGGCGGGAGATATCTGTTCGAGGTATAAGTTTACGCACGCGGCGGACGCCATGGCGCGAATCGTGATCCAAAACGCTCTGTTCCTGGGAAGAGTCCGGGCGAGTTCACTTGTTATTCCCTGGTGCACATATACCGACCCTGAAATCGCTCATGTCGGCCTTGATGAAAACGAGGCTCGGGCACAAGGCGTGTCGATTCAGACGTTCGAACAGAGGCTGACGCATGTCGATCGGTCGGTGCTCGACGGTGAAACCGAGGGGTTCGTAAAGATTCACGTCCGCGCCGGGACCGACAAGATCGTGGGGGCGACCGTCGTCTCCAAGCACGCGGGGGATTTGATTTCGGAGATCACCGTGGCGATGATCGGCGGGATCGGACTGAAGAGCCTAGGCCGCGCGATCCACCCGTATCCCACCCGGGCCGAGGCGATTCGCAAAGTCGCCGATCTTTACAACCGTACCCGGTTGACCCCGTTCGTCAAAAACCTCTTCACGCGTTGGCTCCGTTTGACGGGCCGATCATGATCCGGTGAGAATGATAGATTGATTTTCAATTATGAATGATCGAGCAATCGAGAGACTCGATTCGTCTAGGAAGGACGATCTTATGTCGATGATTACTGATATTCGACGGTCGAAGTTGATCGCGGTCGTCATTCCCGCGCTTAACGAGGAGCGTTCGCTGCCGTGCGTTCTCGCGGACCTGCCCCGCGAATGGGTCGACGAAGTTTTGGTGGTGGATAACGGTTCGACCGATCGAACCGCCGAGGTCGCCGAGCGGGCCGGGGCGCGGGTTGTCGTCGAACCGCGGCGCGGCTACGGTTCGGCGTGTCTGCGGGGTCTCGCCGAGCTGGCGCGAAGTCGCCAGGATCCTCCCGATATCGTCGTCTTCCTCGACGCCGATTACAGCGACCACGCCGACGAGCTCCCGCTTTTGTTGCGTCCGATCATGGACGAAGGCTTCGATTTCGTCGTGGGATCTCGACTGATGGGAAGGCGCGAACGAGGAGCGATGCCGCCGCAAAGCGTATGGGGCAATCGCTTGGCGTGCGCGCTGATTCGGCTTCGATTTGGAATCCGTTATACCGACCTCGGGCCGTTTCGAGCGATTCGCTGGTCCGCGCTCGAACGCCTCGGGATGACCGACCCCGACTACGGTTGGACGGTCGAGATGCAAATCAAGGCGGCGCAAGCGGGATTGTGTGTTCGTGAGACACCGGTGTCGTACCGGCGCCGAATCGGCGTGAGCAAGATCAGCGGCACGATCCGAGGAACGATCCTCGCAGGCTCAAAAATCCTTGGTTTGATCGGTCGCTACGGATTGTCGTCGAACGCCGTTGCGCGGAAGTCTCCAACGCTCCGCTCCGACCCCAAGATCGTCTCTCGCGTCGAGGTCTAAATGACGAGTGTCACCGCGAAGGAGCCGCCCGTGTCGAGAGGTTCGATTCCGACTCGCGATCAGGAATCGGAATCGCCGGATCCTATAAGAATTCGATTAATCATAAGCGGATTTACAATTCTAATCGCGCTGGTCGCGATCGCGGGTCTGAGCTTCTTGTTCGAATACGGCGAGGGGCATCGCGAGCGGCCGATTCTATCCGTGCTCGCGATCTTCGCGATCGCGACGGCCGCCTACTCGGCGGCGATGATTGGAGTTTCGTCGCGGATCGGCGCCGCCGTCGACGACGGCGCTCTCGAGCCGAGACTCGGACTCGGCCGCCGCCGACTCCCCTTGATCGTCGGCTTCTCCGCGGCGTTCCGCGCCGTCATGCTCGTTTCCCAGCCGATTCAAGAGATCGATTATTATCGATATCTTTGGGACGGCCGAGCGACGCTCAACGGATTCAACCCGTTTCAATACTCCCCCCAAGAGATCGACCGCTTCGGACCCGTCGAATCAGATAAAACAAAAATTAGTCAACTATATAAATTATCATTTCAATCAAAATCTATCAGATTGATCTTCGAGCGAGTTCATCACCGCGACGTGCCGACGATCTATCCTCCCGCGGCGCAGGGAGTTTTCGCCCTGGCGGCGTCGGCGACCCCGTTTTCGGCGCCCGTTTGGGTTCATGTGTTCATTCTCAAGGCGATCCTTGTCGGTTTCGATTTGGGGACGCAGTCGATTCTGATCCTCCTTCTCCGCCGCCTCCGTTCGCCGGAGGACCTTTGTCTCGCGTACGGCTGGAATCCCCTCGCGATCAAAGAATTCGCTAATTCCGGGCATCTCGATTCAATCGCCGTCTTCTTCACGACGCTCGCGTTTTATCGGCTGTGCGGGCTCGCGGAATCACGCCCAGGGAAATCGACCTCGAGTTCCAATCGCGCGCTCATCGAATCGATTTCGGGAATGGCGTTGCTTGGCGTCGCCGTGCTTGCCAAGAGTTATCCCGTCGTCCTTATTCCGCTCGCCTCGGCGTTTCTCATCGCCCGGCTGGGGAAAAAAGCGCTGATTCCGCCGCTCGTCGCTTGCCTCGTCGTCGTAGCGGGATACGCGCCCTTTCCGGCGGGGAAACCGTCCGCCGACTTGCATTCGCGCCCGCACAACCCCTGTGCGGGGCTCGCGACCTTTTTATCGCGCTGGGAGAAAAATGATTTTTTATTTATGTTAATTTATGAAAATCTTCGAGTGCACGGAGGCGACGTCGCCGGAGCTCGGCGCTTCGTGATCGTCCCCGCGAATCGGCGCGCGGCGCTCGCTCGCTCGATCTCGCGGCTATCTTCGAAACCCGAGTTCGACCCCGCGTTCATCCTGACCCAAGGGATTATGGGAAGTGTATTTATTCTTATAATTATTCGCTCGTCAATGTCGCTTTACCGCGATCCCGACCGGACGGAGCTCCTCCGCCGTGTCGCGCCGGTCCTCGTTTGGGGTTGGCTGCTCAGCGCTGCGCCGCATCCCTGGTATCTGACGTGGAGCCTCCCGTTTCTGGTCTTCGAGCGGCGAAAAAGTTGGTTCCTCATCACCGGGTTGGCGTTCTTTTACTACTTTCGCTTCTGGGTTGAGTATCAAGCGGCGCCGCTCGGGGAATCTGCGCTTCGATCCGCTCTCGATCGGTTCGACCACGAATTGATCTTTATCGAGTACGTTCCGTTCCTGGCGGCCCTCGCGGCCGAAACGTGGTGGATCAAATCACGGCGTGGGTCGGTCTCTGGAGACTCCCGGGGAATTCTCGCGATCTTCGGTCGGCGTCCGACGACTCGTCCGTTTCCCGATCAAGGAGAATCGAGAATCGGCGGCGCGTCTTGGGATGAACATTCAGATTTTCATGCGTCGTGATAGTCGAATCGACGCTCGGGCGAACGTCTGTTCGTTTTCGCGGGTGGAACCGTACGTCGGCCGGAGATCAAAAAGCTCGTCGAACGAACCGCGGGCCGAGGCGAACGCCGGATCGGAACTTATAGATCACCACATTTTATTTTGAGCGATCGATTTTCTCGATCAGCGTTTCGATCGCGCGATCGAGCTCGGCGCCGAGTACGTCGCGATGGCGAATGATCCCTTCGGCGTCGATCGTGAACGTCGTCGGCCATTGATGCACATCCCATTGATTGTGGATGGCGTTATCGCGGTCGCAGAAGACGGGCCAAGTGATTTGGCCGGAGGTCGCGAGCGCGCGGAGCCGATCGGGTTCGTCGCCGCCGTCGACCCATAAGAGCGAAAACGGTTTTCCTTGGTATCGCGTCACGAGCGACCGCTCGTGTGGCATCTCGGCCAGGCATCGCGCTCACGTCAGTCCCGAGAAAATGACGACGACGAGCTTGCCGCGAAAACTCGAGAGCGAGATCGTTCGGCCGTAGGAATCGCGCCCCTCGATTTCGGGAGCGGGCTTGCCGACGCTCAAACGCGTCAGCTCGAAGATCGCTTTTCGCGCGATTTTCTGATAATCAAGGACATCTTGATACCCATTTATCACTTGTTCAAAGAGATTTTCGGCTTCTTGTTCGAGATCGTCGGGGTCTGGTTTGAGAATGTATTGGATTCCACCGCCGATCGAGGAGGCGAGCTTTTTCTCCGCGGCGGGGTTCTGACGTATGAACCGGAGTACGCGAGCATGTTCAAGTTTTCTTTGACCGAGGCTCAAAAGGGCTCGGCCCCGTACTTCGCGCGTCGGATTGTCGCGAATCGCGCGGCGGAGCAAGTCGTCGGCGGGCTCGAACGTTCGCCCGAGTCGAGCCAATTGAGCGCACAGCGCGACGATCGCCGGGTTGCGAATCTGAGTTCGGATCGTCGCGTCGAGCGCGCGATCGCGGAGATCGGGGATGTCGTCCGCCGACGTCGCGATGAGCGCCAAGACTTCGAACGACGCGGGATCGCGCGGTCGGATCAGCGACAAATCGATCGCCTCTTCGATCAGCACACGCTTACGCGATCGATATCGATCCGAGATCGATCGCCTCTCTGTGTCGTTGGAGGCTTTGGCCAGGCTCGACTCGAGCTCGCGTTCGAAGCGGGCCATCTGGCAGGGGAACGCGCGCAACCGCCGCGCGTGATCAGCCCGCCGTGAAAGCAACGAGGCGGCGATCGCGACGACGAGAATCATCAACAAACCGAGCTCTTTTCGCATTGTAATCGGGCTCCAATCGCCGGCCGCCGGTTCCGAAAGCGACGGGGGGTTTCATCTCGCTGAAAAGCTTGCGACAATACGGACACATTGAAATATGCAAGTGAATTTGATTGGTTAAGGCCGCGTCGAGCTTACCCGCCGCGTAGAGCGGGGCGAGCTTGCGCACACGCGAACAACCGATTCCCGCATAATGATAATCGCACATGTCATTAAAATTGGCCGCCGTCATTCCGACGGCGAAGGCGACGAGCATGACGACCGCCGTCGACGCCGCCCGGACGAGGATGCGACGTCTGCGGACGGTCCTCAACCGACCCGCGAGGCGCGAGAATTCTCCGCGAGGGCACGTCGTCCAGTCGTTATTTGTCGGCGCGTTCATGTTTGAACCACTTCATTCAAGTCAAGATCGGGACTCGACCCTCGTTGATGATCGTCGATTCGATTCATTTGATCCGTGAGCCGGCTAACAAGTCGTCCCGGCTCGCTCGTGAGGGCGGTCATGAGTTTGTCACGAGCGAAAGACCGTGGCGATCGACGATCGTGATCGATCGCCGGCCGACCTTGATGAGCCCTTCCAACTGAAGTTGACCGAGGACAAGCGTCACGGTCTCGCGCGTCGAACCGATCAAACCCGCGATCTCCTGATGCGAGAGTCGAGGAGTGATCCGCCGTTCTTCCCCTGTTCGCTCGCGGCTCGCCTCCAACAGTTCGAGCAAAATCCCCGCGACTCGTTGCCGATTCGATCGAAAGAGGATGTTCCTTAGCCTTGTCTCGATCCTCCGTCGACGCAATCCCAACAATCTCGTCACTTTGAATGAGAAAGCGGGCAGCTCATCGACAAGCTCGAAGAGCGTCTCGCACGCGATCGCCAAGACCGTCGAATCCACGACCGACTCGGCGAACTCGTCGCGTGGAGCGTCGTCGACGATCGCCAACTCGCCGAAAAGCTCGCCTTCCTCGATGAAAGCGACGATCGTTTCCTTGCCGTCGGGAGTGATTCCTTTGAGCTTGACCCTCCCCTCCGCCAAGACGAGGACGCTTCGCCCGGGATCGTGCGGCGCGTAGATGATCGAACCCTTGGGAAAGTTCCGTAACGAAGCGTTCCGCTCGAGCCGCTCGGCCTGATCGTCGGTCAACTTCTCGAACAGATCGCACCGCTTAAGAATCCAGTGCTTGTTCATAATCATCGTCGATCGATCCGGAACATAGCTCTCGTCGTCTTCGTCGGTCGTCACTTCGATCGACGATTCGGAACCGCATTGTTCGAGCATGATAGTTGAACCGTCCAAATCGAACAACAAAGACTTCTCGATCGACTCCCGAGAACGAACGTGTACTTCGACTCTACTCGTGGGTGTCGACTCGTTTTGTAAGCCGGCTCACAAAACTGTGGAACGACCGCGGCTCGATCGCGTTTCGATATCGATCGCCGATTTCGATCATTTTCTTGGTTCGGGACGCGATTCGAATCGGATTCGCGTGATGGTGAGCCGGCTCACGCAGCCCGCGGGCGATCACGCCGATTCGTGATGTGGGGAGACGTGACGACGCCGCGAAATCGGCGGTCGAATTACGATTTTTTGATGTCATTTAGTCGGAGTTTATTGAAATGAGTCGCATTCTCGGTCGAATCGTCGGATTGATTATTCTTTTACTCTTGAATCTGCAAAGTTTAACCGCCGGGGAATCTCGCGCCGGCTCGATTTCGTGGCGGCGTGATTACGCCGCGGCGCGGCGGGAATCGACGAAGAGCGGTCGCGACGTGCTGATTCTGTTCACTTCGGCGAACTGCGGATGGTGTCGCCGGCTTGAATCGTCGACCTTGCGTGATCGGTCGATCGTCCGACTGATCGACGATCAATTCATTCCGGTCCGCATTGAGGAGACCGACCCGTCGGCCGAGGCGATCTTTTCGTCGTTTTCGGTCGAGGCTCTTCCGACATTTATCGTGATCACGTCCGCGGGAGCGATCGCGGTCAAACAAGAAGGATATCTTGATTCGTCGAGCCTGTCCGCGATCTTGAAACGCCGCGTCGCCGATCGCGCGCCGAACAGTCCGGCCAGCCGCAAACCGAGCGCTCGGCGCGACTCGGACAAATGAGCGAATCGATCGAAGGACCGATCCTCGAGGTCGATCGTTTCGATCGCGGCGGATCGTCCAAACCTCGCGAATCCATTCAACAGATTGAGGACGATCATCGATCAATGATTCTGGAGAATTGTTCGACGTCTCACGGATGCGACGGGCGAATCAAACGAGAATCACCCTTGATGTGGGATTCGCCCTCGCTCCATTCAAGTAGCCGACAGACATATTCAATCCTGGAATCGGCGATGTTTGGAGCATCAACTTAAGGAAGGGGAAACCGTGATGCTCGTTCTATCCCGAAAAGTCGGCGAGAAGGTTTTGATCGGTGATCGGATCTCGATCATGATCGTCTCGAAGCAGGGACGTTCGATCCGGCTTGGGATCGAGGCCCCCAAGGAATTGGTCGTCACGCGCGAGGACATGCGTGAGAAATCGTCTCCGAGCGAGACGAAGGCCGCCTCGATCGAATGACGATCGCCGCAATCTCAACTCGGAGAAGTCGTTATGTCATTGAGAAGATAACAATGGATTTCGGCTAATGCAAAAACACGAAGGTTCGGGGACGAAATGATCGGAGCGATCGGCGGATTCGACCCCCGGGTTCAAACTCGGATCGACGGGAGCGATCCGCCGATTATTAACGAAATAATATATGCAAATATTGTAAAACGCCTTAAAATTAAGATGAATATTGTTTTTTAGTGCGTTCGAGATTCGTCGACCCGGCGCGACGTCGTCTCGCCGCGCGGGTTGCGACCTCGGCGCGTTCGGCGCGCCTTGCGATCGGCGCTTTTCCGCGCGATTAACTTATAAAAATAGGACTTCTGAGTGAACTCGTCGGCGGTCCGCATCGTCCTCCGATATGCCTTCGGCGTCGGTTCGGACGCTATGTTAGCCGGCTTACATAAATATACCATCCGTCGCGCGATACTCGCGTTCGGCAAAGGACGGGGTGGAACCGAGTTTCGAGATTCGACCTGATTTTCACATGAAAATGGGGAAGATGATCGTCGGTCCTCGGCTCGTGGTGATCGAACATCCTCCCGCCGTGTCGATCCGGGGTGACGACGTCGATGAGACGTCCGCATATCGGAAGGATTCTTGACCCTTACTTCAATGAAAGGTGAATCAATGAAAAAAAATGAACTGAGCCGTCGCGACTTCTCCAAGCTGACGATGGCGGCGTTCGGCGGGCTGCTCGCGGGGGCGGGCGTCGCTCAAGCTGCGGACGACAAGAAGACCGGAAAAAAAAACCCCTTGCTTTATGAACCCCACGTTTGCCGCGGACTGAACACGTGCAAGGGGAAGAGCAAGGGGAAGGACAACTCGTGCGCCGGCATGGGGGCTTGCGCGACGGTCGAGGCGCACTCGTGTACGGGAAAAAACGCGTGCCGCGGCCAGGGAGGATGTGGCGCCAAACCGGGCGAGAACGCCTGTAAGGGGATGGGCGGATGCGAGGTTCCGATCACCAAGGACGCAACCTGGAAGAAAACCAGAAAGCGCTTCGAGGAGGTCATGACCGCCGAAGGGAAGAAGTTCGGCGACGCCCCTAAGAAGTCGTAAAGCCGACCGTTCTCGAACCATTCAACCCCTATTCCGTGGGCGGGAGGGTCGCCTCTCCGCCCACTCCTGAATCAACCGATTGGATTACCATATGAAGATACTTCCGCGCCTCGGCCATCCCAATCTCGGACTGGGCGTCGGCCTGCGAACCGCCCACTTTCCGTATCTGATCGAGAACCAGCCGCGGGTTGATTGGTTCGAGATCATCACCGAGAACTTCATGGATTCGGGTGGTCGGCCGCGTTATGTGCTCGATCGGATCGCCGAGCGCTATCCCATCGTTATGCATGGCGTTGCGCTCTCGATAGGGAGCGCCGATCCGCTCGATTTCGACTACCTGACCAAGCTGAGGAACCTGGCCGACGGCGTCAAGGCCAGGTGGGTCTCCGATCACCTTTGTTGGACAGGAGTGGCGGGGCGGAATACGCACGATCTGCTTCCGGTTCCGCTCAACGAGCAGACGTTGGCACATGTCGTCGCCCGGATCCGGACGGTCCAAGATTTCCTGGAACGTCCCCTCGTGCTGGAGAATCCGAGCAGCTATGTAACCTTCGCGTCGTCGACGATGCCCGAGTGGGAGTTCCTCGCCCGCATGGCCGCTGAAACCGACTGCGGACTCCTCCTGGATGTCAACAATGTTTATGTGTCGAGTATCAATCACGATTTCGACCCAGTCGAGTACGTCCGAGCGATACCGAGCCGTCGCGTCGTCCAGTGCCACCTCGCAGGCCACACCGACTGCGGGACGCACGCGATCGACACCCACGACGGCGAGGTTATTAGCCCGGTTTGGGAGTTGTATCGCTTGGCGCACCGTCTCACGGGAGGCGTATCCACCCTGCTCGAGTGGGACGCCAAGATCCCTCCGTTCCCGGTCGTGCACGCGGAGGTGCTCAAGGCGCGAGACTACATGGACGCCGTGGTCAAGACGCCGGCGGTCGCCGCGGCGCCGTCCCGACTGACGACCCGCGCGGGATCGGTCGTCGTGCCACATCCCTTGGCTCACGGCATGGTGGAAGTCTCTTAAGCGCGCCTGGGCTCACCGAATTCCCCCACCTCAATGAGAATCGATACATGCGTAAAGTACAACATAGATTTGAATGTATTCAACTCTGGATGCAAGCTGTCATCACGCACCCGGGAGGAGTTCTTGAGGGGGTGAACGCGCGCGAGTCCCGTATGCACATCGATATCGATGCGCGAGAGATCGAGACTGTCATCACTCCCTCGTCGGCGATGGGGAGCGTCGACCGTCTCGAAATCTATGCGAAGGCGTATTTCGCCCGTTTGCTCGAATGCCTCCGTGCCGTATTCCCAATTTTGACCCGGGCGCTGGGCGAAGAGCTATTCGACGAGTTCGCCGTCGGCTATCTGGAGAAGTATCCGTCGTCCAGTTACACGCTCAACCGGTTGGGGGAAAACTTTTCGCGATATCTCGACGAGACGCGCCCTCCCGACGAGAGTTGGGCCAAAGTGTTGGTCGACCTGGCCAAACTTGAGTGGACCATCGGTGAGGTCTTTGACGGGCCGGGTTCGGAGGGCTCGCGGCTCATCACTGCGGATGTCCTGAAGAACATCCCCGCCGATCGCCGGCCCGAAGTACGGCTCAAGCCCGCGCCCGGCGTGCGTACCTTGGCCTTACGACACCCTGTCTTGCCCTATTACAACGCATTGCTTGAGGGACTCGATGTTCTTCCCCCGCCATCGGCCGACTCCTTTCTTGCTTTGACCCGGCGTGATTATGTGGTCCGTATTCACGAGCTCTCACCAATGGAATTCATGCTCCTCACGGCGCTGCTTGAGGGCCGGTCGGTGGCCGAGGCGGTTGCGCTCGTCCCGATCGGGATCGATTCCGACATCGGCGCCCTCGCCGAAGACGTGCAAAGATGGTTTCATAACTGGTCGGCCGCGGGGTTCTTCCAATCGATCGAAATCCCCTCACCTCCGGGGGCCGGACGATCCGTAGGCGATCGAGAATCGAATTGAGCCCAGCGGCTTGATCTCGCTCAACTCCCTTCCGACGGCGTCATCGCCCTCGCGGCGGAGCCTTGCATCTGCATGTTCATCGGCGCCGCCGGTCCCGAGCCTTCCGTCATGGGCGCGCCCATCCGAGCCGAATGCTCGACCCCCGGAACATAATCCCTCGCGTACCCAGGCGACGGTGATTTTCGATGCATCCGCGAACAACCCGGCGGAAGAATGACGATCGCCGCGACGATCGTTAAAATACGATACGACTTCATGTTCACTCGTCCTTGAAGGTTAGGCGCTCGGCGAGCATGAAAGACTCGCACGTTCATCGTCACAACTAATGAATCGGCCCCGGCTCGCGACACACTCCGTGTGCCGGCTTACAAATCGCTTCGTCGCTCTTCGCCGGACCTCATACAAGGACCGCGGCGATCGCGCGGCGACGCCTCGACCCAAAATCAACGTCCCGAAATCATTCGAATCGACAAAACCTCGCACGGCGGGTTCGTCGTCGATTATGGCGTCCGTCGCTTCGAGTCAACGCGAACCCGAGCCGTCCGACGGCTTCGCCTGATCGGTATTTCCCGACGCTCCCCCGCTCCCCAAGCCGTCCGACGGCTTGGCGTTCGCTCCGGGATCGCCCGCGCCGGGCCGCGCCGGCTCGTTCGCCCCTCCGCCGCACCCGGACGACGCCAAAACCACGCAACCGATCAAAACTTTCGCCGCGAGACGGGCCCCGCTCATCGATCGTCCTCCTTTGAATCGTGAAAAAACGACGTCAACCGCAAACAGAATACAAACATTCGACCGCCCGGACTGTACGCCGGCTAACAGACAGGAATCGCGGCGAAGCCGATAATCATTCGACTCGATTCACGAAATTCGTTATCCTTTTAACATCTTGAATCTGAATACTTGCCGACGAGTTTCAGAGATCAATCGAATCGCGACGAGCGAGTTCAAAGGCGAGGAAACTTCCGGTTGGAGGAACGAAGCGACGATGTCATCAAATTCGGCGACGACAGATCCTGAGAAAGCGGTTCGCGAACGATATTCATCGGCGGCGGTCGCGGTCGAACCGACGCTTTGCTGTCCTGTGAGCTATGATCCGAGATATCTCGCCGTCATCCCTCATGAGATCCTCGACCGCGACTACGGTTGCGGCGATCCGACCGCATTCGTCCGAGCGGGGGACGTCGTGCTCGATCTCGGTTCGGGAGGAGGTAAGGCGTGTTATATCGCCGCCCAGATCGTCGGCCGCGAGGGAGCGGTGATCGGCGTCGATTGCAACGAAGAGATGCTCGCGCTCGCACGTAAATATCAGAATGTAATTTCAGAACGACTCGGTTACGCGAACGTTTCGTTTTGCCGAGGCTTGATCCAAGACATGAAGCTTGATCTTGATCGGGTCGAGTTGGAATTGGCGCGGAATCCCGTACGCGACGCTCGCGGGCTGCTCGAGCTTCGTTCGCTCGAGAATCGATTGCGTCGCGATCACCCCCTCGTCTCCGACGAATCAATCGATTGTGTGATATCTAATTGTGTACTAAATCTGATTCATAAACACGATCGGGCGACGCTCTTCGGCGAGATTTTTCGGGTGCTTCGTCGCGGCGGGAGGACGGTGATCAGCGATATCGTCGCCGACGAGGACGTTCCCGAAGAGCTTGAGAACGACGGCGAGCTCTGGTCGGGGTGCGTTTCGGGAGCGTTTCGCGAGGATCGATTTCTCAAGGAGTTCGAGAAAGCTGGATTTCATGGGATTTCGATCGCGCGGCGGACGACCGATCCGTGGCGAGTCGTCGAAGGGATCGAGTTTCGTTCGGTGACGGTCGTCGCGTATAAAGGGAAGCAAGGGAGTTGTCTGGAACGAAACCAGGCGTTGATTTATAAGGGTCCGTTCAAGAAAGTCGAGGACGACGACGGGCATACGTTTCCGCGCGGAGAACGGATCGCGGTATGCGACAAGACGTTTCGGTTGCTGGGTCGCGAGCCATACGCGGGGATGTTCGAGCGGGTCGAGCCGAGGGTTGAGGTTCCGCTCGATTCGGCGGCCGCGTTCGATTGTCGGCGGTCGGTCGTTCGTTCGCCTCGGGAGACGAAAGGGGTCGAATACCGCGCGACGACCTCCGCGGCCGATTCGGACTGCGTACCGGGCGGCGGATGTTGCTAAGATTTGACGACCCGCGAATTGAGAGGAATCTTCATTATTATGATACAATCACTTAAACGTCGAGGAAGTTCGCTCGCGTCGACGCGCGAGCAGCTTTTGGTATTGGAGGGACCGGCTTCGATCCCGAGCTTCGCGAGCAAGATCGCCGCCGCGTCGCTCGAACCGCTTCGATCGCGGTCGATCGAAGTTCTTCAGATCAATGTGGGCAAGGTATGTAATCAAACGTGTGGTCATTGTCACGTCGACGCGGGGCCCGATCGACGCGAGTCGATGACTTGGGAGACGATGGAGGCGTGTCTCGCGGCGGTCGAAGCGGCTCGGATTCCGGTCGTCGATATTACCGGGGGCGCGCCCGAGCTCAATCCGTCGTTTCGACGACTGGTCGACGCGGCGCGCTCCCTCGGGGCGCGCGTGATCGATCGCTGCAATTTGACGATCCTGCTTGCGCCTGGATATCAAGATCTCATTGAGTTTTTGGCGAATCGAAGGGTCGAGATCGTCGCTTCGTTGCCGTGCTATCTCGCCGAGAACGTCGACCGGCAGAGGGGCGCCGGGGTGCACGAGAAGTCGATCGAGGCGATCAGGCGGCTCAACGCGGTCGGCTATGGCGTCGAGGGGAGCGGGCTCGAACTCGCGCTCGTTTACAATCCGGGAGGCGCTTCGCTTCCTCCGCCGCAGGCCGAACTTGAAAACGCGTATCGCTTGGAATTATTTAAACAATATAATATTACTTTTAATCGATTATATACAATTACGAACATGCCGATCAGTCGATTTTTGGAGGATTTGCTGGCGCGGGGCGATTACGAGCGTTACATGGAGAAGCTCGTGTCGGCGTTCAATCCGCAGTCGATCGGGGGGCTGATGTGTCGATCGACGCTTTCGGTCGGCTGGGACGGTCGGCTTTACGATTGCGATTTCAACCAGATGCTCGATCTTGAAATCGCCCCCGGATATCCGCGGACGATCGGCGATTTCGACGCGCTTGCGCTTGACGATCGGCCGATCGTCACTGGGCGTCATTGCTTCGGTTGCGCCGCGGGATCGGGGTCGAGTTGTCAAGGCGCGATCGTGTGAAGGACGAAGCGAAGTCGAGGCGGCGACCGAGCAGGATTTTCTGATTGATCATGATATAAAGCGGGCTCACACGGCGGTTCGCCCTCCCGCCGGATCGCCGAACGCGTCGGTCTTATCCGAGACGTCGAATCGTCGACCGATCGTGCGTATCTGAATGATCATGATATAAATCGGGCTCACACGGCGGTTCGCCCTCCCGCCGGATCGCCGAACGCGTCGGTCTTATCCGAGACGTCGAGGCGTCGTCCGAGCCGGCTTTTCTGATTGATCATGATATAAATCGGGCTCACACGGCGGTTCGCCCTCCCGCCGGATCGCCGAACGCGTCGGTCTTATCCGCGACGTCGAGGCGTCGTCCGAGCCGGCTTTTCTGATTGATCATGATATAAATCGGGCTCACACGGCGGTTCGCCCTCCCGCCGGATCGCCGAACGCGTCGGTCTTATCCGAGACGTCGAGGCGTCGTCCGAGCCGGCTTTTCTGATTGATCATGATATAAAGCGGGCTCACACGGCGGTTCGCCCTCCCGCCGGATCGCCGAACGCGTCGGTCTTATCCGAGACGTCGAATCGTCGACCGATCGTGCGTATCTGAATGATCATG
>JAJYWB010000139.1 GCA_021791715.1 Planctomycetota bacterium | reverse complement strand
AAATGAAAAAATGCCGGCTCACCAGGAGGTTCGCCCTCCCAAACGGGATCGACATCCCAGACGGGGTCGACCTTTCAAATGAAAAAATGCCGGCTCACCAGGAGGTTCGCCCTCCCGGACGGGATCGCCCTCAAAAATAAAAACATGCCGGCTCACCAGGAGGTTCGCCCTCCCAAACGGGATCGCCCTCCCAGACGGGATCGCCCTGCCGGACGACTTCGCCTCCCAAATGACCATAAAATATCCGCATAAAAAAATATACACAATCGAATATTCGGTCTCGGGAACGCCGTGGATGTTGCTTTCGTTCCAGCCGGTCTCTCACTCACGCTCGACCCGGATATCATGCGACGCTTATTCGCATTTTATATCAGTGAATTGCTCATCAATCGTATACACGCGGCGTCGATTGAACGAGGTCTTCGTGCGCGAGTCGTCACGAGCGAACGAGGGCGATTGACGCTCGACGGGCGCCCGGTCAAGATGAGGCTGCTTCGCCTCGCGCTCGGGCGCGGAACTCGCGGCCTGATCGGATTCAAGCCCGACTTCGCGCCGATCACTTTGTGATTAAGGTATACAAATATGAGAAGTGGTTGCATGTCGTTCGCGTTCGCGGTTTCGGCTCTCCTTCTCTCGTCGTCGTCGTACGTCCGAGCGGGAGACGCTCCCGCGGCGGCCAAGACCGAAAAGGCCGAGAAGCCCGCTCCGCCGGTGCTGGTCGAATTGACGATCAAAGGCGCGCTCGCCGAAACGCCGACCCCGACGGGGCTCGACGGCGCCCCCGTTTCCGACAATCTGAAATCGTTGATCGATAAGATCGCCAAGGCGAAGGACGACGCCTCGGTGAAGGGGCTGTTGATCCGCGTCCACGAGCCGAGGTTCGGCCTCGCCAAGGCGTACGAGCTGCGGAGGGCGATCGGAACGTTTCGATCGGGAGGGAAGAAGGCGTTCGCCGTGCTCGAATCCGCGGGGAACGTCGAATATTTCGTCGCGACCGCCGCGGACGAGATCGTGATGCCCGAAAGCGGCTGGTTGATGGTGAAGGGGCTCGCCGCCGAGGTGACTTTTTATAAAAACCTGTTTGATAAGCTCGGCGTCAAAGCCGATATGATGCAGGTGGGAGAGTTTAAAGGCGCCGCCGAACCGTACACCCGAACCGCGATGAGCGGGCCGTTCCGCGACGAACTCACTTCGGTACTCAACGATAACTACATGATGATCGTGGAGGCGATCTCGAAGCGTCAGGGGATCGCGATCGACGAGGCGAAAAAGCTGATCGACGGGGGGCCTTACACGCCCGGCGACGCCAAGAAGGTCGGTTTGATCAACCGGATCGCGTACAACGACGAACTCGAAAGCGAGATCGCCAAGGGGCTCGGCGTCGAGAAGATCAAGCTCGAGCCCAAATACGGCAAGAAGATTGAAAAACTCGATCTTTCGGGGCTCGCGGGTTTTCTTAAAATGATGCAGATGTTATCGGGTGAAAACGTCAAGAAGCCCGAATCGAAAAAGCCGAAGATCGCCGTGATCGTCGCCTCGGGGATGATCACGACGGGCAAATCGAAGAGTTCGTCGTTGCTCGGCGACGGCGTGATGGGTTCGGACACGGTGATCAAGCATTTGCGCGAGGCCGAGAAGGACGAGACCGTGAAGGCGATCGTGCTGCGCGTCGATTCGCCCGGCGGCAGCGCGCTCGCGAGCGACCTGATCTGGCGCGAGGTCGTGCGGATCGAAAAACCGATCGTCGCGTGCATGTCAGACGTCGCGGCTTCAGGAGGGTATTATATCAGCATGGGATGCGATAAGATCGTCGCCGAGCCGTCGACGATCACGGGATCGATCGGCGTCGTGGGGGGGAAGGTCGCGCTCGGAGGGTTGATGGATAAGGCGGGGCTGACGACCGACGTGATCGAAATCGGCAAAAACGGGCTGCTCCTTTCGACGGTTCGGCCGTTCTCCGATTCCGAACGAGCCGCCATGAAGAAGTTGATGGATGAAACATACAAGCAGTTCGTTTCCAAAGCGGCGCGGGGTCGGAAGATGGACGAAGCGGCGCTAGAGAAATTGGCGCGGGGCAGGATTTACACGGGTCGCCAGGCGAAAGAGAAGGGGCTCGTCGACGAGATCGGCACGCTCGACGACGCGATCGTCGCGGCCAAGGCGCTCGCGAAAATTCCCGCGGGCGACGAGGTCGAAACGATCGTCCTGCCCAAGGCTTCCGGGGTTCTTGAAGACCTGTTTCAATCGATCGAGGATCGCGACGTCGCGGCGCCCAGGATCGAATCGCTTTTGCCCGCGGCGATCCGCGGAGCGATCGCTCGACTCGGGCTGATTTCCGCGCTCCTCGCGAACGAGCCCGTCGCGGTCGTCCTTCCGTTCGAGTTGCGGATTCATTGATTCGTTACTTAGGAACAAATTATGTCGAGCAAAATTCTTTCAAGCGAGCAAATCGAGGGGTTGAGGCGGTACAACACGCCGACGATCGCCAACGCGATCGAGTTGTTTAACGTTCGTCCGAGGAACGTCGGATTTTTGCCGCACACAATCCGCTGTTTGCTCCCCGATCTGGGGGTGATGGTGGGCTACGCGGTGACGTCTCGGACGATCGCGAGTCCTCCTTCGGGTTCGACCCCCGATTTGAACGGCGATTACCTGCGATATGTCGCGTCGCAACCCGGTCCGAAGGTCGCGGTGGGGCAGGATCTCGACGAACCCGCGGGTTTGGGGGCTCAGTTCGGCGAGGTGAACGCGACGATTCATCAAAAGCTCGGGTGTGTCGGCCACGTCACGAGCGGTTGTCCGCGCGATCTCGACGAGGTGCGCGGGCTCGGTTTTCATCTTTTCGGGCTTAATCCGTGCGTCAGCCACGCGTACGTTCGGCTTGTCGAGTTCGGCAAGCCCGTGACGATCGCGGGGGTCGAAATCCGTCCTGGAGATCTGCTCCACGCCGATAAGCACGGAGTTTGCATCATCCCCGATTCGATCGCGTCCGAACTCGCCGCGGCGTGCGCCGAGGTCGAACGGCTTGAGAAGCCGCTGCTCGAATGCTGTCGGTCCAAAGATTTCGATCTTGAACATTATTTGAAGCTTCGAGCCGAATTCAAGCCGAAAATTCGCGAATGACGGCGGACGTTTGAAATCACATGATTTCACGTTTGAGTCTATTGATTTCGCAGGTCGATCTCGCGATTGAGTGAAAGCGATCGTCTTCCCCGCGCGCCCATAATAAGGTTTTAAGTTCAGGGCGACGGGAGAAGACGATGGCCGATCGGGTGGAAACGCTTCTTAAAGATCATCCGCGGGTTCGCGTGCTCCGCGAGGGTTTTCCCGATCCCGAGGGACGGTGCGTCGTTTATTGGATGCAGCGAGCGCAGCGCGGCAAAGACAACGCCGCGCTCAATCTCGCGATCGCGCTCGGAAACGCGCTCAAAAAACCGGTCGTCGCGGTCTTCGGGCTGACCGCGAATTATCCCGGGGCTCAAGAAAGACACTATCATTTTTTGATTGATGGATTGATCGACGCCGCCGGCGATCTGGCGGATCGGGGCGTGCGGTTTGTGTTGAGAACGGGCTCGCCCGATCGCGTGGTGAAGGAGTTCGCGTCCGAGGTTCGTCCCGCGATCGTGATCGGCGACGACAATCCGATCCGCGTCGGCCGCGAGTGGAGGGATTCGGTCGCGCGCGACCTTGAAATCCCGTTCCGTTGCGTCGACGCCGACGTCGTCGTTCCGTCGTCGCTTTTCCCCAAAGAAGAATACGCCGCGCGGACGATTCGACCCAAAATTCATCGCGTCTTAAACGATTATCTTAAGCCGATTCCCAATATCAAAGCGAATGTTCAATGGCCGATCGATCTCGCCGCTCCGATGGGAGAGGCGTTGGAACGTTATGATCTTATCAAAACATTAAATGTGGGAGGCGCGGGAAGGGTCGAGAATTATCGGGGCGGAACGCGCGAGGCCGAGCGGAGGCTTAAGCTGTTTATCGAGAAGCGATTGCCGAGATACGCGACCGATCGCAACGAGCCGACTCCGTACATGACGAGCGAGCTTTCGGCTCATCTGCATTTCGGCCATATCGGTCCGCTCACTCTCGCCTTGGCGGCGATCGCGAGCGAGGCGCCTCGAGAAAGCGTCGACGTGTATCTGGAGGAGTTGATCGTTCGTCGCGAACTCGCGATCAACTACGTTTGGCGGAACGATCGTTACGATCGGCTCGAGGGATGTCCCGAATGGGCCCTCGGGACGCTCGCCGAGCATCGAGCCGATCATCGTCCTCATTTATATTCATCCGACGATCTTGAATTCGCGCGGACGCACGATCCGCTTTGGAACGCGAGCCAGAAGGAGATGGTTCTGACGGGGCGAATGCACAATTATTTAAGGATGTATTGGGCGAAGAAGATTCTGGAATGGACCCCCGACGCGGCGACTGCGTTTCGGATCGCGGTCGATCTGAACGATCGTTACGAGATGGACGGACGCGACCCGAACGGGTATACGGGAATCGCCTGGGCGATCGGCGGCAAGCACGATCGTCCCTGGCCCGAACGGCCGATCTTCGGCACGGTTCGATTCATGAGTTACGCGAGCACGAGTAAAAAATTTGATTCGAATGCGTATATCGCGCGGGTCCGCTCGCTTGAACAAAAGATCCTTTTTGATTGAACTTGAGGGGGCGATCCCGCTCGTCGGCGGCGTCGAATGTGAAAAGAACCCGGTCCGATCGATCCGTGATTGATCGACCGGATCCGATTTAAACGATTTCGGTAAATATCGTTATGGCAATGTGGAATAAAGGACGATATTGGCGGCGATCCTTAGTGCGCTTTCATACAAGTAGCCTTTGCAATCGGACGACTGGTGGCGTTCGAGGGCGCAGCCGAGGTCGAGCTTCGAGTAGATGATCGCCCAGCGGCCGTTGATCTTCACCCCTTCGAGTTTCGGCTTCCCAGAGCCGCCCCCGGCGGATCGGGTGTATTTGACGTCGGAGAGATCGTAGCCGACCTTCGCGGTGTAGATTTCGTCGTCGGCGGGGATCGCGACCAGGGGGTTGTCGGGAAGGAGTTCGGCGACGAACTTGCGGAACGCCGCGTCGAACGCGGCCGATCCGCACGCGCTGTCGGCGAACAGCGTTCCGCCGCCGGGTTCGAGATGCTTACGCAACACCGCGAGATCCTCGGCGCCGAACGAGAACGACGCGCGACCGTGTAAATAAATGAGCGGATAATAAATCAGATTGGGATCTTGCGGTAAAAGCTCGTGATGGTTGATGACGACATCAATCTTAAGTTCGTCGCGGAGCGCGGTCGTGAGGTTGGGGACGGCGAGCGGGGCGACGTTCCAATCGCCGGCGTGCTTAAGCTTGGCGATGTGCAAGGCGCCTCGCGGGGCGGTCTTTTGGGTTTTGAAATCGGCCAGGGTGCGGACCGCGAGTTTATCGGCGGGGAGTTCGCGTCCCGTCGCGTAATCGACGACGTTTTGTCCGACGCGGAGGGCCTTTTCGACCGCGGGATTGCCGGGTTGATTTTCGGCTTGATTCCAAAAACATGAAAGATCTTTGGGGGAATAAACGACGACGGTACGGCAACCGAAATCGACCCCCCAAAGTTCGTGGATATCGGGCGAGAGGCGGTAGCGCGATTTCCAGATCGGATGTTCGGGGGGCAGGGGCTTGAGCG
>JAJYWB010000084.1 GCA_021791715.1 Planctomycetota bacterium | reverse complement strand
CCCATCGGATGATACACCGTGAAATCCCGCTGAATTTGCTCGATTCTTTTCGGATAGTCTCAGAATGAAGGCTGACGCGCGACGATTCCCGGCCCGCCTCAGTCGTCGAGTTCGACTTATCGTAACCGGTTGTCGGTTCGTGGATTACGTCAAAAAGTCGCGTCGTTAATCGGTATAGTGTCGACTCAAGTTTCAGAGCCGGTTCAATTCTTGAGTGTCTTGTTTGTTCGGGTTTGGTCGATCGTGACGGTATTTCCCGATCGGGCGGGCGCCATCGCAATCGGACGAATCTTGATCGCTTTCGCCGGTTCCCTGTTGCGCGAACGCGGTCGCGGCGGTTATTCTGGAAACATTCGGAGAATCCCCGCGATGTCGCTCGGCGTCGACCGCCCCCCGTCGTCTCCAGGCCGAAATCGGACGCGCGGGATTCGCGACCGCAACCTCGGTATCGGGGAATATCGTAGATATGTCGCAACAAGAATTCGACTTGATCGTAATCGGATCGGGTCCCGCGGGCGAAAAGGGAGCGGCGCAGGCCGCGTATTTCGGCAAATCGGTCGCGTTGATTGAAAGAGAGCCCGTTCTCGGCGGCGCCGCGGCGAACACGGGAACGCTGCCGTCGAAAACGCTCCGCGAGACGGCGCTTTATCTTTCGGGATTCCGCGGCCGTAAGCTTTACGGGCTCGATATTCAGCTCAAGAAAGACTTGAACGTTCGCGATTTGCTTGCGCGTGAGCGGATCGTCAAAGAAAACGAGCGGGCGCGGATTCAGGAGAACCTGAAGCGCCATAAGGTGACGGTCTTTTCGGGCGCGGCGTCGTTCGTCGACCCTCATACGATCTCGGTCCGGCCGGCTCGCTGTCCCGAGTTGTTGATCCAGGGGAAGGTGATTCTGATCGCGACGGGTTCGTACCCGTATCGGCCCCCCGATTTCCCGTTCCACGACCCTCGGGTTTACGATTCGGACACGATCCTGGCGCTCCACGACATCCCCAAATCGATGCTCGTCGTCGGCGGAGGCGTTATCGGTTGTGAATATGGTTGCATGTTCGCCGCCCTGGGAGTGAAGACGACCGTCGTCGAAAAGCGCGACCGGCTCGTCGGCTTTCTCGATTCCGAGATCGCCGAATCGCTCCGCGCCCGTATGGAATCAATGGGCGTAGATATGCTTATGTCTGATTCGGTCGAGTCGGTGAGCGACGGCGAGAAGATCGGCGTGCGGATGAAATCGGGGGCGACGATCGAGGTCGACACGATTTTGGTTTCGTCGGGGCGATGCGGAGCGGTCGAATCGCTGGCGCTCGACAAGTGCGGCGTGACGGCGGGGGAGCGGGGACAGATCCACGTCAACGAGCATTATCAAACGAACGTTCCGCACATCTACGCCGCGGGGGACGTGATCGGCTTTCCGGCGCTCGCTTCGACTTCGATGGAGCAGGCGCGGGTCGCGATGGTGCACGCGTTCGACCTCAAGTACAAAACCGAGGTCGCGACGATCCTTCCCTACGGGATTTACACGATTCCCGAATGCTCGATGGCGGGTTTTACCGAAGACGCGCTGATCGCCAAAAAAATCGCGTACGTGGTCGGCAAGGCGTCGTACGCGGGGAACAGCCGAGGCCAGATCATCGGCGATTGCGAGGGGTTTCTCAAGCTCCTATTCGCCGAGGAGGATATGAAGCTTTTGGGGGTTCACATCATCGGCGAACTCGCGACCGAACTCGTGCATCTGGGACTTTCGGCGCTTTTGACAAACGCCGGCGCCGATTTGTTCATTCGAACGTGTTATAATTATCCCACGCTCTCCGAATTGTACAAATATGCAACTTACGACGCCCTGGGACGACGAGCCGCGCGTCGAGGCGCGACGTTCGACCCCGAATCGACTTAGAGTCCGTCCGGAAACCGCATCTTATCGATCGCGGATTGGTTTTCCAGGTTTTAGACTCGTGTTATCGTCGGATCGTTACGTTTTATACGGAAACGCATGCAGGTAATTGAGTATGATGGTGCGGACCTCCGGCGATTCTCTTTTGAAAATGTCTATTGAATAGGAGGTTTTGATCGCATGGTGCATAGATTATATCAACCCGGCTCATCGGGAGGTTCGCCCTCCCGATGGATGATGCGCCGCGCTTGTCGGTTAACCTGTACAGGTAGACGCGGCTCACCGGGAGGTTCGCCCTCCCGATCGACGACGCGCCGTGAAAACACGCCGAATTCTTTTCGGAGAGTCTCTCTTAGCGATTGATTCTCGTGGTGAGGAGACGCTGTATGAAAGTGACCCTCGTGCCGTCGTCGGTCGCGGCGGACGGCTCGGCGCCCGCCTCGATTCAGCATTTAACGTCGTATCTTATCGACGATTCGCTGGTGATCGACGCGGGGTGCGTCGGCTTGCTCGACGATCCCGAGAAGCAGTCGCAAGTGCGCCGCGCGTTTCTCTCGCACACGCATCTCGATCATATCGCGTCGTTGCCGATCCTCGTCGAAAACGCGTACCGCGCGAATCGCGCCGGCATCACGATCCACGCGAGCGAATACGTTATAGCATGCTTAAAAACAAACATGTTTAATTGGGATGTTTGGCCCGATTTCGTGGCGCTTTCGACCGCCGAGACTTCGTTTTTGCGGTTTGAGACGCTCGAGCCGGGTCGAAGCGTATCGTTCGAGGGGTTCGTCGTCACTCCGATCGAGGTGAATCATGTCGTTCCGACGTTGGGTTTTGTGATCGAGGACGAAACCTCGGCGATCGTCGTCTCGTCGGACACCGGTCCCACGGAGGCGATCTGGGAGCGGGCGCGTTCGACGAAGAATCTCAAGGCGGTGTTTCTCGAGGCGACTTTTCCGGCGGAGATGCAGAGGCTCGCCGAACTTTCCAAGCATCTGACGACCGAGACCTTCGCGCGCGAGGTCGAAAAAATCGATCGATCGGTGCGAGTGATCGCTGTGCATATCAAAGCGCGGTATCATCGGCAAGTCGTTACCGAGCTCGAGGCTTATCGGCTTGCGAACGTCGAGATCGGTCGATTCGGCGTTCCGTATTGTTTTTAAACGGGGCGCTTGGCGCCCGGGTGAATAGAAGCCATGCCCCGAGTACTTGTGGTTGAGGACAGTCCCACGCAGGCGCGTCGTCTCGCGTTTATCCTGGAGGACGAGGGATTCGAGGTTGAAACCGTCGCCGACGCCGAAACCGCGTTCGCCAAGCTTGTCGACGGCGGTTTCGAGATTGTGGTGAGCGACCTTCATTTGCCGGGGGACAGCGGTTTTGACCTTTGTCGTCGGATCAAGGATTCTCCCGAGACGAAACGGCTGCCGATCGTCGTTTGTACGAGCCAGGCCGATCCTGTGAACGTGTTGCGGGGTCTTCAGGCGGGCGCCGACGGGTTTATCACCAAGGGGCGCGAGCCCGAGGAGATCATCGGCTGCGTGCGCCGAGCGCTTGCGAGGCCCGTCGAGGACCGTCGCGCCGAGACGAAGCACGTTTCGTTCCTGGGGCAAGATTTCGCGATTGAGACGGGTCGCGAGCCGTTGCTTGATATTCTCGTCACCGCGTTTGAGGACGTCGTTCGGCTTAATCAACGGATCGAGCTTGAAACGCATCGCAGCAACGAGCTTTTACGCGTGATACTTCCCGACGAGATCATCGCCGAGCTTCGGGGGACGAACGCTGTGAAGCCGAGGCGGCGCGAGGACGTCGCGGTGATGTTCGCCGATATCGTCGGCTTCACGCGTTATTGCGAGGCGCACACGCCCGACGAAGTCGTGGCGTATCTACAAAGTCTTGTTGAAGAATGGGAGGAGATCGCGGCGCGGCACGGAGTGGAGAAGATCAAGACGATCGGCGACGCGATGATGGCGGCGAGCGGGCTTTTGAAAAAGGCGGAGAATCCGGTGCTTCAGTGCGTGAAAGCGGGAGTCGAGATGATCGCCGCGGCGCGTCGTTCGCCCCCGGGCTGGAACCTCCGCGTCGGCGTACACGCGGGGCCCGTCGTCGCCGGAGTTCTCGGCAGGCGTCAATATTTGTTCGATCTTTGGGGCGATACCGTCAACGAGGCGGCGCGGCTCGAGAGCCACGGCGTCGCGGGTTCGATCACGCTCAGCGTCGAGGCGTGGAGTAAAATCGCGAACCTGGCGATCGGCGAATCGCTCGGTAAAATTCCGGTCAAAGGGAAAGGAGATCTCGAGATCATCCGGTTCGTCGGTTTTAAAGATGATAAAAAAGTATAGTAATAAATAATTATTGTTGTGGATTCAAGTTCGCGGTCGCGCGTTTTTCTCGGAGCGGATTGATGCACGAAATCTTTCATGTCATAATTCCGGGTTGAACGTCGAGCGATCGTCCGACGTTGATCCAGAGTCTTGTTGTTTAATATATATTATTTCAATTTATCGCTTGATCGTCGAATACGAGGCGGAGGCGCGGCGGGCTTTACGTTCACGAGGTGGATAGCGGCGGTTGTTTTGGAGTCGACGGTTTAGGTTTGGCTCGGAGATCGGCGGGGGTCCGACGACTAGCCGGCGAACCCCGCGACCGTTAGACTTAGCCGGCATGCCGCTTACGCGGTTTTTCGGGCATCCTCGGATTGTTTCAAGAAGGAGAATAACACGGTGAGACGGTTTGCGACGTTCACTTTATCGCTTTCGATGCTGCTGCTCGGTTTGAGCGCGACCGACGGTTTGTTCGCCCAAGACGCGACCAAAAAGGATGAACCCAAAAAGGAGGAATCGGCGAAGCCCGAATCCGCCGCCAAGAAGGAGGAGGCGGTTAAGAAGGAGGAGCCCGCGCCGACGATTCCTCCCGAAGTTCAGGCCAAACTCGAGGCGGCGCGAAAGGCGGTCGCGGAGGCGATCGTCGCCGCCGAGGAGGCCGGGTTGGTGGAAACGTCAATCGATCCTCCGCCGATTCTTGATATCTTGATCAGGGGACACGCTCTCGATCTTCGCGAACTGAAGAAAGAACCCAAGGATCGGATCGGCGTGAGTCCCGAGGTCTTCGGCGCGTGGTTCACGGGGTACGGCAAAAAAGAGGCGTTGCCGAATCTCGATTATCAGAAGGAAGTGCGGATCGTCCAACCCTCGAAGGGTTTGAAATCGTGGTATGAACAGCGTGCATTGTTGTTCAATAAAGCAATTGAAGATGTTCGTAAGGCGCACGCCGAAGCCAAAAAGGCGGCCGAGAAGCCCAAGGAAGAACCGAAAAAGGCCGAGGAGAAGCCCAAGGAGGAGGCCAAGCCCAAGGAGGAACCGAAGAAGACCGACGAGAAGCCCAAGGAAGAGGTTAAGAAGACCGAAGACAAGCCGAAGTGAAATAAGGGGTTTCTCGTTCGGATCGAGGGCGGATGAGAATCCGCCCTTTTCAATCACCCGCTTTAGCTCCGTTTGTTTTCGATTTTGTTCATGTTCAAGCGCGTTTTGATTTTGTTACCATTAAATATTTGTGAATAATTTTTTCAGAATTGGGATGGCGTTCGGGGTTCGCTGTTGTGGGCGACTTATTGGTTCGGCGAACGCGCGCGGGATGAGACCTCGGCGCGTTCGAGGCGATTGATCGATTGATATTTGCGCGAATCGTTGTTCCGTAAAGAAACGTCGCGCGACGGACTCGGCTTTCGGCGCGATCGTTCGATCAACAAGGATCGAGCGTGCGGCGAGAGAGCCGGGTCGGTCGCGCGACGATCGAATTCGCGTCGAACCGTTGATTCGCGAGGATCGCGGCTTACGAACCGTTGGCGATCCGAGGCGTGTCGAACGACGGGTTGATGAGCGCCTCGTCGTTCTCGATGCGACGGAGTTCGGTCAGGCTGATCGCGTATTCCTGGCTTTGATGGCTGGCGTGATCCTTGATCCAACGAAGGTGTTCGATCGCCTCGTCGCGCCTGCCGTTGAGAGCCAATTGAATGCCGAGATACGCGTGAACCTTGGCGATCTTGGAGTTATCGCCGGCTTGTTTGTAAAGATCTTGGATCGAGAGATCGTGATGTAAATAGGCCAAGATCGGATACGGCCACGCGGCTTTATCGCACTTTTGGAGCCCTTCCATCAGGAGCGACTGCGCCTCTTCGGGCTGGTTGTTTTTGAGGCTACGGAAGTAGCCGATGAGCACCATGTCGGCGGAACGATCGCTCGTCCAACCCGCGAGTTTGAGGTAGGCGCGGGCGTCTCCCGAGGCGCCGCGGCGACCCTGGCAGAAGATCGCCAGCGAGCGATCGGCGTACGCCGAGGCGAGGCTGGGGTCGATCTCGATGGCCTTGGTGAATTCGGCGATCGCGGTTTGGAAATCGCCTTTGGCGTAATAAACTTTGCCGAGATTATCAAACGATTGCGCGTCGCGGGGAGCGAGGTCGACCGCGGTTGTGAGGTCTCGGATCGCGAGGTCGTATTCGGCTCGATCGAAATAGACCGTGCCTCGAGCCTTGTAGGCGAGTTGATTGCGTTTATCGAGTTCGATCGCCTTGTTGTAATGTTCAAGCGCCGATTTGAGGTTTCCCTTGGCGCGTTCGGCGTTTCCCAGGCCGACGTAGGCGATCGCGAAGCGAGGTTCGAGCTTAAGCGCGTAATTGAAATCTTGGATCGCTCGGTCGAGTTCTCCCAGGTTGATGAGCGACCAACCGCGAGTGACATAGGCGCGTGGGTTTTTGGGGTCGAGCTGAATCGCACGGTTGAAGTCTTGGATCGCCTGTTTGGTCTGACCGAGGTTTTCTCGCGCCCAGCCTCGTTCGACCAGAGCGAAGGAGTCGGTCGGGTCGATCAGCAAGGCGGCGTTGCAATCCTGCACGACGCTCTCGAATTGGCCGAGCTTGTCGAAGATCGCTCCGCGGCTCAGATACGCGCGTTCGTTCGAGGGATTGAGCTCGATCGCGTGGGTTAGGTCGGCGATCGCTTGCTCGGGTTTGCCGAGATCGCGATAAGCGATGCCTCGATTGAGGAAGGCGATTTCATCCTTGTTGTTCAGATGAATCGCCTGGTTGTAGTCGTCGATCGCCTGCTGGGGCTTGCCGAGTTCGTCGTAGGCGGAGCCCCTATTCGTGTAAAACCTTGGTTCGTTGGGATTGAGTTCGATCGCCTTGCTGTAATCACGGATCGCCGCCTGGAGATCGCCCGTTTTATCGTAAGCCAAGCCGCGATTACCGTAGGCTTCCCAGTCTTTGGGGTTGAAGTGAATCGCCCAGGAAAAGTATTTGATCGCCTCGGCGGATTGTCCCGCCTGCAAGAGACGAACGCCCTCGTTGTAATAGTCGTTGGGTCCATCCGCGGCGGCTCGGACGAATCCGGCCCAGCCGACGACCAACGCCGCGATCAAAATCGAAACCAACTTCATCGACAACTTCCTCGGGTTTCGGGAACCGACCAATCGAACAAAACCATTCCAAACAAGAACACGAATTGAACGCCATGAAGCGAATTGCATGCCGGCCCGTATCAGACGCGCCGATTTGAGATTTTTCACGGAAATCACCCCCGGGAAAACGAAGGAATTCAACGCCTCTCGCGTGAAAATCCATGGTGTCTTCCACTCCGCACGAATCGTCGGATTTCCAATCAGGGGCGATCAGGGGGGTCGTCGCCCGTTCACAAAAACACGCCCAAAGGCTTGAAAGTACACGGATCTCCGACGGTTTCCGTATCAATCGGCATAAGGCTTTCCTTAGAACGACCCCGCCGATCGACTTTCGCACCATGAGCAGACACGATCATTTTCCCCTGGACGCGGGTGTGAGTCAAGCCCTTCGCTTGCTCACGAATGGTTGCGGAAAGCAACCGCGTCGCCGGCCGGCGACATGCGAGACGATGCGAACCGCGTCGACATCGATTGAACATTCCAAAAAACGGATCGGGATTGCGATCAAGACACGTTCGAAGGCCTCCGCCTAAAAAACAGGCGGACGCTGCGCGCTTTTGCTCGTCCTCAAAATCGATCGTCGCCGTTTTTGAAAAAGACTGCATGTCGGAACCGATACGGTCGATACAAATCTTAAGATCGCGCCGACGCGTCGGGCGATTAAAACCGAGAGAATCCGTTTTCGTTCACTTCTGGGGGCCTGCGATCAACGGTGCGTTCGATACGATCGCGACCGGAATCGTCGGATGAGTGATTGACGACGCGGCTCGGGTTGGTTCGAGGGGAATCAAAATCGGATGAAATCCAGGCGGCGGATCGGGTCGCTTCGAGCGCTCGGAATCGTGATGATCGTCGGCGCGATCGCGTCGCCGTCGTCGTTACGCGCGCAGACGCCGAATCAAACACCGCGGATCTCGGTCGCCCCCGGCGGTAATCCACAAGCTCTTGAAGATCGATTGAAAACGCTCGAAGAGGCGAATCAACAATTACTTAAGCAAGTTCAAACGCTTTCTCGGCAGATTCAACAACAGCAACAAAAGGAACCCGATCTTCCCTCGACGACTCCGCGACCTTCGACGGGTTCCTCAGGGATGCGTCCGCCGAGCGTGATCGATTTTTTAACGCCTCCCGCTCGTAATACTTCGCGATCGGGAGGCGCCGGCGCGCGCGATAATGTTTCAGTTTCAGATATACCTTCGGGAGAATTGCTTGTTCGACCGGGCGGCGGGGTCGCGGCGCCTCTTAGCTTAAGGCCGAGGACGAACACGTCGCGATCGGGAGGCGCCGGCGCCCGCGATAACGTCGCCGAACCGCGCTCGCCCGACATGGGAATCTCAGGAGGGCCGGGTTCGGTCGCTGGAAAAGAGAACATTCCCAAGGATACCGAGCTTTATCCACTTAAGGCCGAGTTCGGTCCAGGGTTTCAGTTGCATTCGAGCGACAACGAATTCCTCCTTCAATTTCACAACCTGACTCAGGCCGACGCGATCACGTTTGGTCCAGGCGATCAACAGCCGGCGCATCCCGGCTTTTACATCCCTCGGCAACGTTGGTATTTCGTGGGTAGGATGACGAAACCGATTGAATATTACACGTCGATCAACCGCAGTTTCGGCACTCTCGACCTCCTCGACGCGTTCATCAACGTGCATTACGACGACCGGATCATGTGGAAGATCGGCCGCTTCAAGCCCGCGTTCCAGTACGAGTTTTACGCGGTGTCCGAAACCGACTTGATCGAACCCGAACGGTCGATCGTCACCAACAACTTCGGCGTACGGCGTAACGTCGGCACGATGCTCTGGGGTCGATTATTCAAGAAACGACTCGACTGGGCGGTCGGTATCGACGACGGCGGAAGGTCGGTTTACTCGGCGCACAGTAATAGTAAAGACGTGTTCGGCTATTTTAACGCGCGTCCGTGGGGTGAATCGCAGAAGTATGAATTTTTACAGTATTTTAATATTGGAACTTCTTTTGATTTCGGGCATGAGAATAATCCTGTCTTTCCGACGGGGCTTCGGCTTACCCAGAACGGACAGGATGGAATCGAGGCCGCTTACAACAGCCCCGCGTTTTTGAATTTCAATAACAACGTGATGGAGATCGGCGATCGCGCCCTGTTCGCCGCGGATATGGCTTATTTTTATAAGGCGTTCACGTTCGTTTCGGAATTTACGGGGGGTTATGAAAGCTACGGGTTCGCCAATTCGACGATTCGTCCCACCAAGGTGCCGATCACGGGGTTCTTCGTCAACCCGACGTATTTCGTCACGGGTGAACATCTAACGCGACGTACCGAGGTTCGACCTCTCAAGGCTTTCGACCTTCGCAAGGGTAAAAAAGGCCCCGGAGCGGTCGAACTCGTCGGCCGTTACGCGATGCTCAATATGGGGAATCAGATCTTTACCGGAGGTTACGCCGATCCCAATCTCTGGACGAATCACGTTCAGACGATCGACCTCGGCGTCAACTGGTATTGGAATCAATATGTAAAGCTTCAATTCGATTATCAGCTCGCCGAATTCGGCAGCCCCGTGCTTTATCGTCCGGGAGGTTTCACCTGGACCGACAATACCTATTGGTTTCGATTTCAGATCTATTTCTAAAACAATATAATATGATTTGATTGGGGCGATTCGCCGATGCGATCGGCGAAGATCCGCGGCTCGCGTACGCGCGAAAAGCCCGTCCGTCGCTGCCGGTTTGATCGCGCGAATCCCGGCGGATGAGGTCGGCTCGATCGATTTAATCGGCTCGTCGCGATTTTTCCGATCATTGCTTAAACGCGGCGCTTCCGTTGGGACGATAACTCTCTTTGTAAGTTGAATCCGTGTCGCCGCGCCGCGTGTTTTACGGCGTGCGGCTCGAAAGTTGTTGGAGAAGATCATGCGCACGTCCTGGATGCTCCAGCGTGGATTGGCGGGAATCGTGTTGTCGGCGAGCTGCCTGGGCTTGTCCGCGACACGTTCGACCGCGGCGCCCCCCTCGCCGCGTTCCGCCGTTCCACTCGAATCGACCTCGCTTACTCCCCCCGGAGCGGCGTCGACGATCAACCCTGAAGCAGCGTCGCCGGCGCCGCCGTCGACCTCGCTTCCCGAGCCGTCGTTCAACGCGGGCGAAGCGCCGATCCTCGCCCCCGCGACGACCTCGCCCCCCGCCGCGTCGTCGAATCGCGCCCCCGCGACGACCGCGTCCCCCGCCGTGTCGTCGAATCCCGCCCCCGCGTCGGCTTCCGCCGCGAACGCTCCCCCGCGTGTGGCGGTTCAACCTCCGGCGGCGCTCCCGCGTCGCAACGAGGCGATCCCCGCGGATCGGAGGCGGATTCACGACGTTCCAGGAACGTACGTCATGCCCCCCAGCTTGACGACGCTCACCCCCGAGTTCGTGCCGATCGATCTCCCCACGGCGTTACGGCTCGCGGGGGTACAGAACCCCGACGTGTTACTCGCTCGACAGCTCGTCGTCGAGGCCGTCGCGCAACGCCAGCTCGCCGCGGCGCAGTTTCTGCCGTCGCTCAACGGCGGCATGAATTACGACAACCACACGGGCGTTTTGCAACAGTCGAACGGCAACATCCTTTCGTTGAATCGTGCGTCGATCTACGTCGGAGCGGGCGCCAACGCGATCGCCGCGGGTACGATCGGCGTTCCCGGGATCGTTTTGTCGGGCAATCCCGCCGATCTGGTGTACAACTACCTGCGATCGAGGCAGATGGTCGCGGCGCGTGATTTCGGCAACATCGCCGTGCGCAACCAAGTGTTCTTGCGTGTTACGCAAGCATATTGCGATTTATTGCTCGCCGAGGGGATGCGGGCGGTGAACATGCAGGCTCGAAGGAACGCCCGCGAGCTGGCTCGGCTGACGGCGAATTACGCCAAGCTCGGCCAGGGGCGACCCGCCGACGCCAATCGAGCCGCGACCGAACTCGCTCGTTTGGAAGCCGACTTCCAGGCGGCCGAGGGGGAGATTTACGCCTCGTCGGGTCGGCTCGCCGCGCTCCTGAATCTTGATCCGTCGACTCGTCTTCATCCGACCGACGCGTGGATCGTTCCCCAGGAGCTTGTTCCGAGCCCGATCCCGTTGGGTCAGCTCGTCGCGCTCGGCCTGGTGCAACGTCCCGAACTCGGCGAGCGTCGCACGTTGATTCGCGAGGCTCTCTTGGCTCTCGATCAACAGCGCTTGCTGCCGTTTTCACCCACGTTCCTCCTGGGATTCAGCGCCGGCGGAATGGGTGGCGGCAGTAACCTGGTTTCTCCGGTTTTCGGCGGTTTCGGCGGCCGAACCGACCTCGACGCGATGGCGTTCTGGACGCTGAAGAACCTGGGCATCGGCAACTTGGCCTCGATCAACCTGGCTCGCGCCGACGCTCAGGCGCGTAATTACGAATGGATTTCCGTGCTCGATCAGGTTCGGGCCGAAATCGCCCAATCTTATGCTAGAATGCACGCGCGTTACGCTCAGATCTCAACCTTGGAATACGCGGTTCGGTCGGGGATCGAAGGATTCGCGTCCGACTTGAACCTCGCCGAGGAAGGCGAGCGGGGCGTGCGACCGATCGAAGTTTTGAACAGTCTTGAGTTGTTGGAACGATCACAGAAGAATTATTTAATGGCGATTATCGATTATAATCGCTCGCAATTCGAGCTTTACGTCGCGCTCGGCCAACCCCCCGCCGATACGCTCGCTCGCCCCGTGCCGACGGCGGGAGTCGTGCCGCGCGGCGAAAAAATGCCCGGTCCCGACGATCCGATCATTCCCCCCGATATCAACAAGCCCATTCGCGGACCGATGGGTCCTGTCGGCGCCGTCACCCCCCCCTCGGCTCGGCCCGTCGTTTCCACATCCGCGGTTCAAACCGTCTCGTCTTCCTCTCTGGCGAGAAGTCGTTGACGTCGTAAACCGTTCGGAAAGGCCCAAACAGGAACAAGCCGAGAGGATCAAGCGGTCATGAAGCGATTTGCGTGGGCGAGGAAATCGCCCGACATCTCACGAAGCGAACGCGGCCGACGCCGCGGCCGAAACGCTCGCCGAGCGCTCGCCGCGATCCCCGCGACGCTGTTGGCGGCATCCCTCTCGGGTTGCCTGATCGATCAGCCGATGCTCAGGACACCCGCCGATCCCGCCGCGCCGGCGACTTCGGCCGTCACACCGGAATTGGAGAGCCGACTCGGCCCCCTCACGGGACCGATCGCGCTCAAACCCGCCGCGACGTCCGCGACCGCCTCGGCGCTCGCGAGCAACGCCGCGTTTCCCGGCGTTCCCGGCGGTCCAGCGACCGCCGCGGCATCGCCCGTCGCAACCCAATCTCCGCTACGAACCGTCGCGACCGACCCCGATGAGACCGGGATCGCCGCGCCGCACAACCACGGTCCTGGAGCGGACGACGTCGGTCCCCTCACGGGACCGATCGCCCTCAATCCCGTCAAGCCGAACGCCGTGAAACCGCAAACGCCGCGGCTCTCGACGATCGCGATGCTTCCAGGCTACGACTCGGGGTCGACCAAACCCCGCGGCGAGAAAACCGATAAAGACGTAAAGACAACTTCGAATTTAATCAACGAGCCCGCGTCGACGGGAGCGATTCAGGCCGCCGATACGCTCGAATCGATTCCCGCCACGCAACAATTCGCGATCGATCTCAACACCTCGCTTCGGCTCGCCGAAGTCGAGAACCCCCAGATCGCGCAAACGAGAGCCGCGATCCTCTCGGCGCTCGCCGAACAGCAGGCGGCGCGGGTTTTGATGTTGCCGACCCTCAACGCGGGCGTGACCTACTTCGGCCACACCGGGAATTATCAAAGGTCACAGGGCCAAATCCTCAACGTCTCGCAACAGCTCCTGTATTTCGGCGGCGGCGCCGGAATTTACGGCGTCGCGGGAACGGTGCCGATTCCCGCTGTGCAAATTTTCAGCCCCCTCACCGACGCGATCTTCGAGCCGCTCGCGGCCAAGCAACGCGTCGAAGAGAAACGTTACGACAACTCGGCGACGAGCAATATGGTTCTGCTCGACGTCTCCTCGCTCTACTTTCAGCTTCTAGGGACCGAGGCGATTCTCGAATACGAGAAGAAGTCGCTCTCGGAAGCCGGCGAAATCCTTCGACTCGCCGAAAATTATTACAAGACCGGTGAAGAGCGCAAGGCCGACGCCGATCGAGCCCGAACCGAATATCAACTCCGCGTCCAACGCGTGCAGAAGGCCGAGGAGAACGTCGCGGTCGCCGCGGTCGCCCTCTCGCAACGACTCCATCTCGATCCCAGCATTCGCCTTCGTCCCGCGTATCAGCCGTTCGATCCGATGATTCTCATCGACGTCCAGGCGCCGATCTCCGATCTCATCGCGATCGCGCTCCAACGCCGTCCCGAACTCGGCGCCCGCAACGCGCGGATCCGATTCAATGAAGCTGAACTTAATAAAGAATATGCTCGTCCGCTGTTGCCGACCCTCATGGCCGGCTTCTCGGGAGGCGGATTCGGCGGCGGAAGCAACCTCGTTCAACCGCTGCTGGGACGCTTCGGCGGCCGTACCGATTTGGATATCTACGCGTATTGGACGCTCGAAAACCTCGGCTTCGGCAACCTCAACATTCAGCGCAAACGGCGCGCCCAGGTCGGCGAGGCCGTCGCCGATCGTTCACGTATGATCAACCTGGTACGTCGCGAAGTGACCGCGGCGAAAGCCACCGCGGCGGCCGCGTTCCGCGAAGTCGCAACCCGCCGAGAAGGACTCATCAACGGCGAAAACGGCTTCCGCGAGGATCTCGACCTCGTCAAGGCGGGCGGCGTCACCCGAATTCGTCTCGACGGACAACAAGAAATCATCCCGCTCGAAGCGATCAACACCCTTAAGTTACTCGCCGACGCGCGGGTCAATTTCATCAGAGCCGTCGTTCAAAATAATCAGGCGCAATTCGCACTTTATGTCGACCTCGGTTCGCCGCCGCCCCTTCAACCCGAAAAGCCCAACGCATCGGGGCCGATCCCCCCGGCGCCGATCGCCGATCCCCCCACGCCGCCGATCGCTCCGCCGCACACCCCCCTCCCCGAATTTCCCGAATGATCGCGGCGCGAACGCGACGATTAATGATGTAAAACAATACGAAAAGATCCGGCCGCTTTCCCAAAAGCGACCGGATTTTTTTCGTCGATCGAGGAATGTGAAAAGCTTACATGTTTACGTCGGGATGCGAACGATCGGGAAGATGCGGATCAGTTTTTGCCCGTACGGACTGATAACCAGAATCGAGTCTTCGGTGATTCCGATCGGCAACTCTTGTTGAAATTGAAAACGCCCTTGAGCGTTTGTGGAAATCGCCGCGTTCGAGAACGTCAGGTGGCCGAATTGGAAGCCCAGGAACAACATCGATCCCGGCGTCGTTCGCCCCTGAATCGTCACCTCGGAATGATACGTCTCGCCTCCGGAGTTCGATCCCTGGGGAGGATACACCTGCTCATGATCGCCCAAGCCGATCTGGAGCAACAGCGGCTTCTCGGGCCCCGGAAGGGGCAGGTTCCGCTCAAGGAACTTCGCGTCGCCGATGCCGATGTAACCGTTCCGATTCGCGTCCGCAGAGGGCTTGTAATAAGCCGTGTTGATGTTCGACGTGTACGCGGGGGGGAACGACTGCACGTCGGTGATATTGACGCTTCCCGTGCCGTTGATGTTGCCGGGAAGCGTGACAAGAACGTTGAACGTTCCCGTCGTTTCCTTGTTCCCGGCCACCAAGACCGTAAGCGGCCCGGGTTGAGAGACGGGAACGTACGCGAACGCCTGCCCGTGATTCGGCGTGAACGGCGCCCCAAGATGAACCGGTAGCGCCTTGCCGTTCGCTCCGATCACCCCCGTGATTCGAGGAGCGAGGGTCGAGCCGGGTAACGGGCCGACCGTGATCCCGTACATCGTGCTCGATCGACCCTGGGTCAGACTCGAAGCCGGAATTTCCACCGGAACAGCGGCGACCTGCCGCGGCGCCGATACATCGCCCGACTCGATCCCGATCGTGTTCGCCGGGACCGCGAGGCTCATCAGCTCTCGCCCTTCGAGCGATTCCACCGCGGGCGAAACCGCCGCGCGAGAACGTCGCGAATTCGACACGAGCGACCCTCCCTGATCAAAACATACTTTCAAGTAAGGACAAGACGGGCCGTATTCCCGTCCTTTCCAATCTTGCTCGGCGATTCGATCCGCGTCCAATCGAGCGATGCGATTTTTTCATCCCTCGCCCCGCGCAACCCGCGTCTCCGAAGTTCCCCTCATGATCGATCCAATCGCGCCGCGAGATAACTCGTAATAACTATAATAGCATTTCTTTTAACACAATACATTTTTCACTGAGTAATCATTGACCGATCGCGCGGTCGATCGCCACGAGGACGTCGGCGACGCTTTCAAATCCGGCGAGAAGCGATCCCCTCCCTTCGTCTTTCAGCCACGCCTCAACCTTCTTCTCCGCGGCCATCACGGTCGAATGATTGCGATCGCCGAAATAACGGCCGATTTCGCCGTAAGGAACGCCCAGCTTGCGCCTCGCCGTGTACATCGCCAACATCCGCGGATACGCGTGAGTTCGCGCACGACTGTCGGACCGCAAAGCCTCGGCGTCGATCTTGAACAACTCGCAAACGGCGCGCTCGACGTCGCGCAGGCCGATCGAACGCGACGTATGCCGGATCGTTTCCCGAAGCGCCGACCGCGCCAGATCGAGATCGATCCGCCGTCCCGTCATGTTCGCGTGAACGATCAACGTATGCAAAGCCCCTTCTAGCTCGCGCACGCTCCCCCGCAAGTGCTCGGCCACGAAATCGGCGACCGTGTCGGATATCTCGACCCCGCGCGCCGAACCCTTGGCGCGAAGAATCGCCCCGCGAGTCGTCGCCGACGGCGCGTCGAGCCGAACCACCATTCCCGCTAAAAACCGCGTGATCAATTCATTCGATAACTTGTGTAATTGCCTGGGATGATGATCCGCCGAAACGATCACGGCTGAGCCGCGCGAGACGAGCGCGTCGAACGTGTGGAGAAACTCCTCCTGCGTCGCGCGCTTCGAAGCCAGAAAGTGAACGTCGTCGATCACGAGCGCGTCGAGCCCGCGAGTACGCGAGCGAAAATTCGGCAATCCTCCCGTCCGCATCGCCTCCAGGAACGCGTTGGTGAATCCCTCCGCCGTCATCATCGATACGTTCATCCCGGGACGACTCGAACGCAAAGCCGCGGTCGCGCCTTCGAGCAAATGCGTTTTGCCCAGCCCCACGCCGCCGTGAATGAACAAAGGATTGAACGCGCCCCCGGCGGTTCTCACAATCTCGCCGACCGCGGTGTGAGCGAGCCGGTTGCAATCGCCGGTCACATATTCGTCGAGCTTTTTCAGCGGCCGAGCCGGCTTGCCCGGCGCCGGAGAAGCGACCGGAGCGGGACGAGGCGACTGAAGATTTCCGATCGATAAACGCGAACCGATCGCCGGATGATTCACGACCCCGGGCCGCGCTCGCTCCTCGAACACACGCGCCGAACCCGTTTCGTCGCGCCCCGCGTCGACGACGCTCTCCGCTTCGGGTTCGATCTTAAACGAAAGTCGGAGCGATCGGCCCGTCACCTCGGCGGCGGCCTCCGTCAGGCTCGAAGCGAAATGTCCTTCAATCCATTCTTGAAAGAATGTGTTGGGAACCCCGATTTCGATCGCGTCCCCCTCGATCCCGAGTCGAACCCCTTCGCCGAACCAAAGCCCGTATCGCGCCGGCCCCAATCGCGCCGCGACCGCCGCGTGAAGAGCCCCGTCCACCGACTCGTTCATCGTTTCGTCCATCCCGACGAGCGCGCGATCGCCAAGCGCATTCATGCTTCGATCGAGCTTGTTTATTCAAGTGTTGTGCGTCAAAGTAGCCCGCCGGATTCGATCGACCGATCGGGTCGATCGTAACCGCTCGCCTTCGCGTCGAAACGCCTCGGCGTGAATCCGACAATCCACCTATGCCTCACGACCGGCGCGTCGTCAAAACCAATTTCGACCCTTTTACGAACGATTTTCACGACGATCGGCGCAATCGGCACGATCGCTACAACCCGACCTTCGAATCGCGGTTTTCACCCGTCTCGCCCCCCCGGAAAGCGCGATCGAAACGGCGCTTAAATCGCGAAGATATCGCTGAATTTATTGTCATTTAGAATCTAAATACAAACATGCTCTTTAAAAAAGAGAGAACGCTCCCCCTCGTCGCGTCCGAAGCGGCTCCTCGCATGAACGAAGAAGAAGATAGAAATATCATCACTTTAGGCGAGCGATCACTTGTCGGTTCCGGTCGATTTCCCGGCGGTTTTTTCGGTTTCGCGGGGGGCGTCTTCGCGGTCGCCGGGGCGTCCCGGTCGGGAGAGGATCGCCTGGGCTTTGGCGGCGAGTTCGTCGGCCTCGGCGTCTTGATTGAGCTTGCGCAGCAGGTTCGAGTTGTTGAGCCAAAGCCGAGCGACGTCGGGGTGATCTTCCCCCAGGTTTTTTTCGAGGATGTCGCGCGAACGTCGAAAATCTTTCTTCGCTTCTTCGAGCCGATCGAGCTGTGTTTCCAGAGTGGCGAGCCCTCCCAGGCAGTATCCCGCGTGTATATGATCGGTTCTGAACCCTTTTTCGGAAATATCGAGCGCACGGCGATAAAGCGGCTCGGCCTCGGCGAGTTTTCCCTCACCGCGGTACAATTCGGCGAGGCCGAAGAGCGCGATCGCGACTTCGGGATGATTGTGACCGAGGCGTTCGCAAAGGGGAACGGCGCGTTTAAACGTCGCCTCCGCGTCGGCGATCTTGCCCAATTCGCTTTGAACGCGCGCCAGACCGATCAGGGGCATCGCGAGATCGCGGTGATCGGGTCCAAAATTCTTCTCGCGAATATCAAGCGCTCGGCGAAACATGCTTTCGGAACGATCAAGTTTCCCCTCGAGTCGATCGACCTCGGCGAGTCCGAGCAACGGATTCGCCAGATCGATATCGTCGGGTTTGAGCGCTTTCTCCTCGAGATCGAGAGCCTTTTCGAGATGCTTCTCGGCGTCGGCGTAAAGACCCTGGGAGGTCTCCATCAAACCCAAACCGACGAGCGGCGAGGCTCGCTCGGTGACCGTGAATTCGTCGGGAATCTTCTTCTGAATTTCAATCGCGCGCAAATACATCGGGTGAGCGATCGGGAATTTGGCGAGCATCCGATTCGATTCGGCGAGCATCGTCAACGACCGCGCCACGCGATGATCGGATTCGCCGAAACGCTCGGCCTCGTCGAGCGCCTTCGAGTAGATCGCCGACGCCTTGTCAAAATATCCCTGCTGAAACGCCTTCGTTCCCGAGTTCTGTAAGAGCCGCCAATTCCGATCGTCGCGCGGCCTAGGCCTCGGTTTCGCTTTCGATTTCGTCGCCGGCCCGGGACCGAGCATCAGCGCCGCGATCAGCAACCATCGCAACCGATCGATCCGTTTTCCGCGCCGATCCGTGATCGTCATGGCGATTGATATTCCAGAAAAAGAATATGAAGAAACTTGGCGTTTCAAACGCTCAAGTGATTGATCGCATTTCGCGATGTTCAAGGAAGAATCGCGATGATTCGAACGGGGCCTCCCGAGCCTCCCTTGATCTTCATCGGCAATGCGATCAACATAGCCCCCGAGGCGGGGAGTTTTTCGAGATTGGCGACGTTTTCGAGCCCGTAAATCCCCGCGTTATTCAGGATTTGATGCGTGTTGAAATCGCGCGACGGACCGTGATCGAGGCTCGCGGTGTCGATTCCCACGCCCGCGACCCTTCGCCGCGCCAACCAGAGCGCCGCGTCTCCGGCGATCCCGGGAAAATGAAGATTTTCGACGTCGCCGGAAACGTCGCTGCCGAGATATCGGGCTTTGTCGGGCCAGTATCGTCCCCAACCTGAACGAACCAACACGATCGTTCCGGGCGCGATCGGGCCGTGATCATCCTCCCACGCCTCGATATCGCCTACCGTAAGCTCATGATCACGATCTCGCATGCAGTGATCGGAGATATCGACGACCGCCGCGGGGGCGATCAGCCGATCGAGCGGAATCTGATCGACGGTATCCTTCCCCTTGGCGAAATGAATCGGACCGTCGATGTGCGTCCCGCCGTGCTCGCTCGCCGAATAAACCGCCGAGGCGTACCAATAACCGCCGGGCGAGATCCCCCATTTCGTTTTGCGCCACTGAAACGATTGATCGGTCGGCCAATAAATCGTGTGTTCGTCGAACGAATACGTGAGATCGATCGCCTTGGCGGCGAGATCGGCCGCGGCGACCCCGATCGCCGAACGCGCTTCGGATTCGGTCGCTCCGTCTTTCACACCGTTCGTCGCCGCGGCGACGGCTTCGACGCGCCGCGTCGCGGCTCGGAAAACCCCGGCGGGTGCGAGGATCGTCGCCGCCAAAGCGCCGACGATCGAAGCCGCGACCAACGGAGCGAATCGATACCAGGCGACGAAACGGAACCGACGCGTGTGACGGGTGATCATAAAATACCTCCCCGATTTGCACGATTCCACGCACGATCTTTTCACGATGCGACGAGGCGAATTCGCGACGACCCAATTCCTCACTATACGCTCAAGTTCGAGCGCACGCGAGCGGGTTGTTTTCGCGACCGAGATATTTTTCGATTTCGCGACCGAGCGAGAGCCGGATCGCGAAATCGAATAATTATTAAGTTACATGCTCACATTCGGTAAAGCAAGCGACGCAAGCCGCCGATCAGCTCGAGCCGATCGAACGGATCGGGCTGCTCTTCGATATGATCATACAAATCGTTGATAAGCTGCAAACCGCGCGGCAGGCGGAGCGAGAAAACCGCCGCGGCCTCGGCCTCGATCTGCCGCACGCGTTCGCGCGAGACGCCGAGTTCGTCGCCGATTTTGCCCAGAGTCTCGCGTTCCCCCCCCACGCCGAGCCGACGGCGAATGATCGTCGCGGTGTATTCCCCGGCGTCGAGTTCGATCCGCTTGAGCAACGGTTCGATCAGACGCGTCGTGATCTCGCCGAGATCGGGGTCCGATCGCGTCTCGAGCACCCGATCGATCCAGCCGACCGCCGCGCCGATCTCCCTCGGAAATACGCGAACGACGTATTCTTTCGATCGAGGCGTGTTGATCAAATAACGACAGACCGAAAGCACGATCCGCATCGATTGGCCGAACTTCATCGGACCAAACGATTTATGTTCATGAATTTGCTCGATCGTCTTCGAGGTGAAGAACGAGAACGGACGGCGCCAAAGGCTTTTCGTCAGGTCGAGGAGCCGGGGCGCGTAACGACCGATCGGTTCGTCGTCGAGTTCGTGATCGGTCACGATTCGGCCGCATCGCTCCCATTGTTCGGCGGTGAGGTCGGCGGGATCCGCCGGCAGCGAAACGACCGTGTCGAGAGCCGATTCGTCGCGCCGCGCCGCGGCGCTCCGAGCGCGATTCGCCTCCCCCGCGACGGAAGTCGTAAACTCGCGCGGCGAACTCTTCAATTTCGCGTCAAGGCGAGTAAGAATCTTCATAAGCGAATTGAGCTTGTTGACCCCGATCCCCTTTCGCTTGCCGAGTTCGTCGAACGGGATCGCCAAAAACTCACCGACGGTCGCCGACATGAAAACGCGAGGAATGTATCGATCCATTGGAACGAGGAGCGTGTCGAACGAGCGCCCCGTGAGGTCGCGAGGCGCCGTCGCGACGATCCGGCGACGAATCTCCTCGTATTGCTCCCCGAGCTTTTCGGTCTCCTGCAACTCGATCAACTTTTTGACGCCGGGACGGCCGCGCTTCCGCGGAGCGACGACGACGATCGGCTTCGCTTTCGGTTTGCGGCCCCGCTTTTTGGGGACGACCGCCGCCGCGGGTTGTTCCCTCGCGGCGCGCTCGACTTTCGCGATCCGCTTCCCTTTGGGAGATCGCGCCGTCGACGACGCGCGATCGATCACCTTCGCTACCGATCGCTTCGGCCGCGAACCCGATGAACTCGCCGCCCGCCCCAGAAGATCGAGCAGTTTTTGCATGTCCCCCCGCTTGAACTCATGCGACGACGTAATGTCGTCGAATTTCATTTTAACGACCTGTTGAACCGTCAAATCCAACAACTTCTTCGGTAAAACCGCGTCTCGACTCTCCGCCCACCGCGACAGCGGCGAAGAACGTATTTGTTCGTTCTCAATCGCCGCCAGCCGCTCGCGAACCATCCCGTACGCCCGCATCAGATAAAAGCTTGACATCGCACCGACTCCCGGAACATCATCCTATATTGAACGAATATCGCGACCCGGCGCGACGCGACTCATTTTGATGACGTGTCGACTTCAATTGCAAGATCCCGCTTCCGAATATTTCCAAAAAAAATGATCGTGCTTTTTTCCCCGTCGCTTACCGTATGCAATCGACGAGGAAAAATACGAAAGACAAGGAGGCTCGATGACCGACCCCGTTCGACCAAAGTCGATCGATCGCTTTCGCGGCGGACTCGTCGGCCTCGCAGTCGGCGACGCTCTCGGTTCCACCCTCGAATTCCAATCCCCTGGTTCGTTTCAACCAATTAACGATATGATCGGCGGAGGGCCGTTTCAACTCGAACCGGGACAATGGACCGACGACACCTCGATGGCGCTTTGCCTCGCCGAAAGCCTGATCGAAAACAACGGCTTCAACCCCCGCGACCAACTCGAACGCTACGTCGCCTGGTGGAAACACGGAAAACTCAGCAGTATCGGTCGATGTTTTGATATCGGGAACACGTGCCGCGCCGCGCTCGCGAAATTCTTACATGAACCTTCCAATTATCCGGGTTCCCGCTCCCCGTCCGCCGCGGGAAACGGCTCGCTCATGCGCCTCGTACCAATTCCTCTCTTTTTTTCCTCGGATCCGCGTCGAGCGATCGAATTCGCGGCGCTCGGTTCCCGCACCACCCACGCCGCCCAAGAAGCTGTCGACGCATGCCGATATTTCGCAGGCTTGATCATCGGCGCGGTCCGCGACGTCCCTCGAGAAAAACTCGTCGCTCCGTTCTATTCCCCCGTTCCAGGCCTGTGGGATGAAACTCCCCTCGCGCCGAAAATCGCCGAGATCGCCGCGGGATCGTTCCTCAAGAAACGACCCCCGGAGATCAAAGGATCGGGCTACGTCGTCCAATCGCTCGAAGCCGCGCTCTGGGCCTTCGCACACGGCGATTCCTTCCGCGAAGCCGCACTCCTCGCGGTCAACCTCGGCGACGATTCCGACACCACCGGAGCCATCCTCGGCCAAATCGCCGGAACTTATTACGGAATCGATTCCATCCCCCCAAATTGGACGTCGCGCGTCGCGATGCTCGATCTCATCGTCTCGTTCGCCGATCGTATCCACGAACTTTCTCAATTCGACAAGAATACTTGATTTTGTATAATATCGCATCATGAGACTACCGGTTCGAATTCCGATCGAACGACGCCCGATCGGCCGCGACCGCGACGAACGAAACCCCGAAATGAGGACGGTTTGATGGCGAATCTTCAACGCTCCGACGACGATCCGAAATCGGTGCGAACTTCCGCCTTGTCGTCGAACGCCGGCGACGAGCGCTCGCGACCCGCCGCCGCGAGGGTCGCGTCGGTCGACGCTCTCCGCGGTCTCACGATCCTCCTGATGGTTTTCGTCAACGACCTGGGTCGAGCCGCTCCCAAATGGTTGCACCACATCCAGCCGCCGAACGCCGACGGAATGACGCTCGCCGACGTCGTTTTTCCGATGTTCCTCTTCATCGTCGGCGTATCGATCCCGCTCGCATTCGAACGCGCCCGTGAAGAGGGTAAATCCATTATTTCTCGACTTTTTCACATCTTCACGCGCACGCTAAGCTTGTTGTTGATGGGCGTGATCTCGAACGACGGCGGCGCGGATCGACGTCTCGGCGCTCCCCTTTGGGAATTGCTCGCATATATCTCGATCATCCTCGCGTGGTGTGTCGTGCCGAAAGAACATGGCTTCAAACGCCGATGTTTTTGGATCTTAAAAGCGGTCGGCGTCGTCGGGTTGATCGCGCTTACGGCTCTATTCAAAAGCGATCCCCGGCCGACCGACGTTTTGCTATACGGTCGCATCGAGAATTGGACGGGGCTGCAAACGAGCTGGTGGGGAATTCTGGGACTGATCGGCTGGGCGTATCTCACCGTCGCCCTCGTCACGCTGGTTTTGGGCCGCCGTCGCGAGCGGCTCGTCGGCGCGATGTGGCTTCTTATCATCATACATATCGCTTTGCATCAAGGCGGATTGCTACGAAAACTCGACGATAAATCGTGGCTCGCCGCCGCGAAACCCGCGCTTCACGCCGCCGAACGAGCGTTGGGCGAGGTCGGAAAATACGTGAGCTTCGCCGACGCGACCGGCTCGCTCGCGGCGATCTCAATGGCGGGATGCGTCCTCGGCTCGATCCTCGCCAGAGGAAGCGACGTTTCCACGCATAAAGATCGAATCACCTGGTGCCTCACGTTCACGATCGCGCTCTTCGTCGCGGGCTGCTTCACCGATTCGTTCGAGGGGATCAACAAGATCGCCGCGACCCCCGCCTGGTGCTTCCTCTCGGCGTCGGCCTCGGCTTTGATCTTTTTACTACTTTATCTTTTGATGGACGTCGCGCGGCTGCGCGGCTGGGCTTTCGTGATTCGACCCGCCGGGGCGAACCCGCTCGTCGCATATTTTTTACATCCGATCGCGATCTGGAGCGTCACGCTCGCGGGCTTCGGCGATCGCGTTTTCGTCTATAAAAACTCGCTCGATCCCCGCTTCGTCGTCGGCGGTTCGCTGTGCACGGCGCTTTTCGTTTGCCTGGCCACCGGCCTGCTCGGGCTGATCGGTCTGCGAACCAAACTTTAGTAAACAACTACTAATAATGAATCCTTATAACTTTTAAGTCGTTTCATCATTGAATGAAGGATCTCTATTTCTCTTCAATGTTCTATCACACGACGACGGCGCGATTATCTCGCGCCTTCGAGGCGACGAATCGACGCGAAACATAAATGCATGAAGGTATGCGAGAAGTCGACGGCGGGAAAAAGCCCCCGCGCGTCGACGAACGTTCGATTGATCCTCCGGCTTCTACTTCGCGGCGTCGATCGCCGCGGCGGCGACGTCTTGAAACGCCTTCCGCGGCTCGGACGCGTCGGAATTGGGAAAATTCGCGCGCTGAACCATCATGATATAAATGCGTTTTTTGACAGGGTCGATCCACGCCTGCGTTCCGTACGCTCCGCCGTGGCCGAACGAACCCGGAGAGAGCGCCGCGGTGACTCCGCTCGGTTCGCGCACGACGCACCAACCGAGGCCCCAACCGTTCCCCGGCGTAAAGCCCGTTTTTAGGCTTCCCGATTGAACCGAGGTCATCAGTTTGACCGATTCGGGTTTGAGGTAGCGTATGCCGTCGAATTCGCCGTCGTTCAAGATCATCATGCAGAAAATCGCGTAATCGGTCGCGGTCGAAAAGAGCCCTCCGTTCGCCGCGGGATAACGGTCGCGACTCGTCGGATTTTGGCGATTGAGCAGACCGATCTCGGCGGGCTCGAGTTCCCCCTTGTCGGTCCGTCGGTACGACCGCGCGAGCCTGGGAAGCTGATTCTCGGCGAGGTAAAACGTCGTGTCCTTCATCCCCAACGGTTCAAATAATCGTCGCGTTACGAATCGATCGAACGATTCTCCCGCCACGATCTCGACGATCCGCGCCGCGGTGTTGATCCCCGATTGACAGTAAACCCACTTCGACCCCGGTTCAAAAGCGACGGGCTTTGAAATATAAATCGGCATTAGATCCGCGAGTTTCTTGATTCCGCGCGCCTCGGCGCCCGAAGCCTCTCCCATTCCCGATGTATGAGTGAGCAGATTTCGAATCGTCTCGCGCGCCGGCTCGCCGTCCTTGGTTTTCAGGTTTTTGAACTCGGGGATGTACTTTTCGACCGGGTCGTCGACCGAAAGCTTCCCCTCGTCCTGAAGCATCAGCACCGCGGTCGCGGTGATCGGCTTCGTCATCGAGGCGATCCAAAAGATCGCGTCGGTCTTCATCGGTTTCGCCGCGGAGATCTCGGCCATGCCCGTCGCCTCGAGATGGACGATCCGATCGGAAGTCGCAGTCAACGTAACGGCGCCCGCAATCTCTTTATCATCAACGAATCGCCGCATCCTCTCGCCGATCGCAGCGATCACGGGGGGCTTGTCGCGATCGGCCGAATCGTCGAACGCCTCGGCCTTGAATCCAGCCGCGACCGTCGTCGCCGCGACGATCGCGCCTTGGAAGACGATCCCAAGATTTCGGAACGTGCTCACGTTTATCGCTTTCACGGAAAAATCCTCGTTTGATCGCATTGAAGGCGAGATCGATCGCGATCCGCCGGCCGATCCGACGGTTTCGATCGATCGCTCAACGCCAGAAGATTCGACTCGAAGCCTCGATGCAAGAAAAATCCCGATGAATGATCGAGGAATAAAAAGCGACGAAGGCTCGCATCGGCGACCCGAACGATCTCCTATTATAGAAAATCGATATGTACGCCCCGATCTCCGCGCCCGTTCGCATCACTTAACTTCGGCCGGGCGCGGGGGTTCAAGATTGAACGCGTCGAACGGTCGACGAACGTATTCGACGACACCGCCGTCGTGAACGAGCGCTCCCGATTCGCCGATCAAGAAATCATGATTTCCCAACACTTCAAGGTTGTAAACGGTTTGAGGTAATTCTTGACTCGACGCGACGACCTCGGCCACCGAATCGAGCGTGCGAAGCCGATCTCCCGGTTTCAACTCGCTCGCCGCGACCCACCCCTCGCCGACCCGCCATAACCAGTGATTCGGAGTCGTCGTGATCGACTCGCGGCCCAGATCGAGGGTCAAAACCGGCTTGCCGGGCTTGCGAAAAACCTGAACGATCGGCTGAAAGCTCAATTCCCCCGTCGTCACGTCGCGCGTGAGCGCCTGATCTCCCGTCTTAAGCCGCTCGATCGGAGTCAAACCCGTGCGCGTTCGCACCAAAGTTCCTTTTGCAAAGCAATTGTACAACCGTAATTTCGTAAGATATGAAGGTTTGTATGCGGATGGAACGATCACGTCCCACGTGGGCTTTTCGAATTGCGATTTCCGTTCGAACAAACAACCCTGGCGATCGCGTTTCCATTTGGCCCAGGCTTCGCGATCGGCGCCGAAATCTTTCCCCGTGACCGATTTCAAAATCGGCGCCAATCGCTCGTTGATCCGCGCCGAGTTCGAATTATACGCGTTCAGCAGATCAAGATCGCTTTGAAGTTGCATGCGTGAAGCCGTCGCGGCGTTCACGGCCTCGCTTCGGTTCCAAAGAACCCTGGGTAAAGTCGGCTCGGGACGATACGTGCCGTAACAATACGCGATGAACGGGCCGTCTTCGCCTTGAAGCACCACCCGATTGACGTATTGAATCACCGAATGAAACGGAAGGCAAAAATGTTCACGCTTTTCAATCTCCGCGTCGGTGACCGCGCGTTGATTGAAGACCGTCGCGAGCGCGAAATCCCCCCCTTTTTCAAGCGGAGTTAAATATCCAAACATCCGCAGATAATCTTTTTGATCGACCGCGGGCTGTTCTTCAAATTGGTAAATCAGTCGAATATTGAATCGATCCCCCTCGACGATCAGCGATCCCGTCGATCCCGGGCCTTCCGATTGTCGAAGGCGGTATTTAACGTTCGACCCGATCAGCGCGATCATCGTCGGAACGCTTTCGCCGGGATCGCGCACGAGCAGCGATTCGGACGCGTGTCGAACGACGGAGTCGGACTTGCCGAACGCCGCGAGGAACACGAGCGCCCGGGTCGCCGCGGGAGATCGGATCTGGCTGAGAATCCGCACCGCGTACTCTTGATCGGCCGCTCCGCCGATTCCAAACACCTGTAAAACCGCGGCGACGGAGTGAGGATCGTCGATCTTGGCGAGCGCAAGCTCGGCCTTGTCGCGCGATTCCGGATTCTTCAGCCACGCTTTCCACGCCTTCAATTGAGCGATCCGACGCGCCGTCGTTCGTTTGTCGAGCTGTTCGTCGTCGCGCATCGCTTCGATCGCCTCGTCGGTCGCCCAGCCTCCGCGAAATCGCTTGAATCCCAACCGCTTTCTCGCCGACTCGTGATCGGGATCGAGCCGCGTAACATAAGTTATATGAGCGCGCGATTCGACGTCGAGTCCGTTGATTTCGCACCAAAGCCCGAGCTTCCAATGCCCCTCGGCGGTGTTCGGCGTTTTATCGCGCCGGGCGCGATATTCGGCGAGCTTCGCCGCACCGGCGGCGTCGGAACGGACGCGATCGGCGATCGCATCGGGCTTGATCCAAAGATCGCCGAACCGAACTTGACCCAAAAGCGCACGCGCTCTCACATAATTGGGATCGATTAAATTTGCGATAACAAGATGCTTATTCCGTTCGGCGAAGAGCCCGCGCGATTCGCACCAAAGCGCCAACAGAACGTTTAAATCGGCGTCTCGTCCCACTCCTGTTTTCATCAATTGATAATCGGATTTGAGCCGTTCCAGCGCGCGTTCCGCGGCCTTTTTTTCTTCGGCGGCTCGTTTTCGCTCCTCGGCTTGTTTTTCCTCGGCGGCTTGTTTTTCCTCGGCCGCCCGCCGTTCGTCCAAAGCGCGCCGCTTGACCGCGAATTTATCGGCGGCTTTCTTCATCGAATCGTCGGCCGCGGAAGCGGGAGGGTCGGGTTCGACGAAGATCAATCGCAATGGAATCGTCGGCTCGGGCGCCGGAATTTTCGACTGATCGACGGCCGTCGCCGCGACGATCGCGAGGAGATAAGCGAGCATGATCGTCCTTCCTCAAACGGAACCGCGTCCCTTCGTCACCGCACGCTCGATCAGAATCTCGCCGCGCACGGCGACGTCGAATCCCTCCGATTGCAAATCGACGTTCCACAATCAGACGTTCGACGCCGAGCATTTATTCGCGCCGATCGCGACGAATCGAAAAAAGCGTCGATTCGGCGACCTCCGCTCGAAAGACGAACCGCACGCGCCGGGGTCGTCGGAAAAGCGTCGAATCGGCGCCCCCCGCCGGTAAGAAGACGCCGCGTTCGGCTTCGATATCGCACATCAATATGCATGAAATTATCATAATAGATTCGTTAGATAACGTCCGTTCGAGCTTTTCTCGCCAAGTTCCCCGGCGGATTGGATATAACCGAGAAGAACCAATTATAAATGTGTAAAACCGTATTCAAACGTCGCGAGGGTCGGCTCGGCGGATTCGTACCAAGTTCTATCGCAAATCGGCTATAATCCGATAGAAGTAGCTAGATCCGTGTAGAACCGAGTCGAACCGGATTTGATCATCGCGAGGGTCGGCTCTGCGGATTCGTACCAAGTTCTATCGCAAATCGGCTATAACCTAATAGAAGTGATTAGAACTGAGTCTAACCGGATTTGATCTTCGCGAGGGTCGGCTCGGCGGATTCGTACCAAGTTCTATCGCAAATCGGCTATAATCCGATAGAAGTAGCTAGATCCGTGTAGAACCGAGTCGAACCGGATTTGATCATCGCGAGG
>JAJYWB010000138.1 GCA_021791715.1 Planctomycetota bacterium | reverse complement strand
GCGACGGATGAGGGGTTGAATTATAAGATCCTTCACAAGATTCCAAATCCCTCACCCGGCCTTCGGCCGGCCTCTCCCAAAGGGAGAGGCGTATATTTGCATCTCCGATACGCTGAATCCGCGTCGGGAATTCCGATCTTTCACTTCTCCCTTTGGGAGAAGTCGTCGCGAAGCGACGGATGAGGGGTTGATTTAGAGGCTATCCGAAAAATAAAACCGAATATTCGCGGGATTTGAGTGCGAACCTCTCCGGGAGGGCGGTATCTCACGGGAGGCCGCACCGCCTTGTAAATCTACATATTTTCGATTAAAAAATAAAAGTTTTATTACAATCGACGATTACTGAACAAGATATTATTACCACAATTCATATCTATTTGGATACGGCACACGGGAAGGTTCGCCCGCCCAAGATCGATCGCCGTTATATTCTCATTTGTCTCCAAATAATTATTCGTCGTCAAAATATCGTTCGCCCGGTCGTAAGAGGTCGTCGCTCGATTGAGGATTCGCCCCAAGAACCCGATGAATATTCGGCTTTCTTTCCAAACATCCTCCGAAATATCGGAACTCCGTCGAATCCCGGCCGTCAATTTGTAACGGATTCCGATTCTTTTTTCTCAAGCGTTTTTATTAATTGATAAAATGTCGATTCAGTATTGCGATCGTAAACGAACCGCGCCGCGAGGCCGACGATCCTGCCCGCTCCCAGGCGAAAAAGAGGGCCTCGGCACGCCGCGATCCTTCCCTCGGGAATCAGCGCCGTGACGCGCCACGCGGGTCGACCGTGATCGTCCCAAACGTCTCCTCGACAAACATGCCGAGCTCCCGATTCGATCAGATAAGCGGCGACCGCCTCGGGGGTTCGGGGATCGAAACAATCGACCCCTTCGGCGGGACCTCCCACGACCTCGAGATGACGCATGTCTTCGGAACCCCGCACTCCGTCGATCGCGTCGAGAAGTATCGCCAGGTCGCCTTCGTCCCCCTCGGCGACGAGCGACCTCAGCGACGGAGCGTGACCGATCAAACACGCCGCCGATTCAAGAACCGTCCCCGCCTTGATCTCGCGGAGCCTGTTCTCTTTAAGCGTCACCCCCGAACTCGTCAGGTCGACGATCACGTCGGCGATCCCAAGGCTCGGCTGAGGCTCGAGAGCCCCTTCGGATTCAATAATTCGATAATGATAGATACCATACCGACGAAAATACGCACGCGTGAGCGCCGGATATTTGGTCGCGACGCGAAACGCCCTGCCTCCCGCTTTAAACTCGGCGGCGAGATCGGCGAGATCGAGGATGTGCGCGACGTCGACCCAGCTCTCGGGGACCGCGACGACGAGCCTGCACCCCCCGTAACCGAGATCGGCCGAGACGACCGCGGCGTCGCACGATTCGGCGGCGCGCTCGGCGTAAACGTCGTATCCCGTCACCCCCAAAACGCACCGTCCCTCGTGCGCCTGAGCGACGATATCGGTCGGCCGCATGAAAATAATTCGAAACCTCGGCCTTCCCGCGATCGTCGCCTCGTATTGCCGATCGTTCCCCCGGCGAATCTTATAACCCGACGATCGCAACAGCTCGACCGCCCCCTCGTGCAATTGCCCCTTCGAGGGTAAAGCGATCCGGATCATTTCTATTCTATCTTGTGTCATTTGATTCATTCTTTAAAGATGCTCAATTTTTTGTTCAAGAATCGATCCGGGAGTTTCGATCGATCCCGTCACGTACGCGAGCGAGCCGACGCGATGATCGCGCGCCCGGCTTACCGCCCGCTCGATCGATCCGATCGGCTCGTGACACGCGATCGCCCGCGAACCCGCGTCGCGGAGCCGGCGCGCGTGTTTGATCGCTTCGGTCATACACCCCGCGCTCGCCGCGACGACGAGAGTCGAGGAGCGATCGATCGCGTTCCGCTCGCTTTTTTGACCCTGAAGGTTGAGTACGTGCGCGAGCCTTTCGAGACCGAGCGCGAAGCCGACCCCGTTCGCGTCGCGGTCGCTGCCGAGAACCCGCGCCAGGCCGTCGTAACGTCCTCCGCCGCACACCTCGATCGTCCCGTCGACCGTCGCGGCGACGACGTCGAAAATCATCCCCGAATAAAAGCCGATCCCCCTGCCGAATCCGAGATCGACCTCGATCCGATCGGGGTCGATCCCGTGCGCGACCGTCGCCGCAACGATCCCCTCGATCTCGGCGATCGAATTCGATGCGCTTTCGCCTAATCGCTTTTTTAAAAGAGATAACGCCTGATGTGCGGAACCTTTGATCTCGGCGAGTTCGCGGATCCGCTCGCGCAAATTCGAAACCCCGCCTCGAAGCGTCCGCGCCAGCTCCCACTTGCGTCTCATTCTGTCGAGAACCTCGGCCGCCGACCTTCGCCCCGAAACCTCGGGAACGAGCGTGCGAAACAGCCGATCGATCTCGGCCTCGGCGTCGGAAACGGAAGACCCCGCGGAATCGGTCCGCGAGGTCGACGCGTCGCGGCTTGAATTCCCGTCGGATCGCGCCGCGGGGTCGCTCGCCCCCTCGCCCGATTCCAAACGAATCAACAGTTGATTGAGCCCCGTTTCAAGCGACTCGACGTTGTCGCCCGATCCCGCGGCGTCGGCGAGCATCTCGATCAGCGTGCTCCGCGCCGATCGAGGCAAACCCGATCGCTCGAACACCTCTTGAATCAAGCCGACATGACCGATGCGTATCTTCGCGTCTTTTAATCCCGTCGCCGCGAGCGACCAATCCGCCAACGCGATGATCTCGCCGTCGGCCGCGGCGCCCGAGGCGCCCAGAAGCTCGACCCCCACCTGCTCGAACTCGCGCAGCACCCCCGTCTTCGGCGTCTCATACCGAAACACCGGCCCCGCCGTGCTCACCCGCCAGGGAGATCGCGGAGCTTCGCGGAGCGCCGTATAAGCGCGAACCACGCTCGCCGTCAGCTCGGGCCGAAGGCACAGACGAGCGTCGCTTTGATGATCAAACGCAAGTTCATATAACTTGGAAACGATCGCCGCTCCGCTCTTCCGCTCGTGAAGCTCGGTGTATTCGAGCACCGGAGTGCTCATCGGCTCGTAACCCGCGAGCGCGAACCGGTCGAAAAGCCGGCGCGAAAGCTCGGCGAGAACCGCGAACTCGCGCGGCGGTCGATCCGAAGTCCCCCGGACGGGATCGATCGGTCTCTCGTAAATATGCTCGATCGACGAATTCACAAGTTCGCTCCCGATCGCCGTCTCGCTTCAATCAACATCAATCTCTCGAATCGATTTATCATGAAAAGTTTTACTTATTTAGTAACGCCGATCGCGGCGATCGCCTCGTCTTCAAGCCGATCGAGCGGCAGATCCCTCCGTTCCTTGCGAGTTCCCAGATCGCGCAGGTTGAAGGTTCCTTTCGCCGCTTCGTCGGGCCCGACGATCACCGCGAACGCTCGCCCCCGCGCGCTTCCGTAACCGAGTTGTTTCCCCATCGCGATCGGATCGGGATAAACCTCGGCGGCGATCCCGATTCGCCGCAGCCGCGCCGCGATCGAAGCCGATACCCGCGCGTCGACTCCTGGAAACTGGACGACGAGAACCCCTCCCGCGTTGGCCTGATGTTTCAACAGGCCGGCCTCGTCCATCAGAGCCGTCAGTCGATCGAGCCCGATCGAAGCCCCGACGCCTGGAATCCGCCGGCTAGTGAACAATCCCGCGAGATTATCATATCGTCCGCCCGAACTGACGCTGCCGAACCGCTCCCAGCCGTTCACCGTCGTTTCAAAAACGACCCCCGTGTAATAATCGAGCCCGCGTGCGAGCGCCGAATCGACCCGCACCCGACGCTCGGGAACGCCGACCGAATCGAGCAGATTGAGGATCGTCCTCAAATTCTCGATCCCCGCGACCGCCGTCGGAAAATCTTTGACGATCGCCGCTAAGTAATCGAGCGCGTCGTATCGCCCTTTGCCCGCCTCGACGAAATCGAGCAACCGATCGGCCTGATCCAAATTCAGCGGAGGCTCTTCGGCAAGCTCGGATCGCGACTCCGTAAAAGCTTGCTCATTTTTATCGGACGTTAAATCATCGATCCGAGGTTTCGCCGCTTGTTCGTCGGCCGAATCGTCGGCGGAATCGATTTCTTTGCGTCGGCGTCGTCCGGTCAATTCGTCTCGTACGCCTTCGCTACCGATCTTGGCGAGTTTATCGAGCGACCGAAGGACCGCGGCGGATCGACCTCCCGCGGCGATCGACTCCAAAAACCCGTCGAGAATTTTGCGATTGTTGATCGAGATCGTGAACTCGGGAATCCCCGCGGCCGCGAGCGAATCGTGGATGACATGCGCCGTCTCGGCGTCGGCGAAGGCGCTTTCGGTTCCAAGAATGTCGAAATCGCACTGCACGAATTCGCGAAAGCGTCCTTTGGCGGGACGTTCGCCGCGAAAGACCGAGCCGATCGCGTACCGTTTGAACGGGACTCCGAGTTCATCGATGTGTTTGGAGATGAACCGAGCCAACGGCACGGTGAGATCGAACCGGAGCGCGAGTTCGCCTCGTTCGCCCCCTTTGTTAACGACCTCGAAGATCTGGCGGAGGACTTCGTCGGAACCCGCGCCTTTGCCTGTGAGGACGTCCATGCGTTCGATGTGCGGCGTCTCGATCGGGGTGAACCCGAACGACGCGAAAACGGCGCGGAACGTCGTCGTCAATCGCTCGCGAGGGACCGCGACGGAGGGCCCCAAATCGCGCAGGCCGCTCGCCGTGCGGGGATCGATCATTCCGACAATCCTTCCTAAAACCCGTTCACACCGATGTTTAAGACGACAAAGCCGCGGCGACGCCGGAGCGTCCGATCGCCCGTCGCGGCCGGATCACCATAATCGTTTGCCGCGCCTCGGTTCGCAAGGTCGAACGAGCGATTCTCGCCAGGCGATACGACGGCGATTCCATGACGATCGTGGTTGATTCGGATCGCTCAACTTCCGATTGATGAAATCGACCAAGAGGCTATCCGGAAAAGCTCTCGAGGCCCGATCGGCGCGATCTTGCCGGTTCTCGCGCCAATTCATTAACAAAACAAACATATATTGATAATATATATTAATATGTTTACATCTAGAAGGGCGAACCTCCCGGTGAGCCTCTTTTCTTGAACTCCGGCGAAGAGGCCGTTTTTTCGGTCAATAATCGCAAACATCATAACGCGGCTCACCAGGAGGTTCGCCCTCCCAAACGGGATCGCAATCAAAAATGAAAACATGCCGGCTCACCAAGAGGTTCGCCATCTTAATAAAACCGGCGACAAGGCCGTTCTCACCATCAGGGATCGCTAACATCATAATGCGGCTCACCAGGAGGTTCGCCCTCCCAAACGGGATCGTCCTCACGATTTCGTCGGATGAATGTTAATTCCGATCCGACTTGGATTGATCGATCAATTCCCGCCAACTGTTCGCGGAGAGGATCCGATCGGTCATTTTCTCGAGCCGATCGAGTTCGTCGATCGCTTCGATCGCGGCGCGGATCGTTTTGTTCGGCTTGCCGAATCGAACCTCGCCGAGACGGAACAAGATCGTTCGCGCCCCCGCAATCTTTCCCTTCTCTAGGCCTTTCTCGAGGCCCTTCTCGAGACCCTCCTTGAGGCCCTTTTCGAGCCCCTTTTCGAGTCCCTTTTCGAGGCCCTCCTCGAGACCCTTCTCAAGCCCCTCCTTAAGGCCCTTTTCGAGCCCCTTCTCGAGCCCCTTCTCGAGGCCCTCCTTAAGGCCCCTCTCGAGGCCCTCCTCGAGACCCTCGCCGTGCACGATTTGATAATACGACGATTCTTTCAACGTGGTCATCGATTTAAGACTCTCTCGAAAATGCTGGATCGTCTCTTTGCCCAACCGAAGGCCCGCCAAAACGAGCGTCATCTCCA